>NZ_JBPKBI010000001.1:600702-631119 GCF_051388935.1 Yinghuangia sp. YIM S10712
GGCACCGGGGTTCCGGTGCCCGCCCGGCCGCGTTCGACGGGCCGGTACGCGTGCCGATACCGGCGTCGACGTCGGTCAGTTTTCGCGCGGTTTGGTGAACTCTTCGATCAGTACGGGGTATTGCTCTTTTCCGTGTCCGGCGGCGATCGCCCGGTCGGCCATAGCCTTGAAGAGCATCGGCAGTTCGGCGTTGACCCCCACGGCCTCGCTCTCCTCGATCAGGTGTGTCATCGCCCGCGCGTCCGTCTCCAGGGCCGAGACCTCGGCGGGGAAGGAGCCGTCGTCGACCTGGCGGGCGTAGCCGGGCAGCCATTCGGCGACACCGGTGGCGATCCGCTGCGCGAAAGGCGCGTACGTCGCGGCGTCGACACCGGCCGTCCCGAGAAGGGCGGTGCCCTGGAGCCACGCGTTGAGGACGCTCCACATCATGGCCAGGCCCGCGACGTCGTAGAGGGCCGCCAGCCCGGGGTCCCCTCCCAGGTGGGTGATCGTGCCGAGCGCGCCGAGCGTCGGCTCGTGCTCCTGGAAGACGTGCTGCGGCCCACTGTGCAGAATCACCGCCTCGGCGGTCCCGATCGCCGGTGGGACGGCCATGATGGCACCGTCCAGGTAACGGGCGCCGCGCTGCTCGGCCCAGCGCGCGGCTTCCCGGGCCTGGGCCGAGCTGCCCGAGGTGAGGTTGATCAGCGTCGTGCCGTCCAGGTCGACGTCGCTCGCGCCGAGCAGTTCGTACACGGCCGGGTAGTCGGTGACGCAGACGACGACGAGGGGGCCGGCCTTGACCGCGTCGGCGACCGTGGGTGCGTGCCGCGCGCCTGCGGCCACCAGCGCGTCGGCTTTGGCGGCCGTACGGTTCCACACAGTCGTGGGATGCCCGGCCTTCAGGAACGCGTCGGCGAGTGCCCGGCCCATCAGTCCGAGGCCGATGACTGTCACGGGTGTATCGGTTTTGCTGTCCATGGCAGCATCGTCAACCTTGATACCGGTGTGAAGGTCAAGCGAGGTTGCGATGCGGATCGGCGAACTGAGTCGTCGGACGGGCGTCAACGCCCATCAGTTGCGCTACTACGAGGCCCAGGGCCTGCTGGAGGCGGACCGCGCCGCGAACGGCTACCGCGAGTACGACGAAAGCGCCGTGCTGCGGGTCAAGCAGATTCGGCACCTGCTCGGTGCCGGCCTGTCCTCCGAGGACATCGCGTATCTGCTTCCCTGCGCGGTCGGGGAAGCCCCGCAGCTGCCCGGCTGTCCGGAGCTGCTGGCCGCCATACGGTCCCGACTCCGGCGCCTGGACGATCAGATGGCCGAACTCGCCCGATCCCGCAGCGCCCTCGCCGGGTACCTGGACGCGGCCGAGCGCATGGGCGAGGAGAGCTACCCGCCGTTCGAATGCGCGGACCAGGAGCCTGTTCCCGCGTGAGCAACGGGTCCCCGCGCGGCTGCCACCTCACCGCTCCGTCGTCGAAGCCGGACGACTCGCCATACGACCGCGAAGCAGCATCGCGTGGCCCAACGCCGCGATCGCCGCTGTGGACAGCAACGTGCGGACGATGTTCCACGCCACCCACGGGTCCTCGAAGTCGCCGCGTACGGCCCGCGGATCAGCTATCGCGGCCGGTGAGCCCGCATCGCTCAACTCGTTGTTGAGGGGGATGTTGAAAACGATCGTGACCGCCGCGCTCAACGCGTGGAGAACAACCCCCGCGACGATCCACCGCAGGACAGCGCCTCCGCCCCGGCGGCGCTGGACCAGCGCGGCGGCGACCGGGACCACGAAGGCGCCGAAGAAGCTCAGGAAGAACACCGGGTTTTCGATCTTCACGTTGACCCGTTGCATGACATCGATGAACACGCGGTCGTCCACGCCACCGAGCGCGGGGATGACGGCGCACGCGAAGCAGTAGTACACGCCCGCGATCAGGCCGCTGAGGACGACGGACGCGACCAGGAGAGCGGCGAGAGGGTCACGTCGGGAGGCTGCGTTGCTGCGGGAGAGGTCCGTCATGGCTTCGATTCAACTGCGCCGCGATGGACGTTCCCATAGGTGAAAGACGCATAAACATACGCGTTCGTCTCTCGTTGGAACGTCGGAGTGGTTCACACCGCAGCGTGCAGCATCCGTCGAGCCTGGGCGGGAGTCGGACGCGCGTCCGGGTCGGGATCGGTTAGGGCGGCGATCAGGTCCGACAGCGCGGCCGGGCCCCGAGTCAGGGGGCGCGGCCGTCACCCGGGCGAGAAGCCCTCCACTCCACGCCTCGGCAACTCGTCCACCGCGGGCGCCTCCAGCCACAGATGGAGGAGCGTGCCCACGTGGTGCAGAAGCAGAGCGTTATCCGTTTCCGCCGCCAGAAAGCCGTTTCGGCATCGGTCCGGGCTTGCGGACAGGCGAAGAGGGCGGTGCCGAATATAACAGCTGAGGTGTATGCTTTGTGCGTTATTGGCTCTGGTGAAGGACACGTATCGCATGTCTTGGGCGATTGTCGTTGTGGAGCCGGCATTGTCCTGGCTGCACCAATTACGGAGCACCGATCGCGCCACGCTGATTCAGATCAGCAAGGCGATCACGGCGCTGCAACGAGAGGGGCCGGCGCTCGGGCGACCGTTGGTCGACACCCTCAAAGGATCGGTTCTGCCCAACCTCAAGGAGTTGCGGCCCGGGTCCACCGGCACAAGCGAAGTCCGACTGCTTTTCGTGTTCGATCCCACGCGCCAGGCGGTGATCCTGGTCGGTGGTGACAAGGCGGGGAAATGGTCCGGCTGGTATCGCGAACGGCTGTTGCGCAGGCTGAGCAGGCTTACGCGGACCACCTGAAGCGCATTGAAGGAGGGCGACGATGAGCATCGACCACCCGCGAGACCCTGAGGCTGTCTCCTGGGAAGCGTTGGCCAAGGAGTTCGATTTCACTCCGCAGGAGAAAGGCGAGATCGCGCAGGGAGCCGAAGCGATGGTCGCGGCTTCTCGCGCGCACCGCCTCGCCGAAGTGCGCAAGCGCCAGCACACCACCCAAGTTCAAGTTGCGAAGGCGATGGGGGTCAGCCAGGCGCGGGTGTCGCGCATCGAGAAGGGTCAACTTGAACGCAGCGAAGTCGAGACGCTCGCGGCCTACGTCAAGGCCCTGGGAGGGAAGCTGAAGATCGTCGCCGACTTCGGAGACGAGTCGTACATCCTTGGCTGACACCTGTCGTCGGCATCACCCGCCGGAGGCGAGCTCGGACAGGTGGTGGAGTGAGTTGGTGAGGTGGTCCGGGCCGAACGGTGGGAAGCGGATTCCGCGGTCGCGGATGTGCTGCGGGACCGCCGACCAGTCGTAGGTGAGCGTGACCTCGGTCTCGGACGGACCGAGCGGGGTGAGGTCGTAGCGCCAGATCCAGCCGCCGAATTCGGGTTCGCCGTCGTCCTTTTGTCCGCCGGTCAGCCAGCCGATGGCGCGTGGCGGGTCGAGTACCGCGACCTTGTTGACCGTCTGGTAGTCACCGCTGGGATGCTTCGCGTGGTGCATGCTCATCCGGAAGATCTGGCCGACCCCGGTCAGCGGGGCCCGGTCGACGGGTTCCTGGACCCAGCCGGTGCCGTCGATCGCAGAATGGGCCGTCGGGTCCGCAAGCACCGCGAACACCTTCGCGGCGGGTACGGCGATCGTCAGTGTGGCGCTTACTGTCTCCTGGTCCACGGTGTGCACGCTCCCGTCTTCGGATGTTTCTGCAAGTGCAGACGACGCGGGGAGGCAGAACTCATCGGTCGTGGGGGCGGCCGCGGTCCGAGGTGGCGGCTCAGGGCCGTGGGTTCGGGCCCACGGCAGTCGGAGAACGCGGATCCGTGACAGGACCGACCCGGCGGATCGCGGCGCAATAACCCACGATGAGCGCGTGCCACGGCACAAACGCGATGTACCCGTGATCGAACACGCTGAGGAAGAGGGCCCACAGCAGCAGCAATGTGTGGGCGACAGCCATCGTCGTGAACGCGCGCGACCGCAGGGAGACAGAGCGGACGGCGAGACCGAACACGGCGCAGAAGTCGACACCGGCCATGACGACGGCGACCCGTTCCGAGACATCGCGGCCACGCGACGGGACGCCGTAGCCGTTGACGGTGGACGGGCCCAGGAACGGCCCGGTCAGTGCGGAGGCGGTGTTCGTGTTGTAGCCCTCGTGTTCGGTTCCGACCATGAAGGCGTAGAGCAGCCAAGCGCACATTTCGAGGGCCAGGAGCAGCCCGAGCCCGATGCACAGGCCGGTCAGCAGGCGCCCCCGCCCGGTATCCGAATCGACCACGCTTCCCCCTCCGGCGGCGACCAGGGTACGGCGATAGCCTTGATCGATGGACGGGACCTCGCGAGCGTACGGACGCGACGCGCTGGGGGAGATCCGGGACAAGCTTGAGCTGCTTCGCCGGGTCGAGAAAGAGTGCCGGTTCGGGGTCGTCATCGAATCCCCCGCCCACCCTGCCGAGCCGATTCCCGGGCTGCCGGACGGAGTTGCCGACTTGTACAGCCTGGTGGGCAGGCTTGCGGGGACCTACTTCCGGTTCGTGCGCCCCGAAGCGGTCTCGGGTCCGGCGGCCTGGGCCGCGCGGGAGACGGTCGAGGACTGCCCGATGGGCGATCCGCTGACGGTTGGTCAGGAACTGCTCAGCACAGCCCGCTCGCCGGAGATGTCCGAGTATGGCGAATGCGTGGTCATGGACACCGAAGACGGTGTCGTCTACTACCTTGAATCCGACAATTACATGTGGCTCTGCCGGACCCCGGACGCGGACATCGAATTCCCGGAACTGGCATCCGACATCCTCACCTTTTTCAACGACCTGGTGCTGGGCCCCGGCTACCCCCGCCTCGTCGACACGGTCCTCGGCCCACGCGACCGACTGCGCACGAACCGCAAGGGCCGGTACGCCGATACGTGGATGCGGCTGTTGATCGGTGCGGGCCTGCTGTCCGCCGACGACGCGGCGCGGGTGCCGGAAGGCGGCTTGCCGTACGGCTGAGTCCGACTGCGCCCCTTCCGTCATGGAACAAGCGGATCAGGCGGCGGGTTCGGTGGCCGGGGCTGTGGGGTCGTCCTCACCTCTGCTGTGGAAGTAGGTGCGGATGGCGGGCTCGACTTCCATGTGGCCGGAGGGGGTCCAGCGGAGGATCCGGTCGGGTTCGTCGACGAGGTGGCGGGTGGGGGAGAACTCGGCGAGCAGGGTGTGGCGGTCGTTGTACTGGCGTTGGGCGCGGGGGCCGTGTTCCAGGACTTCTATGTCGGCGGTGGTGGACGACACGCCTCGCTCGGCGAGCCAGCGGGCGGTGGCGGCCACCCAGTTGTCCTGTTCGGCGAGTAGTTCGGCGGACCATTTGGCCGACAGCATGCGCCGGTGATTGGTGAGCCATGGGACGGAGGGGGTCTTGTGGTCGGCCTGGATCGCGCGTCCCAGGATCGAGTCGCCGCCGCCGACCACGGCGTGTTCGAACAGACCCGGGCCGTCGTCGAAGAGGGCGCGGTCGGCGCCCCAGACCAGGCCCATCGCGCCGCGTTCCCCGGGGAGCAGGGCGCTCGACCGGGTCATGGACACGAGGCCGGCGGTGTCGCGGTAGCGGGCGGTGCGGAAGCACTGGACCACCGCGGCCGTGCGGAAGGCGTCGGCGACCGCATCGGCCCAGTCGGGGCCGACGATGATGTCGCTGTCCGACCACACCACGTGGGTGTACGAGGCCGGCAGTCGCCGCGCGGCGAGGTTGATCAGGCGTTCCTTGTGCCACAGATAAGGGCAGTCAGCGTCCCAGAACGCCACCTGCGCGTCGAGGGGACGGCTGCCGCCGGCCCCGGTCAGGTAGACGTTCCCGGCCAAGCCGACCGCCCGGAACGCGGCAAGAGTGCGGGCCAGCTTCCGCTCGTGGGAAACGTAGCCCGCCGGGTTGAAGTAAGGGATCACGACCGCAAGTTCGACCATGCCGAAACCGCCCCCTCGCCCGGAATCGCATTGACGGAAAACCACGGAGAACACGACGGCGGCAGCGCCTTCGGCCGACGCGACATAAGCCGCGAAGCGGCCAGGCGCGGGGGACAGGGGACGAGGGCGCGGCGAACGTCGCCAGAGATCGCCGGAACGGCGACACAGATGTGCTCGATGTTCTGGACAACGATGGTGACCTGCGATGACGCCACGGTTCACGGAGAACCGGAACTCCATGATGACTCATGGGGGTTCGCCTGCGTAACGGATTTGGCGAGGGAAAATGCCACTCTCGCGGTCGAGTTGCGGAGCCTGGTCGTCGCCGCGCGTGCGGCACCGGTTTTCGGCCGACGAAGTGGGTGGTCGCGGCTGGATATCGGCGGTCGGAGCGGGCGCTCGGCGCGGGCCCCGTCGGTCGCGGCGGACGGTCCTCGGCGCATAGCGTGGCCGCCATGCTTCGGATCACGCTGGTGCAGGGCGACATCACCCACGAGTCCGTCGATGCGATCGTGAACGCGGCGAACTCGTCGCTGCTCGGCGGCGGCGGTGTGGACGGCGCCATCCACCGCGCAGGCGGTCCGGAGATCCTTGAGGCCTGCCGGGCGCTGCGCGCGTCCCACTACGGGCGCGGGCTGCCGGCCGGGCAGGCGGTCGCGACGACCGCGGGTCGCCTCGATGCGCGCCGGGTGATCCACACGGTCGGTCCGGTGTGGTCGCACAGCGAGGACCGCTCCGATGTGCTCGCGTCGTGTTACCGCGAGTCACTGCGTGTCGCGGACGAACTGGGCGCACGCAGCGTCGCGTTCCCGGCGGTGTCGACCGGGGTGTACCGGTGGCCGATGGGCGACGCCGCGCGTATCGCGTTGACGACAGTGCGCGACGCGGAGACCTCGGTCGAGGAGGCGCGGTTCGTGCTGTTCGGCGCGCAGGCGTACGAGGCTTTCCAAGATGCCTTGGCGGCGCTCGGCGGCTGACCGGTCGGGGCGAGGGAGGTCGGCGCCCGGTCCGGTCGCCGTCGTCGCGTACCGCGAGCCGAACTGCCTTGGGCGAGAAGCCGGGCGGAGCCGGAGAGTGGTGAAGCCGATACTTTCCGTGCGCCCCGGCCGCGTTGTATTCGAGCCGCGCGATCGAACCGCGGCCCCGCGTCGCACCCGCTCGCGGGTGGCCGCCGAGGTGTCGCCCGGGTGTTGCCGTGAACGGGGTCGAATCCGCGTTCCGGAGGCGGGGCGTTTGATCCGCGCGGGACGGGAAACCCAAGGTCACACCCGGTGTCTGCGCCTCCGCGGTGGTCGGAATCACTAACACGGCACCGGGATGTTGATCAAATTTGATGATCCGCCAAATCCGGTGATATGGGCCGTCGCCGAGATTGGCATCCGGCGGGTTGGTATGTGCGCTCAGTGTGTCCAAAAGCTTGCGTTCGGTCGCAACCAGTCGGTGCTTGATCGTTTCTGAACGATCATCAGGTGGTGAAGATCACAGCAAGATCGAATAGGACCCGTGTCGCAGATCACATCGGAAGGGGCGTAGGATCGGCGCCGTTCCGGGTGCTTGTGAACCTGGTCACATGCTCACAAGCGGGTGGGTGTGACCGGGCCCGATGGACGGAAGGGAGCAGTGCGGCATGAACGTGTACGCGCCGATTCTCGTGCTCGGCGGCATCGCCGCCGCGTTCGGCGTGATCTCCCTCGTCGCCGGTGCGCTGACCGGGCCCAAGCGGTACAACCGGGCCAAGTTGGAGGCGTACGAGTGCGGTATCGAGCCGACGCCGCAGCCGATGGGCGGCGGGCGCTTCCCGGTGAAGTACTACCTGACGGCGATGCTCTTCATCATCTTCGACATCGAGATCGTCTTCCTCTATCCGTGGGCGGTCTACTTCGACTCCCTCGGCGTCTTCGGTCTCGTCGAGATGGCCCTGTTCATCCTCACCGTGTTCGTCGCGTACGCCTACATCTGGCGCCGCGGCGGCCTTGAGTGGGACTGACCCGCACACCGCAGGCACTGACGCAGGGATCCAGGTGTTCCAGGTGATCCAGGAGAGGCCATCCGATGGGTATTGAGGAGAAGCTGCCCAGCGGCTTCCTGCTCAGCACGGTCGAAGATCTCGCCGGCTACTTCCGCAAGAGCTCGTTCTGGCCGGCCACCTTCGGACTCGCGTGCTGCGCGATCGAGATGATGGCGACCGGCGCGGGGCGCTACGACCTCGCGCGGTTCGGCATGGAGGTCTTCCGCGCGTCGCCGCGGCAGGCCGACCTGATGATCGTCGCCGGGCGCGTGAGCCAGAAGATGGCCCCCGTCCTGCGGCAGATCTACGACCAGATGGCCGCGCCGAAGTGGGTGCTGTCGATGGGCGTTTGCGCGTCCTCCGGCGGCATGTTCAACAACTACGCGATCGTGCAGGGCGTCGACCACATCGTCCCCGTCGACATCTACCTCCCCGGCTGCCCGCCGCGTCCGGAGATGCTGATGGACGCGATCCTCAAGCTGCACGACCAGGTGCAGAACATGCCGCTCGGCGTGAACCGCGAAGAGGCCGCGCGCGCCGCCGAGAAGGCCGCCCTGACGGCCGTCCCCACGATCGAGATGAAGGGGCTGTTGCGGTGAGTGACGCACAGAACGGCTCCGGGGTTCCCGTCCCGCGCGACGAAAACACGGGCGAGGTCCTGGAAGTACGCCACGGCATGTTCGGCGCGAAGGGCTCCGGCGACACCTCCGGCTACGGTCGCCTGGTCCGCACCGTCGCGTTCCCGCCCGGCGCGGCCCGGCCCTACGGCGGTCCGGGCAGCGACCCGACCGCGCCGGAGGGACGCCGCGAAGGCGAGTTCGACGTCGTCGCCGACGAGCTGGCCGGCGCGCTCGCGGAAGCCGGCATCGAGTTCGACACCGCGATCGAACGCGTCGTCGTCGACCGCGGGGAACTCACCTTCCACGTACGCCGCGACAGCCTCCACAAGGTCGCGCGCACACTCCGCGACGACGCCGCCCTGCGCTTCGAGCTGTGCACCGGTGTCAGCGGCGTGCACTACCCGACCGACACCGGCCGCGAGCTGCACGCCGTCTACCACCTGCGCTCCATCACCCACAACCGGCAGGTCCGCCTGGAGGTCGCCGCGCCCGACGCGGACCCGCACGTGCCCTCGCTCGTGAAGGTGTATCCGACGCTCGACTGGCACGAGCGCGAGACGTACGACTTCTTCGGCATCGTCTTCGACGGGCACCCGGCGCTGACCCGGATCCTCATGCCGGACGACTGGCCCGGCCACCCGCAGCGGAAGGACTACCCGCTCGGCGGCGTGCCCGTCGAGTACAAGGGCGCCCAGATCCCGCCGCCCGACCAGCGGAGGTCGTACAGCTGATGGCTGATCACCCCACCACCCAGGAAGCCACCCAAGAAGCGCCGGCCCGCGAGACCACCGAGGGCCGCGTCTACACCGTCACCGGTTCCGACTGGGACGAGGTGGTGCAGGCCGCCGCAGACGCCGACGAGCGCATCGTCGTCAACATGGGGCCGCAGCACCCGTCCACCCACGGCGTGCTCCGGCTCATCCTGGAAATGGACGGCGAGACGGTCACCGAGGCCCGCTGCGGCATCGGCTACCTGCACACCGGCATCGAGAAGAACCTCGAATACCGGAGCTGGACCCAGGGCGTCACCTTCGTGACGCGCATGGACTACCTCACCCCGCTCTTCAACGAGGCCGCCTACTGCCTCGGCGTGGAGAAGCTGCTCGGGATCACCGACCAGGTCCCGGACCGGGCGAACGTCATCCGCGTCCTGCTGATGGAGCTCAACCGCATCTCGTCGCACATGGTCTGCCTCGCGACCGGCGGCATGGAGATCGGCGCGCTCACCGTCATGACGTTCGGCTTCCGCGACCGCGAACTCATCCTCGACGTCTTCGAGATGGTCACCGGCCTGCGCATGAACCACGCGTACATCAGGCCCGGCGGGCTCGCCCAGGACCTGCCGCCGGGGGCGGTCGACAAGATCCGCGAACTGGTCGAGGTGCTGCCCGGCCGCATCCGCGAATACGAACTGCTGCTCAACGACAACCACATCTTCAAAGGGCGCACCGAGGGCATCGGCTACCTGGACCTGACCGGCTGCATGGCCCTCGGCGTCACCGGCCCGTGCCTGCGCTCCGCCGGGCTGCCCCACGACCTGCGCAAGACGCAGCCCTACTTCGGCTACCAGAACTACGAGTTCGACGTCCCGACCGAGAACACCTGCGACGCGTACGGCCGCTACCTGGTCCGCATCGCGGAGATGAAGGAATCGCTGGGGATCGTCGAGCAGTGCCTGGACCGGCTGAAGCCCGGCCCCGTCATGGTCGAGGACAAGAAGATCGCCTGGCCCGCGCAACTCGCGCTCGGCCCCGACGGGTTGGGCAACTCGCTCGACCACATCCGAACCATCATGGGCACCTCGATGGAGTCCCTCATCCACCACTTCAAGCTGGTGACCGAGGGCTTCCGCGTCCCGCCCGGCCAGGTGTACGCCGCGATCGAGTCGCCCAAGGGCGAACTGGGCGTGCACATGGTCAGCGACGGCGGCACCCGCCCGTACCGCGTCCACTACCGCGACCCGTCCTTCACCAACCTCCAGGCCATGGCCGCCATGTGCGAAGGCGGCCAGGTCGCGGACGTGATCGTCGCCGTCGCGAGCATCGACCCCGTCATGGGAGGTGTCGACCGATGACCGACCTCGGCATGCCCCGCCTGCCCGCACCGGGCTACCCCGCCGACGTACGCGCCCGGCTGGAGACCGAGGCGCGGGAGATCATCGGCCGTTACCCCCAGTCGCGTTCGGCTCTCCTGCCCCTGCTGCACCTCGTGCAGTCCGAAGAGGGGTACGTCAGCCCCACCGGCATCGAATTCTGCGCCGAGGTGCTGGGCCTGACCACCGCCGACGTGACCGGCGTCGCCACCTTCTACACGATGTACCGCCGCGAGAACGGCGGCGACTTCCACGTCGGCGTGTGCACCAACACGCTGTGCGCGGTCATGGGCGGCGACGAGATCTTCGCGACCCTGAAGGAACACCTCGGCGTCGGCAACAAGGGCACCACGCCCGACGGCTCGATCACCCTCGAACACATCGAGTGCAACGCGGCCTGCGACTACGCGCCCGTCGTGATGGTCAACTGGGAGTTCTTCGACAACGTCACCCCCGCCTCCGCGAAGGACCTCGTCGACGAACTCCGCGCGGGCAAACAGGTCACCCCCACACGCGGCGCCCCGCTGTGCACGTTCCGCGAAACGGCCCGCATCCTCGCCGGATTCCCCGACCCGCGCCCAGGCGCCGTCGACCACGGCGGCGCGGGTGGCACCCCGAGCCTGGTCGGGCTGCGCATCGCGCACGGCCGCAACCCCGACGGGCCCGCCGACCCGACCGAGAAGGGGGCGTGATCCCCGTGTCCGATGAGACCGGAGCGAGCGAAACCGCCGACACCACGGGACCCGGGATCCTGACCCCGGTCCTGTCCGCGACCTGGGACGACCAGCGGCCCTGGCGTCTCGACACCTACCTGCGGCACGACGGCTACCAGGGCCTGCGCAAGGCGCTGGCCAAGCACCAGGACGAGGTCATCCAGACCGTCAAGGACGCCGGCCTGCGCGGACGCGGAGGCGCGGGCTTCCCGACCGGGATGAAGTGGGGCTTCATCCCGCAGGGCGACGGCAACCCGCACTACCTCGTCGTCAACGCCGACGAATCCGAGCCGGGCACCTGCAAGGACATCCCGCTCATGTACGCCAACCCGCACGTCCTCATCGAGGGCGTGATCATCGCGGCGTACGCGATCCGCTCCAACCACGCCTTCATCTACCTGCGCGGCGAGGTGGTCCCGGTGCTGCGCCGCCTCCAGGCCGCGGTCCAGGAGGCGTACGACGCCGGCTACCTCGGCAAGGACATCCTCGGCTCCGGCTTCGACCTGGAGCTGACCGTGCACGCCGGCGCCGGCGCGTACATCTGCGGTGAGGAGACCGCGCTCCTCGACTCCCTCGAAGGGCGCCGCGGACAGCCCCGGTTGCGCCCGCCGTTCCCCGCCGTCGCCGGCCTGTACGCATCGCCGACCTGCGTCAACAACGTCGAGTCGATCGCCTCGGTTCCCGCGATCATGCGGGGGGGCGTCGAGTGGTTCCGCTCGATGGGCTCCGAGAAGTCGCCCGGCTTCACGCT
This sequence comes from Yinghuangia sp. YIM S10712, assembly GCF_051388935.1. Taxonomy (NCBI): domain Bacteria; kingdom Bacillati; phylum Actinomycetota; class Actinomycetes; order Kitasatosporales; family Streptomycetaceae; genus Yinghuangia; species Yinghuangia sp. YIM S10712. Next base: position 612,819 of record NZ_JBPKBI010000001.1, read on the forward strand.
CTATTCGCTGTCCGGGCACGTCAAGCGCCCCGGCCAGTACGAGGCCCCGCTCGGCGTGACGCTGCGCCAACTCCTCGACCTCGCGGGCGGCGTCCGCGAAGGCCACCGCCTCAAGTTCTGGACCCCCGGCGGCTCGTCGACCCCGCTGCTCACCGAGGAACACCTCGACGTCCCGCTCGACTACGAGAACGTCGGCGCCGCCGGGTCGATGCTCGGCACCAAGGCCCTCCAGATCTTCGACGACACCGTGTGCGTGGTCCGCGCGGTCCTGCGCTGGACCGAGTTCTACGCACACGAGTCGTGCGGCAAGTGCACGCCGTGCCGCGAAGGGACGTACTGGCTCCAGCAGATCATGGAGCGCCTGGAGAAGGGCGACGGCACCGAAGAGGACCTGGAGACGCTGCTCGACGTCGCCGACAACATCAACGGCAAGTCGTTCTGCGCCCTCGGCGACGGCGCCGCGAGCCCGATCTTCTCCTCGCTCAAGTACTTCCGCGACGAATACGTCGCGCACCTCGCCCACCGCGGCTGTCCCTTCGACCCGGCCGCCTCCACGGTCTGGGCCTCGAACCTGGCAGGAGCGCAAGCCTGATGACCGTAACCACCAATTCGCCCGCGGGCGGCGCACCTACGCCGGGGCCGCAGGACGACCTCGTCACCTGCACGATCGACGGGATCGCGGTCAGCGTGCCCAAGGGCACCCTGGTCATCCGGGCCGCCGAACTGATCGGCATCTCGATCCCGCGGTTCTGCGACCACCCGCTGCTCGACCCGGTCGGCGCGTGCCGCCAGTGCATGGTCGAGGTCGAAGGACAGCGCAAGCCGATGGCGTCGTGCACGATCACCGTCACCGACGGCATGGTCGTCAAGACGCAGCTCAGCTCGCCCGTGGCCAAGAAGGCGCAGGACGGGGTGATGGAGCTGCTGCTCATCAACCACCCCCTCGACTGCCCGGTCTGCGACAAGGGCGGCGAATGCCCGCTCCAGAACCAGGCGATGACCGCGAGCCGGTCGACGTCGCGGTTCGGCGACGTCAAGCGGACCTTCCCCAAGCCGCTGCCGATCTCCTCCGAGGTGCTGCTCGACCGCGAGCGGTGCGTGCTGTGCGCGCGGTGCACGCGGTTCTCCGAGCAGATCGCGGGCGACCCGTTCATCGCCCTGATCGAACGCGGCGCGCTGCAACAGGTCGGCATCTACGAGAAGCAGCCCTTCGAGTCCTACTTCTCCGGCAACACGATCCAGATCTGCCCGGTCGGGGCGCTCACCTCGGCCGCATACCGCTTCCGGTCCCGGCCCTTCGACCTCGTCTCCACCCCCACGGCGTGCGAACACTGCGCGTCGGGCTGCTCGCTGCGCGCCGACCACCGGCGCGGCCGGGTCATGCGGCGCCTCGCGGGCGACGACCCCGAGGTCAACGAGGAGTGGAACTGCGACAAGGGCCGCTTCGCGTTCCGGTACGCCACTCTCGGCGACCGCATCACCTCGCCCCTCCTGCGTGACCGCGACACCGGCGAACTGCGCGAAGCCTCGTGGCCCGACGCGCTCGCGGCGGCGGCGGAAGGCCTGCTCGCCGCGCGGCAGCGCACCGGGGTACTGGTCGGCGGCCGGGTCACCGTCGAGGACGCCTACGCGTACGCCAAGTTCGCCCGCGTCGCCCTCGGCACCAACGACATCGACTTCAGGGCGCGCGAACACAGCGCCGAGGAGGCCGACTTCCTCGCCTCCGAGGTCGCCGGGACCGGGATAGGGGTCACGTACGCCGACCTTGAGCGCGCGCCCGCGGTGCTGTTGGCCGGGTTCGAGCCGGAGGACGAGTCGCCGATCGTCTTCCTGAGGCTGCGCAAGGCCGCCCGCAAGAGCCGGCTCAAGGTGTTCTCCATCGCGCCGTTCGCGACCTCGGGTCTGATCCGCATGAACGGCGCCCTGCTGCGCGCCGCGCCCGGCACCGAGACCGACTGGCTCGACGCGCTCGGGACCGGCGCCGGGCTCGACACGCTCGGCCAGGACGCGGCCGAACTGCTGCGCGCGACCGGCTCGGTGATCCTGGTCGGCGAACGCCTCGCCTCGGTGCCCGGAGCACTCACCGCGGCGCTCGCCCTCGCGGAGGCCACCGGGGCGCGGCTCGCGTGGGTGCCCCGCCGGGCCGGCGAGCGCGGCGCCCTGGAAGCCGGTGCGCTGTTCAACCTGCTGCCGGGCGGCCGTCCCGTCATCGATCCGGAGGCCCGCGCCGAGGTCGCCGCCGCCTGGCGGGTGCCCGAACTCCCCACCGGATACGGCCTCGACACCGCATCCATGCTGCGCGCGGCCCGCGACGGCAAGCTCGGCGCTCTGGTCGTCGGCGGCGTCGAAGCAGGCGATCTGCCCGACCCCGCCGGGGCGTTGGCCGCGCTGGAGACCGTGCCGTTCGTCGTCAGCCTGGAGCTGCGGCACAGCGAGGTCACCGAACGCGCCGACGTGGTCTTCCCCGTCGCGGCGGCCGCCGAGAAGCCCGGCACCTTCGTCGACTGGGAGGGCCGCGAACGGCCGTTCGCCTCCGTCCTCAAGCACGACCAGATGAACACCGACGCGGGTACGTCGATGCCGGACCTGCGCGTGCTGCACGCGCTCGCCGATGAGATGGACTACGTCCTCGGCCTGCCCGACGTCGCCTCCGCCCGGCGCGAACTGCGCGGTCTCGGCGGCTGGGCCGGCGCCCGCGCCACCGGACCGGCGCGGCCCGTGCGCTCCGCGCCGCCGCAGCCGGGAGCGGGTGAGGCGGTGCTCGCGACGTGGCGCCTGCTGCTCGACGAAGGCCGAGGCCAGGACGGCGAGTCGGCCCTGGCCGGCACGCGCCGCCGCCCGGTCGTCCGGCTCAGCGCGGCGACCGCGGAGGAGATCGGCGCGCAGGACGGCGGCGAGGTCACCGTCTCGACACCGCACGGCGGCGAGATCACCCTGCCGCTCGCGGTCACCGAGATGGCCGACCACGTCGTGTGGCTGCCCGCGAACTCGCCCGGCTCGGCCGTCTTCCGCACCCTCGGCGTCTCGGCGGGCGAAGTCGTCCGGCTCCGCGCCGCGGTGCTGCCGCAGCAACGGGCGTCCGAGGGCGGGCTCAACGGGGCGGTGAACGGCTCGCTGAACGGAGCTGTGAACGGGACGGGCGCGGGTGGCTCGCACACGCAGTTCACCGGTGCCGGGGCCGGGGAGCGTCCCGAGGACCGGCCCCGGGCCACCGGCGGCGACGCGGAGGGCGACGCGGCCGGGGACCGGTCTGACGGGCGTTCAGGCGAGCGTTCCGGTGACGGTGAGGAGACCTGATGAGCCCGCAACTGACCACCGGGCAGGCCGCCGCCGAGGCGGGCGTGCAACTCGCCGCCCCGGTCGGCTTCGGCTCGGACCCGTGGTGGCTCGTGCTGTTCAAGGCCGTGCTGGTCTTCGCGTTCTGCGTCGTCATGACGCTCTTCGCCATCTGGTGGGAGCGCAAGGTCGTCGCATGGATGCAGATGCGCATCGGGCCCAAGCACGTCGGCCCGCAGGGCCTGCTGCAATCCCTCGCGGACGGCGTGAAGCTGGCCTTCAAGGAAGACATCATCGTCAAGGCCGCCGACCGGCCCGTCTACATCCTCGCGCCGGTCGTCGCGATGATCCCGGCGTTCATGGCCTTCGCCGTGATCCCGATGGGCGGCGAGGTGTCCATGTTCGGACACCAGACCAACCTGCAACTGACCGACCTCTCCGTCGGCGTGCTGTACATCCTGGCCACCGCGTCGGTGGGCATCTACGGCATCGTGCTGGCCGGCTGGTCGTCCGGCTCGACGTACCCGCTGCTCGGCTCGCTGCGCAGCACCGCCCAGATGATCTCGTACGAGGTCGCCATGGGCCTGTCGTTCGCGGGCGTCTTCCTCTACGCCGGCTCGATGTCCACCTCGGAGATCGTCGCCTCGCAGACCGAGACGTGGTACGCGGTCCTGCTGCCGGTGTCGTTCATCATCTACGTCATCGCGATGGTCGGCGAGACCAACCGCGCGCCCTTCGACCTCCCCGAGGCCGAGGGTGAACTCGTCGGCGGCTTCCACACCGAGTACTCGTCGCTGAAGTTCGCGCTGTTCTTCCTGGCCGAGTACATCAACATGGTGGTCGTCTCGTCGCTGGCCACCACGCTCTTCCTCGGCGGCTACCGCGCGCCCTGGCCGATCACCGCCGTCTGGGACGGTGCGAACAGCGGCTGGTGGACGCTGCTCTGGTACTTCCTCAAGGTCCAGCTCTTCCTCTTCATGTTCATCTGGCTGCGCGGCACGCTGCCACGCCTGCGCTACGACCAGTTCATGCGGTTCGGCTGGAAGGTCCTGATCCCGACATCGCTGGTGTGGCTGATGCTCGTGGCCACCGTGCGCGCGCTGAAGAACGAGGGCTACGACTACCGCAACATCGTGCTCGGCATCGCGGGGGCGATCATCGTGGTCCTTGTGCTCTCGGTGCTGTGGGACATGCTCCGCGGCACCGACGAGGACGAGGAGAAACCCGAGCCGCTTCCCGGCACACCAGGCGCGTCCGAGCCCTTCGATCCGATGGCGGGCGGCTTCCCCGTACCGCCGCTGCCCGGACAGCAGTTGCCGCCGGTGCCGCGGCGCGCCATCAAGCGCACGGTCTCGGTGGGCGCGGCCGTCGAACCGCAGGAGCCGGGCGACCCGACGGACACGACGCACACGACGGCCACGACGGACACGACGGACAGGGAGGTGTGATCGTGGGCAACTTCCTGGGACCCGTGGCGGGCTTCGGCGTCACCTTCGCGACGATGTTCAAGAAGGCGAACACCGAGTTCTACCCCTTCGAGAAGAAGCCGACCGCGCCGCGCTACCACGGCCGGCACCAGCTCAACCGGCATCCCGACGGCTTGGAGAAGTGCGTCGGGTGCGAACTGTGCGCCTGGGCGTGCCCGGCGGACGCGATCTACGTCGAAGGCGCGGACAACACCGAGGAGGAGCGCTTCTCCCCGGGCGAACGCTACGGCCGCGTCTACCAGATCAACTACCTGCGCTGCATCTTCTGCGGCCTGTGCATCGAGGCGTGCCCGACCCGGGCGCTGACGATGACGAACGAGTACGAACTCGCCGACACCACCCGGGCGAGTCTGATCTTCACCAAGGACCAACTCCTCGCTCCGCTGCACGAGGGCATGGTCGCCCCGCCGCACGAGATGTACCCGGGGACGGAGGAGCGCGACTACTACCTCGGCAAGGTCACCGAGGCCGCGCCCGGGACGGTGACGCAGGGCGCGGAGTCCGGGGACGGCACCGACGAGAACGCGCCCGGCGACCGTGAAGCGGGTGTGCGATGACCGCTCTCATGACGGAAACCGCCGCCGCCGACGGGCTCTCCGGAGGCGTCGTCCTCGCGGAACAGCTCACCCGTACCTCGACGGGCGAGGCGGTGCAGTTCTGGATCCTCGCCACCATCGCGCTGGTCGGTGCGCTGGGCACGGTCTTCATGAAGAAGGCCGTGCACAGCGCGCTCATGCTGGCCGCGACGATGCTGTGCCTGGCGTTCTTCTACATGGCCCAGGGCGCGGTGTTCCTCGGCATCGTGCAGATCGTCGTCTACACCGGCGCGATCATGATGCTGTTCCTCTTCGTCCTGATGCTGGTCGGCGTCTCGTCGGCGGACTCGCTCAAGGAGACGCTGCGCGGGCAGCGCGTCGCCGCGGTGCTCGCCGGGCTCGGCTTCGGCATCCTGCTGGTCGCCGGCATCGCGAACGCGTCGCTGGGCGACTTCGCGGGCTTCGGCGGCGGGGTCTCCCCGGCGGGTGTCGCCGAGACCGACCCCGACGTGGTGTCGGCGATGCGCGAGGACCGCAACGTCGAAGGCCTGGCGCACCTGATCTTCACGCGCTACGTCTGGGCGTTCGAGGTCACCAGCGCTCTGCTGATCACCGCCGCGCTCGGTGCGATGGTGCTGGCCCACCGCGAACGCCTCACGCCGCGCAAGACGCAGCGCGAACTCGCCGACGAGCGCGTGCGCGAGAACGTCAACCTCGCCCCGCTCCCGGCGCCGGGTGTGTACGCGCGGCACAACGCCGTCGACATCCCCGCGCTGCTGCCCGACGGCACGGTCTCCGAGCTGTCGGTCAACGCGACGCTGCGGGCCCGCGGCCAGGTACGCGACGTCAGCCACGAACCGGTGCACCGGGTCGCGGAGTTGGAGGAGAACGCCGAAGTGTGGATGGAGCAGCGCGGCGACGTGCCGCCGGCCCGCCACGAAGGCGAGGAAGGCACCGGTTCGCCGGGCGGTCCCGAGGCGGGTGGCCCCGGTCCGGACGGCGGCGACGCGGGTGACGCCGACGGCGGAGGAGCGTCGGGCGTGGACCCTGACGGGGCCGGGGCGGAGCGTACCGACGGCGACTCCGTCGCGGCCGGCGCCGGATCGAAGGAATCCAAGGGGACGCTGTCATGAACCCGGCGAACTACCTGTACCTGTCGGCTCTGCTGTTCACCATCGGCGCGGCGGGTGTGCTCCTGCGCCGCAACGCGATCGTGGTGTTCATGTGCGTCGAGCTCATGCTCAACGCGACGAACCTGGCGTTCGTGACGTTCGCGCGGATGCACGGCAACCTCGACGGGCAGATCATCGCGTTCTTCACGATGGTCGTCGCGGCGGCCGAGGTCGTCGTCGGTCTGTCGATCATCATCGCCATCTTCCGTTCCCGCCGTACGGCTTCGGTCGACGACGCCAACCTGATGAAGTGGTAGGGGACTGGTGATCACAACCTCGGTTTCCGCAGGCGTGTTGGCGTCGTCGGAAGGCGGACAGGGCCTGCACTCGGTCGCGGCGGAGGGCGCCTTCTCGGCGACCTGGCTGGTCGTCGGGCTGCCGCTGCTGGGTGCGGCGGTCCTGATGCTGGGCGGCAAACGCACGAACAGGTTCGGCCACTGGGTCGGGACGCTGCTCGCACTCGCCTCCTTCGCGGTCGGCCTCGTGCTGTTCGCCGCGATGCTCGGCAAGGACGACGCGGAGCGGTCGGTCAACCAGCACCTGTGGAACTGGGTGCCGGCGGAGGGCTTCCAGGCCGAGATCGGGCTGCACCTCGACCAACTGTCGATGGTGTTCGTGCTGCTGATCACCGGCGTCGGCTCGCTGATCCACGTCTACTCGATCGGCTACATGGCGCACGACGAGAACAGGCGCAGGTTTTTCGCGTACCTGAACCTGTTCCTCGCCTCGATGCTGCTGCTGGTGCTGGCCAACAACTTCCTTCTGCTGTACGTGGGTTGGGAGGGCGTCGGGCTCGCGTCGTACCTGCTGATCGGCTTCTGGCAGCACAAGCCGTCGGCGGCGACCGCGGCGAAGAAGGCGTTCATCATGAACCGCGTCGGCGACTTCGGTCTGGCCGTCGCGATCTTCCTGATGTTCACCACCTTCGGGACGTTCTCGTTCGACCAGGTGCTGGGTGGTTCGGCCGAGGCGTCCGACGGCACGATGACCGCGATCGGCCTCATGCTGCTGCTCGCGGCGTGCGGCAAGTCGGCGCAGTTCCCGCTCCAGGCGTGGCTCGGCGACGCGATGGAGGGCCCGACGCCGGTCTCCGCGCTCATCCACGCCGCGACGATGGTGACCGCGGGCGTGTACCTGATCACGCGCTCGGCGGAGATCTTCAACGCGTCGCCCGACGCGCAACTGGTCGTGACCATCGTCGGCGCCATCACGGTGCTTTTCGGGGCGATCGTCGGCTGCGCGAAAGACGACATCAAGAAGGCGCTCGCGGCATCGACGATGTCGCAGATCGGCTACATGATCCTGGCCGCCGGCCTCGGTCCGATCGGCTACGCGTTCGCGATCATGCACCTGGTGACGCACGGCTTCTTCAAGGCCGGGCTGTTCCTCGGTGCGGGCTCGGTCATGCACGGCATGAACGACGAGGTCGACATGCGGCGGTACGGCGGCCTGCGCAAGTACATGCCGGTCACCTTCGTCACGTTCGGGCTCGGGTATCTCGCGATCATCGGATTCCCGCTGCTGTCCGGGTTCTTCTCCAAGGACAAGATCATCGAGGCGGCGTTCGCGAAGGGCGGCACGAGCGGCTACATCCTGGGCTCGGTGACGCTGGTCGCGGCCGCCCTGACCGCGTACTACATGACGCGCGTGATGCTCATGACGTTCTTCGGGCGCGAGCGCTGGAAGGACGCACCGGCGGGCGCACCGCCGGAGTGGCGCGAGCCGCATCCGCACGAGGCGCCGGTGTCGATGACGCTGCCGATGATCGTTCTGGCGTTCGGGTCGGTGTTCGCGGGCGGGCTGTTCGTCCTGAACGACGCGTTCGTGGACTGGCTGACCCCGGTCACCGGCTTCGACCACGGCGAACTGCCGTTCAGTGTCTGGGTGGTCACCGGCATGGCGACCGCGATGGTGGCGCTCGGCGTGCTGGTCGCGTACGTCCAGTACGCACGGCGCGAGGTACCGGCCGTCGCCCCGCACGGCTCGCTCGCCACGGTCGCGGCCCGCAAGGACCTCTACCAGGACACGATCAACGAGGGCCTGGTCATGCGGCCCGGCCAGTACCTGACACGCCTGCTGGTGTGGCTGGACCTGCGCGGCATCGACGGATTCGTGGGCGGGCTGGCGGCGTTCATCGGTGGTACGTCGGCGCGGGTGCGCCGGGTGCAGACCGGTTTCGCCCGCTCGTACGCGCTGTCGATGTTCGGCGGCACGGCCGTCGTGGTGGCGGCGACCTTGATGGCGAGGATGGCGTGATGTCCCTTCGGCGTTTCTCTGAGGCTCGGCGGCACGCGGCGGAGGGAATGCGATGAACGACGGATTCCCCTGGCTGACCGTCATGGCCGCGCTGCCGTTCGCGGGCGGCCTCCTGGTGGCCGTGCTGCCCGCCGGCAAGCGCGTGCTCGCCAAGAACACCGCGCTCGCGGTGACGCTCGCCGAGCTGGTCCTGGCGATCATCCTCACGGTGAAGTTCTCACCCGACGGCGACCGATTCCAGTTCACCGAGAACCACACGTGGATCGAAGCGTTCGGCGTGCACTGGGCGTTGGGCGTGGACGGCATCGGCGTGGTGCTGATCCTGCTCACCGCGGCACTCATGCCGATCCTGGTGCTGGCGTCGTGGCACGACGCCGACACGCCGCAGATCCGCATGGACGGCAGCACGGGTGAGAAGGCCGCACCGCGCTCGACGCACGCGTTCTTTGCGCTGATGCTGATGGTCGAGGCGATGGTGGTGGTGTCGTTCGCGGCCACCGACATCTTCGTCTTCTACATCTTCTTCGAAGCCATGCTCATCCCGATGTACTTCCTCATCGGCGGCTTCGGCGGCGCGCAACGTTCGTACGCGGCGGTCAAGTTCCTGCTCTACAACCTCCTCGGCGGCCTGGTCATGCTGGCCGCGGTGGTCGGCTTGTACGTGGCCACCGCCGACGCCGACCTGGGCGGCAGCGGGCAGGGCACGTTCGACCTGCTCCGCATCTCGCAGGCGGTGGCGAGCGGTGAGCTGGACCTCGACCCGACCGCCGAGAAGGCGATGTTCCTCGGCTTCATGCTCGCCTTCGCCATCAAGGCGCCGCTGTGGCCGTTCCACACGTGGCTGCCCGACACGATGACCGAGGCGACGCCCGGCGTCGCCGTACTGGTGACCGCGATGGTCGACAAGGTCGGCACGTTCGCGATGCTGCGCTTCTGCCTGGAGGTCTTCCCGGACGCGTCGAAGACCTTCGCACCACTGATCGTGACGCTCGCGGTGATCGGGATCATCTACGGGGCGCTGCTGGCGGTGGGGCAGACCGACATCAAGCGCCTGATCGCGTACACCTCGATCTCGCACTTCGGCTTCATCATCATGGGCATCTTCGCGATGACCAGCCAGGGCCACTCCGGCGCGACGCTCTACATGATCAACCACGGGTTCTCGACCGCGGCGCTGCTGCTCATCGCGGGCTTCCTGATCACGCGGCGCGGCTCGAAGACCATCGCGGACTTCGGCGGTGTGCAGAAGGTCGCGCCGGTTCTCGCCGGGACCTTCCTGGTCGCCGGCCTGGCCACGCTCTCGCTGCCCGGCCTGGCGCCGTTCGTCAGCGAATTCCTGGTCCTCGTCGGGACGTTCTCGCGCTACCAGGTCGCCGGCGTCTTCGCGACGGTCGGCATCATCCTGGCCGCGCTGTACGTCCTGGTGCTCTACCAGCGCACGATGACCGGACCGGTCAAGGCCGGCAACGAGAAGATGCGCGACCTGGGGCTGCGCGAGAAGGTCGTGGTCGCGCCGCTCCTCGCGGTGCTGATCGCACTCGGCGTCTACCCGAAGCCGATCCTCGACGTCGTCAATCCGGCGGTCGACGGGACGCTCACCCAGGTCGACCGCCGCGACCCGGAGCCCACGCGTCCGATCGCGCCGGAAGCAGCACCGGCCGCAGGGCCGGCCGCCGAGCCGGCGGCCGCCCACGCGCCGGCCGCCCACACCACTGGAGGCAACAAGTGAGCGCCGGTCTTCAGCTCGCCGCGGCGGTCGACGCCCCGAAGATCGAGTACGGCGAACTCTCGCCGATGCTCATCGTGTTCGGTGTCGCCGTGGCCGGAGTCCTCGTCGAGGCGTTCGTGCCCCGCAAGGCGCGCTACGTCACCCAGCTCGTGCTGGCCTTCGCCGGCATGGCGGCGGCGTTCGGCGCGGTCGTCGCCCTGGCCGGCGAGCAGGAGGTGGCCGCGGTCGGTGCCGTCGCGGTCGACGGCCCGTCGCTGTTCCTCCAGGGCACGCTGCTGCTGCTGGGCATCGTGTCGGTCATGCTGATCGCCGAGCGCCGCGTCGAGGGCGGCGGCGCCGACGCGTTCGCCCCGCAGGCCGCCGCGGCGCCCGGCAGCGCCGCGGAGAAGGAGGCGACGGAGGCCCGGCTGCACCAGACCGAGGTCTTCCCGCTCACCATGTTCTCCCTGGCCGGCATGCTGCTCTTCCCGGCCGCCAACGACCTGCTGACGATGTTCATCGCCCTGGAGGTCCTGTCGCTCCCGCTGTACCTGCTGTGCGGCATGGCCCGGCGCCGCCGCATGCTGTCGCAGGAAGCCGCGCTCAAGTACTTCCTCCTCGGTGCATTCTCGTCCGCGTTCTTCCTTTTCGGCGTGGCCCTGCTGTACGGCTACTCCGGCACCCTGCGCCTGGACGGCATCGCGGTGGCGACGGGCGGCGCGATGGACAACGACGCGCTGCTGCTGATCGGCATGGCGATGGTCGCCGTCGGCCTGCTCTTCAAGGTCGGCGCGGTGCCGTTCCACTCGTGGACGCCCGACGTCTATCAGGGCGCCCCGACGCCGATCACCGGGTTCATGGCGTCCGCGACCAAGGTGGCCGCGTTCGGTGCGCTGCTGCGCTTCTTCTACGTCGCGATGCCGGGCATGAAGTGGGACTGGCGTCCCGTCATGATCGGCGTCGCGATCGCCACCATGATCGCCGGCGCGGTCATCGCGATCACCCAGACGGACGTCAAGCGCATGCTGGCGTACTCCTCGATCGCCCACGCCGGCTTCATCCTGACCGGCATGCTGGCGGCGAACGAGGCGGGCGCGTCGTCCACGCTCTTCTACCTCGTGGCCTACGGCTTCGTCACGCTCGGCGCCTTCGCGGTGGTCACGCTGGTCCGCGACGCGGGCGGCGAGGCCACCCACCTGTCGCGCTGGGCGGGGCTGGGCCGGCGCTCGCCGCTGGTCGCCGCGGTGTTCGCGGTCTTCCTGCTGGCGTTCGCGGGCATTCCGCTGACCAGCGGCTTCACCGGCAAGTTCGCGGTGTTCCAGGCTGCTGCCGACGGCGGAGCCGGATCGCTGGTGATCGTCGGCGTGCTGTGTTCCGCCATCGCCGCGTTCTTCTACGTCCGGGTCATCGTTCTGATGTTCTTCTCGGAGCCGAAGGCGGACGGCCCGACCGTGGCCGTGCCGAGCGTGATGACCACCGCTGCCATCGCTTTGGGGGTAGCGGTTACGGTTGTCCTGGGCATCCTCCCGCAGCCGGTCCTGGACCTTGCGGACAAGGCAGCCCTCTTCGTCCATTAGCAGCGGGCGCAGACACTCTGCGCAAACACAAGGAGCGCACCGGCATGACGATCGTGGGGCCCTTCGGGCTGAGCGTCCATGACGGTGAACTCGACGCGGAGATCCGAGCCGGGATGGCGGCGGTCGAGCAGGAGCTGATCGCCGCCACCAAGAGCGAATTCCCGTACCTCACCCAGACTTCGCGCCACCTCGTCGAGGCCGGCGGCAAGCGCTTTCGCCCCCTGCTGACGCTCCTCGCCGCACAGTTCGGCGACCCGCAGGCGCCCGGCGTCGTCCCCGCGGCCGTCGTCTGCGAACTCACCCACCTGGCCACGCTCTACCACGACGACGTCATGGACGAGGCCGCGCTGCGCCGCGGCGCCCCCAGCGCAAACGCCCGCTGGGACAACTCGGTTGCGATCCTCACCGGCGATTTCCTCTTCGCCAGGGCGTCCGAGATCGTCGCCGACCTCGGCGACGAGGCCGTACGCATCCAGGCCCGCGCATTCGCCCGCCTGGTCACCGGCCAGATCCGCGAGACGGTCGGCCCCGGCGAGGGCGACGACCCCGTGGAGCACTACCTCTCGGTCATCGCCGACAAGACCGGCTCCCTGATCGCCACTTCGGGCCAGTTCGGCGCGATGTTCGCCGGCGCGGACGAACAGGTGGTCGAAATTCTCACGCGGTACGGCGAGCGCATCGGTGTCGCCTTCCAACTCGCCGACGACGTCCTCGACATCGCCAGCGACTCCACCGAGTCGGGCAAGACCCCGGGCACGGACCTCCGCGAGGGCGTCCCCACCCTTCCCGTGCTTCACCTGCGCGCCGCCCCGGGGCCCGGCGACGCCCACCTGCTCGCCCTCCTGTCGTCCCCCCTCACCGACGACGAGCGACACGCCGAGGCCCTCACCCTCTTGCGCGCCCACCCCGCCCTCACGCGGGCCCGTGCCGACACCCGCCGCTACGCCGACGAGGCGCGCGAGGTCCTCACCCCGCTTCCGGACTGCCCGGCGAAGACGGCGCTGTCGTCCCTGTGCGAACTGGTGGTCGAACGAAGCTGCTGACCCGTCCGGGCTGAGCGGACACGCGACCGTGGACGGTGCTTTTCGTCTCGCGTGCCTCACCCCGCGTGATCCGGGCCGGGCGCGGCTGTGGACGGCGCTTTTCGTCCCGCCCCGGGTCCACCACGCATGATCCGGGTCCGGGCGCGGCTGTGGACGGTGGGAGGGCCGCCGGGCCCGGCGTGCGGCCCCGATATTGCGGACCGAGTGGTGCGGCGTTGTTCAGCGAACCAGGCCGCGCGGTCGCACGACGCCCAGGTCGAAGTGCGTGACGAAACCGGGTTCGGCGGCGCAGACCGCCGGAATGGCGGTCAGGCCCGCGAAGGCGGTCCAATTGCGGCCGGTGGCATTGCCGTCGAGTGTCAGCTCCAACGACGGCTCGCCTTCGACGATGACGCGATAACGGCCGTTTCCGCAGTCCCAGTCGGGTTCGATGTCGTCGTGTCCCACGGTCCAGATCTGGGAGAACGTGATGAGCGGCCTGCCGTCCACCGAGGCCGTCCATTCGTAGCGCTGGCCCGCGACGGTGCCGGCCGGAATGACGCCGTTCGCGTGCTTGATGTCCTTCGTCGCGACGGCGAATTTCGTCTCCGCCGTCAGGCCGTCGATCTTCTTGCCGAGACCTTCCGCGATCATGGCCATGGACTGTACGAAATGGCCGATCGCGTCGGGTGACCGCCTCGGGTTCGCGGCCAGTTCCCCGGGGTCCTGCCCGAAGCCCAAGCGCTCCATCCAAGGCGAGGGATGGGCCAGGAAGTCGGCGATCTCGTAGACGCGTACGTGGTCGATCCGACCCGTCAGCCTCGCGAGGGTGACCGGCAGGATGTCGCCCGAGTAGCCGGGGTGGATCCCCGAGCCGTGAAAGGAGACCCCGCCCTCCCGGGCGGCCGCGTCGATTTTCTCGACATCCTCGCGGCAGTCTTCCGTCGGGTAGAACGGGCCCAGGGGGGAGATGACGTTTTTTCCGGAACGCAGCAGTCGGCAGACCATGTCGATGTCCGGGACCAGGGGAGCGAAGTGGACGCAGTCGGCCTCCAGTGCGACTATCGCGTCTTTGTCGTCCGTCGCGGAAAGTCCGACGTCGGCGATTCCCGCGATTTGCCCGACGTCCTTCCCGACCTTTTCGGGATTCGTCACGAGCACGCCGACGAGTTCCATGAAGGGGTTTTCCACCAGGTGCCGGATGGAGGCCTTCCCGATACCCCCGGTAGCCCATTGCACGACGCGATAGACCTCGCTGGTCATTGGCACGACTCCTTTTTTGGGTTTGGGTCAGGCGCTTCCGTCGGTTCGGCCTTGCTCGTCGTCCGTTTGGTCGTTCCGTGTCGCCAGGGGACGCGATCCATGGGCGTTGGTCCCACCGGCCGCCCGTGGCGCGCGACCTTCGTCCTCCCGGCCCGTCAGGTGCCGTTCGCCGCGTCGCGTGCGGCTACCGCCGCTTGGTGGATGTCCTGGTGCCGTTCGGTGACGGCCTGCGTGAGGTCGCCGTGGGTGATGGCGTAGCGGTCGCCGCGCAGCAGCGCGTCGATCACGTTCCCGGCCGCCTGCCGGGGATCGATGACGCTCGCGGCGAGGCCGGGATTGCTGGCGTGCATCGCGGCGAAGTCCTCGGGTTCGCCGATGGACCGCCGCAGTCGGTCGGGTTGGGCGTCCTGGCTGGTCTCCAGGTGCCGGGAGACCATGCCGGACGGGAAGACCACCGTGACGCGGATGTCCTCGTCGCGCAGTTCCAGGCGCAGGGTTTCGGCCAGACCGAGGACGGCGAATTTGCTCGCCTGGTACGCCGCCATCCGGCTCGCGGGGGCCAGGACCCCGGAGGACGAGGTGAACGCCAGGCGGGCGGCGGGGGATTCGCGCAGAAGAGGAAGGAACGCGCGGGCCACACGGGCGGATCCGACAACGTTGACGTCGAGCACCCACTGCCATTCCGCGTCGGTGAGGCGTTCGACCGCGCCGAACAACTGCACGCCGACGTTCGACACCACGAGGTCGGTGCGGGCGAAACGGTCCCGGACAGCGTCGGCCGCCGCCCGGACCGCGGTGTCGTCCGCGACGTCGACGGCCATCCCGAAGGCGTCGACGCCGTACTCGTGTGCGAGCTTCTCCGCCTCCGCCCCCACGCGGTCCCCGTCGCGGTCCAGGAGGGCGACACGCATGCCCCGCGCGGCGCATTCGGCCGCCAGTCCGAGCCCGAACCCGGACGCGGCCCCGGTGACGACCGCGCACTCGCCGCCGGCGGTCACGAGGCACCCGCGGCGTCGGCGGGACGGATGTCCATGCGCAGGCGGGTGAGTCTGCTGCTCGCGATGCGCCACACCCCGTCGGTCTTCTCGTACGTCTCGTGGTAATGGCCGTAGCCGCGCAGGTCGCGGCCGTCGGGCCATTGCACGAGGTCCTGCATCGACCAGATGCCGGTCGCGGTCGACTCCGAGGTCAGTTCGATCTCCGGCATGTGCCCGATGTGCACGGTGCTGCGGTCGCCCAGGGTTTCGCGTACGAACGCGATGAACTCGTCGGCGCCCGTGATCACGGGGCCGCCGGAGCCGGACGTGTCGACGGTCGCCTCGTCGGTGAAGACGCGGCGCATGCCGTCCCAGTCCTTGGTGTCCAAAGTGCGGAAGTAGCGGGCCTTCAGTTGCTTGATGGCTTCTATGTCGTCCACATCTGGGAAGGTAGACACAATCCTGACCCAGGTCAACATTCTTGGTCCGTAAGAAACCGGCTAACCTGGCCGGTGTGAAGCGTGATCGATCAGGCGGCCGACGGTCCGGCAATGCTGACCAAGGTCAGCGACGTGCCAACTTGGCACAGTCCCGTTCCCGCGAGACGAAGCGCGCGCTGTTGCAGGCGGCGACCGCGCTGTGGCGGACCAAGGGTTTCGCGGACACCACGGTGGCGGACATCTGTCAGGCGGCCGGGGTCTCCAAGGCGCTGTTCTACTTCTACTTCCCGCGCAAGGAGGACGCCCTGTTCGAGGCGGGCGTGCTGTCCACCGCCGAGGCCCGCCACACCGTGCGCGAGGCGACCGCGGGGCCGTACGACCTTGCGACGGTGATCCACGACGTCCTCGCCGCCTTGGAACGGGCCATGCGCCGCACCCCGCCCGAACTACTCGTCGAGGCCACGCTCGAAGGCCACCGCGCCGAGCACCGGGCCCTCGCCGAAGGCCGCGCCGAGGAGCACCGCGCCTCCCGCTACCTCTTCCTCGACCTGTTCGAACGCGCCCAAGCCGACGCCGAACTCCCTTCCCACATCGACGTCCTCGGCCTGGCCCGCACCGCTCAAACGCTTCTCGAAGCCGGCACACGCCACTGGGCCGCGGGCGAATACGGCGACCGAAGCTTCACCGAAACCGTCACCCGCGACATCACCGCCCTGATCATCGGCCACAGTCGCCTCGCGGCCGACGCGGCCCCTGACGCGACGTCGGCCTGAATACTCGATCGGCTCCGGGCGATGCGGGGCACGCGGACGCACGAAACGCCCCCGAGGTCGAAGGCGGACGCGGATTTCGTTTTTCAGTCGAAGCAGCCGCATCCTGCGCACCGGGGGCGCCGTGTGCTCACCGTACTTCGCGCCGCGGTCGGTGTGCCAAGGGTTTTGTGGCCACCGCGGCTGCCGCACAGGCGAGTTCACGCCGGGGTGATGGTGGCCAGCAGGTACTCGGACGTGATGAGGACGGTGGTGTCGTCGGGTTCGGACGAGGCCTGATTGTGTTCCGTGAAGAGGGCGGCGAGGTCGTGGTGGAGGGCCGTCCAGGTGCCTTGCGCCTCGATGCGGGGCCGTTCGGCTTGGAGGTGGCCGGCGGTACGGGTCCAGAACTCCGCGGCTTCGAGGGCGGAGGGGAAGTGGAACGGCACGCCGCGGGTGGTCGCGGTGATGTGGTGAGGGGCGAACAGGTCTTGCAGGTAAGCAAGTTCGCCCCACTCGCTGGGAGGTCGCGCGCCGGGTGGCGGGGGCGGGAGGTATGCGGCGAGGACGCGGTTGGCCGCGGCCATGAAGCCGTCCGGGGTCCAGGCGGCCGAGACGATCCGCCCACCGGGTGTGCAGCAGCGCAGCATCGCGTCGGCGGCCTGGCGGTGGTCGGGGGCGTACATCGCGCCGAAGACGGAGACCACGCGGTCGAAAGCACCGGTCAGGCCGGTGGTGTCGGCATGCAGCCAGGTGATCGGCAGGCGCTCGCCGCGAGCACGTTCGGCGGCCAGGGACAGCAGACGCGCGGTGGGGTCGGCGCCGGTGACGGTGGCGCCGAGTCTCGCGGCGGCCAGGGCGGCGTTGCCGGTGCCGCAGCCGACGTCCAGGAGGGTCGTGCCCGGTTCAAGGGCGGCGGTGGCGACTGCCGTGTCCGCGGCGGGCCGGAGGCGGCGGGCCATCTCGGGGTAGTCGCCCAGCGCCCAGGTGGATTCGGCGGTGGTGCCGCTCATGTCTCTCCGTTCGCGTGGCGTGTGTCCCTTCCGAGTGTGGTCCGCCCACGCCGTTCGGGGCGGTACAGAAAATGGACCGGGCCGATAGCGTGGCCGCGTGATCGAGTACTGCCCGGTGTCCGCCGGCGTCGAGGCCGTGGGCGACCGGTGGACGCTGTTGGTGCTGCGCGAGCTGTTCCTGGGCGCATCCCGGTTCAACGACCTGCACCGCGGTCTGCCGGGTATGAGCCGGACACTTCTGGCCGCCCGCCTGCGCCGCATGCAGGCGCACGGGTTGCTGACGCGCGAGACGGACCGCGACGGGAGACCCGCCTACCGGCTCACCGAGGCGGGGGCCGCGCTGGAGCCGTTGGTGTGGCAGCTCGGTGACTGGGCGCGGCGCTGGTTCTTCGGCGATCCCAGGCCCGAACAACTCGACGCCGGCTGGTTGTTGTGGCGGCTGCGGCAGTTCGTGCGCTCGGACGAACTGCCCGCGCGGCGCGTGGTCGTCGAGTTCGTTCTGCGCGCGGGCCCGGTCGCCGGTACCGATGAGCGCGGGTGGCTTGTTCTCGCGCCCGGTGATGCGAGTGCGTGCCGTCGGCATCCCGGTTACGACGTCGACGTGTGGGTGGACGGCGATGCGGTGGAACTGCACCGCGTCGTCGCGGGACGTGCCGGACTCGGGCAGGCGATGCGCGGCGGTCTGGTGCGGATCAGCGGCGATCCGGGGCTGGCGGCCGGGTTTCCGCGGTGGTTCGCGTGGCGTGGGGAGGGCGGAGGCTCGTCCGAGGCGTAGTCGGGTGAGCGAGCGTGCGGGCAGGGGCGTTCGCCGGATGACCGGCGAAC
>NZ_JBPKBI010000001.1:631256-663118 GCF_051388935.1 Yinghuangia sp. YIM S10712
GGGATCAGATGCGGGCGAGTGGCGCAGGCGCTTCCTCTGTCGCGGAACTCCCGTTCACTGTTCGCGTCTTCGCCCGCGACGGCCGCAGGAGGACGAGTGTGAGCACGGCCGAGGCGGCGAGCAGGACCGTCCCGACGGTGAACGCCACGTGGTAGCCCTCGGTGAGCGCGACGGCCGGGGACCTGCCCTCGGCGAGCAGGTCTTCGGTGCGCGACGTGGACAGGGTGTTGAGCAGCGCGACGCCGAGTGCCGCGCCGATTTGCTGGGTCGTGTTGAACAGCCCGGACACGACTCCCGCGTCCTCCGGGCGCGCGTCCGACATCGCGAGGGTGGCGAGAGCGGGGAGGACGAGTCCGCCGCCACCGAGGAGGGCGAAGACCGGCAGCAGGTCGACCGCGTACGAGCCGTCGACCGGGACGCGCGTGAGGTACAGCATCCCCGCGGTGAGGACGACGAGCCCCACCAGAAGCACGTTGCGGGCGCCGAAGCGTCCGATCAGGCGGGCGGAGACCCCCAGTGACACCGCACCGATGGCCACGGCCGTCGGCAGCATCGCCCACCCCGTCTTCGCGGCGCCGTAGCCCAGAACGTGCTGCATGTAGAGCACGACGAGCACCTGGAAGCCGAACATCGCCGCGATGGTGAGGATCTGGATGACGTTCGCGCCGGTCACGTTGCGGGAGCGGAAGGTACGCAGCGGCAGCAGCGGCGTCGCGGCCTTGGCCTGGCGGACGGCGAACGCGGCGAGAAGCACCAGCGCACCCGCGAGGAGGGCCCAGGTTTCGGCCGCGCCCCAGCCGTACGCCTCGGCCTTGACCACCGCGTAGACCAGCAGCATCAGCCCGGCGGTGACGAGTGTCGCGCCGACGACGTCCGCCTTGCCGCGGGTTCCGGCGGGGGTGTCGGCGGCCAGCACGCGGGCGGCCAGGAGCAGGGTGACCGCGCCGATGGGCAGGTTGACGAGGAAGATCCAGTGCCAGTTCGCGGCTTCGGTGAGAACGCCGCCGAGGACGAGGCCGAGTGACGCGCCCGCCGCGCCGATGAAGCTGAACGCGCCGATGGCCCTGCCCTGTTCGGACGGCTCGGGGTACAGGGTCACGATCATGCCGAGGCTCACGGCCGAGGCCATCGCGCCGCCCGCGCCCTGGATGAACCGCGCGATGAGCAGCATCTCGGGAGATGTGGCGATGCCGCACAGCAGGGATGCGACGGTGAAGACCGCGATTCCCGCGAGGAACATTCGCTTGCGGCCGAAGATGTCGCCGAGTCTTCCGGCCAGGAGCAGCAGACCGCCGAAGGCGATCATGTAGATGTTCATGACCCAGGCCAGGTTCGCCGGCGAGAAGCCGAGGTCGTCGCCGATCGCGGGGAGCGCGACGGTCACGATCGTGCCGTCGAGGATGACCATCAGCATGCCCACGCACAGCAGCGCCAGGGCGAGCGAACGCGGATACGTGCGCGGGGTTTTCGCGCCGGTCCGGCCGGTCGGGTCAAGCGTTTCGAGCTGCGCCATCGCGCGTCGCCTCCAGGGGACTTGGCCGCGTGCGCGGCTGAGTGCCAACGGGAGAGACGCTAGCAGATAGTTTTGTTGTAGACGATATTTAGAGGACTTGTTTTGTGGGGACCTAGTTCTGGCTCCCCGTGTGCCCCCCGCGACGTACCGGCCGACCCGAGTCCACCGGGGTGGACAGCCGCCCGTGCACCAGCAGTTCGAGGTTGCGTACGAAAGCCTCGCGCTCGTCGGCCGGGATCGCCGCCAGCACGTCGTTGTGCACGTCGTCGACGACCTTGCGGCCCTCCAGGGCCTTCGCGTAGCCCTTTTCCGTGACCGCGATGATGCGCGCCCGCCGGTCGGTGGGAGAGGGGCGCCGTTCCGCGAGGCCCTTCTTCTCCAGGTCGTCGACGGTGAGCACCATCGTCGTCTTGTCGAGCGCACTCGCCTCGGCGAGCTGAATCTGCGTCATCTCGCCGTCGAGCGCGTGGACCAGAACGCACTGGCCGCGCGGTGACATGTCGATCTCCGCGAGCCGCGCGGTCAATTCGGTGGCCAGCACGTGGCCGGTGTGCGAGAGGAGGAAAGTGAGATCGGGTACCTGCCGCTCGACCGCGGCGCGCTTGTCAGCGGGAGTCGTCGTCATACCCCGAGGGTAGCAAGGTGCGCAAATAACGGGATTATCCCGCAGTAGACGAAACCTTTGGGTGTCCCTGACACCGGATGAGGGACCCCGTAGTCGTCAGGTAGTTCGCGCCGGCGCCGACTGCTTCTCAAGGCGTACGCAGCGGTGTGCCCCGCGGCCGATGCCCCGCCCCCGGGCCCGGTGATCCCCTGGAAGCACCGGAGATCCCGCCACGCCGGGCGGGTCCGGTCGTCCACGGAAAGGCCCTTCCATGCCCGCAGTTGTGCGTACCACCGGCAAAGTCGCGCTCCCGCTCGGGATCGCCGCCCTCGCCGCCGGTGCGATCGCGTACGGACCGAGCGCGTTCGCCGACGACTCCGATCCACAGCTCCCGACCCTGACCGCGGAGGAGGTGGTCGCCAAGGTTGCCGCGTCGAAGACCGAGACCCTGTCCGGCTCGATCCGGCTCGCCACCGACTTCGGCCTCCCGGCCCTCCCCGGCGGCGGAGCGGACCCCGACGCGCTCCTCTCCGGCACCCATACGCTGCGCGTCGCGGTCGACGGCCCCGACCGGCAGCGCATCGCCATCCAGGCCGACCTCGCCGAGTACAACATCGTCCACAACGGCCGTGACCTGTGGACCTACGACAGCAGCGCCAACGAGGCCACCCACACCACCCTCCCGGAAGGCCCCGCCGAACTTCCGGCGCCCGGGCTCGCGACCACCCCGCAGGACACCGCGCGGCACCTGCTCGCCGCCGTGGGCCCGAACACGCGGGTCACGGTCGCGGGCACCGACAGGGTCGCCGGCCGCGACGCGTACGAGCTGCGAGTCGCCCCGGGGCAGGCTGGCAGCCTCATCGGCGGTGCGACCATCGCCGTTGACGCGGAGACCGGTGTGCCGCTGCGCGTCGTGGTCGACACGGCCAAGGGTGGCAAGCCGGCGGTCGACGTCGGGTTCACCGACGTGTCGTTCAAGAAGCCGCCCGCCGACACCTTCGACTTCAAGCCGCCGTCCGGCACGAAGGTCGAGGAGCGCAACGACGGCACCTTCGAAGACGCGAGGAACGACGCCGGGCCGTTCGACCTCGGCAAGCTCACCGCGGGCCTGGGCGAGAGCGGGCGAGGACCCGAGACGCACGGCGAGGGGTGGACCACCGTCCTCGAAGTGCCCGTCGACAAGGGCCTGTTCGCGGCGGACCCGGGCAGTGGAACCGATGACGCCGACGCAGCCGAAGCCGACAAGCGCGAGACCGACGGGATCGCCGGGCTCCTCGACAAGGCCGGCACCCGCGTCACCGGGCCGTGGGGCGGCGGAACGCTGTTCACGACCCGGCTGGCCACCGTCCTGGTCACCGACGACGGCCGGCTGTTCGTCGGCGCGGTCGACGGCGACACGCTCCAGCGCGTCGTGACGGAAAGCGCGGCGGGCCGATGACCACGTCCACGGCGGCCGGTCCGGCGACACGCGGTCCGGGCCGGACCACGCAGCCGCACCGCACCTCGTCCGGCCGGGCCGAACCGGCCGTCGTCACCCAGGGGTTGTCCAAGAGGTACGGCCGCGACCGGCTCGCCGTGGACTCACTCGACCTCGTGGTGCCCACCGGGTCGGTGTTCGGCTTCCTGGGGCCCAACGGCTCCGGCAAGACGACCACGATCCGCATGCTCATGGGGCTCGTCAAGCCCACGTCCGGCACCGCGACCGTCCTCGGCGGCGCCATGCCCGGGGCCGCCGGTGCGGTCCTGCCCCGGGTCGGCGCGCTCATCGAGGGGCCCGCGCACTACGGCTTCCTCACCGGGCGTGAGAACCTCGCCCGCCTGGACGCCGCCGACCAGACGGCCGCCCCGGCCACCCGCAGGACGCGCATCGACGCCGCGCTGGCCCGCGTCGGCCTGTCGGCGGTCGGCGACCGCAAGGCCCGTGCGTACTCCCTCGGTATGAAGCAACGGCTCGGCATCGCCTCGGCCCTGCTGTGCCCGCGCGACCTGCTGGTGCTGGACGAGCCGACCAACGGCCTCGACCCGCAGGGCATGCGCGAGATCCGGGCGCTGATCCGGCAACTCGCCGCCGACGGCACGACGGTGTTCCTGTCGTCGCACCTGCTCGATGAGGTCGAACAGGTGTGCAGTCACGCGGCCGTCATGAACCGCGGCCGCCTCGTCACCCAGGGGACCGTCGAGGACCTCCGGGCGGCGGTACGCGGGCGCCTGGTCGTCGAGACCCCCGACACCGACCGCGCCGCGACCGTCCTCACCGCCCTCAAGGCGACTGCCGTGCACCCCACGCCCACCGGCGTCGAAGCCGAACTCGGCGACGTCCCACCGGATGTGGCATGTGCGGCCCTGGTCCGTGCGGACGTGCGCGTCCGCTCCTTCACCACGACCGGCGGCTCGCTCGAAGACGCCTTCGTGGCACTGACGGGAGAGGGATTCGATGTCGAGGACTGAGGCGCCGGCCCCGGCCGAAACCGTGCCGACCGCGATACCTCGCGATCCAACAGCCGTGCCGGACACCACAGTTCGCCGAGACGCCCCCGCGATTCGCGCGCCCCGCGCCCGCGGCCTCCTGGCGAGCGAGATGCGGTACGTCTTCCGCCGCCCGCGCACGTACGCGATGCTCGGCTTCCTGGCGCTCGTGCCCGTGCTCCTCGGTGTCGCGCTGCGCTGGTTCACCGACGGAGTGTCCGGCGAAGACGGCGAGAACGGCCTGGAGTTCGTCTCCCAGGTGACCAACAACGGGCTGTTCCTCGTCTTCGCCTCACTTGCCGCGACCCTGCCGTTCTTCCTGCCGATGACGGTAGGCGTGGTCTCCGGCGACGCGATCGCCGGCGAGGCGCACGGCGGAACCCTCCGCTACCTCCTCGTCGCCCCCGCGGGCCGCGTGCGACTGCTTGCCGTCAAGTTCGCCGGCGTCGCCGCCTTCTGTTTCGCCGCGACGTTCACCGTCGCCGTCTCGGCCCTCGCGGTCGGCGCGGTGCTCTTCCCGATGGGCGACGTCCCGCTGCTCAACGGCGACACCATTGCGATGAGCGAGGCGCTGCTGCGTGCGCTCGCGATCGCCGCGACCGTTTCCGTTTCGCTCCTCGGCATCGCCGCCGTCGGGCTGTTCGTCTCGACTCTCACCGCAGTGCCGGTCGCCGCTATGGCCACGACGGTCGGCCTGGTGATCGGGGCGGCGATCCTCACCTCGATCCCGCAGTTCCACGCGCTGCACCCGTGGCTGTTCACCGACGAATGGCTTTCCTTCGGCGACCTGCTCCGCGATCCCGTCGTCACCGACGGAGTCGTGCGCAACATCGAACTCCAGCTCGCCTACACCCTCGTCTTCGGTGCGGCCGCGTGGTCCCGCATGTCCGACCGCGACGTCACCTGCTGAGCGGGCGTGGCCCGGCCCGGGGATCTGTTGTGCGTGCCCAGAGTTCGGCTGGACACGCACGAATCGGGCGATGCTGCGGCAGCGTGGGTGCCAGGCGTGCGGACGACGTAGGGTTGGACGCGGTTGGACAGTCAGCCACAGCCGGTTCTCGTCGTCGCCGATCGCGCGGCGGAGCTCCGGCCGACCGGCATTGTCCGCAACACACCAGGTGGGGTCATGACTTCCGACCCGTTCCGCAGTGACTCCTTCGGCTCCTCAGGCCCTGACGGCGTGATCCGTACGCGTCCGTTCGACCTCGGACGGGATGCGGTGATCGCGTACGCCGTGCGCGAGCCGCGTCCGCGGACCCTCGACGCCGCCGATCTCCTCACCGCGGTCGGGGAGTTGGCGTTGCGGAAGCTGCCGGGGGTCAGCGACGTGACACTGGCGTTCTGGCGCAACGACGCGTTGCTCGCCGAGGTGTCGACCGACATCGACCTTGGTGAGGTGGTCGGCGCGCACGACGTCGACCGGCCCGGGCCGGTGGCGGACGTGCTGCGCACCGGGGGCGCGGTGCAACTGCCGGATCTGGAGCGTGAGTCGCGCTGGCCGGACGCGGCGCGTGAGCTGCGCGTGCGCGGGTTTCGTTCGTGTGCCGCGGCGGCGCTGCGGCGTCCGCGGTTCAGTCTTGCCGTGGTGGTGTATTCGCCGAAGCCGGGGCCGTTGGCGGCCCCGGTCGAGTTGGACGCGTTGTTGGGCGACTGGGTGTCGACGGTGATGCGCAACAGGGTGCGTGGTGTGGTCTGAACGCGGCAACCCGACCGGTTCCGAGCCGACCGGCACCGACCAGGCCCACCCCGGGGCGGCCGGCCCCGACGCGTCCGGCGCCGACGCCCCTGCGCGGGACGGCGGCGATCAGTGCCGCACGCGGTGTTCGACGTCGGCCACGAGCCGCCGTGCGACGTCCGCGAGTTTGACGTTGTTGTTCTGCGACACGCGGCGCAGCACCGCGAAGGCGCTGTCGGAGTCGATACGTCGCTGGACCATGAGGATTCCCATGGCCTGCCCGATCGTTCCGTGGCTGCCGAGGGCCGCCTCCAGGTCCAGGGTGCGGTCCACGGCGGCGAGGCGTTCCTCCTGCTCGCGGGCGACGGCCGCGCGCGCGGCGAGCCGAATCTCGAACTCGCGTACCACCAGGCCGGCAAGAGCGGTGAGCACGTCGATCATGTCGACCGGGACCGGGCGCGGGACGGTGTCGAAGACCGAGAGCGTGCCGATGTTGTGGCCGTCCGCGGTGCACAGCGGCACGCCCAGGTAGAACCGCATCCCGAACTCCCCGGCCACCAGCGGGTTCGCGCACGCGACGGGGTCGAGCGACGCGTCGGGGATGCCGTGCGGGGCACCGGTGGTCACGATGGTCTGGCACAGCCCCGGCCCGATGGGGACGCCGGGCAGGTCGAGCCCGTGCCGTCCGTGGAACCAGATGTCGTTCTCGTCCATGATCGTCACGACGGCATACGGCACCGCGAACAGCCGTGCGGCCAGGGCCGCGATCTCGTGGTAGCAGTCCGACGGGATGTCGAGGATCTCCCACCGGCGGATCGCGTCGACGCGCGCGCGGCTGTCGGGGTCGGAGCCGTGCTTCCTGCGGCGGGCCCCGCCGTCGCCGGGGCCTTGGGTGCGGGGGTCGGCGCTGCTGTCGGTGCGCGCGTCGGTGTACGAGGTCTGCCGGGGCAAGGTGGTCACGGCACAACGGTAGGCGCGACGACGGTTATGCGGGCACATGTTGCTTGAAAAACGGACGGCGCCCCGGCGAAGGATGCCGGGGCCCCGTCCTGCCCTGCACTATGACGGACCGTCAGCCGATGGTCCAGATCAGCCGGTGTTTCGGATCAGCCGATCGTCCAGGTGTCGTTGCCGCTGAGGAGCGACGCGAGGTCGCCTTCGCCGCGCGCGGCGGTGTCGGCGGCCAGCTGGTCGGCCATCAGCGTGTCGTACACCGGCCGTTCGACGTTGCGGAAGACGCCGATCGGGGTGTGGTGGTTGCTGGTCAGGTCGCCCAGGCGGGACAGCGCGAACGCGAGCTCCGGGTTCTCCCGGTGGGCGTCGTGGACCACGAGGGCGTCCTCGCCGACCGCGGCGACCTCGGCGACCTCCAGGGCACCGGCCGTGCCGCGCACGACGCCGAGCTGGAGGTCCTTGCCGAACCTGATCGGCTGACCGTGCTCCAGACGGATCGTCACGTCGTCGCGCGTGTCGGCGTCCTTGAGCTGGTCGAAGGCACCGTCGTTGAAGATGTTGCAGTTCTGGTAGATCTCCACCAGCGCGGTGCCCGGGTGGGCGGCGGCCTCGCGCAGCACCGAGGTGAGGTGCTTGCGGTCGGAGTCGATCGTGCGCGCGACGAAGGTCGCCTCTGCGCCGATCGCGATGCTGACCGGGTTGAACGGGTTGTCGAGCGAGCCGAGCGGCGTCGACTTCGTGATCTTCCCGGTCTCCGAGGTCGGCGAGTACTGGCCCTTGGTCAGCCCGTAGATCCGGTTGTTGAACAGCAGGATCTTGAGGTTGACGTTGCGGCGCAGCGCGTGGATCAGGTGGTTGCCGCCGATCGACAGCGCGTCGCCGTCGCCGGTGACGACCCACACGCTCAGGTCCTGGCGCGACGTCGCCAGACCGGTCGCGATCGCCGGGGCGCGCCCGTGGATCGAGTGCATGCCGAAGGTGTTCATGTAGTACGGGAACCGGCTGGAGCAGCCGATGCCCGAGATCCACACGATGTTCTCCTTGCGGAGCCCGAGCTCGGGCAGGAAGCCCTGCACCGCCGCGAGGATCGCGTAGTCACCGCAGCCGGGGCACCAGCGCACTTCCTGGTCCGACTTGAAGTCCTTCGCCGACTGCTTGGCGTCGGTCTTGGGGACCAGCGTCAGCGACGGGAAGCCGCCGCCCGCGCCGTTGGCGGAAGCTGTTGCCTCAGACACTTTCGATGACCTCCTGGATCACGTGGGCCAGCTCTTCGGCCTTGAACGGCAGGCCGCGGACCTGGTTGTACGCGATGGCGTCGACGAGGTACTTCCCACGCAGCAGCAGTGCGAGCTGCCCCAGGTTCATCTCGGGGACGATCACCTTGTCGTACTTCTTCAGCACCTCGGCGGTGTTCGCCGGGAACGGGTTGAGGTGGCGGAAGTGCGCCTGCGCCACCTTGCCGCCGGCCGCGCGGACCCGCCGCACACCGGCCGCGATCGGGCCGTACGTCGAACCCCAGCCGACGACGAGCACCTTCGCGTCGCCGGTCGGGTCGTCGACCGCCAGCGGCTCGATGTCCTTGGCGATGCCGTCGACCTTGGCCTGCCGGGTACGGACCATGAAGTCGTGGTTGGCCGGGTCGTAGCTGATCGAACCGATCCCGTCGGCCTTCTCGATGCCGCCGATGCGGTGTTCGAGGCCCGCGGTGCCCGGCACGGCCCACGGGCGCGCGAGCGTCTCGGGGTCGCGCTTGTACGGCCAGAAGACCTTGGTCCCGTCTTCCATCTCCTGGTTCGGCTCGGTCGCGAACTCCACGCGCAGGTCGGGGAGATCGTCGACGGCCGGGATGCGCCACGGCTCCGACCCGTTGGCGAGGTAGCCGTCGGACAGCACGAAGACCGGCGTGCGGTACTTCAGCGCGATCCGCGCGCCCTCGATGGCGGCGTCGAAGCAGTCGCCCGCGGTGCGCGGCGCGACGATCGGCACGGGGGCCTCGCCGTTGCGGCCGAACATCGCCTGGAGGAGGTCGGACTGCTCGGTCTTGGTCGGCAGGCCGGTGGACGGCCCGCCGCGCTGCACGTCGACGATGACCAGCGGCAGTTCGAGGGAAACCGCCAGGCCGATCGCCTCGGACTTCAGTGCGACACCGGGACCGGAGGTGGTGGTGACCGCGAGTGCCCCGCCGAAAGCGGCGCCGAGGGCCGCGCCGATGCCGGCGATCTCGTCCTCTGCCTGGAAGGTGCGCACGTTGAAGTTCTTGTGCTTGGCCAGCTCGTGCAGGATGTCCGAGGCCGGGGTGATCGGGTAGGACCCGAGGTAGATCGGGAGCTCGGCACGCTGTCCGGCGGCGACCAGGCCGTACGACAGCGCCAGGTTGCCGGTGATGTTGCGGTATGTGCCCGAGGGCAGCTTCGCGGGGGCGATCTCGTACGAGACCGCGAAGTCCTCGGTGGTCTCGCCGAAGTTCCAGCCGGCCTTGAACGCCGCGACGTTGGCGTCCGCGATGACCGGGAGCTTGGCGAACTTCTTCTGGAGGAACGTGATCGTCGACTCGGTCGGGCGGTGGTAGAGCCACGACAGGAGGCCGAGCGCGAACATGTTCTTCGCGCGCTCCGCGTCCTTCTTCGAGATCGCGAAGTCGGCGAGGGCGTCCACGGTGAGCGTGGTCAGCGGCACCGCGTGGATGTTGTACGCATCGAGCGAGCCGTCTTCGAGCGGGTTCGTCGCGTACCCGACCTTGGCCATGGCGCGCTTGGTGAACTCGTCCGTGTTGACGATGATTTCCGCACCGCGCGGCAGATCGCGGATGTTGGCCTTGAGCGCCGCCGGGTTCATCGCGACGAGAACGGACGGTGCGTCGCCCGGGGTCAGGATGTCGTGGTCGGCGAAGTGGAGTTGGAAGCTGGAGACGCCCGGCAGGGTTCCGGCAGGCGCCCGGATCTCGGCGGGGAAATTCGGCAGAGTCGACAGGTCGTTGCCGAAGGTGGCCGTTTCGGATGTGAAACGGTCTCCGGTCAACTGCATTCCGTCACCGGAATCGCCCGCGAACCGGATGACTACCCGGTCGATCTGCTTGACCTGTTTGGTCACTGTGGAGGACCTCCTCGGCGCTGCGGCAGATTCGTCCGCGCACCGCGCGGTTGTCGCAGTTTCATCGTACGGCTGTACTTAGGGTGCCCTGGGCCGGGCCCCTGGTGGTGCACGGGAGCGATTCGCTGCCGGATTTCATCCGGAAACGTGGATTTTGTCCGTGTTCCGGACAGAACTGGGCCCACGACGAGCCCACCTCCGGTCGCGGGGATGATGACACGAGTCCAGTAATCCGTTCACCAGAGTGTCAGGATCCGAGATAAGCGAGTACTGCCAGCACTCTTCTGTGATCGGTCTCACTGGGGGCGAGGCCGAGTTTTCCAAAGATGTTGCTGACGTGTTTTTCCACCGCGCCGTCCGAGACGACCATGGCCTGCGCGATGGCGGAGTTGGTCCGCCCCTCGGCCATGTAACCGAGGACTTCCCGCTCCCTCGGAGTCAGCGTGACCAGCACATTCTGCTTGCGGCTGCGCCCGAGCAATTGGGAGACGACCTCGGGATCGAGGGCGGTTCCGCCCTTCGCGACACGCACGACCGCGTCGACGAAATCGCCCACGTCCGCGACGCGGTCCTTGAGCAGATATCCGACCCCGCTCGTGCTGCCCGCCAGCAGTTCGGTCGCGTACTGCTCCTCGACCGCCTGTGACAGGATCAACACCCCGACGTCGGGAAGTTCCCGCCGCATGCGCACGGCAGCGCGGATCCCCTCGTCGGTGAACGACGGCGGCATCCGCACGTCCACGACGCACACTTCGGGCCGCAATTCGGCGGCCACCGCCATGAGCTGGTCGGCGTCGTCGACCGCGGCCACGACCTCGTGGCCCCGGTCTTCGAGAAGACGGGTGAGCCCGTCTCGCAGCAGTACGGAATCCTCAGCGATCACGACGCGCACGGCCTCGACAGCCTCCATCCGGCGCCGGAGCCCCGCGCCCCGGCAGCACCAGTCTCCCGGATGGGAAACCGCGCCGCGCACGACCGGTGGCCCGGACCGGCATCGAAGGAGGAAAAGCGCCGGAGAACGGCGCTTTTCGTCCCCCGGCCCGCCGCGTTGCCCGCGTGCCTTGCGGCGCGGCCCTCGCAGCGGCGTCAGCGGGGCTCCGTCCGCACGGGCAACCGCTCGTGCGTGGGGCCGGGACGCGCGGTCGCCCCGGGCCCACCAGCAGCAGGGTCACAGCGGCAGCGACACCGTGGCCCGCGTGCCGCCGCCCTTGGGGCTCTCGACCCGCAGCGTGCCGTCGACACCCCGTACGCGCTCGACCAGGCCGGCCAGCCCGGTGCCGTGCGCGGGGTCCGCCCCGCCCCGGCCGTTGTCCTCGACCACGGCCACCAGGCGGTCGCGTTCCGCACGGACCGTCACGGACGCGGACGACGCGCCGCTGTGCTTGGACACGTTCGTCAGCAACTCGCTCACGGTGTAGTACGCGACCTGCTCGATCGGCGCGCTCGGCCGGCGCGGCAGGTCGACCGAAACCGTCACCGGCACCGTGCACTTGGCCGCGACAGCCGACAAGGCGGCGTCCAGACCGCGGTCGGTCAGCACCGCGGGGTGGATCCCCCGCGCCAGATCGCGGAGTTCGCGCAGCGCGAGCTTCACCTCGTTGTGCGCCTCGACCACCATGCGCTGTGCCGACTCGGGGTCGGAGTTCATCTTCTCCTTCGCCATGCCGAGGTCCATCGCCAGCGACACCAGGCGGGCCTGCGCGCCGTCGTGCAGGTCGCGTTCGATGCGCCGCATGTCGGACGCCGCGGTGTCGACGGCCGCGCCGCGGCTGACGGTCAGCTCCTCGACCTGCTTGGACAGGAACGCCGGCCCCAGCAGCGCCCGGACCATCGCCCGGTCCACCGCCGCGACGCCGCGGATGATCTGCGGCGTCAGGAACATCAGGACCACACCGACCAGGAACGTCAGCGCCACCCACCCGGGGCCGGTGAGGTAGACGTCGTCGCCGCCCAGCTTCGGCCCGTCGCCGCTCAGCAGGGCACCCGGCTGGTCCGCCGACCGGAACAGCGGCTGCGTGGCCGGATACGTGAGGGTCACCAGCGTCGCCGACCACAGCGCGATCGCGATCGTGAACGTGAAGATGCCCCATGGAAGCAACAGGAACAGGTACAACGCGCCACGCCAGCCCGTGCCGTCCGCGCAGCCGCTCTTCACCCACCCGGTGAAGCCCGGGGTCTTCTGCCGGAACGGGGCGGGTGCGCGCACGACTTCGTCCATCAGCAGCCGGGCCCGTCCGCGCTCCATCGCGCCCCAGCCGCGGCACGAGAGCAGGACGCCC
Source organism: Yinghuangia sp. YIM S10712 (assembly GCF_051388935.1). Classification (NCBI taxonomy): domain Bacteria; kingdom Bacillati; phylum Actinomycetota; class Actinomycetes; order Kitasatosporales; family Streptomycetaceae; genus Yinghuangia; species Yinghuangia sp. YIM S10712. Next base: position 643,838 of record NZ_JBPKBI010000001.1, read on the forward strand.
GCCAGCAGCGGCAGGCCGATGAGGCACAGCGGCGTCAGGCCGATGCCCAGGGCGATCAGCACGACGACGTAGATGAAGCCCACCAGACCCACGACGAAGTTCAAGGTCAGGTGGATCGTCTCGCCCCAGGTGCGCGCGCTGATCGGCGCGCGCCAGAAGCCGGGACGGGACACCGGCACGCGCGGCGCCGCGCCGGGCACGGTGATACCAGCAGTCGACATCGGGGCGGTCCTCGCTCGGGGGAATCTGTGGTCGATCCTTGCAGTACAACTGTTGCCGGACGAGGGCGGCGATCCCATGACGTACGTCGGTGTCTTCGTGGTAGGGCTGGCCCTACCACGATGCCCTCACCGGCCTACCGCCGAAGCCCGCGGCGCGGGACAGTACCGGTAGCGGACGGTGCGGACAGTCCGGGGCCAATCCCCCTAGACTCCCGTGCCACATGGGCAACAGAAAGGCAGAACGAGAGGGCGTACCAAGGTGACCGCACACGGCTACTTCAGTACGTACGCGCTCGTCGGACTGGTCCTGCTGGTCGGCGCCGGCTTCGTCGCCGCCGCCTTCACCGCGAACCGGCTCCTGCGCCCGCACGCCCCGACCGCCGAGAAGCTGACGGCGTACGAGTGCGGCGTGGACCCGGTCGGCGAGGGCTGGGCCCAGACGCACGTCAGGTACTACATCTACGCCTATCTGTATGTGATCTTCGCGGTCGACGCGATCTACCTGTTCCCGTGGGCCACGGTCTTCGCCGACCCCGGGTTCGGTGCGACGACCCTGGTCGAAATGTTCGTATTCGTCGGCTTCCTTGCTGTGGGTTTGCTCTACGCGTGGCGGAAAGGCGTACTGACGTGGACGTGACCGGCCCGGGCTCGCCGGGCGGCGGCAACCCCGTGGGACTGCCGGCCCCCCGGCTCGGCCCGCTCTCGCGACTGGCACCGGACCCGATCCGGCTGGTCCTGAACTGGGGCCGCCGCTACTCGCTCTGGGTCTTCAACTTCGGACTCGCCTGCTGTGCCATCGAGTTCATCGCGACGTCGATGGCCAAACACGACTTCATCCGACTCGGTGTGATCCCCTTCGCGCCCGGGCCCCGACAGGCCGACCTGATGATCGTGTCGGGCACCGTCACCGACAAGATGGCGCCCGCGATCAAGCGGCTTTACGAGCAGATGCCGGAGCCGAAGTACGTCATCTCGTTCGGCTCGTGCGCGAACTGCGGCGGCCCGTACTGGGACTCTTACTGCGTCACCAAGGGCGTCGACCAGATCATCCCCGTCGACGTCTACGTGCCCGGCTGTCCGCCCCGGCCCGAGGCGCTGTTGCAGGGCATCCTCAAACTCCAGGAGAAGATCGGCGCGGAATCGCTCGCCGACCGCTACCCGCCGAGCCCCGGCACGCCGCCCACCGCGGCCCTGCGCCGACCGCCGGTCACCCCGCCGGCGGCACCGGGCGGTGCGACGTGACGCCGGACGAGATCCGCGCCGCCCTGGGCGACGACGTCACGGTGTCCGACGCGTACGGCCTGGCCACCGCCGACGTGCCCGCGGCACGCTGGATCGAGGTGCTGACCGCCGCGCGCGACGTGCTCGGCCTCACCTACTTCGACTGGCTCAGCGGCGTCGACGAGGCACCCGAAGGCTTCGCGGTGGTCGCACACGTATGCGCCGCACCGGGACCGCGGCTCCTGCTGCGCACCCGCGTGCCGCGCGAGACGCCGCACCTGCCGACCGCGACCGGGGTGTACGCGGGCGCGGCGTGGCACGAGCGCGAGACCGCGGAGATGTTCGGCGTTGTCTTCGACGACCACCCGCACCCGGTACCGCTGTTGCTCCCCGACGGATTCGAGGGGCACCCGCTGCGCAAGGACTTCGTCCTGGCCTCGCGGGTCGCCAAACCGTGGCCGGGCGCGAAGGAACCCGGCGAATCGGATGCCCACGAGGGTGCCGCGCGGTCGCCGGGGCGCCGCAGGACGCTGCCGCCGGGCGTGCCCGACCCCGCGGTCTGGGGACCCGACGCCGACCGGGCTCCCGCCACTTCGGACGAGCCCGCAGCAGCGCCGCGGGCCGGCCGCACCCCCGGCGACCGCCCCCCACGACCGGACCGCCCCCGGCGCACCCGCAGCGCGTCCCAGGGCTCGGCGAGCCAGCGGGGCACGACCGACACGGGGACCGACGTGTCACCCGACACGGCAGAGCAGCCGGCCACCGGGCGGCCCGATCAGCCGACCGCCGCCGACCGCCCCCGCCGCGCCCGGAAGGCGAGCGACGGCTCGGCGAGTCAGCGGGAGCGGTCGGCGGGTGATTCGCCTTCCACCCCGCCGCCTGGAAGCGGTGACGAGGCGTCGGGCGGCCCCTCGCGCGAGACCGCGTCCGGGCACGAAGCCGGCCCCGCGTCCGACACCGAGCCGACCGAACCGCCACCCTCCTCCGAGCTCCCGCCGGAGGACACATGACCTTCTTCGAGGTCGTCGTCCGCCTGCTCCTGGTCCTGCTCGCGTTCCTGCTGCTGCCGCTGCTCATCGGCCAGACCGAGCACAAGGTCATGGGCCACATGCAGGCCCGCGTCGGGCCCATCTACGCGGGCGCGTTCCACGGCTGGGCGCAACTTGTCGCGGACGGTGTGAAGTTCGCGCAGAAGGAGGAGATCGTTCCGGCCGGTGCGGACCGGCGCGTGTTCCGGCTCGCGCCGGCGATCGCGCTCGTGCCGTACCTCGTCGTGCTGGTCGCCGTCCCCGTCGGGCCCGGCGACCAGGTCGGGCGGAGCATCGACGCGGGGATCTTCTTCGTCCTCGCGGTGATGGGCGTCGGCGTCCTCGGTTCGCTCATGGGCGGGTGGGCGTCCGCCAACAAGTACTCGCTGCTCGGATCGCTGCGCACCGCCGCGCAGTTGATGGCGTACGAGCTGCCGATGCTGCTGGCCGCCGCGTCGGTGGCCATGGCGGCCGGGACGCTCTCGCTCACCGGGATCCTCGGCGAATGGGAGTGGTGGTGGCTGCCGTGGCAGGCACTCGGCGGTGTGGTGTTCTTCACCGCGGGCCTCGCCGAGTTGCAGCGTCCGCCCTTTGACATGCCGGTCGCCGACTCGGAGATCATCTTCGGCGCGTACACCGAGTACTCCGGCCTGCGTTTCGCGCTGTTCCTGCTCGCGGAGTACGCCGGGATCCTGGTGCTGTGCGCGCTCACCACGGTGTTGTTCCTCGGCGGGTGGCACGGCCCCTGGTCCGACGACGTCGGCTGGCTGTGGACCGTGCTCAAGACGGGGCTCCTCGCGTTCGTGGTGATCTGGCTGCGCGTCAGCTATCCGCGGCTGCGCGAGGACCAGCTCCAAAAACTCGCCTGGACGGGCCTGATCCCGCTCGCTCTCGGGCAACTCGTGCTGACCGGCGTGGTGAGGGTGGCCGCCGCATGACGAAGATTCCGGGAGCGGGCCTGGCCAAGGGGCTGGCCGTCACCCTCAGGACGATGACGAAGCGCTCCGTCACGCAGGGGTATCCGGAGGTGCTTCCGGAGCTGCCGCCACGCTCGCGCGGGGTGATCGCGCTGTTCGAGGAGAACTGCACGGTCTGCATGCTGTGCGCGCGCGAGTGCCCCGACTGGTGCATCTACATCGATTCGCACAAGGAGGTCGTGCCGGCGAAGGAGCCGGGGGCCCGCGACCGTACGCGCAACGTCCTCGACCGTTTCGCGATCGATTTTGCGCTGTGCATGTACTGCGGGATCTGTGTCGAAGTCTGTCCGTTCGACGCTCTTTTCTGGTCACCGGAGTTCGAGTACGCGACCGACGACATCCGCGCGCTGACCCACGAGAAGGACACGCTCCGCGCCTGGATGTGGACCGTGCCCGCACCGCCCGCACTCGACGAACGCGCGGAGGAACCCAAGGAGTTCGCGGTTGCCCGCCGGGCGGCGGACAAGGCCGCGAAGGAACTGGAGCGCGGCGCCGGGCGCGAGGGGGACACGCGGTGACCGCGCGCGCCGCCGTCGCGGCGTGGTCGCGGGATGTCGCCGCGAACACCGCCCCGGCCGCCGACATCTCGGGCGAAGGCGGGCCCGGGTTCCTCTCGCCGACCGGCGCCGAGATCGCCTTCGTGCTGATCGGCCTGGTCGTCCTCGGTTCCGCGCTGCTGGTCGTCACGACCCGGCAGATCGTGCACGCCGCGCTGTGGCTGGTCGTCGCCCTGGGCGGGCTCGCGGCCGAATACCTGCTGCTCACAGCGGAGTTCATCGCGTGGGTGCAAGTGCTCATCTACATCGGCGCGGTCGTCGTCCTGTTGCTCTTCGGGCTGATGCTCACCCGCGCCCCGATCGGCCGCTCGACCGAGTTGGACGCCCCGCGCCGGTGGCCCGCGTTGCTGGTCGCCGCGGGGGCCGCGGCGACGCTGCTGACGGTGGTGGTCGACGCGTTCCACGCGACGTACCTGGATCTGGAGAAGACCGACGACGGGTCGGCCCGTGCCACCGGCGAGAGTCTGTTCCGCGTATGGGTGCTGCCGTTCGAGGTGCTGTCGGTGCTGCTGCTCGCCGCGCTGATCGGCGCGATCGTCTTGTCGCGCGGACGCGACGGGGACGACAAGGCGTCCGGCAAGGACGTGCGTACGGCCTCCCGTCCTCCTCGGGAGCGGTGATCGCGTGCACCTCGTCTACCCGTTGGTGCTCGCGGTGCTGCTCTTCTGCGTCGGCCTCTACGGCGTCCTCGTGCGCCGCAACGCCATTCTCGTCCTGATGTCCGTCGAGCTCATGCTCAACGCGGTCAACATCAATCTGGTCGCGTTCGACATGTGGCTGCGCGACACGCTGCACGCCGGACAGGCGCTGACGTTGTTCGTCATCACGATCGCCGCGGCCGAGATCGGCCTCGGCCTGGCGATCGTGCTCATGGTGTTCCGCAGCCGCGCGACATCGGACGTCTCCGCGCTGCGTGACCTCGCCGAGCCCGGCCCGGACGACGGCACAGCCTCGAACAGCACAGCCTCGAACAGCACGGCTTCGAACAGCACCGGCCCGAACGGCACGGCGGCGAGATCCACAGCGTCGAGCGCCACAGACCGGAGCACCTCATGATCACGGCCGCGGCCCTGGCCACCGGGCTCCCGTTCCTCGCCGCCCTGGCGTCGCTCGCGGCGGGCCGCCGGTCCCTCCGCGCCGCCCGGACCCTGGCGGTCGCCCCCCTCGCCCTCGCCGCCGTGCTCGCCTTCGCCGTGGCGATCCGGCACGGCAGCGGCGGTGTCACGGAAGACGGCGTACGCCTCACCCCGACCGGCGGGCTCGACATCACGCTGTCGCTGCGCATCGACGGCCTCGCATCGCTGGTCGGGGCGATGGTCGCGGCGGTCGCGCTGCTGGTGCAGATCTACTCGGCGGCGTACCTGCGCAAGGATCCGCGCTACCCGTCGTACGCCGCGTTCGTCTCGCTGTTCACCGCCGCGATGTTGCTCGTGGTCTACACGGGCGACGTGATCGTTCTGCTGGTGGGGTGGGAAGTCATGGGCGTCTGCTCGTACTTCCTCATCGGCCACTGGTGGGAGACCGAAGTCGCGCGGGCTGCGTCCGTCAAGGCCTTCCTGGTCACCAAGCTCGGCGACGTGCCGTTTTTGATCGGAATTCTTGTGCTCGGCGTCGGCAGCGGATCGTTTCAGATCGGCGAGATCGTCGACACCGCGCCGCCCGGCGGTGCCGCGTGGGTGACCGCCGGGACCCTGCTGATGCTCGGCGGCGTCGCCGGGAAGTCCGCACAAGTGCCGCTCCAGACGTGGCTCCCGGACGCGATGGCCGGCCCCACGCCGGTCAGCGCGCTCATCCACGCCGCGACCATGGTCGCCGCCGGAGCATACGTCGTTGCCCGCCTCTACCCGGTGTTCCTCGCCGCGGACGCGACGCTGCTGGTGCTCGCGGTCGTCGCGGCGGTGACGATGGTCGTGTCAGCGCTCGCCGCGTTCGCGCAGGACGACCTCAAACGGGTGCTCGCGTGGTCGACGGTCAGTCAGCTCGCCTACATGACAGGCGGATTGGCGGCGGGAGGTCGTGACGCCGCGGTGTTCCACCTGCTGACGCATGGGGCGTTCAAGGCGCTGCTGTTCCTCGCCGCCGGTGTGGTCATCCACATCGCGGCCAGCGGACGCCTCAGCGAAATGGGCGGCCTGCGGACCCGGTCGCCCATGGTGTTCTGGACGACGACCGCCGGGCTCGCGGCACTCGTCGGGGTGCTCCCGCTGTCCGGGTTCTTCAGCAAGGAAGCGGTGCTGCGCGCAGCCGAGCACACCGCGCTGCACTCGTCCCCGGGCGGGCCACACGCGGCCGCCGGCTGGCTGGTGCTGGTCGCCGGCCTGCTGACCGTCGCGCTGACGGCCGCGTACGCGACCCGGGTATGGCTGCGCGTCTTCTTCGGACCGGAGCGCGCGGTGACGCACCACGCCGAGCGGGCCGACGTGTTGGCGGACGAACACGCGGGCGACGGCCACGGGCCGGTACCGCGCGCGATGCTGTGGCCGCTCGTCGTCCTCACAGTGCCCACCGTCGCGCTCGGCGTCGTCGGCCTGTCCGAGTCGTGGCTGCCGTCGTGGCTCGGCGACGCCGACGGACGGCCGTACGACAGCGCGGCGGCGGAGGCCGGGCGGCTTGAGCAGAACAACGCGTATTACGACCTCGCGCCCACCCTGGGCACGTCCCTCGTCGCGATCGCCCTGCTGGCGGCGGGAGCCGCCCTCGTCGCGGCGCTGTGGCGGCGCGATCCGGGCGCCGACCCCGCACGGGTGCTCGGTCCGTTGCGGGCTCCGGCGGAACGCGGCTTCGACGTCGACCGCGCCTACGACGCGGCGGTGGTCCGGCCGGTACGCGCGTTCGCGCGCGCGACACGTTTCCTCGACCACGCGGTCGTCGACGGCTATGTGCGCGGCGCGGCGACCGGCACCCGGCTGGCGGGCGGCGGCCTGCGGCGCACTCAGAACGGAAACGTCCACGTGTATTTGGCCGGGCTGCTGACCGGTGTCGTCGTCCTCGCGGTCGCGGTGGCGGTGGGCGCATGAGTGAGCGGAGCGAGCGAGTCGGTAAGAGGGATGCGTTTCGCGAATGCGGCGGCGAGCGAAGCGAGGTGCCTGCATGAGCGTCGTGCTGCTGATCGCGATCGCGCTGCCGCTCGCGGCGGCGACGTGGCTGATCCTGCGTCCCGTCGGCGACCGGCACGCGCGGTACGCAGGCGTCGCGGTCACGGGCGTCACGCTCGCGCTGACGATCGCACTCGCGGCCGGGTTCGACCGCGATGACGCGCGCAGCACGCAGTTCGAGACCGACCGCGTGTGGGCGTCGTCGCTCGGGCTGCACTTCCATCTCGGCGTCGACGGGATCTCGTTGCCGCTGCTGGTCCTGACCGCGCTGCTGACGTTCCTCGTCGCCGTCCACAGCCTGGGGACAATTCCGCCGGGCGGCAGCGCGCGGGCGTACGTCGCACTCGTGCTCGTCCTGGAATGCGGCGTGCTCGGTACGTTCGCCGCGCTCGACCTCATCCTGTTCTTCCTGTTCTTCGAGGTCGTGCTGATCCCGATGTACTTCCTCATCGCCCGCTGGGGCACCCCGGGCGAACGCGGCCCGGCGGCGGTCAAGTTCATCCTGTACACACTGCTCGGCTCGGCCGTGATGCTGCTCGGTTTCCTGCTCGTCCAGGCCCACACGGGCACGTTCGACATCACCGAGCTCGCCGCCGCCGGCGGCGACGGCATGTCGCGCGGGGTACAGATCACCGCGTTCCTCGCGATCGGACTCGGCCTCGCGGTCAAGGTGCCCATGTGGCCGCTGCACACATGGCTGCCGGACGCGCACACGGCCGCGCCGACGGGCGGCTCGGTGCTGCTGGCCGGCGTGCTGCTCAAGATGGGGACCTACGGTCTGATCCGCATCGCGGTGCCGGTGCTGCCCGAGGGCGCGGAGGTGTTCGCGCCCTACCTCGCGGCGTTCGGGACGATCGGGATCGTCTACGGCTCGCTGGTGTGTCTCGCGTTGGTGCGCAGCCCCGACGGCGACCTGAAGCGGATCATCGCGTATTCGTCCGTCGGCCACATGGGCTTCGCACTGCTCGGCATCGCGACGCTCACGCCTCAGGGGCTCAACGGGGCGCTCTTCGTCAACATCGGCCACGGGCTCGTGACGGGCCTGCTGTTCTTCCTCGCGGGCGCGGTGAAAGAGCGCAGCGGCACCGCCCTCCTGGCCCGCATCGGCGGAAGCCTGTACGCGCGGGCTCCCCGGCTGGGCGGACTTCTCGCCTTCGGTGCCGTCGCGGGCCTCGGGCTGCCGGGGCTGGCCGGGTTCTGGGGCGAACTGCTGGCGATGTACGGCGCGTACAAACCCGCGGACGGTCTCGAACGCCCGCTCTACCTCGTGCTGCTGGCGGTGGCGGGCGCGGGGACGGTACTGACCGCCGCGTACATGCTGGCCATCGTGCGCACGGTGTGCGCCGGGCCGGGGTTGGGCGCCGAGACGCGAGGCACCGGCCGTCCCGCCGGGTTGTCCGGCGCGGCGTCCGGCAGGGCTTCCGGCGCCACCGCGGCCGGACCCGAGACGGCACTCGGCGACCAGCAGCCGCCCGCCCGCGTCGAACCCCTGCCCGACGTCGGCCCGATCGACATCGCCGCATGGGGGCCGCTGGTCGTGCTCACCGTGGTCGCCGGGCTGTGGCCCGCGTCCGTGCTCGCGGTGACCGACCCTGCCGTCCGCGCGCTGTTGGGAGGGGGCTCGTGATCCTGGCCGAACCGTCAACGTCTCTCGTGCAGGACATCGACTGGCTCGCCGTCGGCCCGCCGCTGGTGCTCGCAATCGCGGCCCTCGCCGTCCTCCTCGCGGACCTCTTCCTCGCCGGACCGCGCAAAGTGTGGCTCGCATGGATCTCTCTGGCCGGACTCGCGGCGTCGCTGCTCCTCCTCCTGCCGCTGCGGCTCGCCGACGAGACCCGAGCGACGTTCTGCGTGCCCGGCGACTCGGCGGCCTGCTCGTACGTCGCGTCCGACTTCACCCTTGTTCTGCAACTGGTGATCACCGCGTCGGCCGCGGTCGTGGTGCTGCTGTCGATGCCGATGACCGCGCCGCGCCCTTGGGCCGACGAACGTCACGACGACTCGGGCATCCCCGGCGGCGAGTACCACTTCCTGCTCCTCGCCTCGGCCGCCGGCGCGGTCACCTTGGTCGCCGCGCGGGACTTGGTCACCCTGGTCGTCGCCCTCGAAACACTGTCGCTGCCGTCGTTCGCGATGGTCGGACTGCGTCGCGACGGGCGCGGTGGCGAGGCGGCACTCAAGTACTTCCTGATGTCGGTCGCGTCGACGGCGGTCCTGCTCTTCGGCATCAGCCTCCTGTACGGCGCCACCGGTGCCGTCCACCTCGACCGCGTGGCGGCCGGGCTGACCGACCTGGACCCGCGCCTGGAAACCGTCGCAGCGACGGGTGCGGCGCTGGCGCTGGCCGGGTTCGCGTTCAAGGTCGCGGCGGTGCCGTTCCATTTCTGGGTGCCGGACACGTACCGCGGGGCCACGGTGCCGGTGGCGGCGTACCTCTCGGTGGTGTCGAAGACGGCCGGCTTCGCGGGGCTGCTGCTGCTCGCCGGCGTCGCGCTGCGTCCGTACGCCCACGTCTGGGGGCCCGTCCTCGCGGTGCTCGCCGCGCTGACGATGACCGTCGGCAACGTGGTCGCGGTGCGCGTGGCGACCGGGTCCGGCGACGCGGTACGCGTACTCGCGTGGTCGTCGATCGCCCAGTCCGGCTATGTGCTGGTGCCGTTCGGCACGGCGGCGGGCGACGGTGCCGAACTCCCCGAGCGGCTGCCCGCGTCGGTCGCCTACCTCGCGGTGTACGCGGTGATGAACCTCGGCGCGTTCGCGGTCGTCACCGCGGTCGGGCGCGACCGGCCGAGGGGCGTCGTCGGGGACTACCGCGGACTCCTGCGCGCGCGGCCGGCGCTTGCGCTCGCGATGGCGTTCTTTCTGCTCTGCCTGGCCGGCCTGCCGCCGGGGCTGATGGGGCTGTTCGCGAAAGTGACGGTGTTTCAGGCGGTGGTGGCGGGAGGGACCGGGTGGCTCGCGGTGGTGATGGCGGTCAACGTCGTCATCGGGCTGTACTACTACCTCGTGTGGACCGCACTGCTGTTCGCGCCGGCGGAGCCGGTGCCCGCGAAACCCGGTGCGGACGGGGGCAGCGTGGTCGCCGGCGGCGTCTTCCGTGGGGGAACTTCGGGCACGGCCGGGACGTTGCGCGTACCGGCACCGTTCGCCGTCGCGATCGGACTGGCGTTCGGTCTCGGCGTGGCGCTGTCCGTGGCCCCGCAGATCGTGCTGCGGGTGCTCACGCTGCCGGGGCTGATCGGCTGACCGACCGCCGCGCGGGCGTGGGCGTGTCGGCCGACCGGTTGTCGGCGGGGTCGTTCGCCGGGCCTCGCCTCGGTCGTGCTCGGTCGTGCTCGGTCGGGGACCCGGCACAACAGGCGTGGCGCCGGGTCTGTGGGGGAACGATGCGTTTTGTTCCGTCGTTGATCGGATGAGCCGAACACGCCGCCGTCACCTGCGGCTATCCGTTCGAGCGTCCCCGGGGGCCCGCGGGCCCCCGTCCCGAGAGGACCTGCCGTGCACCGCCACAACGGACTCAAAACCGCCGCCCTGCTCGGCGGGCTGTCCGCGCTCATTCTGCTCATCGGCAGTTTCTTCGGCCGCACCGGCCTGATCATCGCCCTGGCCATCGCCCTGCTGACCAACGGGTACGCGTACTTCAACAGCGACAAGCTCGCCCTCCGCTCGATGCGCGCCCGCCCGGTGAGCGAAGCGGAGAACCCCGAGCTGTACCGCATCGTGCGCGAGCTCTCGACCCAGGCTCGGCAGCCGATGCCGCGGCTCTACATCTCGCCGACCGAGGCGCCGAACGCCTTCGCCACCGGCCGCAACCCCCGCAACGCGGCGGTCTGTTGCACCACCGGCATCCTGCGCATCCTCGACGAACGCGAACTGCGCGGCGTCCTCGGCCACGAGCTCGCGCACGTCTACAACCGCGACATCCTGATCTCGTCGGTCGCGGGTGCGCTGGCCAGCGTCATCATGTTCCTCGCCAACTTCGCGTGGCTGATCCCCATCGGCCGCGGCGACGACGACGAAGGCCCCGGCCTGATCGGCATGCTCCTCATGATGATCCTCGGCCCGGTCGCAGCCTCGCTCATCCAGCTCGCCATCAGCCGCAGCCGCGAATTCCAGGCCGACGCGTCCGGCGCCCGCCTCACCGGCGACCCCCTTGCGCTCGCCAGCGCACTGCGGAAGCTGGAGATGGGCACCAAGCAGCGCCCGCTTCCCGCGGAGCCGCGCATCGAGGCGACCAGCTCGCTGATGATCGCAAACCCGTTCCGCCCGGGGCAGGGCATGACCAAGATGTTCTCGACGCACCCCCCGATGGCCGAGCGCATCCGGCGTCTGGAAGCCATGGCCGGCCGCTGAGCCGGGCCGTCCGCCGGACGACGCCCTTCCCTGGTGAGCGAAGCGGAGAACCCCGGGCCGTACCGCATCGTGCGCGAGCTTTCGGCCCAGCGCGGCAGCCGATGCCGCGCCTGGACATCTCGCCGACCGAGGCGCCGAACGCCTTCGCCGCCGGCCGCACCCCCCGCAACGCCGCTGCTTTTCCCGCGCGTGCCGGGGCGATGTGCGTCCGCCTGCTTCCGATCCGTACCAATCTCGGCAAATGCGGTAGTCGGCCGCCAATCCGGGGATCCGCCAGGCATGAAGATCTTGCTCAATGTCATCTGGCTCGTCCTGTGCGGCTTCTGGATGGCGATGGCCTACATCGGCGCGGCCATCGTCTGCTTCGTCCTTTTCTTCCTGGTGATCACGATCCCCTTCGGCATCGCCAGTCTCCGGATGGCCGCCTACGCCTTGTGGCCCTTCGGCCGGACGATCGTCCGCAAGCCCACCGCCGGCATCGGCTCGATGCTGGGAAACGTGCTGTGGATCATCCTGTTCGGCTGGTGGCTCGCCATCGGGCACCTCGTGTTCGGGCTGCTGATGTGCATCACGATCATCGGGATTCCGCTCGGCATCGCGAGCTTCAAGATGATCCCGATCTCGCTGCTGCCCCTCGGCACCGAGATCGTCCCGACCGAAGATCCGCGCTACCTCTACACCTGAGGAACACGTGGCCGGCGGGCGCCTGGCGTGCTTCCGAGTGAACCCCTCCCGGGTGCCTGAATCCCTGTGACCGTCGTGCCGATATCAACCGTGCCGGACTCCCGGCACACCGTTCACGCCCAGACAACGAGCGTCGAGTCACGGGGAACCCGACGAACCGACTCCGCGGAGGGATGCCGTGCCGGCAACGGTGAGCGTCATCGTCCCCACCCGAGACCGAGCCGAGCTGCTGGCTGACGCCTTGCGCAGCGTGGCCATGCAACTCGCCGACGGCATCGACAGTGCGGAAGCCGTCGTCGTCAACGACGGCGGCGGCGACATCGCCGCCGCGCTGCCGCTGGGAGTGCCGGGGCTGACCGTCCGCGTGCTGTCCCATCCGCGCCCACGCGGCCAGGCGGCGGCGCGCAACGCGGGCCTGGAGATCGCGTCCGGCCGGTTCGTCGCCTTCCTGGACGACGACGACCTCTATCTGCCCGGCCACCTCGCGCGCGCGATCGCGGCACTGGAGGTGTCCGGCGCGGACGTCGTGTACGCGGACTGCGTGCCCGTCGAACGCCGCTGCCCGCCGGGTGAGACGCCCGAGACCGCGGCCAACGGCTACGACTTCCCGTACGACCCGGGCGCGATCGCGGTCGCCAACTTCGTACCGACATCGGCCGTCGTGTGCCGCAACCCGGCCGTGCACGGGCCCGCATCGTGGTTCCGTTTCGACCCCGAGCTGCCCGTGCTCGTCGACTGGGCGCTGTGGCTGCGCCTGATCCACGACCGCGGCTGGTGCTTCGCCCGCTGCCCCAAACCGGGCGTGGCCTTCCACCGTGCCACCGAGGACACCACGATCACCGGCCGCACGGAAGCCCACCTCGACGCGCTCGGACGCTACGAGGACGCGTACCGCACCGTCATCGCCCGCTGGCCGGTCACCCCCGGCAGTCGAGTGGCCCGGTTCCGGGCACTGTTCCTGGAGACGTTCCGGACGGCCAGGACGTTGCTCGCCACCGGCCGAAGCCTGGTGCCCTTCGCGTACGAAGGCGCGCTGCGCGTCCTGTACGACGGCTACACCGGCCGCCTCGACGAAGCCCTCGTCGCCCCCCGAGCCGCCGCCGCCCTCTCCGGCGACGCGGAACACACGGCGCCCATCACCCTCACGCCGCTGAACCTCACCCCCGTCGACCTCGACCCGGCGACTCCCCGCGAGCCTCTCGGCCGCCCGTAACCGCAGGCCGCACAGACCTCGGGGCGCCCCGCTCGCGCGGAACGCCCCGAGGACGGCAAAGCCGCGACGGCTCTACCGGTAATTCACAAACTGGACCGCGAAGTCGAGGTCCTTGCCCTTGAGCAGCGCGATGACCTCCTGGAGGTCGTCCCGGCTCTTCGAGCTCACCCGAAGCTCGTCACCCTGGATCTGAGCCTTGACGCTCTTCGGCCCCTCATCCCGGATGATCTTCGAGACCTTCTTCGCGTTCTCCTGAGAGATGCCCTCCTGCATCGACCCGAAGATCTTGTACTCCTTGCCGGAGAGCTTCGGCTCGCCCGCATCGAACGCCTTCAGCGAGATCTGTCGCTTGATCAGCTTCGACTGGAACACGTCCAGGATCGCGTTGACGCGCTCCTCGGTGTTGGCGCGCATCTCGATCTGCTCACCCGACCACCCGATGTACGCCCCGACGTTCTTGAAGTCGAACCGCTGCGAGATCTCCTTCGCCGCCTGGTTGAGCGCGTTGTCGACCTCCTGGCGGTCGACCTTGGACACGATGTCGAAAGAGGAGTCAGCCAAGGGTCAGCATCGCTTTCTGTGAGTTCACCGTCCCGCGCGCCCCCGCCCGAAGCCCACAGCCCCGCACCACCGGACACACGAATCCCCAGCGTATCCAGCCCACCCCCACCCCACCGCCACCCACCACAAACCGAGTAGCGGACCACCCCACGCCGTCCGCTATTGTTATCCCCGTCGCCCCGAGCGGACGACACCCCGGCGGGTTGCCCGAGCGGCCAAAGGGAGCAGACTGTAAATCTGTCGGCTTACGCCTACGCAGGTTCGAACCCTGCACCCGCCACACCTTAGAAACAGCCTCTGACCAGCATGAATGCGGTCAGAGGCTCTTTCGTTTTCCCGTCCTGCGCAGGCGCTCAGAATGCCTGCTTTGTCTCACCTTGTCTCACTCGATTTCGCGTCCTGACCAGTGCGCGCGGCCTATCTGTGGACGCGGACCGACCGCGAGATGCCCGTCACTCCCACTCGCCGAACGCTTCGGCGATCCTTTTGTTCGCGGCGTCCGTCCCGCCGTCCATGCACTTGGCGTAGACCTTGAGCAGCACCGCGATGCTGTGTCCCGCTCGTTTCGCGACTTCCGCCGGGTCCACTCCCGAGTTGAGCCAGAGCGAGACGCCGGCGTGCCGTAGGTCATACGGCCGTGTCGCGAGCGGAGAGACGAACTGTTGCGGCGTGAACGCCGCCTTACGGGCCCTGGCCCAGACTTCGCCGTAGCCGCTCTCCTGCACGATGCCGCCGCGTGCGGTGCGGAACAGCCGACCGTCGGGGGCGACGCCGTACCGGTAGATGTGCCACCGCAGCATGGCGACCATCCGAGGCGGGATGGGCACCGGGCGCGTGGCCTTCCGCGCTCGCCACTTGAGCCCGCGCACGTCGTGCGCCGTGCGGTCGTTCGTCCACGCGGATCCGACCCGGGGCCGTGACCCGTCCAAGCGGAGCTGTCCCCAACCGCGCTTGGGCAAGTCGCAGTTGTCCAGGCGCAGCCAAACGGCTTCTGCGGGCCGCATGGCCGCGTAGTAGAGGCACCCGAAGAACGCTTCCAGGTGTTCACCACGGTTGCCCTGCTCACGGACCGCCGCGAGCAGGGCGCCGGCCTGCCGGGGGTTCACGACGCAGGCCGGTTCCACTTCCGTCGCCGTCTCCGGTGCCGTCCACTGCACCGCGTGCAGCGGATTGGACTTGAGCCGGGACAGCTCCACTGCGTAGCCGAGCGCGTTGTGGAAGATCGCGCGCTTGCGCCGGACGGTGGACGGGGACGCTTCGCTCCCATCAAGGCGGAGCGTGAAAGCGGTCAGCACCTTGCGCATCACGGCGGCGTCGTCCAACGCGCTCATGGGGAGCGAATGCCCCTCCACCCACGCGAGTGCGGCGGCCACGTCGTCGGGCGGATCCTCCGTCCACCGGTTGACGTTGAACGCCCATCCGTACAGCGCCCGACGCAGGAGGGCTGTGTCCGGCATGCCGCGACGGTCTTTGACCAGCACGGGTGTTGCCGTGGCGAGGGCATCGGCGAGCGTGGTCCGCGTCTTCGCAGGCGCCGTCGGCCACTTCATTTCGATGTACTCGCGCGCGTGGACGTACCAGGGGACGTCGTCACGAAGGCGAATCTCCGACATGGGCAGTCCGGAGACGGCGTCGAACGGCTCGCCACTGTGGAGGGCACGCAGGAGTTTGGCACGTCGCCCGTCCGCGAGCGTCTTCGTGCGGAACGTCTCGGAGAATGGAGTACCTGCGACCTTCCAACGAACTTCGGCCGACGTCCGGCCGGTCTTGCCCTTGCGTACGCGGATCTCCCAGATGCGCACGTCAAAGCTGGGCTTTGGCATGACTTCCTTTCAGGCATGAGAAAGGCCCCGTGCGCGGGTGCGCACGGGGCCAAGTGGCCTTGCTGCGGGGTCTCTAGAGGGATTCGAGAGCGGCCCACCAGCGGTCCAATTCGGACCGCCGGACCCGGATCTGACCGTTAGGCAGCTTGATGAGCTTCGGTGCCGCGCCGCGGGCACGCATGCGGTAGAAGGCAGCGCGCGACACGCGCATCTCCTTGAGGACTTCCGGCAACTTCAGACTGTCGTCCCGGGTGGTCACTGCCTGCTCCCCTCGGTGCTGTCTTCTGTTCTAGGGCTGTGTCGACGCGCCTGTGACGTCGTCGGACGAGTTCTCGCGCCGCAGAAACCGCAGAAACCGCAGAAATGCCGGGATGGGGCTGTGACCTGCGGTGATGCGGCGTGCGACGGCTGCCGCAGAAACCGGGGCTTATTCCGCAGAAATAGCCGGTGGTCGGATGCCGACCGGCCGTCGTCCCGCTCACTGTCTCGCCTTCGGGTATTTCTGCGGAAATAGGCGGGAGTTCTGCGGACGGCGGCTGGTCGGGCATCGTCGCAGGTCAGTCCGGGTGCGCGGGTTTTCTGCGGTTTCTGCGGTTATTGCGGCAGGGGTCAGCCCCCCGGCGTGTGCAGGTGCGGGTGTGTCTCGTAGCGCGGCGACGGCGGTCGGCCGCGGCCCCGGCGTTCGGGGGCCGGTTCCGGGCGCAGCCATCCGTGGTCTTCCAGGAGGGCCAGCACAGGGTCAAGGTCGGCCGTGATGGGGAATTCGGCGCGGGACAGTCCGGTGAACAGGTCCCGCTTGCTGACCACCGGGGCCTTGCGTTGGCGCAGGTGGTCGAGGACGATCCGGGCGCGGTCGCGTGCCGGGTCGGCGCCCATGAGGTCGAACACGGCGAGCGCGTGGTGGGTGAAGTACTCCGCGATGCGTCCGGCCGCGCGCACGGTGTCGGCGTCGATCGGGCGGGTCCACGCTTGGTCGTGCGCGGCCAGGTGCAGGAGGCCGGCGATGCGGACGGCGGCACCGTCGACTTTGCCGCCCCAGTTGCGGACATGCGCGAGCATGCCGCCGTCGGCGAGCCGGGATTCGGTGCGTTCCTGCCGCTCCACAAGCGCCGCGTTCGCGTCTGGTGTGAGTGGCAGTATGGCCGGGTCGGTCCAGTCGGCGAGAGACAGCACCAGGGCGCCGAGGCGTTGCGCGTAGGTGTCGGCGACGTCGGCCGGTACCGGGTCGGTGAGGACTTTCCGGCGTCCGACCAGCGATGTTGGGAGCGAGTACAGGAACCGCGCGAGCAGTCCGCGTCCCTCGAATCCTTTGACCCTCGCGATGTCTTCCAGCACCGCCGGTTGGACGGCGAGCCCCATGGTGAGGGCGGGGTTTTCGATGTACTCGCGCCGCCCCTGCCGGTTGACCTTGAGCAGGTCTCCGGCGTGGCCTTTAAGGAACACCTCCATGTTGGGTGTGCCGGAGTAGCGTCCGGCGATGATGTCGAAGATGCCGCCTTCGGCGGACAGCACCGCGAGCCGTCCGCGCTGCTCGGCGAGCAGAGACGCGACCGCTTCGGGGGTGGCATCGTCGGCGACCAATTGCGGACGCGCGGGGACGTCGACGCTTTCGGCGGTTTTGGCCAACGCGACGGCTTCGGCGGTGAGTTCGTCGCGCTTGTCTGGAGCGGCGCCGGCGGCTTTGTGGGCGGCTTTCTCGGCGGCGGCTTTGGCGAGCCGGGCGGTGGTCTCGGCTTCCACGATGGCGCCGATGGCGTTTTCGTCCATCACCTGCTCCGCTTTGAGGAGCGGCGCGGTCAGGCGCGCGAATACCGCCGATTTGCGGTTCGCGGGCGGCAGTGCGACGGCGATGTAGAGGTTGACCGGCTCGCGCCACCCGCCGCGTACGTCGACCACCGCGCGGCCCCCGGCCGCCGTCGACAACGCCGCGAGCGCGGTGCACCCGGCAAGGTCCGGCGGCGTCTGCGTTTCCTCGGCGACGGCGGCGACCATGTCCGCCACCCACCGTGGCAACGCGTCGACCGGGAACGGCGGCAGCGTGCGGACGTGCCCGAGCGGGATTGGTTCCTCCCACAGAGGCGCCGGGTCGAACGCGGCCAAGGGGTCGCCGGCGTCCGGCGGGAACACGTCGAATCGGTCGAACACCGCGACGTCTTCGGGCACCGGCGCGCTGGCGTCGGTCGGTGCGCAGTGGGCGGGGGATTGACGGCTGTCGGGGAAAGGGGGAGTGGGGGCGGTCACGCTGCCCCCACGCGGGTGTTCGCCGGAGCGGGCGGTGTGGTGCTCATCGAACTGTCCTCCCGTCCGCCGTTTGGCGGGGTTCGGATGTGAGCGCGCGGGCTGGCGTCGGCGAGCCCGTTGCGGACGGCGCGGCGGGCGTAGGGCTCGGGTACGCCGACCTCGACGGCCGCGGCGACGATGTGCTCGCCGAGGGCGTCGAGTCCGCACGGGCCGGGGCACCCGCTGTGCTGCTTGGCGAGGAACCGCGCGACGCCGTACGCGCTGGAACCGGCGCCGGTATTCGTGTGGTCGAGGACGGTGGCGATGCCGCGTTCCAGACCGGTGTGTACGTAGCTGTCGGTGTGGCGGCATCCGGTGGCGACCGACCGCGTCCATCCGGTGGGTGCCGGCAAGGACGAAGAGACCACCGCGCCGCCGGGCGGGGTGGTCTCTTGCTCTTCGCGGTTCACCAGGGCGCGCACCGCCTCGGACAAAGGAGTCATGCGGCCGGTGCCGCGTCCGAGCCATCGGGCGTAGGACATGTGGGACTTGATGTCCACGCCGGGCCTCACGTGGTTCGCGGACCGCATCGCGCCGTGATAGATCCAGTGCTCCCCGCGGGTGGTCGCCACCACTTTGGTCAGGGGCAGCGTCGCGCGGGCCCACGTGACCGCCGCGTCGTCATCAAGGTCCACGACGGTGAGACCGGCGCCGCCGGGGTGGTAGGCGACGGCGACGGCCTGCCGCCACGCCCGCGCCCATTCCGGTGAGTTGATGACGGCGGTGTCGGTGGTCGCGGCGGCCCAGGCGTGGCACACGCGCGGGCACCGGCACGGCCCGGCGGTTTTCATGTTCGGCCGGCCGCCGCATGCCGAACCGGCGCAGGCGGGGCAGTTCCCGAACGGGACCTTTCCTGCTCGCAACGGAAGAACCGGCACGCCGATCCGGGCCAGTTCGAGGGCGGTCCTCAGGTGATCGCTCACACTGTCACCTTTCGTGCTGTGTCTGGCTGTGGCGGTGTAGCGGATGGTGGGGATGCCGGCGGCGTGCGCGGCGTCGGCGCGTTGGGTGGCGCCGGGTGAGGCGTCGCGGATGAACGCAATGCACAAGTCCGCGCCACACGCGGCCTTTAGGGATTCCTGCGTAACCCTGTGGTCGCGGTGGCGGTGGGCCCATTCAGCGGCGTGACGTTCGGCGCCGGTGGGGTGATCGCTGTGGACGATGGCCAGGCGGACGGGCCACGTGTGCAGGAACGCGTCCAACACGCGGTGCACGCGGGCGGGTTCGTCCCAGTCTCGGGAGCCGGTGACCAGGACCCGGACGGGGGG
>NZ_JBPKBI010000001.1:663265-691866 GCF_051388935.1 Yinghuangia sp. YIM S10712
CCCGGGGGCGTGAACGGGGCAGTAGTGCCCGTTGGTGTACCGGCGTACCTGCTCGGTGGCGGGGCAGGGGTCGGCGGACCGCCGAGAGCACAGCGGCGGTGTCGGGGCGGTGGTCATGCCGCCGCCCCGGAACCGCCGTCGCCCAGGAGCATCCGGAGTGCGTGGGTGGCTTGCTGCGGGACGACGCCGTTGCCCAACGCCTTGAGTTGCGCGCTCCGAGGTATCCCGGGCACGGCGGTGACGTGGCCCGCGGGCAGGCCCATCATCCATTCGACGAAGACCGGGTTCAGGCGTCCGTGAGGGTCAGTTGGCGAGCCTGCCCGGCGTCCGACGAAGGTTTCCGCCCGCGTGACCGCCGCGGCGTACGGGCCCCAGTCGACCGGCCCGCGATCGTCGCTGCCGGACTCGGCAACGTCAGGTCCCCTTTGCTGCCCCGCTGGTTCGGACCGCCGTTGGTCCCGTCCGAAGCGCGGGGTGTCGGCAGGAGGGACACCGTGGTCCGCAGGTCCATCCCGCCGTGTGTCGCGTGCCCGGTCCCGTTGGCCTCCGACACCGTCGGCGTCGGCAACAGGGCCACGACCGTGGGAAGTTGCCCCGGTTGCCCGCCGCCACGCCAGTCCCGGGCTGCCGGCGTGGGCAGGCCACGCCAGGACGAACACGCGGGAACGTTGGTGGCAGGCGCCGAGATCGGATGCGCGTACGCGACACCACCGCGCATCGAACCCGAGGTCGGCCAGGTCTCCGAGAACACAGCCGAGCGCCCGAAGAGCGTGCTCCCCGGCAGCCGCCACGTCCGCGTCTGCGGGTGCCATTCCGCGATCGGCTTTCGCACTGAGCAACCCCTCCACGTTCTCGATGAACACCAACCCGGGCCGCAGCACCGCGACGGCGTGCGCGACGTGCGCCCACACCCCCGACCGGGTGCCCGGGGCGATCCCGGCCCGGTGTCCGGCGGCGGACACGTCCTGGCACGGGAACCCCGCCGTCAACGCGGCGACCGGGGCGACCTGGTGCCAGTCGACGCGGGTGATGTCGCCGTGGTTCGGCACGCCCGGCCACCGGTGCGCGAGGATCCGCGCGGCGTGCTGCTTACGGTCGGGGCGGCCTTTCCTGTCCGGCGGTTCGTACTGGCAGTGCCACGCGACGTCGGCGCCGAGCACCGCGCTCGCGGCCATGTCCAACCCGCCGTAGCCGGAGCACAGCGAGCCGATACGCCGCCCGGTCACGCGTCGTCCCACGCGACGGCGTAACCGACGGCGCCGACCAGCGAACACGCCTCGTTCAGCGCCGCTTCGAGAACGCGCGCGTGCTGAGTCGCGTCGTGGACGGCCGCGGACAGCCGGCGCAGGTGCGCGGCGGGGTCGGTGCCGTCGTCGACGCGCAGGCCGTCCGGCTCGTAGGCGAAACCCGTGGTCTCGCGCAGGACCTGCGGGAGCCGGCGGGCGGTGTCGGCGAGCGCGCCGACGACGCGGTACGCGTCCTGGGGCGGCATCGGCCACTCACCGCGCCCGGCCGCGTCCTGCAACGCGTGGTTCAGGCGCCGCACGGACTCGGCGACCTCGTCGGCGAGCGCGGGCACGTCGAGGGGGCGACGCGTGCGCTTGGTGTGCGTCATGCTGGGACTTCCCTTTCTGCTCCCATGAGGGGGCGGGGTTGGGCCCGGGGCACCCGACGCTTCTTGGCGGAATGGGCGGGTGCCCCGGGGCGGATTCACAGTTCGCCGGTGCCGTGGCAGCACGGGCAGGGGCGGCGGTGTCCGGCCGGGCCGGTGACGTAGCCGCGCACGCACGCCCGGCATGGGCGCTTGGTCGGGTCTTTCGTGGCGGTCGGGGACTTCCTCACGACACGAACCCCCTGCCTAGAACGGCGGTTCGCCGGACGCAGCGGCGCCGTTGCCGGCCCACGCGTCGCCCTGCGGGGCGCCGGTGGCGCGGTTCGGGCCGTTGCTGCGTCCGGCCTTGACGACGGTCGCGGTGGCCCAGGCGAGGGACGGGCCGATGTCCTCCAGGTCGAGGACGACCCGCGAGCGCGGCTCGCCGGTCTCGGCGTCCTCCCAGCGGCTGGTGGTCACGGTGCCGGTCGCGATGACCCGGTCTCCCTTGCGCAGCGACTCGGCCGCGTGTTCGGCCAGTCCGCGCCATGCGGTGGCGTCCCAGTAGGTGGTCTCGCCGTCGGTCCACTCGCCGGCCTGCTTGTCGAAGCGGCGGGGGGTGACGGCGATGGAGATGCGGGTGACGAAGACGCCGGAAGCGGTGAAGCGGCCTTCCGGGTCGCGGGTCAGGTTCCCGGTCACGGTGATGTAGGTGGCGTTGTTGGCCACGGCCGAACTCCTCTTCATTCGATGGAAGTGCGGTGTTCAGAAAGGGGGTTCGTCCCTCAGCCACGGGTCCGTGGCCGGGGCGGACTTGCGGCGCGGGCGGTAGCGGATGCGGAACGCGGGCCCGATGGAGCAGGGGCACGAAATGAACTCGGGCTCTTCGGGGTCGGTGGCGCAGGCGGTCATCCAGGCGCCTTGGCCGTTGCAGTCCGCGCAGTCCGGGTCCGGGCCGCGTTCGATGAGCAACGTCCCGGCGTCGCGGTAGACGAACCACCTTCGGATGCGCATGGGCTGTTTCCTCCCTGGTGCGGGAGGGCCGGACGGTCCGGCCGTCCCCCGCGGTCCCGAACACGCCCTTTTCGTCTGGGGTGTTCGGGGCCACGGCGGGCGGCGGGGTCATCCGATGGCGGCGGTGATGCCGTCGATGACGCCGGTGAACATGGCGTGGGTGGACGTCGACAGGGACCCGGCAATGGCGGTGCCGGACAGTCCGACGCCGGCGAGGAACAGGAAGAACCCCGCGAGCTTCGGGGCCTTGCCGTTCGCGAGGAACAGGCAGGCGAGGATCATGCAGACGACGGGCATGGCCAGGGTGACCACGCCGCCGCCCGGCGTACCGGACGGCGGCGTGGTTCCCGCGGACAGGATCAGGTCGGTTCCCACAGGGAGTCTCCGAACTCGGTTGCGGTGCGCGGGCAGGGGGCTGTTCAGCGGGTACCGTCTTCGTGCAGGCGGCGTCCGGCGTTGTGGATCCGGCGTCCGACGCGCAGGCGCGCGCCGGTGCCCTTGCAGCGGCGGCACGGCCTGCGTATGCGGCGCCGGCGCTTGACCGGCGTGCCGTTGCGCGCGGCGCGGCGTTCGGTCCACGGGGTGTGGTTGCCGGTGCCGTCGCAGGCGCGGCAGGGCCCGAACGGGCTGACCCAGCACAACAGTGCGTAACCGGCGCCGGTGCCGAGGATCAGCAGGATGACAAGCGCGTTGGGGGTCATCAGAGCCTCCCAGAGGGTGTTTTCGCTGGTTCCGGGCATGGCGGTGCTAGGGACTAGTGCGCTGATCAGCGTGGGGATGGGTTGCTAGCAGGGCTGCTAGGTCTAGCAACGGTGGCTGCTAGACCTAGCAGCGGTTCGCGGTCAGTCCGCGGCGCGGTTTCCGTCACGCTTGGTGATGGCGGCGGTGACGTCGTCGCGGGTGATCCCGCGGCGGTTGGCGCCCTTGCCGGTGGTCTCGTCGGTGCCCCAGACCTGACCGACCGGCACCCCGTACGGCTTGAGCGCGGTCGTGAGTTGCGCGGACTTCGCCTTGACGTCGAGCGTGGCCCACGTGCCGTAGGCGTCCGGCCGCAACTCGGCGAGCCGGTCCACCACCACTTCGTTCCACACCTTCGGCTCGGACGCCGGGATCACCGCGAGGGTGTCCGCGAGCAGGTCATAGGACGGGCCGCGGTCCGCCTCGGTGCTCTCGCCAGCCGCGTAGCCGGCGAGGGTGCCTGCGGCTTCGCGTGCGGCGCGGGCCCGTTCGCAGATGCGGTCCGCGGTGGGTGCGTCGACGTAGTAGGTGCGGATGATCTGCGGGTCGGTGGCGTGGCCGACCAGGTAGCCGATGCCGCGGTCGTTCGCGGTGAACGTCGTCGCCCGCAGGCCGTTCTTGTACGACGACGTGCCCAGCACCATGTCGTTCTCGGTCTGGCCCATGACCCGCAGGCAGAACCGGATCCCGACGTTCGCGGACACCCCGGTGGGCAGCGAGTCCTTGTCGGGACGCTGCGTCGCGAGCAGGAGCATGACGCCGAGCGCGGGCCCGCGCTTGATGATCCCGATGCACTTCTCGGCCGCTTCCGCGCCGAACTTCGGGTGCGAGAACAGCTCCTGGCATTCGTCGATCGACACGACCAGCGGGTGCAGCCCCAGCGACTTGCGGGCTGCGAGTTCGGGGGTCACCTTGTTCTCCGGGCAGACGTCCTTCGGCAGGCCCCGGATCACCTTCGCGCGGTGCTCAAGGTTCTTGTAGACGTAGCGGAGCATGTCCATGCACCCGGAAAGGGTGTCGTCGTCCGGGCCGGACCCGTAGGTGTGCGACACCAAGCCGGGCGCTTCAAGGTCGCCGGTGCCCTTGAGTTCCCATGTGTGCATCTCGGCCGTGGGGTCGAGCGCGACGGCGAGCAGCACGACCCGCAGCGCGAACGTCTTCCCGAACCTGGGCATCGCGCCGATGAGCATGTTCGCGAACATCAGCGTGAGCGAGACGTTCCGCCCGCGCTGGTCGGTGCCGTAGGGGATCGGCTTGAACACCGACGTGGTCCCGGACTTCGCGAGGGGCCACGCGGGTTGGCGGGCCTGGTTCATGTCCTGGTCCCCGACCCACAGCACCAGGCGTCCGGTGTGCTCGTGGTGGACCGGTTCGGGCCACACACAGCCCATCGGCCGGCGCAGACCGGACGCGAGCCGGTCCCGGCGTTCCATGATGTCGACCGCCGTCACGCCGAACGGCAAGTCGACGTCCGCGCGCCACCCGGGACCGTCGCGGGTGATCGGCGCGACGAACGCCCGCGGCCCCCACCCCTTCGCGACGGCTTGGTTGATGCCCGCGATGCCGAGCGCGCCGAGCGCACGCAGGACGATGTGCGAAGTCAGCTTCTGCACCTGCGGCTTGACCACCGCCGGCCCCACCACCGGGCGGTCCTCGGGCGCTCCGAAGAACCCGAGCCCGGCGACGATGCCCGCGAACGCGAGTACCGCGCCCCACCTGGGACCGGCCAGGATGAGCGCGGTCAGCAGGATGCCGACGGCGAGCGTCGCCGTGGCGAGGATCGTCACCCGCAGGCGGATGCGTCCGTCGCGGTGCTTCGCCAGTTTCAGGTACTCGGCCGCGTCCGCGCGCCGGACGGCGTCCGCGCGGACCGGTCGGCCGTCGGCGTCGGATGCCCACCGGAACGCGCCGCCGACCAACCTTGCCGCGCCCTGCGGGGAGCGGATCGCGAGGGTCGCGGCGTAGACGGGGGTTCGCACGGCGTGGAACGCGAGCACGTGCGTGTAGTGGTCGACCACCCACCGCACCTGCTCGCGCAATGCGTCGCGGGACAGCAGCCACGGCGGAAGGATCGGGCGCCGCTTCTCACCCCGGACCGACTCGCGCCACGACGGGCGCGCAGGCGCTGGCGGGTCGACCGGGACCGGGGCGTCGACGTCCGGCGCCGCGGTGTCGACGTCGGGGTCAGGTGAGGCAGGCTTGCGGAACGGGATCACCTCGGCGCCGCCGTCGACGTCCGGGCCGTCGTGCGGGTCGAAGTGGTCTTTCGTGTCGGTGTACTCCATCGTGGAAGATCTCCACTTCCATGCCAGTGGTGCGGAATGGGGAAGCGGCCCCGGCAAGGTGCTGCCAGGCGAGTTGCCGGGGCCGCGAACACAGGTGCGCTGTACAGGAGTCGGAACAGGCGGATGGTCGCCGCTTCTGTGTGAGCGGCGGCGGCAACGGTGTTGCGGATCGCGCGCCGGATGCCGCGGGGACTACTGGCGGTTCACGGGGAGCGCGCAGGCCCCGCGGTGTCCGGCGGGGAGCAGGCAGTACGCCTTGCGGCGGCACGCCGGCTTGTCCGGCGTACCGGGGTTGAGCCAGAAACGGGCCGGTTCGCGGTTGGCCTGTTCGTCGTCGGCGGTGGTCACGGTCATCCCTCCCGGGGCGTGCTCACGTCGTCGGTCAGGTACAGGTCGAGATAGAGCCGGTAGCCGTCGCCGCGCCGGTCCGCGTACGGCGCGGACACCGGCCCGGTGTCGGCGACTTCGGCGAGCAGCGCGGCGGCACGCGCGAGCGCGTCCGCGTCGACACCGGCGAGCCGGACCCGGACATGCCGAGCGGCGGCGTTGTTCGTCATGCGGTGCGGGTTTCCTTCCTTACGCGGCAACGGCACTTCGGCCGCCGCACGGCACACACGTGCCGAGGTGACGCGGCAGCACGTAACCGGCGTCGGTGCCGCAGACCGGGCATGTACGGCGGGCCCGCATCGCTGCGGCGAGCGCCCGATGTTTGCCTTCGGTCATGGGTCGGACCGGGCGGGCGGCGTCGACGCGGTAGAGGTACGCCACGCGCACGCCGCGCCGGGTCTGCCACATCACTTGCGCGGCAACGTCCTGCCCACCGGGCCGCAGTCCCTCGGCACGGAGTTGACGACGGGTCGCCATCCCGTCCGGGGCCAATCGCCACGGGTAGGTCGGCAGTCCGTACCGGGTGCCGGTCGGGTCCCAGAACCGCCGGCGGAACCGGCTCACGCGGCGCCGGCCGCGTCGATTCCGTCACCCGACCCGGCTGCCCGTTCGGCGCGCAGCGTGTCGCGGAGCAGTCGGGCCGACTCGGACGACGTGCGAACCGCCTTGCGGATCCGCTCCGCCGTCAGGTCCCCGGTCGGCCAGTCGGCACTGACCCGCCGCGCGACGGACAAGAGCTCATCCGGCGTCCGCTTGGGCACCGTCGACTTCGCCGCCGGCGGGACCTTCCCGGTCGGCTTGCGCCGCGCGGGAGTCGGCCGACCGGCCGATGATCCGTTTTCTTGCGATTCGCCGGAAAAGTCCTGGCCAGACGTCGACTGTTCCCCCAACTCGTCGGGCGCCGGCGCATCCTCGGCACCTTCGTCGGCGTCTGTGTCGGGCGTGTCGTCGGCTGGGCCGTCGTCCGCGCCGATCAGATCCTCGATCGGGTACGACGCGTTGAACGCGACCGTCACCGCGTCGCCGACCGCGCGGCGCGAGTCGGCCACGGTGCCGCCGGGCGCCATGTCCTGGAGCGTCGCACTCAGCGGCTGAACGGCGTTGAGCCCGACCGCCGCGGCGTTGAGTACCGGTGCCTTGTCGAGCAGACCGCCGATCCGCTTGGCCGCCTTGTGGTGCTGCTTGAGAGTCCGGTGTGTCACGCCCGGGTCGGCCCCGTGGACCGACCGCCACGCGATGACCCATGCCGCGTCCGGGTCCATCCCCGGAACCGCGGCGATGAGGTCCCGCGTTCGTCGCGAGACCTTCGGGTATCGCGCCTTGCGGTAGTACTCGGCCCGGACCTGTGCGGCAGACTTCCCGTCGCTGTCGCCGGTCCGTGAGTGCGCGTACGCCTCCCACAGCACCACCCCGAGCAGGCTGGCGAGCGCGAGCACGCACGCGAGCGGGACGCTGCGGTGGTAGCTGTGGGCGAAGTTGAGCGCCGCTGCGGTGAGGGCCGAACTCCACGTGATCGCCCGGTACATCCCGACCGGTCGGCCGTCCTCAATGGCCTTGGACGCCATCGCGGCACCGGCCCACGCGGCACCTTCGGTCATCGCGGTGACCAGCACCGCGAGCACCGGGGCCATGCCCATGCCCAGATAGAAACCCATCTGCGCCGGCCACGCGGTACCGATCGACGCGACCATGACCACCGCGACGAGGACGAAGTCCCGCCGCTCAAGCCCGGAAGCCGCCACCGCGTTCCACTTCGCCCGCAGGGCGGCACGGCGCGCCGCCTTGTCCCTGGCGTTCTCGGCTTGTACGTCGCGCTGTTCCTGTCGCTGGATCGCCGCGACCTGCGCGGCTGCCTGCGCCTGAACGACGGACGCGAGCGCGGTTTTCTCGCTCGCGGTGGCCTGCGCCTCTGCGATCCGCGCGGCGTCCATCTTCCGGGCCGCACGCATCGTGTGGATGGTCTCGGTCACGACCCCACCCCCGCGATGACCACGGCCGCGACGAACAGCCACCCGATGTGCCACGACTGGTCAAGCAGGTAGGGCGCGTTCGGGTCGCGCTCCCACCACGTGCCCTTGCCCACGCGCCGCGCGAACGCGGCGAGCGTGTGCCGCCGGTCCGCCCAGATGTGGGAGACGGTGTCGACGGTCATCCCGAGCGCGACGCCGAGCGGCGCGAGGGACAACCCGAACACCGCCCACACCACGGCGACGAACCCGGCCTTGACCGCGGCGAGCCCGACGCCGTGCCGGACCGCGAAGTAGCGGCCCGTCCAACGCTGCTCGCCGGTCTTGCCCTTGTTCCCGGCCTCAGAATCGGTCTGCACCCAGTGGTCGCCCACCATGTGCGCCGCGTACAACGCGAAACCGACCGCCGCGAACGTCCCCGCATCCGCGCTCACGCCGCCCACCGCCCCTCGGCGGTACGCCGCGCCGGCAGCGCAACAACGTTCGCGTCGTCGGCCGACTCGTCCAACAGGGCCGCGGCGTACGCCGCAAGCTCCCGATCCTCACGCCACAAGTCCGCGAGAACGTCCCGCGCGGCCTCCAGCCGCGCGGCACGCTCGCCCGCGGACTCGTCCTGCGTCCCCCCGAACAGCTCCGCGTCGAGACCGATGGCAAGTTCGGCGAACGCGGCACCCGAGATCACCACCTTGCCCCCGACAATGGTTCGCACGGTCGAACTCCTCTCAACTAGGAGCGACCCACGGGACGGCTGCCGTCCGGCCAAGGAACCGGCAGCCGTCCCGGCGCACCTCAGTGCGCCTCATCCCACGGACGAGAGGTCATGGCCCCCGACGTCCGCCCGGCAACCGCCGGCCGTTCGTCGAGGACTATGAACCGTCGTGCGTGTGTCCCCTTCGGCAGCGTGCTGCCGTTCCAGGCTGGGGACTTGAGACCTCCTTCCGCGGCCTCATGCCCTCCCGGATGCAAAGGGCCGGGGACCCTCGGCCCGATCTGTCCCGGGCCCCTTGACCCGCCGAAGCGGGCCCATTCCGTGCAAAAACGCAGGTCAAAGCTGTCTTCAGCCGTCGCAGGATTGCTGTCTGCGCTCGGCCAAGCACGTAACTGCACTCTAGAGCGCTCTTGTGTGCTTGCGTCAAGCCCTTACGCCGCACTAGTGCGATTCATTGCGCCTGGCGTACCTTGGACGGCATGTCAACCAGGCATGTAGGTGCTCAGACGAAGAGCGAGCGAATCGCCGCTGACCTGCGCAAAGAGCTCCAGTCCGGCCGGTACAAGGTGGGCGACAAGATCCCGTCGTACAAGACGCTCGCCGCGACGTACGGCTGTGCCGAGCAAACGGTGATCAACGCCGTGCAGGACCTGCAACGGGCCGGACTCCTTGAGTCGCTGCCCGGCAGCGGCACGTACGTGCGCCAGACGGAGGCACCCGGCGAAGAGTCGTGCGAATGCCACGAACTCGCCGAACTGCGTGCCGAGTTGGAAGGGATCAAGCAGCGGCTTGACGCGATCGAGTCAAGCCGCGCCACTGCGGTCGATTCCTGAATCGGTTTCGGATTGAGCATGTGTTGAGATTGCCGCGTAGCAAGGGGACTTCGGCAGACGACAGCTCGGACATCGGCAGACACGGCACATGTCCGTGGACATCGGGGGACACGCGGTATGGACACCGGGACACCGCCAAGCAAAACAAGACAGTTCACGCCGAACCACGTACTCATCGGCTTACGCGGGAGCCGCGGCAGGCCGCGTCTGGCCAAGGAACTGGAAGACCTATGCCGCCGGCGCGGCTGGGACACGCCGGACCGGGCAACGCTCGAAAAAGCGCTGTACCGGTTCGAGACGGGCCGGGTCACACGGCCGGATGACTTCTACACCAGGCTTCTGTGCGAGTTCTACCAACGCTCGGCACACGAGATATTCGGCGACCTAGAGGCGAACGAAGCCGCAGGCACGCGAAATACGCTCGGCTTCCGGAGTCATAAGTTCATCCCGCTCTTCATAGGCGCAGAGGCCGCCGCAGCGCTCGTTGACGCTCACAGCATGCGAGAGGTCGATGACCAGTGGACGGCGTGCCACCGCATGGACGTCGACAACGACCTCGGTATCTGTCGCCTGTATGTTTGGCCATTTGGCGTTGCCATGTTCCATCTCGTCGAAGAACGCCAGATCGACGCGGTGGCTGAACTCGCGCTATGGCGCCGCGAGTCGTATGCGAGAAACAAGGACTGGGCTCACCAGACGCTGAAACGGTTGACTGCCACACCGCACCCGTCGTCAACGTACGTGTTGAGCCTGTATTGGGTGACCGCCGCGGCTTGGGACGCTGCCACGCGTCGAACGGCCTTGCAGCTCATGTGCATTCCACGCTCGCTTCTCAAGCGCGATGACGTGCAGGGAAGCGCGGATGACGCTCGCGCACATGCGCTGCTTGTCGAACGCGAGCTGTTGCGCGAAGGATTCGACCACCCCGAACTTGTGGACTTCGGAATGAAGGGCATCTCCTGCGGGTTCGCCTCGTGGTCCGGCGTCGTCTACCACCCGATCGCTGAGGATCGAGCCCTTCACGAACGCGATCTTGTGGCCTGCGAACTGGCAGTTCAAGCCATGTGGGCGTACTGCGACCACATCCGGAGCCAGGTCGAGGAAGGTACGGATCCGGACATCCCAACGGCCTACGGATGGCGGTTCCTTCGTGCCATGCGGTCTAGGATCACGACCGAGCGTCCTACCGAGACCTCGCAGCATCGAGCCATGCGCGAAGCGATCGTGGAAACCAGCGGACTTGCCAAGCATCTGGCACTCGCCTTGGAAACCCTTCGGGAATGTGAGGGACGGTAACGATGACGGAACGCAAGCCGGTGCTCGTGGTTGTGGATGTGCAAAACGGATTCGTGCGCGACGCCTCGAAACACGTCATTCCCGTGATCCGCGACTTGGTAGAGCGATGGTATGAGGATGGTGGCGACGTCGTTTTCACCCGCTACCTGAACTACCCGGGAAGCCAGTTCGAGCGGTTGATTCATTGGACCAAGCTTCAGCACTCCCCGGAAATCGACATCGTGGACGAACTCGCCGCGTTGGCCGACCGGGCAACGGCCGTCGTGGACAAGACCATCTACAGCTTGTTCAGCAAGGAAGGCACCGACTTGGTGCGCGAGCACGGATGGACGGACCTCTACATCTGCGGCATCGCAACGGAAAGCTGCGTACTGAAAACTGCTGTCGACGCGTTTGAACTCGGCTTGACACCATGGCTCATCGAAGATGCTTCGGCGAGTCACGCGGGTGACAGCGTCCACCAGGCCGGTGTCCTGGTCACAAGCCGCTTCATCGGCAAGGGACAGATCATCAGGACGTCCGAAGTCCCTTTCGGCCTGCTCCCCGCATCGGCATGACAGACACGCTCGCCGTCATCGACATTGACGGCACGGTGGCGGACGGCAGGCATCGGGTGCACATCCTCGCCGGCACACCGACGCATGACGATTGGGTCGCGTTTTTCGAACAGGCCGGGGCTGACACGGTGATTCCGGAAGGCGCCGAACGGGCCCGGATGCTCGCACAGGAACACGAAGTGGTGTGGTTGACCGGCCGTCCGGAGCGCGTACGGGAACTCACCGAACGATGGCTTGCCGACCACGACTTGCCACCCGGCCGACTCATCATGCAACCATCCGACGACCGACGCCCGGCACGAGTCGTCAAGCTGGAGCGCCTACGCGAACTTTCCACGACCAACGACATTGCCGTTGTCGTTGACGACGACCCACGCGTGATCGAGCTTGCGACGGGCGCGGGCTTCCCATGTGAACTCGCGGCGTGGCTTCCCTGGACACCGGTACTAAGCGACCCGGGTTGTCGTTGAGGTCTAGCAATCGGGGAGCAGACTCAGGGAGCCGACGATTGCATGCGCGTGTTTTCGGACCATCTGCGCTTCGTCTTGCTTGGGCGTATAGCCAGCGTGGGCAGCCTTATTGCGCACATTCGTGAGTTCGTTATTCAGGCGTTTCTGTGAAATCTCGGTCTTCCACCCCAAGCGGACGCAGAGGGAGAACAGGCTAGACAAGCCGTTTACATCTACAATCATCTTATCGATGAAGTCTCGGGGGGTCTGTCGAGAACCGAGATGGTCCGAAATATAAGAGGCCAGCGCAACTTCGACACCGGTGGCCGCATCGATAACCGACTTCCGATAATCGCCAGCTTCATAAGCCGATCGCGCGGACAGCAGCATGCGATGCTCGATGGGCAAGTGTTCGCCCCGGGATGCTCTTTGCAGAGCACCACGGACCTGTCTCTCGGTCATGGCGCGGGAGGGCATACGAACCGTGAGTCTGCCGCCGTGGGACCATAGTTTGCCGTTGGCGTATAGGGTTAGCGCAGATCCGTTCTCACTGGTTTTCACTCCGAGTTGCTGAGCGCTCCAGGCTGCCGCCCAGTCCTGAACGATTTGAAACCATCCAAAGAAGCCTTCTCTCAACTCGTAGATTCCTGGCGGAAACCCCGACTCTTTATGAGAGGGAAGCAAAAC
Organism: Yinghuangia sp. YIM S10712; assembly: GCF_051388935.1. Classification (NCBI taxonomy): domain Bacteria; kingdom Bacillati; phylum Actinomycetota; class Actinomycetes; order Kitasatosporales; family Streptomycetaceae; genus Yinghuangia; species Yinghuangia sp. YIM S10712. The sequence goes on from NZ_JBPKBI010000001.1 coordinate 675,779, forward strand.
TGAGAAGGCTACTGTCGAGATGTAGTAGAAATCTCTCCCCGTTCTCCGGCCCCATTCTTTTTCGGGCCTATGTCGAACCGGGATTCGGTAATTTCCTGGAGGGTCGAGTTTGGCGGGGATCCCGTCTTTGGGAGGGAAAGTCAAAGCCTCGCTTCCGGCAATTGGAAACGACAAATATAATTCATGTTCCCCGATGCGAACGGTTTCGGTGATTCCCAAAGCAGCGGCGCATACCGGGAGGGGCCAAGGGAAATCAAATGTTCCGTAGTACCTGAGGCGGCGCGGCATGCGGATCCCATAAATATCGTCGTTGGGGAGTCGTGTGGTGGTGTCACCTGGTCGTGCTATCCAAGCTGCGGCCACTGCTGAACAGACAGTACCCGGGCCCCGCGGTCATGTTCGGTGAATCCGCAGATGTCATCATCGGTCCCACGACCTTGGTGCGGTCGCTTCGTGCGGCCGAGCCGTGGACGTGGAGGGACGACGATCTCATCAGCGGCGGGAGTTTGCAGGTCACAAGCGGAGCACTGCGGTCATCGCGCGTGCTGTAAATCTGTCGGCTTACGCCTACGCAGGTTCGAACCCTGCACCCGCCACCCTTAAGAAACAGCCTCTGACCAGCATTGACGCGGTCAGAGGCTCTTTCGTTTTCCCGTCTTGATCCGGCAGTGAGAATGACTGGTTTGTGTCATTTGATTCCAGCTCTGGCCGGTGCACGTGGACCATACGCGGACGAGCCGGACCGTGACCGGCGCGTCGCTCGTGGTACGAACCAATGAAGTTCGTGCCCCGAACTTCGATTCATTTCTGCGGGTGGCACGGTCGAGCGCGGTCAGGCAGGTCGGGGCGAGTCAGGCGTGGTTTCCGACTGCCGCCGAGTGCCGAGAAATGCGGCGGCGATCAACACTCCCGCGAGCACGAGGGCCGCGTTGACCGCGATCGCGACGGTGACGCCGTGCAGGATGGCGCCGCCCGTGGTCGCGCCTGCGGTGGCGGCGGTGACGATTGCGGACATCACCGGGGTTCCCAGTGCGATGCCGACCTGCTGCGACATGGTGGCGAGGCCGGTGGCCAGGCCTTGTTCGTGGTCGGGCAGGCCGGAGGTGGCGGTGACCATGAAGCCGACGATGACCAGCATGTTGCCGACGCCGCCGACGAACGTTGCCGGCAGCAGCAGTGCCATCGACGGTCCCGTGGCGGTGCCGAGCAGGAGCAGCGTCGCGGTCGCCACGGCCTGGACGATGCCACCTGCCACCAGTGCGGTCAGGGTCGACAACCGCGCGATGATCCTCGGGGCCAGCAGGCCGCCGACGACGGTGCCCAGGCCCAGGACGCCGAACGACACGCCGGCCGCCAGTGCCGAGAAGCCCAGGGTGCGCTGCATGTAGAGGGTGAGGAGGAAGACCAGCGAGGTCTCGGTGGCGAAGGCGAGCAGGCCGAGGACATTGCCCCAGGCGACGTTGCGGCGCCGCAGGACGGACGGCGGGACGAGAGGCTGACCGGCCTTGCGTTCGACGGCGTGGAACACGGCCAGCAGTACGGCGGCGACGACAAGGCCGGCCACGGCATGGAGGCTGGTCCACCCGTGCTCTCCGGCCTGGGTGAACCCGTACACAAGGCTGAGCAGTGCGAGGGTCACCGAGGCGGCGCCGGGGAGGTCGAGCCGCGGGCGGTCGTCGGGGCGCGACTCCTTGATCACCGCGGGCGCGGCGATCAGAACGGCGAGGACGACCGGCACGTTGACGAGGAACGCCCAGCGCCACGACAGCAGATCGGTCAGGACGCCTCCGAACACCGCGCCGGCGGTGAATCCCGCCGACATGAGCGCGCCGTTGAGCCCAAGTGCTTTCTGGCGCAGCGGCCCCTCGGGAAAGGAGGTGGTCAGCAGGGAGAGGGCGGCCGGTGTGGCGGCGGCGGTGGCGAGCCCCTGGGCGACGCGGGCGGCGAGCAGGAGAGCCGGGCTGGTGGCCAGGCCTCCGACGAGCGAGGCGAGGCCGAGCAGGGCGATGCTGCCGAGGAAGATGCGTTTGCGGCCGATCAGATCGCCGAGGCGGCCCAGGACCAGGGTGAATCCCGCGGCACTCAGGGCGAACGCGGTGGCGATCCATTGGAGGTTCGCCAGTGAGAAGCCGAGGTCGTCGCCGATCGCGGGCAGCGCCACGTTCAGGATCGAGAAATCGACGGCCAGCATGAACTGGGCGACGAGCAGTACCGCGAGGACCGCCTGGTGATGGCGGGTGAGTTTCTGCGGTGCTGTGAGGGAGGCGGATGGTTCCGCGGTCCGGCGTATGGCAGGGGCTGGCTTGGTGACGGACATGGGGCCTTCCCTGATCTGTGGGGGCGCACCGGAACGCGGCCGGGCCGGTGCCGGATGGGCAGGTGGACGATGCAAGGCAGGGGGATCCAGACCTTAATGGGTCTATGGTTCCGTTACTTGGAAGAACGTAGCACCGTGCGGCCGACTAAGGGAACCCGAGTTCCGATAGCCTGTTCTCTGTGAGCCGGGAGGAACACGTCCCGGAGGAAGGAGTCCGGATGTCCGCCATGCCTGCTGCCCCCGGCAGTGTGCGCCCCGGCGGGCGTACCGCCCGCGTGCGCGAGGCCGTGCTGCGCGCGGCCGGAGACGTGCTCGCCGAGGCGGGATTCGAGGCGCTGGACCTCGCCGAGGTCGCCCGACGGGCCGGTGTCGGCAAGACCACCGTCTACCGCCGCTGGGGCACACCCGGCACGCTGGCCGCCGATCTGCTCGACGACATGGCCACGAGTTCCGCGGCTCGTACCGACACCGGCTCGGTGGCCGACGACCTGCGGGCGAACGCGCGCCTCGTCGTCAGGACGCTCACGGATCCGCGCCAGGGCCGCCTGTTCAAGGCCCTGATCGCCGCCTCGCTGTGCGACGCCCAGGCCGCGGAGGCACTGCACCGGTTCTACGCCGTACGCATCGCCGAATGGGCAGGCTGTGTCACCGACGCGACGCAAAGAGGTGAACTCCCCGCCGCCACCGATCCGCATGCCGTCGTGGCTGCCGTCTCCGCGCCCCTCTACTACGCATTCGTCAACACCGGCCGCCCGCTGACCGACACCGACGCGGACCGTGCCGCCGCAGCCGCCGTCGCCGCCGCGCGCGCCGGAGTCTGGCAGGCGTCATGACGTCACCGTTTCCTCCGCACCGGCCCGCGCGACCGGATGTCCCGCCGCCGATGTCGGACTACGTCTGGTACGCCGCCTACGGGTCGAACATGCACGCATACCGGCTGGGTTACTACCTCAGGGGTGGTCGCCCGCCGCACGGAGCGCGGACGTACCCCGGGTGCCGAGACACGACCCCGCCGCCGCGGACGCTGCCTGTGCTGCTCACCGGGCGGCTCTACTTCGCACTGGAATCGCGCACGTGGACGGGCGGGATGGGGCTGTACGACCCGCTCGACTCCGGCGATACGCCGGGGCGGGCGTATCTCGTCACGGTGCAGCAGTTCTCCGACCTGGTCGCCCAGGAGATGGCCGCGTCACCCGGCCGCGACCTCGACCTGACCGAAGTGGTGGAGACCGGGAGGGCCACGCTCGGCCCCGGGCGCTACGAAACCCTGGTCTGCCCAGGGTGGTTGGACGGTTTCCCGGTGCTGACCTTCACCGCGCCGTGGCGACGCACCGATGTCGCGTGGAACGCTCCGTCCGCCGCGTATCTTCGCCACCTCGGCTCGGGGCTCATCGAAGCGCACGGATGGAGGCGCCGGCAGGCGGCCGACTACCTGAGCAGGTGCTCGGGGGCGCAGGGTGTGTGGAGTCCGGAGGCCATCGCCACGTTGTTCTCCCAGGACGGGATCGCGGCTGGGACAGGACGCAAATGATCTTTGTAGACGAGGGTGTACCGATCGTCCGGGAACGGTAACGGCGCCGTCCTGGGTCGGCGCCCGGAGGCCCAGGGCGTGTCCTCAGAGGGCAGAGTGAACGCAGAGCCGCTGGTCACAGTGCCTTTGCAACCCACCTCATCCTGAATCGGGGACACCCATGGCTTCCTTCCGCCGCAGCAAGTTCGTCGTCGTCGCAGCGGTCCTTTCCGGCGCCGCGTTCCTGACTGCCTGTCAGTCGGACGACAAGGAGACGAACGCGGCGGCCGCATCGATGGCTCCCGCCGCGTCCGGGCAGCCGACCGCCGGTGCCGTGCCCAAGGCCAGTGAGCGTCCGACGCAGGAGGCGAACGCGCCGGGGCAAGGGAAGTCCACTTCGGCCACAGCTCCGGTCACCACCGCGCCCGGCGGAAGCGAGACCCGGTCGACCGCCGAGGAGACCGGCAACGGCAAAGGCGTCAACGGGACTTGGTTCGGCAATGTGAAGTACCTCGCGCCGGGCAAGTACACCGTCTCCGGCATGAAGGACGTCGAGCAGCAGTTCTTCATCGCCGAGGACACCGAGATCTGGGGCGCGGGTGAAATCTGCGGTGACGCGGAAGGCCAGTCCGCCACCAAGTGCACCGAGGAGCAACTGGCGGCAGCCACCAAGGGCATCGGTGTCAGTGCCGAGGTCGTGATCGTGAACGGCATCGCCACGGTCATCACCGAAGACCACTGACGCCGGCAAAGCCTCGCCTCGGCTCGTATGCCCCGCACTCGCCACGGCGTACGAGCAGTCGAGAATCCGCCCGTCCGCGGCACCGATATCACCGGAGTCGTACGCGGCGATCACCGTCGTGCCGTCGGTGTCGAGCGCGGTCGCTTGGTGGTCGCATGCGAACGCCCGGGCTGGGCGTGCGTAGTTCGAGGGGCTCTTGGGCGCCGTCAAGGGCTGACGACGCGGCCCCGCAAACGCTCAGAGATTCTTTTCGGTGCGGCGATGAGTTCCGCGTACGGCCGCAGTCATAGGGGGTATAGGCGCTCGCGACCAAGGAGGATCTCATGGTGGGCAACGGATTCACGACGTGTCTGTGGTTCGACGGGCAGGCGCAGGAGGCCGCGGAGTTCTACGTGTCGGTCTTCAAGGGCGGCAAAATCGGGCGGATCACGCACTACACGGATTCCGGGCCGGGGGAGCCGGGGGCCGTGCTGACGGTGGAGTTCGAGATCAACGGGCAGAAGTTCATGGGGTTGAACGGCGGACCCGAGTTCAAGTTCACCGAGGCAATCTCGTTCGTCGTCGACTGCGAGGACCAGGCGGAGGTCGACCACTACTGGGCGGTGCTGTCCGAGGGCGGTCTGGAACAGCCCTGCGGGTGGGTGAAGGACAAGTACGGGGTCTCCTGGCAGGTGACCCCCGTCAAGCTCATGGAGCTGATCACCGACCCGGATCCGGAGAAGGCCCGCCGGGCGACCGACGCGATGATGAAGATGTCGAAGATCGACCTCGCGGCGGTCGAGAAGGCGTACGCGGAGGTGTGAGGCGCCCGGCATATTGCGATCAAGGGATGAAAAAGACTGTTCGGAGTCTTTTTCATCCCTTGATTGTTTCTGGGGACCGCCGGAAATGGATGCCGGTCGACAGGGGCCTGACGGCACTTGACCGCTGCTGACACAATCAGCCGCCATGACGAGGCTGACGCCGGCAATAGCAGCGCTTTCGGGAGCAGGAATCGGTTCGGTCGCCACGATTGTGGGAGTTTGGCTCTCCCAGGGGCTCAGCGGCCGACGCGAGCGCGGGCACCGCACGTGGGACCGTCGCGCGGCGGCATACGAGGACATCCTGATCTCGATGGCCCGCCTGCGCGGTGAGCGCAGGGAAGCCACCAGCACGGGTGAGCTGCGCCTCGCACGGCTGGCCAATCCCGACTCGGAGGAGGGCGCGCGGCTCAGCGCGCAGGTGAACCTGTACGGCGGGCCGGAGTTGCGCAAGGCGCAGCACACCGCCTTCGCGGCGCTCCAGAAGTGGCTGATGGCGCTGATGGCGTGGCGGTCGTACCACGACACCTACGGCTCGTTGCCGGACAGCCCACCGGACCGGGGAGCCGACGCCCTGTGGGACGCCGTGCTGGACGCCGGTGCGGAAGCCGACAAAGCGGATCTCGCCCTGACCGCGCAGGTCAGGAAGGAAGCCCTCGGCGAGCGGCCGAAGCGGTTCCTGCGGAGCTGAGACGGTCCGATCAGCGGGACACCACCGCGAACGACGCGGCCGCAGGACGGTGGAGAGCCGGCCGCAGCCGTGTCGTCCGGACGGCCGGTCGGGAGACCGTCGGGGAGTGCGGCGCCTGTCCGCCCGCTCACCGTCACGACGCGTGAGGCGCCACGGTCGAAGCCCGGCCCCGCCCCACGGCTCCCCTGCGGCCGTCCCCCACGTCGGCCGCTGAGCGCGTAAGTGCCCGCGCCCCGACCTTGAGCGTGTCCTGGCGCACACCGCTGGGCATGGCCGAGCCCGGACACGGCGGTTCGACACCGCGTACCGGCCCTGATCAGGCCCCGTCCTCCGGCGCAGTCCCGCGCAGCAGAACCTCGACCAGCACCTCGAAATCCATCGGCGGATCCGCGGGGAATTCCGCCTGCTCGGCGGCGAGCCAGCCGATGACGGCCGTGCCGAAGACGTACCAGCACTGCCGTGCGCGGTCGGGGGAGTGGCCGCCGAGCCGGAACGCCTCGGTGACGGCCCGTTCGACGGGTCCGTGGCCGGCCTCGCGGTGGATGCCGGTGAGGATCCGCGCCGCGAAGCCGGGCACCGCGCCGAATTCGCGGCGGATGCCGTGGGCGAGGTCGACGAGCCATTCCTGCCAGGTCTCGGCGGTCGGTGGCCGGTCCGGGACGATGCGGCGGCCCATCTCCATGCTGGCCAGATCCAGCAGTTCGTCGCGGTTGCGCACCCACCGGTAGAGCGCGGAGGGCGCCACGCCGAGTGTCCGGGCGACCCCCTGCATGGTCACGGTCTCGAAGTCCTGAAGCAGCACGGCGGCGACGATGCGGTCCCGGTCGAGCGTCGCCGGACGGCCCGGTTTCTGGGCGCGGGCGTACGGACGGGGCGAGTCGGCCTGCGGCATGTCGGCAGCCTAGCGACCGCTCGCACGTTCTGTGAGGTCCGCCCGGGAGCCAGCGGCCCGAATTTGTGAAAGTTATTCACAAACATTAGTGAATTCGCTTCACAAACTAGTGAGGGATACCTAAGCTCGACGTCGTCCACTGTGAGACCACCCGTCACGAAGGGGGCAGCCGCCGCATGCCCGCTCATCCCACGCCATCCGCCCGAGAGGCCGCGGACCAGAACCGGAAGACCCCCGAGGAGCACGCCACCGAGCCCCCGCCACCGCGTCCCGGCGTCCTGCTCGGCCTCGCGTGCCTGGTCGTGTTCGTCGTGATCCTCGACGCCACGATCGTGTCCGTCGCCCTGCCCGGCATCCGTGACGGGCTCGACATGAGCGGTACGTCGCTGCCCTGGGTCGTCAACTCCTACACGCTGGCCTTCGCCGGCTTCCTGCTCCTCGGGGGACGCTGCTGCGACCTGTTCGGCCGCCGTCGCGCGTTCCTCGCGGGGCTGACGCTCTTCACCGTCGCGAGCGCGGCCTGCGGGGCGGCGACCGGAGCCGCGGCGCTGATCGTCGCCCGCGTCGCCCAAGGGCTCGGTGGGGCACTGCTGACCCCGACCACCCTCGCGGTGATCACCCATACCTATCCCGAAGGCCCGCGCCGCGCACGGGCGTTGGCGCTGTGGAGCGCGGTCGGCGCGATGGGTGCCTCCGCCGGGACGGTTCTCGGCGGTGTGTTGACCGAATGGCTCGACTGGCGCTGGGTGTTCCTGATCAACCTGCCCGTGGGCGTGCTCGCCTTCGCGGTCGCGGCCCGGCATCTGCGCGACCACCCGGCGGCGCGCTCGGCGGCGCGCCCCCGCCTCGACGTACCCGGCGCGGTGCTTGCCACCACGGGCCTGGCGGCGCTGCTGTACGGGCTCATGGAGTCGTCGGCCTACGGCTGGTCCGACACGCGCGTGTGGCTGCCCATAACCGGCGGCGCGTTGCTGCTCGCCGTATTCGCGCTGCACCAAGTCCGCTGGGCGGCACAGCCGTTGGTGCCTCTCGCGGTCGTGCGCGCGCGGTCGGTGGCGAGTGCGAACCTGGTGATGTTCCTGATGGGCCTCGGCTTCTTCGCCAGCCCGGTTCTGCTGTCGCTCTACCTGCAAGGCGCCCGCGACTGGTCGCCGTTGCGCGCGGGGATGGCGTTCCTGCCGATCAGCGTGGCGCTGATGGCGGGCGGGTTGGCCGCCGGGCGCCTGATCGGACTGTGGGGGCCGAAGATCGTTGCGGGTGGCGGCACCGCGCTCGCCGCGGTCGGCTTCGTGTGGCTCGCGCTTACTCTCGACGCGGACGCGGGCTACCTGGAGTCGATCGGCCTGCCCGGCATTGTGTTCGGGCTGGGCATCGGGGCGTGCTTCACCCCGATCACCGTCGGCGCGACGTCGGGCGTCGCACCGGAACTCGCGGGTCTGGCCTCGGGTGTGATCAATACGACCCGGCAGGTCAGCGGTGCCGTGGGTCTCGCAATGCTGACCACGGTCACCGCGTCGGCGTCGTCCGCGTACGCCGACGACCACCCCGCCGCTTCGGCCGCCGCGTCGCTCGCTCACGGCAACGCCGTCGCCTTCGGTCTCGCGGCCGTCGCGGCGGTGCTGGCGTCGGCGGGCGCGTGGCTGCTGATGAAGTCGCCGGCGCGCGCGGACTGATCCCGAAGGCGGTGCCGGGGAGGAAGAAGTCCAGGCGGACGACGCCCCTCCCCGGCACGGCTATCGCACGGTCAGGAAGAACTTCCTGATGTCCTCCGCCAGGAGGTCCGGGACCTCCAGGCCGGGGAAGTGGCCGCCGCGGTCGAACTCCGACCAGTGCACGATGTCGAGGCCCTTCTCGGCGAACGCCCGGACCGGCTGCGTCATGTCGTCCGGGAAGACCGCCACCCCGACCGGGTGCGAACTCCTCCAGCGCGCGGGCCCGTTGCTCTGGCGGTGCAGCCATGCGGCCGAGCCGCCCGTGCCGGTGAGCCAGTACAGCATCACGTTGGTCAGCACGCGGTCGTCGCTGATCGTGAAATCCGGCCCGGCCCAGTCGGCCATCCGGTCGACCAGCCAGGCCAGCAGGCCGATCGGAGAGTCGGTGAGCGCGTACGCGAAGGCCTGCGGCCGGGTGCCGTTCAGGACCCGCGCGGCCGGCTGATTGGCCTGGTAGTGCTGCAGCTTGGCGATCCGGGCCTGGTCGGAGGGCGACAGTTCGGTCCGGTCGCCGGGCGGTGGCGGCGTCGGCAGGTAGTTGAGGTGGATCGCGGTGACGTGCTCGGCGTCGTACTGCGCGAGTGCCCGCGATATGGCCGCCCCCCAGTCGCCGCCCTGCACTCCGTAGCGGTCGTGGCCGAGGCGGCGCATGAGCTCGGCCCAGGCGCGTGCGACCCGGTCGACGTCCCAGCCCCGCTCGCGGGGCGGCCCGGAGAAGCCCCAGCCGGGGATGGACGGGATGACCAGGTGGAAGTCCTGCGCCAACGGCTCGATCACGTCGAGGAATTCCACGACGGAGCCCGGCCATCCGTGCGTGAGGATCAGCGGCAGCGCGTCCGGCCGACGGGAGCGCACGTGCAGGAAGTGCACGCGCTGGCCGTCGATCTCGGTGGTGAACTGCGGGTGGCTGTTGAGCTCGGCCTCGTGCTTGCGCCAGTCGTACCCGCGTCGCCAGTACTCGGCGAGCTGCCGCACGCGGGCGACAGGTATGCCGAAGTCCCAGTCGTCGCCGGGGGATTCGTGCGGCCAACGGGCGCGGTCGAGGCGTGCGTGCAGATCGTCGAGGTGGGCCTGCGGGATGTCGATGCGGAAGTGCTTGATCGAGGTCATGGCAGATAATGTACATGGCTATTAAATACATGGCTACTAAATTTCGCGACCGATGTGCGCCTCGCTGACCGACCCCGTCAGCGCACGGTGCGCGGACGGTCAGCGCCCGCCGCGAACCTCGTCTCGACAGCGCACCCCGTCATCACCGCAGCACCGCGAGGAGCACGGCATGGACCACACGACGAGTACCCCGACCACCGGCACCGGCGAGGCGCTCCGCCTGGAAGGCGTCGGCAAGGTGTACGGCACCGACGAAAACCGCGTCGTCGCCCTCGACGACGTGTCGCTGAGCCTGCCGTCCGGCACCTTCACCGCCGTCATGGGCCCGTCCGGCTCCGGCAAGAGCACGCTGCTGCACTGCGCGGCCGGCCTCGACCAGCCGACCACCGGCCGCGTCCACGTCGCCGGCGCACTGATGTCCGGCACCGACGAGACCGCGCTCACCAAGTTCCGCCGCGAGCGCATCGGCTTCGTCTTCCAGCAGTTCAACCTGCTGCCCATGCTGACGGTGTTGCAGAACGCCACGCTGCCGCAGCGCCTCGCCGGCCGGAAGCCCGACGAGGCCCACGCCGCCGCGGTCCTCGCGCGCGTCGGGCTCGGCGACCGCCTCGGCCACCTGCCCTCCGAGCTGTCCGGCGGCCAGCAGCAGCGCGTCGCCATCGCACGGGCCCTGGTCGCCGAACCGAACATCGTCTTCGGCGACGAGCCGACCGGCGCGCTCGACACGCGCAGTGCCCGCGACGTGCTGACCCTGCTCGCCGAGTCCGTGCGTGCTTACGGCCAGACCGTCGTGATGGTCACCCACGACCCGGTGGCCGCGTCGTACGCGGACTCGGTGCTGTTCCTCGCGGACGGGCGCATCGTCGGCGAACTCGTGGCACCCACTGCCGAATCGGTCGCCGAACGCATGGCGCACTTGGGCGACATGGTCGCGCGCCGCCGAGCGGCGACCGCGGTCTGACCCACGCCCGGACCCCCGAACCAGACCCACACACAACACAACCCGAAGGAGTACCGGCGTGTTCGCTCTGGCCCTCCGCTCACTGCGGCACCGCATCGGCGGATTCGCCGCGAGCTTCCTCGCGATGTTCCTCGGCGCGACGATCCTCATGGCGTTCGCCTCCATGCTCGACACCGCCGGCGGCGAGGGGGTCGACTCCACGAGCAAGGAAACCCTCACCACCATGGGCGCGGTCGTCGGGTTCTGGGGCCTGCTCCTGGTCGTGTTCGCGGTGTCCTCGACGCTGACGCTCTCGGTCCGCCGCCGCTCCGCCGAGATCGCCCTGCTGCGCAACATCGGGGCGACCCCCGCCCAGGTCCGGCGCCTGATCGTCGGCGAGACCGCGGTGCTCGCGGTTGTCGCCGCGGCCGTGGCGATCGCCCCCGCCATGGCGGCGGGCCGACTGCTGCTGGAACTGCTCGGCTCGACCGACCAGGTCGCCTCCGACGTGTCGTACGCCTTCGGCCCGATCGCGCTCGGCATGGGCATGACGATCACCTTCGCCGCCGCCACCCTCGCGGCCCTGCTCACCGCGCGGCGCGCTGCCCGCATGAGTGCCACCGATGCGCTCACCGCAGCCGCACAAGACGACGGCCGGATCAGCCGCAAGCGCGTCGCCGTCGGTGTGGTGTTCCTGCTCCTCGCCGCGAACCTGGCGGCCGTCACCGCGACGGTCATGAAGGGCGAGGGCTCGGACGCCATGCAGACCGCGGGACAGACGTCCATCTGGGCCGGCATCGGCTTCGCCGTCCTCGCGCCCGCACTGATCCGCACGGTCGCCGCGCTCGTCGCCGGCCCGCTGGAACGCCGCGGCCCGGCCGGCTACCTCACCGCCCAGAACCTGCGCCGGCACACCGGCCGCCTCGCCGCGGTGATCATGCCCGTGGTGCTGTTCACCGCGATCGGCACCGGCACGCTGGTCATGCAGGCCGTCGAGAACGACGCCATGGCGGCGTCGGGGCTGGTCAAGACCAACGAGCAGAAGAACATCGAGACGCTCAACTTCGTCGTCATCGGGATGATCGTGGCGTTCGCGGCGATCATGCTCGTCAACACCCTCGTGGCGGCGACCGCGAGCCGCCGCCGCGAGTTCGCGCAGACCCGGCTCGCCGGGGCGACACCCCGTCAGATCCTTGATGTGGTCCTGTTGGAGGGCGTTGTCCTCACCGTGACGGGCGTCGTCTTCGGCACGCTGGCCTCGCTGTTCACGATCCTGCCCTACAGCTACGCCCGCACCGGCGACGTGCTGCCGGGCACCGGTGCCGGGATCCACCTCGGCATCGTCGCGGTCGCGGCGGTGCTGACCGTCGCGACGGGGTACGCCGCGGCCCGGCAGGCCATGCGGACGCCCGCGATCACCGCCGTCGCGTGACCCGGCAGTCGGCCGCCCCCCGCCCGGTTCNGCATCGTCGCGGTCGCGGCGGTGCTGACCGTCGCGACGGGGTACGCCGCGGCCCGGCAGGCCATGCGGACGCCCGCGATCACCGCCGTCGCGTGACCCGAAATTCGGCCGCCCCCCCACCCGGTTCGCCGGGCGGGGGGCGGCCCGTCGAACCGGGCATGATCGGCGTGGTCCCGTACGCAACGAGAAAGCAGGCAGGACATGCACGACCAAGGCGGCACCCGCGAGCAACGCATCCGCGTGCTGGTCTCCGGCCGCGTCCAAGGGGTTTTCTACCGCGCCACCTGCGAGCGCGAGGCGCGCGCCGCCGGTGTCTCCGGCTGGGTGCGCAACTGCCCCGACGGCCGCGTCGAGGCGGTGTTCGAGGGCGACCCGGACGCGGTCGAGCGCATGGCGGCGTGGGTCCGCAGGGGACCGCGGAAGGCCCGGGTCGACGACGTCGAGCTGTACGACGAGCCGGTGCAAGGTCTGCGGGACTTCGTCGTACGCGACTGACAGGCAGATTTCTGCCCCAAAGCATAAGCAGCCGTCTAGACTCACCCGCATGGACGCACTCGCGGGACTCCTCGACGGCCCTCGCGCCCAAGGCGCGTTCCTGCTCCGCTCGCTCCTCGACCCGCCGTGGTCGATGCGGATCCAGGACGAGGCGCCGCTCACGCTGGTCTCGATGGTCCGCGGCGACGCGTGGATCGTTCCGGACGGCGGCGACCCGGTGCGCCTCGCCGTCGGCGACGTCGCCATCGTGCGCGGCCCGGACCCGTACCTCGTCGCCGACGACCCCGCGACACCGCCGCAGATCATCATCCACCCCGGCCAGGTGTGCACCACTCCCGAAGGTGTCGAGGTGGCCGGGCTGATGAGCTTGGGGGTGCGGTCGTTCGGCAACTCCGCCGACGGCCGCACGATCCTGCTCACCGGCACGTACACCATGGAAGGCGAGATCAGCCGGCGCCTGCTCGACGCCCTTCCCGCTCTCGTCCTGGTCCGTGAGAGCGAGTGGGACTGCCCGATCATCCCGCTGCTCGCCGACGAGATCGTCAAGGACGAGCCGGGGCAGGAGGCGGTCCTCGACCGGCTGCTCGACCTGCTGCTGATCGCCGTCCTTCGCGCGTGGTTCGCCCGTCCCGAAGCCGAGGCGCCCGCCTGGTTCCGTGCCAACAGCGACCCCGTCGTCGGCCGCGCGCTGCGCATGCTGCACAACAACCCCGCCCATCCGTGGACCGTCGCGAACCTCGCCGGTGCGGTCGGCGTCTCCCGCGCGGCCCTGGCGCGCCGCTTCGCGGACCTCCTCGGCGAACCGCCCATGACCTACCTCACAAGCTGGCGCCTCGCGCTCGCCGCCGACCTGCTGCGCGAACCCGACGCGACGATCGGGGCGGTGGCCGTGCAGGTCGGCTACGGAAGCCCGTTCGCCCTCAGCACGGCGTTCAAACGGGTGCGCGGCATGAGCCCCAAGGAGTTCCGCGCGCAGGCCGTGCGGGCCTGACGGGCGGGGCCGGCCGCGCGTGAACAGCAGCCGAATTCCGGAACCCCCGTCGCAGCGTTCGCATACAGTCCGGATCATGAGAAGCATCGACGTGCGCGGTTACCTCGTCCGTCTCGGACTCGCCGGCATATCGGGCCCGCCGTCCACCGAGCTGCTGTTCGCGCTGCACCGCGCGCACGTGGAACGGGTCTCGTACGAAGCACTCCACGCGCAACTCGGCGACCCGGCGAGCATCGACCCGGCCGCGTCGATCGCGCGCATCACCGCGGGCCGGGGCGGCTACTGCTACCACCTCAACGGCGCCTTCGCGGTGCTCCTGGAGCACTTCGGCTTCCCGGTCGTCCGCCACCGCGCGGGCGTGCAGCCGCGCTTCGAGGACCCGCCCGGCGTGCTCGGCAACCACATGGCCCTCACCGTCCACTGCGAGGGCCGGGACTGGCTCGTCGACGTCGGCCTCGGCGACGGTTTCCACGAACCCCTGCCGCTGCGCCCCGGCGTCTACGACCAAGGCCCGTTTTCGTACGCCCTCGTTCGCTCCGACGTGGTGCCGAACGGCTGGCGCTTCACCCACGACCGCCGGGGCGCGTTCCCGCGCATGGACTTCGCACGCGAGCCGGTCACGATCGATGTCTTCGCCGAGAAGCACGCCTGGCTGTCGACGTCGCCCGAATCATCTTTCGTACGCACCTGCGTCGCCCTGCGCCGCGACGTCAAGGGTGTCGACAACCTCACCGGGTGCGTGCTGAGGCGCGTCGACGCGGCAGGCGAGACGGTCACGCAACTCCTCACCGAATCCGACTGGTTCGCCGCGCTCGCCGACGTCTTCAGGCTCACCCTCACCGATCTCGCCCCCGACGAGCGCCGCACACTGTGGACAAGAGTGCACGCCGCCCACGTGCGCCGCGAAACGGCACCCGCCACATGATCAGTAAACCGGCGGCGAGGTCCTAAGGTCGGACGGTCAGCGCGCGGAACGGTGTGAGGCGGTTGCATGCGGACTCTGTATCCCGAGATCGAGCCCTACGAGCACGGCATGCTGGACGTCGGCGACGGCCAGCAGATCTACTGGGAGCTCTGCGGCAACCCCGACGGCAAGCCCGCCGTCTTCCTGCACGGCGGTCCGGGGGCCGGGTCGACGGCCAGGCACCGGCGGTTGTTCGACCCAAGGGCCTACCGCGTCCTGTTGTTCGACCAGCGCGGCTGCGGTCGCAGTACGCCGCACGCCAGCGGCCACGAAACCGATCTGACGGCGAACACCACATGGAACCTGGTGGCCGACATCGAGCGGCTGCGCGAGATGGCCGGCGTCGAGCGCTGGATGGTGTTCGGCGGCTCGTGGGGGAGTGCGCTCGCGCTCGCCTACTCCGAGCAACACCCCGACCGTGTCAGTGAGTTGGTCCTGCGCGGCATCTTCACCCTGCGCGCCGCCGAGCTGCGGTGGTTCTACCAGGAGGGTGCCTCCGAGCTGTTCCCCGACCTGTGGGAGAAGTACCTCGCGCCGATCCCGGAGGACGAGCGCGGCGACCTGATGCGGGCGTACCACCGCCGGCTCAACCACGACGACCCCGAGGTGCGTGCCGAGGCGGCCGTCGCGTGGAGCGTGTGGGAGGGCTCGACACTCTCGCTGCGCCCCCGCCCCGACGTGGTCGCGGTCCACGGCGAACGCGACTACGCCCTGGCGTTCGCGCGCATCGAGAACCACTACTTCGTCAACAACGGCTTCCTGTCCGAGGGCGCCCTCATCGCCGGCGCCGACCGGCTCTGCGACATCCCCGCGGTGATCGTGCAGGGCAGGTACGACGTCTGCACCCCCGCCCGCACCGCGTGGGACCTGCACCGGGCCTGGCCGGAAGCCGACTTCGTCCTGGTCGACGACGCCGGGCACGCGTACGACGAGCCGGGCATCCTCGACGCGCTCATCACCGCCACCGATCGCTTCGCCCGACGCGCCTGACCCGCGCCGGGCGTGCCCCGCCGGCCGCCGAAAAAACCGGTGGCCGACAGGAAATCCATGAGGCAGGCTGCGGAGCATGGGCTTGCTCGATTCCATGGCCGCGCGCGTCGCGGGCGGGGCAACCGTCGAGTTCCGACCGAGCGGCACGTCGATGGCGCCCCTGATCCACAGCCGCCAACTCGTCGCCGTCGCCCCGGTGGAGACCGCGAGGATCGAAGTCGGCGACATCGTTCTGGCCCGTGTCGCGGGGACGACGTATCTGCACCTGGTCTCGGCGGTGGACCGCACGCGCGGGCGCGTGCGGATCAGCAACAACCGCGGTCGCACCAACGGGTGGACCGCTCTCACGCGCGTGTACGGGATCTGCGTGTCCGTCGACGGCACGGAACGCCCCACCGCGAGGGACAAAGTGCGCGTGCCCTGAGCCGTGCCTGCGCGCGGCCCCGGACATGCGGCACCCCGGTGCGCGGGG
>NZ_JBPKBI010000001.1:691981-692232 GCF_051388935.1 Yinghuangia sp. YIM S10712
CACACCGGGGCGCCGCGGCAGGTGCCGCTGTTTCGCCGAGCAGCCGGTGGCTACGGAGTGGTCGGCATTCCGGGGAGGTTCGGGAACGCCGGGAACCCGGGGAGCTGGGCGAGCGCCGCGGCCTCCTGCACGTCAGCGGAGTTCAGCAGCGCCGCCGCGTCCGTCACGGCCGGCGTCTCCGACTCCTCGGCCGCCGCCTCGGGCAGCGCGGTGAGGGCGGGCGGGGTGGCGGGCGCCGCGGCGTCGGTCGG
>NZ_JBPKBI010000001.1:692349-701002 GCF_051388935.1 Yinghuangia sp. YIM S10712
GCCCCCGGCGAGGCCCGTCAGAGAGCCGGTGATGCCGAAGACCGTGCCGGTCAGCGTCGCGAGGACGTCGCCGACGAGTTGGGTCAGCGCACCCAGCGTGCCGGCCACGTCGAGACTGGTGACGGCGCCGAGCAACGCGCTGAGGTCGGGCAGGGGAACCACCGAGGGCGCGGCGGCCCTGGGCTCGGCCGGGGCGGCCGGGGTGCCGGAAGCGGAGCCGCCGGCCAGGCCGTAGACCTGCGCCAACGCGCTCACGCCCGGCAATTGCACCGTGTGGCGAGGCTGGACCGTGCGAACCCACGACCTCGTGATCTCCTGCGCCGACGCGTGGGCCTGCAGCGTCTTCACGGCCTGTTCGGCGGCGCACAGGGCTTGCTTCAGCTGCGCGTCGAGCTCCGGTTCGGCCCCCGGAACGCCGTTGTCGATGAGGTTGCGCGTCTCGGTGAGCGCGCTTTCCGGTGTCCGCTGCGCGACGGGTGTCGCGGCTGCGGCGGTGTCCGAGGAGCGGCTGTCCGAGGCGAGGGTGTCCGAGGCGAGGGTGTCGGTGACGGGGG
Source organism: Yinghuangia sp. YIM S10712 (assembly GCF_051388935.1). Lineage (NCBI taxonomy): Bacteria > Bacillati > Actinomycetota > Actinomycetes > Kitasatosporales > Streptomycetaceae > Yinghuangia > Yinghuangia sp. YIM S10712. Next base: position 692,904 of record NZ_JBPKBI010000001.1, read on the forward strand.
CCGGGACGGGACGCGTTGCCGGGGCAGCCTGCGAGGCCGTGGCGGCGATGCCGACCAGGCTCGTGGCGCCCAGCAGCGCGGTGCCCATCGTGATCGCCACAAGCTTGTTGCTACGCACTGGTGATTCCTCCATGAGTCATGACAAACATGCTCAAAACGGTCACCCTAGGTAATGCCTCGCGCAATCCCGCACGCCTCGAACCGTGCCGAACGGGTTGCCCCCTACGCCGAAAGGGGTTTCCGGCCACCCAATTGCGCGCCCGCCGCACTCATCGGCCCGGCCACGGCCGGAATCCGACGCGGCGTCAGGAGTCCTGTTCGGCCCCCTCCCGGACGAACACCAGTTCCGTTCCCGGGGGTTCGTGCGTCGACTGCTTCGCGGCGAGGGTGTAGCCCATGCTGTGGGCCAGGCGTACCAGCATGTCGACGCGGACCGTGCCGTCGTGCTCCGGGACGACCACGCGCGGCGAACCGTCGAAAAGGTCCTCGTCACGCCGCCATTTGGAGCGCAGGCGGCTCGCCACGAGGCCCACGAAAGCGGCCACGGTCACCGCGCCGATCAGCACACCCAGGACCCGCATCGCGCCCCCATCCCCCGGACCTCCCCCGGGACCGTCATCGCACGCCGCCGGGCCGCGGCGGCATCCGGACCAGCCTGACCCGGTCCGCGCGCCCGCGTCCATCTCCCAGGCGGTCGTACGCGGGCGATTCCCCGGGCGTTCGCCGGTCGTTGTCGCCGGATACCGCTAACGTTCCCGCCATCCTGATCGCGGTCGTCGCCGTCACGGTGCCACCATCGCCTTGCCCCGGCGGTGCCCTGACGGCCGTGCGACCGCGGTCGGGACCGCGTGGGCGCTCGGCATGAGCGTAGCGAGCAATCGCGGGCATCCGGTGCCGTGGCAGGGCGGCGGGCAGGTGAAGGTTGCCTGACACGACACTTACCCGGCGATCCGCCCGAACCGTCCTCTGGGACGGCCGGATCGCGACCGACACACTCAGCGGGATGGTTCTTTCATGGGTTGGGTCCAAGCCGGCGACTATGAAGTCGCCCTGGAGGACGGCACGGTAGTGTGCCGCAACGCGTCGGGCAGGCGGCTGAAAAGCGTGCCCGCCAAGCTCTCCGACGACCCCGCGGTGCTCGGCCTGCGCCAGCTTGTCGAGTGGCTGGAACGCCACGAACGCACCTGCCGCGCGGACGTGGAGCGCTGGATGGTCCGCTCGTTCGCGGTCCCGGCGCCGGTCGTCGCCCGTGTGTGGCCCGACCCCGCGTGGCAGGGCGTCCTGCGCGACCTCGTCGTCGCCACCGACGACGGCGCCACCGGGTTCCTGCGCGACGCCGACCCCGAGCGCGGCATCGGCATCGTCGACCTCGACGGCGACACCGTGCGGCTGACCCCCGACGAGGTCCGCATCCCGCACCCCGTGCTCCTCGACGACCTCGACGACCTGCGCGAATTCGCCGTCGAACTCGGCGTCGAACAAAGCATCGGCCAGCTCTACCGCGAGGTCTGGCACCGCCCGGACGACCTGTCCGCCGACAGCACCACCGTCGACGACTACGCCGGCGGCAAATACGACCAGCTCCGATTCCTGTTCGGGCGCACCACGTCGCTCGGCTACCAAGTGCGCGGCGGACAGGCGGTCTGCCCCGTCCTGGAGGACGCCCGGGCCGTCGAAGCCCGCGTGTGGCTGGGCGACTTCGACCCGTACGAGAGCACCGCGACCGGCGGCCTGTCGTGGTCCGACGCCGAAGGCCGGACGCTGCGCCTCACCGAAGTCGGGCCGGTGGCCTGGTCGGAGGGCATGCGCATGGCCGCCGCACTGTACGCAGGACGTTCCACCGAGAAGCAGGAGGAGGCGGCGTGACCACCCCCCAGCCGACCACCGCGACGAACGCGCCCACCGAGGCGGACGCCGCCGCACTGCTCGACGCCGGCGCGATCCTCGCGCTCGGCAGCGCCAAGGGCGACGATGTCGACACCCTGACCGCCCGCACGTACACCCACGCCGCGCTCGACGACCGCCGAATAGTCCGGCTCGTCCCCGGCACCCTCGGCGACGCCGAAGACCTCGCCCTCGACTTCCTGGGCCTGGCCCGCGACGGCGACGCGCCCGACGTCGGCCACGTGCGCCGCGAGGCCCTCGGCTTCCCGGCGTGGGCGCTCGTCAACGACCCCGCCAACGGGCACCACGCGCTCGCCCTGGTCCGCGACATCGAACGCCTCGACCGGCAGGCCCGTTCGAAGCCCGGCGCCGCCAAAGAGGGCTTCGACGCGCTGGGCGCCACCCTCGGCCGGGCCGTCCCGCACTTCCTGCCGACCTTCTACGAGCAGGCCGCGCGGATCTTCCTCGGCCACGAGAACACCACCTACGCCGCGACCTTCTTCGGCAAGGCCCGCGAGGCCGAGCGCGTCCACAACCTGCCGGTCGAGGAGGCCCGCCTGCGGGCGGTCTTCCTGGAGTTCGCGTTCGCCGGCGCGCTGACCGCGAAGGCGCTCAAGGAGTACGCCAAGGACCTCGGGCGGCGCCTCGAACCAGCAGCGGCCTGGGCGGAGTTCCGGCAGTTGTGCGTGGAACGCTGCGCGGCGGGGGTGCAGCCGTACGCCGGTCTCGCCGAGGACGCCCGCGCGATGATCAAGGCGGTCGGCGGCGGAGCCGAAGCCCAGTCCGCCGCGGAACGCGCGCTGCTGGCCGAGCTGTTGCCCAGCCCCGCGATGGTGCGCGCGCCGCTGACGTTCTGGAAGGCGTTCGCCAAGTCCCTCGCCGGCCTCGCCGCCGAGGACCCGACGGTACGCCGCCGGCTGCTGGAGATCTTCCCGACACCGAGCTCGGGTGACGCCGCGACCGTGGACGCCTACTGGATGTCGCTCCTGCTCGCCGCCGGCGCGGACGAACTGCTCACCACCCCCGGCGCACTCGAACCCGGCGGAGCCGCGGCGTGGCTCGGCCGCTGGGCCCGGCACACCGCGCGCGGCTGGGGCAACCGCCCCCGCGACGCGGCGACCCTCGAACTGGCCGCCCGCATGGCCCCCGCGGTGATCGCGGACGGCGTGCCCGTCGACCTGTTCACCGGGACACACCGCGGCGAAGCGGTACCCGACCTCGTCGACGTCTGCCTGGCCCACGGCATGCCGCTCGTCGACCCCAGGCCCGACCACGAGACCGACATCGCGGCGTGGCTCGACGACTCCGCGCCCGGCCGCCGCGACCTCGTCGCCTTCGGTGCCGACCAGCGCTACACCGCCTTGCTGCGCAAGGCCGTGGGCGAGCTCGGCGGGAACTCCCGCCACCTGTCCGCCGCCGCCGAACACCCGGTGCTGAGCGTGGCGATGCACGACTGGCTCGCCGACCGGGTCGACGAACTCGCCACCGAGTCCGGTCTTCCCGGAGCGCGCAGCGCCCTCGAACGCGTCATGCCGTTCCGCGCGGTCGCCGCGGACGTCAACCCCGAGGCGGTCGCGCGCGTCCACGCTTTCGACGTCGCGCCCGTCCTGGCCCGCACCCTGCGCACCGGCATCTTCGACGAACTCGGCTGGCCCGCGCTCGAAGAGGCCATGGAACTCCTCGGCGTCGTCCCGGCCGCCGGCCCGGCACCCGGCCTGGCCGCGGCCGACCCCCAGGGCGTGAGCAAAACGCCGGAGTTCCGCCTCGCCGAGGCGTGGCCCGCACTCATCATCGCCACCGCGACCAAGGTCGTGGTGGTCGGCCCCGACGGCATCCTGCTCGACCACGACCTGCGCATCACCGACAAGCTGGATAAGTGGTACAAGCCCAAGTTCCGCTACGTGGACGGCGATCTGCTCGTCATGTGGTGGGTGGACGGCGAGCAGAAGGCGTACTGGTCGTCGCGTCCCGCCGAGGTCTTCGAGCCCGGCGGCGATGTGCCCGGCCGCTGGGGCGAGGAGTCCATGGTCTGCTCCGTCGCCCACCCGCAAGGCGGCCGCGTCACCGGCGGTCGCATCCTGCACGCCGGCGACACCGACCTGCCGCCACGTCGCCACATCCTCTCCGACGGAATCGGCTACTGGACGCTCGACCGGTCCGAGCAGCCCGCGCGCTGGCGCGAGTACGACCCCGTCTCCGGCGAGCTGGGCCGCCTCTCGGTGCCCGGCCCGTTCGCGGCGGCCATCGCCGACGGCGGCAGCCTCATTTCCGAAGGCTGCGAACTGATGCCGCTGCAACCCGGCCTGGAATCCAGCCCGTTCGGCACCGACGGCCGCAACATCGGAAGCTGGATCCGCGACGACGGGGACACCGTCACCGCCGGCACCCTCGACGGACACACCGTCACCCTCCCGGCCGGCAACCGCTACTGGAACGGTCGGCCGCGCCACATGCCCGTCGGCGGCCTGCGTCTGCCGGGCGGCGCCCGCCCGACCGTCGTCGACGCCGAGAACTCCATCGACATCCACGACGGCACGGTCCCGCTCGCCGGCCTCCACTCGGGCGGACGCGGCGGCGAGAACGCGGCCGGCACCCCGCTGGTCCCCGCGCTCGCCTTCTGGCACGCGCTGCGCCCGCGTGACGTGGCGTCGTCCGAGGCGCTGCGGGCGGTCGCCGACGCCGACGCGGCGGCCCTGCTGGCCGGAACAGCCGGCGAATACGACGCGGCGCTCGCGGCCTACGACCCTGAGGAGCCGGGCTCCACCGCTCCCGCCGAGCCCATTCCTTTCGCGACCGTCGCTGCCGTCCTGCCCGCCGTCACCCACCCCGGCGTCGCCGCCGGCGTCGCGGGTCTGACCCGGCTCGCCGCCCGACTGACGCGCCGCCTCGCCCAGTTCGGCACCGCGCCGCCGTCGGTGAAGGAAGCCGACGACGGCTGCCCGTACCGCCCCGCGAACGGCGAGGACGCCGTCCTGCAGGTGGTCACACGCGGGCTGTTCCGCCAGCAGGGCCGCTCGTACGGCAGCCCGGGCCGTTGGACCGTGCTCAACCAGATCCGTGCGGTGGCCGGGCTCCTGCGCGCACCCGACGCCGATGCGGCGACCGCCGCAGCCGACACGTGGACCTCCACCGAGACCCGCATCCCCGCCGGCAGCTTCGACTGGACCGGTGCGCTCGGCCACGCCACTTCGCTGCTCGTCCGCGCGACGTCGCCCATCACCTCCGACGAACACCGCGAAGCCATCGCGCTGTTCGTCGAGGAGCTCGCGGACCCCGTCTTCCACCGGCCCGGCCAACTTCGCCGCGTCATCCTGTGCGCCGAACACCGCGACAGCTCCCGCGTCGGGCAGGTCCTGCGGCGCGGCGACCGGGTCGTGGTCATCACGCACGAGGCCGGCTGGGGTTCGGACAACCGCAAGCACTGGCTGGCGCTCGACTTCGACCCGAGCGGTGGGTTCGGCGCGGTCGACACCTTCACGTCGCACGAGGAGTGGCCCGTCGAGGGTTCCGACGACCCCGCCCGCATGCGCGCACTCGTCGACCTGGTCCGTACCTCCGGGCAGGTCCTCTGGCGCAAGGAAACCGTCGACGCCTTCGTCGCCGCGACCGGGGCCCGCCGCGCGGAAGCCACCCTGCTCTTCGCCGCGTTCCCCGAGAGCAACTACTACGGACGCGCCACCCTCGACGCCGAGAAGCGCGCCGCGCTCGGCGGTGTCAAGGCCGCCGACATCGCCACCGCCGGCGCGAAGCTGAACGCCGTCCCGACCGACGTCCGCAGCCGCCTGCTCGCCGCACTGATCCCCACGGACCCGGCGGCGTGGTGGACCGAAGGTCCCGACGGCGAGGCGGCGGCGGCCGTCTGGAAGGCCCACTTCGGCGACCTCCTGCGCCTCCCCGAGAGCGTCGCGGTCGACGCGGCGGCGGCCCAGGTGTCCGAGACGACCGTGGAGATGGTCCTCAACCCCGAGGCGAGCCCGCTCCTCACCGGCCGGACCGTCCAGCGCCTCGACGCCAACAACAACCTCGTCCCGGACACCCCCGGCGTCGTCCCGCACGCCGGGGACCTGGCCGCGGCCGTGCGCGCGCTGCACTGGCTCGCCTACCGCCTGCCGTTCGGGGACCCTCTGCGCGAGCCCCTGCCCCGGACGCTGACCGCGCTCCGCGAGCGCCTTTCCGACCCCGAACTGCTGATCAACTTCGGCCACTCCTGGGCCGAGCGCGGCGGATACACCTCCGTGGTGCTGCGCGAGACGCTGGGCCTGCCGGAAACCGGGGGCGCGGACGCCGACGGCCTCGTGCGGATCGGCGAGAAGATCGTGATGACCCCGTGGTACCAGCCGGGTGAGCACATCCACCTCCGCGTCGCGAAGCTCACCGGACCCGACGACCCCGACCTCCTGCGACTGGAGGCGATCACCGGACCCAGCCGGGGCCTCGGGAGCTCGTGGCGGACCATCGTCGGCCCCGACATCGAACGCGTCGTGGCCGCCGACGGCCCGGCCGGCTACGCCCAGGACGCGTCGCTGTCCGCTCCCGACCTGGTTGCCGAGGTCGCCGAGACCTACGCCATCACCCCCGATGCCGCGACCATCTACCTCCAGTTGCTCGCGCTGCCCGACCCGACCGACCGCAACAGCGCGCGCTGGACCGGCTGGAAGCCCGCGCGCCTCAAGGCTGCCCGTGCCGCGCTCGCCGCCACCGACCTGGTGGTCACCGCCAAGCGTGCCCGCGCCGGACGGTCGCTGTTCCTGCCCGGCGGCTGGCACGAGTTCCGCAAGGCCCTGCCGCTGGAAACCTGGAAGGACGCGCTCTACCCGGTCCAGGACGGCTCGCTCGTGGTGCCGAACCGCCCCGTCGTCGAGCTCTTCCACGCCGCATGGCAGCGTGTCCAAGCGGGCGACGCGCCCGGCTTCGAGCAACTTCAGACCCGTACGACCCGGAGGGGCCGCCGCCGATGACCGCCACCGTCTCCACCCCGACCACCCCCGAAGGCGCCTCGCGCCAAGTCCAGCCGCCGGAGGACGCGTTCGCGGCCGAGCTGGAATTCCTCGCGGCGTACGACCCGGGCCCGCGCCCGCCCGCGTGGCGCCTCACCCCGCGCGCGGTCGTCACCTTCGTCATGGGCAGCGCCGGCCAGGCGCTCAAACTGCCCGACGGCTCCGAGTCCATGACGATCAGTCAGAAGTTCGTCGGAGAACGTGCCCTCGTCGAACGCTGCGTCGTCACCCTCGCCGGCGAGCGCGGGCTGCTGCTGGTCGGCGAACCGGGCACCGCCAAATCCATGCTGTCCGAACTCCTCGCCGCCGCGGTCTGCGGCACGAGCGGCCTGACCGTGCAGGGCACCGCGGGCACCACCGAGGACCAGTTGAAGTACGGCTGGAACTACGCGCTGCTCCTTGCCCAGGGCCCGAGCCGCGACGCCCTGGTGCCGTCGCCCGTCCTCACCGCGATGGCGCGCGGCGCCGTCGCCCGCGTCGAGGAGGTCACCCGCTGCCTCCCCGAGGTGCAGGACGCCCTGGTGTCGCTGTTGTCCGAACGCCGCGTCGCGGTCCCTGAACTCGCCGGCACCGACGACGCCCAGGTGCACGCCGTGCCCGGCTTCACCCTCATCGCCACCGCCAACCTGCGCGACCGGGGCGTCTCGGAGATGTCGGCGGCCCTCAAACGCCGCTTCAACTTCGAGACCATCGGCCCGATCGCCGACCTCGATGCCGAGACGGACCTGGTGCGCCGTCAGGCACGCGGCTCGGTCGAACGCGCAGGTGCGGCGTTCTCCGTCGACGACGCCGTTTTGGAGGCGCTGGTCGTCGCGTTCCGCGACCTGCGCACCGGACGCAGCGCGGAGGGCTGGGAGATCGAACGCCCGTCCACCGTCATGAGCACCGCCGAAGCGGTCGCCGTCGCCTCCGCCCTCGGCCTGGCATCGGCGTACTTCCCCGGCGACCGCGACGTCCTGGGCCTCATGCCCGGCCACCTGCTGGGCGTGGTCCGCAAGGACGACCCGGCCGACGCCGCGAAACTCCTCGGCTACTGGGACGCCGCCGTGCGCCGCCGCGCCGAACAGGGCTCGGCCACCTGGCGCACACTGTGGGACCTGCGGCATGTCCTGGAAGGGTGAGCCGCAGGTGCGACCGCAACGCCCGACGCACCACGCCGGGGCCGCCGGCCCGATCGTGCCCCCGAGCGGCGACGCCGCGCCGACCGCACCCCGCTTC
>NZ_JBPKBI010000001.1:701166-708974 GCF_051388935.1 Yinghuangia sp. YIM S10712
TCGGCCGCCTCCGGTTCCGCGACCGCCGGGGCAGCCGCTCCGGCGGTCGCGTCGGCCGCGGTCGCCTCCGACTCGCCGGAGGCCGCCGCCGAGCACCTGGCCGGGGCGGAGCGCCCGCACCTCATCGGGGTACGGCACCACGCGCCCTCGCTGGCCGCCGCCATGCCCGGTCTGCTCGACGCCGCGCGCCCCGACGTGCTCCTGATCGAACTCCCCGCGGACCTCCAGGACTGGATCCCGTGGCTCGCCCACGAGGAGACGCAGGCGCCCGTCGGGGNTCGCTGGCCGCCGCCATGCCCGGTCTGCTCGACGCCGCGCGCCCCGACGTGCTCCTGATCGAACTCCCCGCGGACCTCCAGGACTGGATCCCGTGGCTCGCCCACGAGGAGACGCAGGCGCCCGTCGCCCTCGCCGGCTCGGGCGCACACGGGCTTGGCTTCTACCCATTCGCGGACTTCTCGCCGGAGCTCGCCGCCGTGCGCTGGGCGGCCCGGAACCAAGTCCCGGTGCTGGCCTGTGACTTGCCGCTGGCCCACCGCGGCTGGGCGGCAGCCGGTCCCGATGACGCGGCACCCGCCCAGGTGCGTGGCGGCCCCGGACTGCACGACATGCTCGGCCGCAACCTGTCCGGTCGGCCCGGCGACGACCTGTGGGACCGGCTGGTCGAGGCCGCCGCACCCGGCTCGACGCCCGAGGCGGTACGCCGGGCCGCCCTCATGGTCGGCTGGGCGCTGCGCCGCGACGCCGAACTCGGCCGCGGCGTCGACCGCACCGACCTGGTGCGCGAGGCGTGGATGCGCCGCACGCTTCGCGAGGCGACCGCCGACGGCTCCCGCGCGGTCGCGGTGGTGGGCGCCTTCCACACCCCCGCACTGCTTGCGGAGGACGACGGCACGGCGCTCCTCGAGGCCGCCGTTGCGCCGTCGACCCGGGCGGACGGGGTGGTCACGTCCCTCGTGCCCTACACGTACGCCCTCCTCGACGAGCGCTCCGGCTACCCGGCCGGCATCCGCGACCCCGAATGGCAGCACGAGGTGTACGCAGCCGCCGGGGACCCCGAGGCGCTGCACGACACCCTCACCCGCGCCGCGACCCGCATCTGTGCCGAGCTGCGCGGCCAAGGCCACCCGTCCGGGCCCGCCGACGCCCGCGAAATCGTGCGGGTGGCAGGAGACTTGGCCCGTTTGCGGGGTCTACCCGCAGCAGGGCGGGGCGAGTTGCTGGAAGCCGTGCAGACCGTCCTGACCCATGGCGAATCCCTCGGCCGGGGCCGCGCGGTGGCGCGCGCTCTCGAACGCGTGCTCGTGGGCACGCGCGTCGGCTGCCGGGCCCCGGCCGCTCCCCGCAGCGGCCTCGGCCCGGCCGTCGAACAGGCCCTGGCCGATCTGGGGTTGCCCGGTCCGCACAGTGAGGACACCGCCGAGGAACGCGACATGCGCCTCGACCCGCTGCGCACCGACCTCGACCGCCGCCGCGAGCTGCTGCTCAAGCGCCTGGAGGTGTGCAAGGTCCCCTACGCCGAAGCCGTGGACGTCGTCGGCACCGGCGGCGCCGACGCGGTCACCACCCGGTGGCGCGTGCGCTGGTCCCCGTCGACGGCGGCCATGCTCGACGTCGCCGGGATTCGCGGCGTGACACCCGAACAGGCGGCCGAGGGCGTCCTGCGCGAGCGGCAGCGCCGCGAGCGCGACGAGGGCGGGCCGACCGCGGCCCAGGTGCTGGCCGGGTTGCGCCAGGCCGCCGAATGCGGACTCGCGCACCTGGTGGCCGAACGCCTCGACCAGGTCGGCGACATCCTGCCCGCGTCCGGATCGCTGCCCGAACTCCTCGCCGGACTCGGCCTGTTGGACCGACTGCACGCGGGGCACATACCGGGCCTCGCGGCGATGCCCGACGCGACGCGCCCGATCGCCGCGGAACTCACCGCGGCAGCGGTGCGCCAGATCGACGGCCTGGCCGGTTCCGAGGAACCAGCGGACGCCCGCGCGCTGGTCGAACTCACCGGACGTGCCGACGAGTTCGGCGGTCTGCGACTGACTGACGCGCTGACCCGGCTCGCAGCCGACGGCGCCCCCTTGATGGCAGCAGCGGCCGGAGCCGTACGCGTCCTGCTCGGCCACGACGACGCCGACCGGTTCGGTGTTCGTGTCGCATCCTGGCTCGACGACGCCACCACCCCCGCCCGCCGCGCCGACCTCGTACGCCGCCTCACCGGCGTCCTGACCGCGGCCGGCCCGCTCCTGGCTGCGGGAGGCGAGGCGCTGGAACCCCTGCTGACCCGCATCGTCGCCCTGTCGGACGACGATTTCCTGACCCGCCTACCCGCGCTCCGCGGCGGCTTCGACACGCTCGCCCCGGCCGCCCGGGACCGTCTCCTCGCGGTCGTCGAGGAGAGCCTGGACGACCGGATCGACACGCAGACCGACGTGGCGCCCGAATCGCTGGCCGCCTGGGCGTCGGCCGACATCGCGGGCCGGAACGCCCTCACGGTCAAGGGGCTGTGGCCCCTGGGAGGACAGGACGACGCGCTGTCCGACGCGGCGCCGACCGCCGCGCCGACCGCCGCGTCGGCCACGCCGTCGGCGTCGCCATCGACGTCGCCGAAAACTTCCGCGGCCGCGACCACCGCACCCGCGAAGACGGCCAAGGCAGCTCCGCCCGCACCCCCGCACCACCGTCGGGCAACGGCCACACAAACCGGGCCGGAAGCGCCCGTGACACCACCTGCCGTCGACGCGTCGGCGAACACCCTCACCCCTCAAGCCCGCTGGCGCCTCGTCCTCGGTCGCCGCACCGACCCACGAGACCCCCGCGCCACACGCCTCGGCGCCGCACTCGACGAGCTTTACGGCACCGGGCGCGGTGAAGGCTCGCGCGGCGACCTCGGCGGCGGGCCGGCAGGCTCGGGCGGCGGACGCGAGGCCGCGTACCCCTCGGTGCGCGACTGGGCGGAGGACCTGGCCGCGCTGTTCGGCCCGGCAGTCCGCGAGGAAGTCCTCGCCGCGGCTGTCGCCGCCGGCCGCAGGGACGCGATCACCGAACTGGACCCCGACTCGGCCCGCCCGTCGGTCGACCTCCTGCGCGCCGTCCTCGAACACGCGGGCGGGCTCCCGGAGTCCCGCATTGCCGCACTCCGGCCGCTGGTCGACCGCATCGTGGCCGAACTCACGCGCGAACTCGCCACGCGGCTCCGCCCGGCCCTGTCCGGCGTCACCATCCCGCGCCCGAGCCGCCGGCCCGGCGGCGGCCTCGACCTGCCGCGCACGATCCGCGCCAACCTGGCCACCGCGCGCCCACGGCCCGGCGGCGGCGTGACCGTCGTCCCGGAGAAGCCGGTGTTCCGCACCAAGGCCCGGCGCTCCGCCGACTGGCGGCTCATCCTGGTCGTCGACGTGTCGGGCTCCATGGAGGCGTCGACGATCTGGTCCGCGCTGACCGCCTCGATCCTCGCCGGAGTCCCCGCGCTTACCACCCACTTCGTGGCGTTCTCGACCGAGGTCATCGACTTCACCGACCAGGTGCACGACCCACTCGGCCTGCTGCTGGACGTGCGCGTGGGCGGCGGCACGCACATCGCCGCCGGTCTGCGGTACGCCCGCGAGCTGGTCACCGTGCCGTCCCGCACACTCGTCGCGGTGGTGAGCGACTTCGAGGAGGGCTGGCCTCTCGGCGGCCTGCTCGGCGAGGTTCGCACACTCGTCAACTCCGGCTGCCACGTCCTCGGCTGCGCGAGTCTGGACGACCGCGGCAAGCCCCGCTACTCGACCGCCGTCGCGGCGCAACTGGTCGCCGCGGGGATGCCCGTCGCGGCCCTCAGCCCGACCGAACTGGCCCGCTGGGTAGGGGAGAAGGTCCGTTGAGCACGATGGAGAAGCAGGAATCGGGCGCACTCGCCGGAGTCTCGGTGCACCCGGCCGTCGTCGCGGAGATCGTCGAGGCCCTGCCCCCGCGCCTGCGCAAGCGCCTCGACGCGGCGATCGGGAAGCTCGCCGCGCGCCCCGCGACCCGCGAGGGGGACAGTGTCCGGATCGCGGTCGACGACGAGGCCGCGCTGACGCTGCACGCGCCCGGCGGGACCGTGCGTACGACGGACGACGTCGTCTGTGCGTGCCTGCTGGCACCCAGTTGCGTACACCGGGCGGCCGCGGTGTCGATGCTCGACATCGCGGACGCCGACTCCGACGACACCGCCGAATCCGCAAGGGCCGCGGGTTCCGCCGAGGCTCCGGCCGTCACATCCGACGAGGCGTCGGCGGCCGGCCGCTCGCCCGAGCAGCAGGCCGCGGCGCTCGGCCTCTGGAAGGCCGCCGCGGCCGTCCTCGACGCCGGTATCCCCGGCGCGGGCGCGGTGCGACAGGCCGAACTCCTCCGCGCGGCGCACACCGCGCGCCTCGCGGGCCTGCACCGGGGCTCCGCGGCAGCCGTCGCCGTCACCTCCGGGCTGCGGGCGGCACGCGGCGACGACCCCGCGCACCGCCTCGCCGACCTCACCGAGACATTCCACGAACTCCTTGACACCGCAAACCTGTTGGCCTCGGAGAAGGTTCCCGGCAACGCCCCGCCGGCCGAACTCCTCGGTACCGCCCGGCAGGCCTACGCGCACGCCGGCTCGCTTCGCCTGCACGGCCTCTTCAGCGAACCCGTCCGGACCGCCTCCGGACACGCGGGCGTCGTCACCTATGTCCTCGGCCCCGACGGAGCCCTGCGCAGCGTCGCGGACGTCATGCCGGGCACCGCCGACCGCATCGCCGGTGCCGCGGCGCGCGCGGTGCGCATGGGCGACACCGCACTGGACCACAACGCCCTGTCCCGTGCGGGCCTCATCGTCTCCGGCGCCACGGAGTCACCGACCGGCCGCCTCGGCGCCGGCTCCTCGGTCCGTGCGGTCAGCGCGTCCGGTGTGTCCTGGCATGCCGAGCCGTCGTCCGCGTTGTGGTCCGAAACGCCGCACGCCCAGGTCGCCCGTGTGCTGCGCGCCCGCGAACTTCCCCAGGACAGCCGCCGCGCGGGCGCCGACCTGGTCTTCCTCGACATCGACATCCTCGGCCCGATCGCCGCGTCGCCGCACGCCGGCACGCGCGGCGACCGCGTCGCCGCCCGCTGCCGCCGCACGGGCGTCGTCCTGCAACTCCTCGTCGCGGACGACCACCCGACGCTGGCCTACCGCGACAACCTGCGTCTGCTCGCCACGCGCCCGGGGCTGGCGCTGCGGCTGATCGGCCGCCTGGAGGCCGGAACGGACGCGGCGGTCCACGCGCTCGCGGCAGCCCCGATCGAGGACGACGCCGGCGACCCGCGCGCAACTGACGCACCGACAGCCGACGCCCGGTCAGCGGACACGAGCGAATCCGGCGTACACGGTCGGCCGTACACCCTCGTCCTTCCGAAGGACCGTCGCGGCCGCGTGAATCTCGGGCTCGACCGTCTTCAACAGGCCGACCTGCCGCCCGTCGACGCGGTCGGCATGACGGGAAATCAGGATGAAAGCGGTAAAGAAGACTCCGCGAAAACTCCGCCGCAGCACGGTGTATCCGAAGATCACTCCGGCGTACGCCCCCTGGCGCCACCCCTGTTCGCAGCCGCGCCGAGCAGGCTCGACGCGGCTCCCACCTATCTGATGCACCGCCACATCGAGCGGGCTCTTTCCGGTGGGCGCCCGGCGGTCGCCGTCTCCGGCTCGCTTGCCCGGGACACCGCACGACTGCGCCGCGACGGCTTCGGGACCGCCGCTGACCTGCTGGAACACCTGGTGGCCGCAGCAGCAGACAGGGGCCGGGACGTCTTCGGCCGCCTGCTGCCGGCGGATACCGACCGGCTGGCCCGGTGCTGGCTGGCCGCTGCCGCGTACGTGCGCGCGGTCGACGCCGCTCTCACCGCACACGCGTGGCGGCCTCCCGAGCAGGGCTGAGCACGAGGCCGGCCGCGGGCCGAACGGCCGCCGTGGGCACGGCGCGGACAGGCCGCGGAACCGATTTCCGATGCGGGGCATGGGCCGTGTATGGTTTCACCTGCTCGCCCCAATAGCTCAGTCGGCAGAGCGTCTCCATGGTAAGGAGAAGGTCTACGGTTCGATTCCGTATTGGGGCTCTGACGAAGAAGGCCCTGCCCGGTGACGGGCAGGGGGCTTCTTCGAGGCGGCGTAGCTCAGTCGGTAGAGCAAGCGGCTCATAATCGCTGTGTCACCGGTTCAAGTCCGGTCGCCGCTACCCAGCCAGGGAGCCGATGTGGGGGAGACCTCAGGTCGGCTGCTTCTGCTGAATTCCGCTGATCACCCATCCACGACTGTCAGGAAGGCGCTCCCGTGGCTGCCACAGATGTCCGCCCGAAGATCACGCTTGCCTGTGTGGAGTGCAAGGAGCGGAACTACATCACCAAGAAGAACCGGCGCAACGACCCGGACCGTCTTGAGATGAAGAAGCACTGCCCGCGCTGCAACGCCCACACGGCGCACCGCGAGACCCGCTGACCGCAGCGGTCCCGCCCCCGACTCACGACGAGGCCATCCCGGCACCCGGGGTGGCCTCGTCGGCGTTGCCTCGGGCGTCCCGACTCGCGTCGCGGACGTGACGTATCGGCCCTCCCGGGGGTTATCCGGAATACTGCGGTCACTCGGTCACTCGGTCACTCGGTCACTCGGTCACTCGGTCACCGGGTGACGCGGTCGCCGCATTCGGTGTGGCAGGACGCGGAGTGCCCTGCGGCAATCACGTCCACTCCCGCGACCGGGCGACGCACCTGTTGTTCCGTTCCTCGCAGCTTCCCTGGAGGCGACCCCGCAATGGCGCTGGATCCCAAGTTCATCGGGCGCACATATCCGCCCACCGCTCCGTACGAGGTGGGCCGCGAGAAGATCCGGGAGTTCGCCGACGCGATCGGCGACGACAACCCGGTCTACCGCGAGCCGGAAGCAGCCGCGAAGTACGGGCACCCGGACGTCATCGCCCCGGTCACGTTTCCCATCGTGATCTCGCTGGGCGCGGCCGAGCAGATCGTGAAGGATCCCGAACTGGGCCTGGACTACTCGCGTGTCGTCCACGCCGACCAGCGTTTCTCGTACGCGCGTCCGGTTAGGGCGGGCGACCGCCTCGTGGCCGTCGTGACGGTGGAGAACATCAAGACGATGGCCGGCAACGACATCATCACCACCCGTGCGGACATCGCGACCGTCGAGGGTGAGCACGTCGTGACCGCCCGCTCGACCCTGGCCGCGCGCGGCACCGCAGACGAGGAGAACTGACGTGGCAGCGGGCATCAGCTACGACGACGTCGAGATCGGCACCGCGCTTCCGGCGCAGACCTTCCCGGTCCGCCGCGAGGACCTGGTCCGGTACGCGGGCGCCTCGGGGGACTTCAACCCGATTCACTGGAACGAGCGATTCGCGGTCGAGGTCGGCCTGCCGGACGTCATCGCGCACGGCATGTTCACGATGGCCGAAGCGGTCCGCGTCGTGACGGACTGGGTGGGCGACCCGGCCGCGGTCGTCGAGTACAGCGTCAAGTTCACGCGTCCCGTCGTGGTCCCCGACCCCGACGGCACCGCCGTGGAGGTGACCGGCAAGGTCGCGCAGAAGCTGGACGACCGGCGTGTGCGCGTGGACCTGACGGTGACCTGCGGCGAGGCCGGCAAGGTGCTCGGAGTACCGCGCGCGGTCGTCCAACTCGCCTGACGGGCGCGGCGGGCGGCCCGGCGGTGCGGGCGCGGCCGTCCCGGACACCGCCGCCCCGTAATCTGTTCGCGTGCAGCATCTCGCGGATTCGCCCCTGGCCCCCCTGACCACCCTCCGCCTCGGCGGACCCGCCCGTCGCCT
>NZ_JBPKBI010000001.1:709087-754249 GCF_051388935.1 Yinghuangia sp. YIM S10712
ACGAGGCGACCACGACGGCCGAGTTGGTCGCCGTCGTCCGCGACGCCGACGACCACGGGACGCCGCTGCTGCTCATCGGCGGCGGCAGCAACCTGGTCATCGGCGACGAGGGCTTCGACGGCATCGTGGTCCGCATCGCGACCAAGGGCCACACACTGAGCGGCCAGGGGCTCCTCAGCTCGGACGCGGGGGTGCGCTGGGACCACCTGGTCGAGACCGCGGTCGGCGCGGGCCTCGCGGGGCTGGAGTTCCTGTCCGGCATCCCGGGCAGCGCCGGGGCCACGCCGATCCAGAACGTCGGGGCGTACGGCCAGGAGGTCAGCGAGACCATCGCCCTCGTCGAGGTGTACGACCGGCACACCGGCCGCATGGACATGCTCGACCCGTCCGAGTGCGGATTCGCGTACCGCCACAGCGTGTTCAAGGGCGACAGCCGCTTCGTTGTGCTTCGTGTGCACTTCCAACTCCGCGACGAGGGCGGCCTGTCCGCGCCCGTGACCTACGCGGAGGCCGCCCGCGCGCTGGGAGTCGAACCAGGCGCCCGCGTCCCGCTCACAGCGGCCCGCGAGACCGTCCTCGCGCTCCGGCGCGGCAAGGGCATGGTCCTCGACGAGGCCGACCACGACACGTGGAGCGCGGGTTCGTTCTTCACCAACCCGGTGCTGACCGAGGCGCAGTTCGCCGCTCTGGCATCGCGCGTCACCGAGCGCCTGGGCCCCGACACCGCACCGCCGCGCTACCCCGCGGGCGACGGGCTGGCGAAGACGTCGGCCGCGTGGCTGATCGAGCGCGCGGGATTCGGCAAGGGGTACGGCACCGGGCCGGCCCGAATCTCGACAAAGCACACCCTCGCCCTGACCAACAGGGGCGCGGCGAAGACCGAGGACTTGTTGTCGCTCGCCCGCGAGGTCCGGGACGGGGTGCGTGAGGCCTTCGGTGTGGAACTCGTGAACGAGCCGGTATTCGTCGGCGCGGAGCTGTAACCGCAGCGTCGGGCGCTTGCCGCCGCCGAGCCCTGGGCCGCGCGCATATGCGCCCTGGGCACGGTGGGGTCGGCCGTCGGTGCGAGCCCGGCGATCCGGCGTTGTCGACCGTTCCCGGGATCCCATGGGCCCGAAGAGCCGGAACTCGCGGCGCGGCGGCCGGTCGTGCGGCCACGTGCCCAGTCCCACCGATGTCAAAAGCGCAGCTCAGCGGCTTGTCGAGAAGGGACTTGACCTAGGTAGTGATTGGGCACTAACTTCGTCTGCATGGCAGCCCCGCAGAAGTCTCCCGCAGCCGGCACCGTCCGGATGAGCGCCGACGAGCGTCGTGTCGCGGTCGTCCGCGCCGCCGTCAAGGAGTTCGCGGTCGGTGGCCTGCACGGGACGTCGACCGCCGTGATCGCCCAGCGCGTCGGGGTGTCGCAGCCCTACCTCTTCCGGTTGTTCGCCACAAAAAAGGAGCTTTTCCTCGCCGCGGTCGCCTTGGGCTTCCATCGGGTGGAGGAGACGTTCATCCGGGCCACCGAAGGCCTGACCGGCGCCGCCGCGGTCCACGCGATGGCCCACGCATACCAGGAGTTTCTCAGCAACGACCGGGATCTCCTGCACATGCAGTTGCAGGCGTACGTCGCCTCGGCGGATCCGGAGATCGGAGCCGAGGTCCGCAGGCATTGGGACCACCTGGACACGCTGGTCCGCGAGGCCGTCGACCTGCCGTCCCTGGAGGTCACCGACTTCTTCGCCCGCGGCATGCTCTGCAACGTGATCGCCGCGCTCGACCTCCCCCGGGAGCGCTACTTCGGCGACGTCCCGCTTGAGGACGGTGTCGCGCTCGGCTGCGAGGTGTGCGCCGCGGAGGCCGGGCAGACGGGCTAGGCCCGCCGCCTGTGCCTTTCGGCGCAGACGTGCGTCCCTAAAAGTAAGTGATCAATAACTAAATCCTTGGTCAAGAAAGTAAGTGACCGGTAACTCACCATCACGAGGGGACATCCATGAGTGAGAACCAGGCACCTCCCGCAGACAGCCCCCGCGCCGACAAGCCCGCGGAGAACCCCACAGGCAAGCGCACAGTCCTGTGGACGTTCATCGCGTCCAGCTTCGCGCTCTTCATGGCCGGGCTCGACAACCTCGTCGTCACCACCGCACTGCCGTCGATCCGCGACGATCTCGGGGCGGACATCTCCGAACTCGAATGGACGGTGAACGGCTACACGCTGAGCTTCGCCGTCCTCCTCATGCTGGGCGCCGCACTCGGCGACCGCTTCGGCCGCCGCCGCATCTTCGCCATCGGCATCGGCGTCTTCACCGTCGCCTCCGCACTCGCCGCGATAGCCCCCGACACCGGCACGCTCATCGCCGCCCGGGCCATCCAGGGCGCCGGCGCCGCCGCGATCCTCCCTCTGAGCCTCACGATCCTCACCCGTGCGGTCGCCCCCGAGAAGCGCCCGATGGCACTCGGCCTGTGGGGCGGCGTCAACGGCCTGTCCATCGCACTCGGCCCGCTCGTCGGCGGAGCGATCGTCGAAGACGGCTCGTGGCAGTGGATCTTCTGGCTCAACGTGCCGATCGGCCTGATCCTCGTCCCGCTCACCTGGTTCAAGGTCGAGGAGAGCCGCGGTCCCAACAGCCGCCTCGACCTCGTCGGCACGGTCCTGGTCAGCCTGGGCATGCTCGGTCTCATCTTCGGGCTGGTCCGCGGCGAGAGCCACGGATGGAGCAGCGCGTCGGTCGTCGGCCCGATCGCCGCCGGTCTCGTCCTCGTCGCCGCGTTCATCGCCTACGAGCGCCGCGCGCCGCAGCCGATGCTGCCGATGGCGATGTTCCGCAACCGCGCCTTCACCGCCCTCACCTTCTCCGGGCTGATGATGTTCGCCGGCGTCTTCGGCTCGATCTTCCTGCTCACGCAGTACTTCCAGGGCGTCCAGGGCTACTCGCCGCTCGGCGCGGGCCTGCGCATCCTGCCGTGGACCGCGATGCCGGTCGTCATCGCCCCGCTCGCCGGACCGCTCGCCGGGAAGATCGGCGGCCGCCCGCTGGTCATCGCCGGGCTGGCCCTGTGCGCCTCCGGTCTGGCCTGGTTCGCCGCGGTCGCGTCGCCGGACGTCACGTACGCCGAGCAGATCCCCGCGCTCGTCCTGTGCGGCCTGGGCATGTCGCTCTACTTCATCCCCACCGCAAGCCTGCTGATGGCCTCCGTCGGCACCCACGAGCAGGGCGTCGCCTCGGGCGCCAACAACGCCATGCGCGAACTCGGCGGCGTGTTCGGCGTCGCGGTCCTCGCGTCCGTCTTCAGCGCCAACGGCGGTTTCGCCTCCGGCGAGAACTTCGTCGACGGCCTGGTCCCCGCCCTCTGGGTCGGTGTTGCCCTCGCCGGACTCGGCGCGGTCACCGCGGCACTGATCCCGCGCCGCGCGGGCACGACGGCTGCATCGCCCCGGACACCGGCGACCGAGAAGGTGCCGGCCGCGGTCTGAGCCGAACCACCCGCACAGCCGGCGAAGCCGCCCGGGCACGGACCATGCGGGGGTCCGCGCCCGGGCGGCTTCGCGTGTGCGTCCCCGACCAATCCACGAGGCCTCACCGCCCGGGCCCGACGTCGGCCGTCACCGGGCGTCAACCCGCCAGCCACGCGTCGACGCCCGCCAGCAGCTTGTCCCGCACCTCGTCGGGCGCCACCGAGCCCCTGATCGACTGCCGTGCCAGCTCGGCCAGCTCCTCGTCGGTGAAACCCTGCGCGGTCCGCGCGATCTCGTACTGCGCCGCCAGGCGCGAGCCGAACAACAGCGGATCGTCCGCACCCAAAGCGACCGGTACGCCCGCCTCGAACAACCGCCGCAGCGGCACCTGAGCCGGATCGTCGTAGACCCCGAGCGCGACGTTCGACGCCGGGCACACCTCGCAGACGATCTCGCGTCGGGCCAACTCCGCCACCAGCTCCGGATCCTCGGCCGCGCGGACCCCGTGCCCCAAGCGCCGCGCCCCCAGCACGTCGACGCACTCGCGGATGCTGCGCGGCCCGTCCAACTCGCCGCCGTGCGGGTTCGCGAACAGCCCGGACCGCCGTGCGATGGCGAACGCGCGCTCGAACTCCAAGGCCCTGCCCCGCCGTTCGTCGTTCGACAAACCGAAACCGACGACCCGGCCCCCCGCGTACCGGGCCGCGAGTCGGGCCAGCGTGCGCGCCTCCAACTGGTGCTTCGTCCGATTGGCCGCGATCACCACCGCGATCCCCACACCCGTCGAGCGCTCGGCTTCCTCCACCGCGTCCAGGATCACCTCGACCGCCGGCGTGAGCCCGCCCAGCCGCGGCGCGTACGACGTCGGGTCCACCTGGATCTCCAGCCACCCCGAGCCCTCGGCGAGATCGTCCTCGGCCGCCTCACGCACGAGCCGGTGCACGTCGTCGACGCCGCGCACGCACGACCGGGCGATGTCGTACAGGCGCTGGAAGCGGAACCAGCCGCGCTCGTCGGTCGCCCGAAGGCGCGGCGGAGTGCCGGACGTCAGGGCGGACGGCAGGTGCACGCGGTACCGGTCGGCGAGCTCCAGCAGGGTCTGGGTGCGCATCGAACCGGTGAAGTGCAGGTGCAGGTGAGCCTTCGGGAGAGCGCGTACATCGCGGACGGGGTGATCCATCCCCCGAATCATGGCCGAACGCGCGCCCGAACGGGTGCCGTCCGCTCAGGTTGCCCCGTCCGGATGACCGGGAACCGGCGGCCGACGGCCCGCGAACGCGCGGTGGCCGCCCGCCGGTCCCGGCAGGCGGCCACCGCACAGTGCGATCCGCTCAGGCGGTCGTCACCGCGCCTCGGACAGAAGCTTCGCGATACGTGCGACACCCTCGGCCAGGTCGTCGTCGCCCAGCGCGTAGGAAAGACGCAGGTAGCCCGGCGTACCGAACGCCTCGCCCGGCACCACGGCGACCTCGGCCTCGTCGAGGATCAGGCTTGCCAGCTCCGCCGAGCTCGCCGGCACCTGCCCGCGGATCTCCTTGCCGATGACCCCCTTGACCGACGGGTAGGCGTAGAACGCCCCCTTCGGCTCGGGGCACTCGACGCCCGGGATCTCGTTGAGCAACCGCACGATCGTGCGGCGGCGGCGGTCGAACGCCACCTTCATCTCGTCGACCGCCGACAGGTCGCCGGACACCGCAGCGAGCGCCGCCGCCTGGGCCACGTTGCAGACGTTCGACGTCGCGTGCGACTGGAGGTTGGCGGCGGCCTTGACGACGTCCTTCGGCCCGATGACCCACCCCACGCGCCAGCCGGTCATGGCGTACGTCTTCGCGACGCCGTTGACGATGATCGTGCGGTCGGCCAGCTCGGGGACGACGGTCGGCATCGAGACGAACTCGGCGTCGTCGTACACCAGGTGCTCGTAGATCTCGTCGGTCAGCACCCACAGCCCGTGCGCGGCTGCCCAGCGCCCGATCTCCTCGACCTGCGCCCGCGAGTAGACGGCCCCCGTCGGGTTCGACGGCGAGACGAACAGCAGCACCTTGGTGTTCGGCGTACGCGCAGCCTCAAGCTGCTCGACCGACACCAGGTAGCCCGTCGTCTCATCCGCCACGACCTCGACCGGGACGCCGCCGGCCAGCTTGATCGACTCCGGGTACGTGGTCCAGTACGGCGCCGGCACGATCACCTCGTCGCCCGGGTCGAGGATCGCCGCGAACGCCTCGTAGATCGCCTGCTTGCCGCCGTTCGTGACCAGCACCTGCGACACGTCCACGGCGAGCCCGGAGTCGCGCAGGGTCTTGTCGACGATCGCCTGCTTCAGCTCCGGCAACCCCCCGGCCGGCGTGTAGCGGTGGAACCTCGGAGTGCGGCACGCGGCCACCGCCGCGTCGACGATGTAGTCCGGCGTCGGGAAGTCCGGCTCGCCGGCACCGAAACCGATGACCGGACGCCCGGCGGCCTTGAGGGCCTTGGCCTTGGCGTCGACGGCAAGGGTCGCGGACTCGGCGATCGCACCGATGCGTGCCGACACCCGGCGCTCGGTGGGGGAGCCGGTGCGGGGGTTTGTCTGGGGGCTGGAGGAAGCAGCGGTCATGCGTCCAATCGTCGCACTGCCCGGTGGGCCGGGACACGCCGGTTTCGGGATATGCCGCGGAAGAGCGGCACGAGGAACGGCCGGTTCGACCTGGGGCACCTCAACCCGTACACTCGTCCCCTGGCGGATCCAACCCCGTTGCTGTCGCGCCCGGAAACCCCGTGGTCCCGAGCTGGACGGTGGGCTAAGTTGGAGCCACCCTTGAAGGGCACTAGCTCAATTGGCAGAGCACCGGTCTCCAAAACCGGGGGTTGGGGGTTCAAGTCCCTCGTGCCCTGCGATGTGCCATACCGGCCGGGATGCAGGTCCTGCCGGGGTGCGCATGCAGTCAGCGCAGTCGAACAGCGCCGACGACACCGTCGGTGATCCAGTCAGGCCGGATCAGGTGAGGACGAGTGACGGAGGCCCACGGCTCCACCGCCACGCCCGAGGATGAGCGCTCGGACGAGCTTGGCGTGGACGAGACCCCTCCCGGCGGCGGCAACCGCAGGGGGCGCAGGGCCCAGGCCGAGAAGCCCGAGCCGAGGAAGCGGGGCATCTTCGCCCGGCTCGCGCTGTTCTACCGGCAGATCGTCGCCGAGCTCCGCAAGGTCGTCTGGCCGACGCGCAATGAGCTGATCACGTACACCACCGTCGTGATCGTCTTCTGCCTCATCATCATCGGCATCGTCTACGTGCTCGACCTCGGCTTCTCCAAGGCGGCGCTCGAAGTCTTCGGCTGATCCGCCCGTTCGGCGGTTACTGTGGTGTCCTGAGGCAGTGATGCCCAGGGCACCGGTTCATGTCTCCGGGCAGACCGCCGGCCCATCCGATTGACCCCCACCCAGGAAGAAGCAGCCACCGTGTCAGACCCGAACCTGTTCCCCGGCGAGGCCGTCGAGGAGACGGGGTCCCTGCCGGAGCAGGCGGAGGACGCCGCCGTGTCCTCCCCGGCCACCGCTGTCCCCGAAGGGGCCGTCGACGACGCGTCGGCCGCGGAAGGCGACGCCGCAGAGGCTGCGGAGGCTGCCGTGGTCGAGTCCCCGGTGGACACCCTTGAGGAGTTCCGCGAGGCCCTGCGCCGCGCACCCGGTGAGTGGTACGTCATCCACTCCTACGCGGGCTACGAGAACCGCGTGAAGGCCAACCTCGAATCGCGCACGACCTCGCTCAACATGGAGGAGTACATCTTCCAGGTCGAGGTGCCGATGGAAGAGGTCATCGAGATCAAGAACGGTCAGAAGAAGACCGTCAAGCGCAACAAGTTCCCCGGCTACGTGCTCGTCCGCATGGACCTGACGAACGAGTCGTGGGGCGCCGTGCGCAACACTCCCGGTGTCACCGGCTTCGTCGGCAACGCCCACGAGCCCTACCCGCTGACCCTCGACGAGGTCGCCAAGATCCTGGCCCCCGAAGAGGAGCAGGTCGCCGGCGGCGGCACCGCGACCAAGGCGCCCGCCGAGGTCAAGGTGCTCGACTTCGAGGTCGGCGACTCGGTCACCGTCATCGACGGCCCCTTCGCGACGCTCCAGGCGACGATCAACGAGATCAACGCCGACTCGCAGAAGGTCAAGGGCCTCGTCGAGATCTTCGGCCGCGAGACCCCGGTCGAGCTTTCGTTCAACCAGATCCAGAAGAACTGAGACTTCCCGGCCCGGGGCGGCGCGCAGCCGTTCCGGGCCGCGGATTAGGGCGCCTTCGCAACGGTGGCTATCGTTGTGGGGCGCCGCGCCGCGTGTGCCGCGTCCCCGAGCACTTGTCATGTGCCGCCGGGGGGCCGGACGAGCGCGGCGCATGCCGTACGAAAGAGCTCCCTCGCGGTGCTCTGCGTACCGTGCGGCGACAGGGAAGTACATCTCGTCGAAGGACCCGGAAACCATGCCTCCCAAGAAGAAGCTTGCAGCCATCATCAAGCTGCAGATCAAGGCCGGCGCCGCCACCCCGGCCCCGCCGGTCGGTCCGGCGCTGGGCCAGCACGGCGTCAACATCATGGAGTTCTGCAAGGCCTACAACGCGGCCACCGAGTCGCAGCGCGGCGACATCGTGCCGGTGGAGATCTCGGTCTTCGAGGACCGTTCCTTCACCTTCGTCACGAAGACGCCGCCGGCCGCGCGCCTGATCCTCAAGGCCGCGGGTGTCGAGAAGGGCTCGGGCGAGCCGCACAAGACCAAGGTCGCCAAGATCACGCGCGAGCAGGTCCGCGGCATCGCCGAGACGAAGATGCCCGACCTCAACGCGAACGACCTGGACGCCGCCGAGAAGATCATCGCCGGCACCGCACGTTCGATGGGCATCACGGTCGAGGGCTGAGCCCCCGCCGGATCCTCCAGCACCTCGGCAACACGTGGCAGGGCCGTTGCGTCGGCCCGATCCACCACGACTCCTCTTCGCATCTCCCAGGAGCAGAAGTGACGCAGCGCAGCAAGACCTACCGCGAGGTCGCCGCCCAGGTGGACCGCGAGCGGCTGTACGCCCCGCTCGAAGCCGTCCGCCTGGCCAAGGCCACCTCGAAGACCAAGTTCGACGCGACCGTCGAGGTCGCCCTGCGCCTGGGCGTCGACCCGCGCAAGGCCGACCAGATGGTCCGCAGCACCGTCATCCTCCCGCACGGCACCGGCAAGACCGCCCGGGTCCTGGTCTTCGCGACCGGTGACCGTGCCGAGGCTGCGAAGGCTGCGGGCGCCGACATCGTCGGCGCCGACGAGCTGATCGACCGGATCCTCAAGGGCGAACTGCTCAACGAGATCGACTCGGTCGTCGCCACGCCGGACCTCATGGGCAAGGTCGGCCGCCTCGGCCGCGTGCTCGGTCCGCGCGGTCTGATGCCCAACCCCAAGACGGGCACCGTGACGCCGGACGTCGCCAAGGCGGTCAACGAGATCAAGGGCGGCAAGATCGAGTTCCGCGTCGACAAGCACTCCAACCTGCACTTCGTGATCGGCAAGACGTCGTTCAGCGACGAGCAGCTCGTGGAGAACTACGGCGCCGCGCTCGACGAGGTCCTGCGTGTCAAGCCGTCCGCCGCCAAGGGCCGCTACGTCAAGAAGGTCGCCTTCACGACGACGATGGGCCCCGGCATCCCGGTCGACCCGAACCGCACCCGCAACCTCCTCGTCGAGGAGGACCCGGCCGCCGTCTGACCGATCCGGTCGACGCCGCGTCAGGCAGCGAACTCCGGTGGCCCGTACACACCTTCGTGGGGTGTACGGGCCACCGCACGTTTTCGCGGGGTGCGCGGGCCACGTTGCGGGCCGGTCGCCGGGAGAGCGTTCGGCACACGGGCGCGACCGTGTGCGTCCGTCAGCCCACTCCTTTGATACGCACGATCCTTCGCACGGACACGCGGGCCACCCCACATTCGACGCGGTGGTGGGGACAGCGATCCGTTGCGACGAGCCGTGGGCCGACCGATGGCACGGGTAGGGGCGCGAAACTCCGCCGAGGCAACGAAGCGGCACTTGAAGGGGCACATGACGCCGCGCCCCCACCCGCGATAGGGATTTGCCACATCTGCTCGCTCTCCCGTACCTTGGGGCGAAGCCAAAGACCGCCGGTCGTCACTGGCGTGCCCTTCTCGCAAGGGTCCCGTGACCGAAGGTTCCGCAGCAGCGGGCGACCTGCGCAGGTGTTCGTGAGACGTTCCTGGCCCGCCCGGATCACCGGAGGGCCGTGTCCGCCCCGTGCGCCCGCGCCGGGGCGTTTTCGTTTGTCGGGTCCCCTGTCCGTCGGTGGTCTGTCCGGCATCCGGTCGGTCCACGGCCGATCGTCGATCGCATCGCGGAAGGAGGCCCGTCCCATGGCGAGGCCCGACAAGGCAGCCGCGGTTGCCGAGCTCGCGGACATGTTCCGCGACTCGAACGCCGCCGTGCTGACCGAGTACCGCGGGCTCACCGTGGCGAAGCTCAAGGAGCTCCGCCGTTCCCTCGGTGAGAACGCGCAGTACGCCGTGGTGAAGAACACGCTGACCAAGGTTGCGGCGAACGAGGCGGGCATCAGCGAGCTGGACGAGCTCCTTGAGGGCCCGTCCGCGATCGCCTTCGTCTCCGGTGACCCGGTCGAGGCTGCCAAGAGCCTGCGTGACTTCTCCAAGGCGAACCCTCTTCTCGTCATCAAGGGCGGTGTCCTGGAGGGCAAGGCCCTCAGCGCTGACGAGATCAAGAAGCTCGCGGACCTCGAGTCCCGCGAGGTGCTGCTCGCCAAGCTGGCGGGCGCCATGAAGGGCTCGATGGCCAAGGCCGCCGCGACCTTCCAGGCCCCGCTCACGCAGTTCGCTCGCACCGCGGACGCACTGCGCGCGAAGGTCGAGCAGGGCGGTGCCGGCGAGCCGGCTCCCGCCGCCGAGGCCGCGGAGGCCGCGGCCGAGTAATTCGGCCCGCAGGACCGCGACCCCGGTCGCCGGGGGCCCAGCCCCCGCCATCCACATCACCCGGCACCCGCCGAACCAGATTAGGAAGGACCGCCGATCATGGCGAAGCTCAGCACTGACGAGCTGCTCGACGCGTTCAAGGAAATGTCCCTCATCGAGCTCTCCGAGTTCGTGAAGCTCTTCGAGGACACCTTCGACGTCAAGGCTGCCGCCCCGGCCGCCGTGGCCGTGGCCGGCCCGACCGGTGGCGGCGAGGCTGCCGAGGTCGAGGTCAAGGACACCTTCGACGTCATCCTCGAAGGCGCGGGCGACAAGAAGATCCAGGTCATCAAGGAGGTCCGCGCGCTCACGAGCCTGGGCCTGAAGGAAGCCAAGGACCTGGTCGACGGCGCCCCGAAGCCGCTGCTTGAGGGCGTCAACAAGGAAGCCGCGGACAAGGCGAAGGCCGCCCTTGAGGGCGCCGGCGCCACCGTCTCCGTGAAGTAATCACGGTCGGCAGTACCTGCACCATCCGTCAGGCGGCAACCCGAAAAGGGGTTGCCGCCTGACGGCGTTTTCGAGGAAACCGGGGCACAGTCTGTGGTGACCGCCGTAGCGCGTCAGCCGAAAGGCGACGCCGGCCCCGGATCGCGAACGCCGAGGCGGCGAACGCGGGCTCATGCCCCAAGGCCTCACTCCGCGGCCGCGTCCGGCGGCAGGGCGCGTCGGCCGAGACGCGACACCGACCGCACCTTGCGAACGCGGAAGCGGCGATCGTGGCCGCACCGCGGCACGGCACGTCGCCACAGCGCGATAAGTCAGGTACCACGCACACGCACACTGCGGCACCGAGCGATGCAATCAGGCCATCGACGTCAGCCGTGCTCGGCCGTGGCAGGGGGACTCCGAACGTGACACGCGAACCCGAGGGCCGAGGCGAGGCGGCGCTACGAACGTCAGTCGAGGCGGCAATTTTGTGGTGACCCGTTGCCGGCGGTGGGCGCCGCGAGTACGACGTTTCGCGGCCCCCTTCCGCCCTGCGCGAGCACGCCGGGCGGTGACACAGCACACATGAGGAAACACAGCAGGACTCGGCGCTCGGCGGACTCGCCGCGGCCGGGGACGTCGGCGCCCCCGGCCGACGGTCCTGTGGAGAGCCGCCCAGGGTGGCGAGACGTTCCGGAGAACGTGGCATCGGTCTCGTGCCGCAGGCCTTCGGGGCGTCGGATTCACCGGTTCGGCTTCACCCGCAAGAGTGATTTACACAACACTTGGGAACGCTGTTTGCGATGTCCGGCGCACCCTGCCCGAAGTTCCCGTACACCTGCGCGGAGGTACCCGCGCGGTGCCCCGGCAACCGCCTGTTCTCGCGCCTGCGGCCCGATCCCGGTGTCGTCGGCCGGGGGACCGGGAGGGGCGTGACCTGCGGGTGCGCGCAGAATTCGGGCGAACCTGCAACGCGCCGACTCGGCAGCGGGTATCTGTCGGTCGGCTGTGCAAGAGTGGTCCCCGCGCCGCAACCGCTTGGCCGCCTCTTGACGAACCGGACGCGGCGCGCAATTCTTCGGACGCGTCCCGAAGAGCACTTGCCGGGTGGCAGAAGCCCCCGAGATGGCGAGCGCCCATTCCAGGCGCTGGACAGCGGTGTGCCGTGTGGCTACACTGACCCTTTGCGCTGCCTGTTGACCCGTCCACGGTAACTCCCACCGAGGCTGTCCGGCATGCGCATAGTGAGTCCGATGCCCTCGGAAGGACCCCTCTTGGCCGCCTCGCGCAACGCCACGAACGCTACGAACAACGGCGCCGCCAGTACCGCCCCGCTCCGCATCTCCTTCGCCAAGATCCGCGAGCCTCTTGAGGTACCGAACCTTCTCGCGCTGCAAACCGAGAGCTTCGACTGGCTGCTCGGCAACAGCGTTTGGAAGGCTCGAGTCGAGGATGCGCTCGCCTCCGGAGCAGACGTCCCCAGGAAGTCCGGCCTCGAAGAGATCTTCGAGGAGATCTCCCCGATCGAGGACTTCTCCGGGTCGATGTCGCTCACGTTCCGCGACCACCGCTTCGAGCCGCCGAAGAACTCGATCGAAGAGTGCAAGGAGCGTGACTTCACGTACTCCGCGCCGCTGTTCGTGACGGCGGAGTTCACCAACAACGAGACCGGCGAGATCAAGAGCCAGACCGTCTTCATGGGCGACTTCCCGCTCATGACGAACAAGGGCACGTTCATCATCAACGGCACCGAGCGTGTCGTGGTGTCGCAGCTCGTGCGCTCGCCCGGCGTCTACTTCGACAAGCAGATCGACAAGACGTCCGACAAGGACATCTTCAGCGCCAAGGTCATCCCGTCGCGCGGTGCGTGGCTGGAGCTGGAGATCGACAAGCGCGACACCGTCGGTGTGCGCATCGACCGCAAGCGCAAGCAGTCCGTCACCGTGTTGCTGAAGGCGCTGGGCTGGACCGACTCGCAGATCCTTGAGGAGTTCGGCGAGTACGAGTCGATGCGCCAGACCCTGGAGAAG
This sequence comes from Yinghuangia sp. YIM S10712, assembly GCF_051388935.1. Classification (NCBI taxonomy): domain Bacteria; kingdom Bacillati; phylum Actinomycetota; class Actinomycetes; order Kitasatosporales; family Streptomycetaceae; genus Yinghuangia; species Yinghuangia sp. YIM S10712. Next base: position 721,963 of record NZ_JBPKBI010000001.1, read on the forward strand.
GACCACACCCAGGGCCAGGACGACGCGCTGCTCGACATCTATCGCAAGCTGCGTCCGGGCGAGCCGCCCACGCGTGAGGCCGCGCAGACGCTGCTGGAGAACCTCTACTTCAACCCGAAGCGGTACGACCTCGCCAAGGTCGGCCGGTACAAGATCAACAAGAAGCTGGGCGTCGACCGCCCGCTCGACGCGGGGACCCTCACCGTCGAGGACGTCATCGCGACGATCAAGTACCTGGTCAAGCTGCACGCCGGCGAGCAGGAGATGACCGGCCTGTCCGGCCAGGAGATCGTCGTCGAGGCCGACGACATCGACCACTTCGGCAACCGCCGCCTGCGCAACGTCGGCGAGCTGATCCAGAACCAGGTCCGCACCGGCCTCGCGCGCATGGAGCGCGTCGTCCGTGAGCGCATGACCACGCAGGACGTCGAGGCGATCACGCCGCAGACGCTGATCAACATCCGGCCGGTCGTCGCCTCCATCAAGGAGTTCTTCGGCACAAGCCAGTTGTCGCAGTTCATGGACCAGACCAACCCGCTGTCGGGCCTGACCCACAAGCGGCGCCTGAACGCGCTCGGCCCCGGTGGTCTGTCGCGCGAGCGGGCGGGCTTCGAGGTCCGCGACGTGCACCCGTCCCACTACGGCCGCATGTGTCCGATCGAGACGCCGGAAGGCCCGAACATCGGCCTGATCGGCTCGCTCGCGTCGTACGGGCGGGTCAACGCGTTCGGCTTCGTCGAGACCCCGTACCGCAGGGTCACCGACGGTGTCGTCACCGACGAGGTGGACTACCTGACCGCCGACGAAGAGGACCGCTTCGTCATCGCGCAGGCGAACGCTCCGCTGAACGACGACAACACGTTCGCGGAGGCCCGCGCGCTGGTCCGTCGCCGCGGCGGCGAGATCGACTACCTTCCGGGCGACGAGATCGACTACATGGACGTCTCGCCGCGCCAGATGGTGTCGGTCGCGACCGCGATGATCCCCTTCCTGGAGCACGACGACGCCAACCGCGCGCTCATGGGATCGAACATGATGCGCCAGGCCGTGCCGCTCCTGAAGTCCGAGTCGCCGCTGGTCGGCACCGGCATGGAGTACCGCGCGGCGGTCGACGCGGCCGACGTCATCGCGGCCGAGAAGGACGGCGTGGTCACCGACGTGTCGGCGGACTACGTCACCGTCATGAACGACGACGCCACGTACACCACGTACCGCGTGCAGAAGTTCATGCGCTCCAACCAGGGCACGAGCTTCAACCAGAAGGTCATCGTCGACGAGGGCGCGCGTGTCGTGGCCGGCCAGGTCCTCGCGGACGGGCCGTGCACCGAAGACGGCGAGATGGCCCTCGGCAAGAACCTCCTCGTGGCGTTCATGCCGTGGGAAGGCCACAACTACGAGGACGCGATCATCCTGTCGCAGCGCCTCGTGCAGGACGACGTCCTCTCCTCGATCCACATCGAGGAGCACGAGGTCGACGCCCGCGACACCAAGCTGGGCCCCGAGGAGATCACCCGGGACATCCCGAACGTCTCCGAGGAGGTCCTCGCCGACCTCGACGAGCGCGGCATCATCCGCATCGGCGCGGACGTCGTGCCCGGCGACATCCTGGTCGGCAAGGTCACCCCCAAGGGCGAGACCGAGCTGACCCCCGAGGAGCGCCTGCTCCGCGCGATCTTCGGCGAGAAGGCGCGCGAGGTCCGCGACACCTCGCTGAAGGTGCCGCACGGTGAGCAGGGCAAGGTCATCGGCGTGCGCGTCTTCGACCGCGAGGCCGGAGACGAACTGCCGCCGGGCGTGAACCAGCTGGTCCGCGTCTATGTCGCGCAGAAGCGCAAGATCACCGACGGTGACAAGCTCGCGGGCCGCCACGGCAACAAGGGCGTCATCGCCAAGATCCTGCCGGTCGAGGACATGCCGTTCCTGGAGGACGGCACCCCGGTCGACATCATCCTCAACCCGCTGGGCGTCCCGTCCCGGATGAACCCGGGCCAGGTCCTCGAAACCCACCTCGGCTGGGTGGCCAGCCGCGGCTGGCAGGTCGAGGGCAGCGACGAGGAGTGGAAGGACCGCCTGCGCGCCATCGGCGCGGACGCGGCGGAGCCCGGCACCAACGTCGCCACCCCGGTCTTCGACGGCGCGCGCGAGGAGGAGATCACGGGTCTGCTGGACTCGACGATCCCGAACCGCGACGGCGTCCGCATGATCGACGGGTCCGGCAAGGCACGGCTGTTCGACGGCCGCTCCGGCGAGCCGTTCCCGCACCCGATCTCGGTCGGCTACATGTACATCCTGAAGCTGCACCACCTGGTCGACGACAAGCTGCACGCCCGGTCGACCGGTCCGTACTCGATGATCACCCAGCAGCCGCTGGGTGGTAAGGCGCAGTTCGGTGGCCAGCGCTTCGGTGAGATGGAGGTGTGGGCGCTGGAGGCGTACGGCGCCGCCTACGCCCTCCAGGAACTTCTGACGATCAAGTCCGACGACGTGCTCGGCCGCGTGAAGGTCTACGAGGCCATCGTCAAGGGCGAGAACATCCCGGAGCCCGGCATCCCCGAGTCCTTCAAGGTGCTCATCAAGGAGATGCAGTCGCTCTGCCTCAACGTGGAAGTGCTCTCCAGCGACGGCATGTCGATCGAGATGCGCGACACGGACGAGGACGTCTTCCGCGCGGCGGAGGAGCTCGGTATCGACCTGTCCCGGCGCGAGCCGAGCAGCGTCGAAGAGGTCTGATGTGCGGCCCGGGACCCGATGACGTTCGGGCCCCGGACACCCGGACCACAGACCTGATGAAGACACCCCCGGGGCGGCCGCCAACCCCAGTGGCCGCCGCCGGGACCAAACCCCGAAAGAGGGATTGACGAAACAGTGCTCGACGTCAACTTCTTCGACGAGCTGCGTATCGGTCTCGCCACCGCCGACGACATCCGCACGTGGTCCCACGGCGAGGTCAAGAAGCCCGAAACCATCAACTACCGCACCCTGAAGCCGGAAAAGGACGGGCTCTTCTGCGAGAAGATCTTCGGCCCCACCCGGGACTGGGAGTGCTACTGCGGCAAGTACAAGCGCGTCCGCTTCAAGGGCATCATCTGCGAGCGCTGCGGCGTCGAGGTCACGCGCGCCAAGGTGCGCCGTGAGCGGATGGGCCACATCGAACTGGCCGCGCCGGTCACCCACATCTGGTACTTCAAGGGCGTGCCGAGCCGTCTCGGCTACTTGCTCGACCTCGCCCCGAAGGACCTGGAGAAGGTCATCTACTTCGCGGCGTACATGATCACGTACGTCGACGAGGAGCGCCGCCAGCGCGACCTGCCGTCGCTTGAGGCCAAGATCTCGGTCGAGCGCCAGCAGATCGAGCAGCGCCGCGACGCCGCGGTCGAGGAGCGCCAGAAGAAGCTCGAAGCCGACCTGGCGGAGCTGGAGGCCGAAGGCGCCAAGTCCGACGTGCGCCGCAAGGTGCGCGAGGGTGCCGAGCGCGAGATGAAGCAGCTCCGCGACCGCAACCAGCGCGAGCTCGACCGTCTCGACGAGGTGTGGACCCGCTTCAAGAACCTCAAGGTCCAGGACCTCGAAGGCGACGAGATCCTGTTCCGCGAGATGCGGGACCGCTTCGGCACGTACTTCCTCGGCAGCATGGGCGCGCAGGCGCTCCAGAAGCGCCTGGAGTCGTTCGACCTCGAAGCCGAGGCCGAGAAGCTGCGCGAGATCATCCGCACCGGCAAGGGCCAGAAGAAGACCCGTGCGCTCAAGCGCCTCAAGGTCGTCTCGGCGTTCCTCCAGACCCGCAACAGCCCGACGGGCATGGTGCTGGACTGCGTCCCGGTCATCCCGCCGGACCTGCGTCCGATGGTGCAGCTGGACGGTGGCCGCTTCGCGACCTCCGACCTGAACGACCTGTACCGCCGCGTCATCAACCGCAACAACCGCCTGAAGCGGCTTCTCGACCTCGGCGCGCCCGAGATCATCGTGAACAACGAGAAGCGCATGCTCCAGGAGGCCGTCGACGCGCTGTTCGACAACGGCCGCCGCGGTCGTCCGGTCACCGGGCCGGGCAACCGTCCGCTCAAGTCGCTGTCCGACATGCTCAAGGGCAAGCAGGGCCGGTTCCGCCAGAACCTGCTCGGCAAGCGCGTCGACTACTCGGGCCGCTCGGTCATCGTCGTCGGCCCGCAGCTCAAGCTGCACCAGTGCGGTCTGCCCAAGCAGATGGCGCTGGAGCTGTTCAAGCCGTTCGTGATGAAGCGCCTGGTCGACCTGAACCACGCGCAGAACATCAAGTCGGCCAAGCGCATGGTCGAGCGCGCCCGCCCGGTCGTGTGGGACGTCCTCGAAGAGGTCATCGCCGAGCACCCGGTTCTGCTGAACCGTGCGCCGACGCTGCACCGCCTCGGCATCCAGGCCTTCGAGCCGCAGTTGGTCGAGGGCAAGGCCATCCAGATCCACCCGCTCGTCTGCACCGCGTTCAACGCGGACTTCGACGGCGACCAGATGGCCGTGCACCTGCCGCTGTCCGCCGAGGCCCAGGCCGAGGCCCGCATCCTGATGCTGTCCTCGAACAACATCCTCAAGCCGGCCGACGGCCGGCCGGTCACCATGCCCACGCAGGACATGGTGCTGGGGCTGTTCTTCCTGACGTCCGACCGCGACGACATGAAGGGCACCGGACGCCAGTTCTCCTCGGTCGCCGAGGCCATCATGGCGTTCGACGCCCGGGAGCTGGACCTCCAGGCGAAGATCGACCTGCGCCTGCCCGCCGGCACCGTGCCGCCGCGCGGCTGGGTCGCGCCGGACAACGGCCCGGAGGGCGTGACCTGGGAGCCGGGGCAGCCGCTGCGGCTCACCACGACGCTCGGCCGCGCGCTGTTCAACGAACTCCTGCCGCTGGACTACCCGTTCATCGACACCGAGGTCGGCAAGAAGCAGCTCTCCGCGATCGTCAACGACCTCGCGGAGCGCTACCCCAAGGTCGAGGTCGCCGCGACGCTGGACAACCTCAAGGCCGCGGGCTTCCACTGGGCCACGCGCTCGGGGGTCACGGTGTCGATCTCCGACATCGTGGTGCCGCCGAACAAGGCGCAGATCCTCGAAAGCTTCGAGGCGCAGGCCGACAAGATCCAGAAGCAGTACGAGCGCGGTCTGATCACCAAGGCCGAGCGCGCTCAGGAGCAGATCCAGATCTGGACCAAGGCGACCAACGAGGTCGCCGACGCGATGAACGCGAACTTCCCGAAGACGAACCCCATCTTCATGATGGTCGACTCGGGTGCGCGCGGAAACATGATGCAGATGCGTCAGATCGCGGGCATGCGCGGTCTGGTGTCGAACGCCAAGAACGAGACGATCCCGCGTCCCATCAAGGCGTCGTTCCGCGAGGGCCTGTCCGTGCTGGAGTACTTCATCTCCACGCACGGTGCGCGCAAGGGTCTCGCCGACACCGCGCTGCGCACCGCCGACTCGGGTTACCTGACCCGGCGTCTGGTGGACGTCTCGCAGGACGTGATCATCCGCGAGGAGGACTGCGGCACCGACCGCGGCCTCACCCTCGACATCGCGGTCCGGGCGGCGGACGGTTCGCTGCGCAAGACCAACGACGTCGAGACCAGCGTGTACGCGCGCAGCCTCGCCGAGGATGTCGTCGTGGACGGCAAGGTCATCGCCCCCGCGGGCGTCGACCTGGGCGACGTCATCATCAACCAGCTCGTCGCCGCCGGCGTCGAGCAGGTGAAGACCCGCTCGGTGCTGACCTGCGAGTCCAAGGTCGGCACGTGCGCGATGTGCTACGGCCGTTCGCTGGCCACCGGCAAGCTCGTCGACATCGGCGAGGCGGTCGGCATCATCGCCGCCCAGTCGATCGGTGAGCCGGGCACCCAGCTCACGATGCGTACCTTCCACACCGGTGGTGTGGCCGGTGACGACATCACGCAGGGTCTGCCGCGTGTCGTCGAGCTCTTCGAGGCCCGCACCCCCAAGGGTGTGGCCCCGATCAGCGAGGCGTCCGGCCGGGTCCGCATCGAGGACACCGACAAGACCCGCAAGGTCGTGGTGACCCCGGACGACGGCTCGGACGAGCTGGCGTACGCGGTGTCCAAGCGCGTGAAGCTGACCGTGGACGAAGGCGACCCCGTCAAGGTCGGCCAGCGGCTGACCCAGGGTGCGGTCAACCCGCACGACGTGCTGCGCATCCTCGGCCAGCGCGCGGTGCAGGTGCACCTCGTGGCCGAGGTCCAGAAGGTCTACAACTCGCAGGGCGTGTCGATCCACGACAAGCACATCGAGATCATCATCCGGCAGATGCTGCGCCGCGTGACGATCATCGAGTCGGGCGACGCCGAGCTGCTGCCGGGCGAACTGGTCGAGCGCGGCCGGTTCGAGAGCGAGAACCGGCGCGTGGTGGCCGAGGGCGGTCAGCCGGCCTCGGGACGTCCGCAGCTCATGGGTATCACCAAGGCGTCGCTGGCCACCGAGTCGTGGCTGTCGGCGGCCTCCTTCCAGGAGACGACCCGGGTGCTCACCGACGCGGCGATCCACGCCAAGTCGGACCCGCTGCTGGGCCTGAAGGAGAACGTCATCATCGGCAAGCTGATCCCGGCCGGTACGGGCATGCCCCGCTACCGCAACATCCGGGTGGAGCCGACCGAGGAGGCGAAGGCCGCGATGTACTCGATGTCCGGGTACGACGAGGCCGACTACTCCGCCTTCGGCACCGGCTCGGGCCAGGCGGTTCCGCTGGAGGAGTACGACTTCGGCGGCTACCAGGGCTGAGCCCGCGCAACGCCGGCAGGGTCGCCACCACACCGGTGGCGGCCCTGCCGCGTTTTTCGGGGACGTGAAAGGCCTGGCGTCCGAAGCTCTCGCCGGCCCCCCTCGACTTGTCGGTGTTGTGCTGCGGGAGTTGCCCGTTCGGGGAGGACGCCATGACCACGGTTCGCCGACGCAAGAGCACCCAGGGCGGGAACTGGGACGCCCAATGCGTCGAGGCGGCCGGTATCGGCGACGGCGAAGGGGGTCAAAGTTCGCGACTCCGAATTCGGCGGCTCACCGCTCGTCTTCGGCGCGCGGCAGTGGGCCCGGGTCGTGCGGGCGGCCGGATCGCGTCCCGAGGCTGAGTCCCGGGAAACGTGACGCGCGCACGCTCCGGGCTGCGCTGAGGCGGTCTGGCCCAGGCTGTCCCTTCGCGCCCCGCGATCGTCGTCATGCCGAGGACCCACTGCGCCCGGCCCGGCGGCGCGCAGGAGCCTGGACAGCCCACGAGCGCGTACAAGCCGTCTCGGAACGCTCGCCGCTGCCGCCTCTCCCGGGCGGGCTTCCCCGCTCGCGCCGCGGCGCGTCGAGCCCTCCGGGAGGCCTCGGCGGGCATCTTCATGTGCGTAGCCCGTTCGGCGTTGCTCCATCCGGGTAAGGTTGTTTCCGGACGGGGCGAAGAGGGCCGGGCGCCGGCGAAAACGGCGGTCGGGACGTGCGCGGACGAGTGAATCCACGGTGGCAACCGGGCCTGTGGCTTTCGCTTTGACCTCGGCACGTGTGGTAGGTAGTCTCTTTCCCTGTGCCTGGGGTGTCCCCGGGTTCTTGCGCCTGCGCTCACCGCAATCCGGATGGGATGCGTTCATGAGAGGGTGCAGGAGACCGAAACACATACCTCCCGATTCCGATCCGCGCTGAATACTGGGCGACACGCCCGACCGCGGGGGTCGGATAGCGAAGGTAGGCGATGGCCCGTACACCCAGGGATCTAGGCCATCCAGCAGCACTTTGAAGATGCAGTCGTATTCCAGACCGCTTGGCACGAAGAAGACGGAGACGCGGTGCCCACGATCCAGCAGCTGGTCCGAAAGGGCCGCCAGGACAAGGTCGACAAGGCCAAGACACCGGCGCTCAAGGGGAGCCCGCAGCGTCGCGGCGTGTGCACCCGTGTTTACACGACGACGCCCAAGAAACCGAACTCGGCTCTTCGCAAGGTCGCGCGTGTTCGCCTCACGAGTGGCATCGAGGTCACGGCGTACATCCCCGGTGAGGGCCACAACCTTCAGGAGCACTCGATCGTGCTCGTGCGCGGTGGCCGTGTGAAGGACCTCCCCGGTGTGCGCTACAAGATCATCCGCGGGTCGCTCGACACGCAGGGTGTGAAGAACCGCAAGCAGGCGCGCAGCCGCTACGGCGCGAAGAAGGAGAAGAGCTAATGCCTCGCAAGGGCCCGGCCCCGAAGCGACCGGTGATCATCGACCCGGTCTACAACTCGCCGCTGGTCACCTCCCTGGTGAACAAGGTCCTGCTGAACGGCAAGCGCTCCACCGCCGAGCGGATCGTGTACGGCGCCCTCGAAGGCTGCCGCGAGAAGACCGGCACGGACCCGGTCATCACGCTCAAGCGCGCTCTCGAGAACGTCAAGCCGACCCTGGAGGTCCGCAGCCGCCGTGTCGGTGGCGCGACGTACCAGGTCCCCGTCGAGGTTCGCCCCGGCCGCTCCACCACCCTGGCGCTGCGCTGGCTCGTCGGCTACTCCCGCGCCCGTCGCGAGAAGACGATGACCGAGCGTCTGATGAACGAGCTGCTGGACGCGAGCAACGGTCTGGGCGCTTCAGTCAAGAAGCGCGAGGACACGCACAAGATGGCCGAGTCCAACAAGGCCTTCGCGCACTACCGCTGGTAGTCGTCACCCCGTCGAACGAGATACGAGAGAGAAAGCCACATGGCTACCACTGCTCTTGACCTGGCCAAGGTCCGCAACATCGGGATCATGGCTCACATCGACGCGGGCAAGACCACGACGACTGAGCGGATCCTGTTCTACACCGGTGTGAACTACAAGATCGGCGAGGTCCACGAGGGCGCCGCCACGATGGACTGGATGGAGCAGGAGCAGGAGCGCGGCATCACGATCACGTCGGCCGCGACGACCTGTCACTGGTCCCTCGAAGGTGTCGACAACACCATCAACATCATCGACACCCCGGGCCACGTGGACTTCACGGTCGAGGTGGAGCGTTCGCTCCGCGTCCTCGACGGTGCCGTCACCGTGTTCGACGGTGTCGCGGGTGTCGAGCCGCAGTCCGAGACGGTGTGGCGTCAGGCCGACCGCTACGGCGTGCCGCGCATCTGCTTCGTCAACAAGCTGGACCGCACGGGCGCGGAGTTCTTCCGCTGCGTCGACATGATCGACGACCGCCTGGGTGCGACCCCGCTGGTCATGCAGGTGCCGATCGGCGCCGAGGCCGACTTCCAGGGCGTCGTCGACCTCGTCAGCATGAAGGCCCTGGTGTGGTCCGCCGAGGCCGCCAAGGGCGAGATGTACGACGTCGTCGACATCCCGGCCACGCACACGGAGATCGCCCAGACCTGGCGCGAGAAGCTGGTCGAGACCATCTCCGAGCACGACGAGGAGATGATGGAGCTGTTCCTGGAGGGCGTCGAGCCCACCGAGGAGCAGCTGTACGCGGCGATCCGCCGCGCGACCATCGCCTCGACCAGCCCGGAGAAGGCCGACGAGCCGACCTTCACGCCGGTGTTCTGCGGCACCGCGTTCAAGAACAAGGGCGTCCAGCCCCTGCTCGACGCGGTCGTGCGCTACCTGCCGTCGCCGCTGGACCGCGAGGTCATCGAGGGCCACAAGGTCGGCAAGGAGGAGGAGGTCGTCACGCGCAAGCCGGACGAGTCCGAGCCCCTCGCCGCCCTGGCCTTCAAGATCATGAGCGACCCGCACCTCGGCAAGCTCACCTTCGTCCGGGTCTACTCGGGCCGCATGGAGTCGGGATCCCAGGTCCTCAACTCCGTGAAGGGCAAGAAGGAGCGCATCGGCAAGATCTACCGCATGCACGCGAACAAGCGTGAGGAGATCCCGAGCGTGGGCGCCGGCGACATCGTCGCCGTCATGGGCCTCAAGGACACGACCACCGGCGAGACGCTGTCCGACGCGTCGAACCCGGTCATCCTCGAGTCGATGACCTTCCCGGCCCCGGTCATCCAGGTCGCCATCGAGCCCAAGTCGAAGGGCGACCAGGAGAAGCTCGGTGTGGCGATCCAGCGCCTCGCCGAGGAGGACCCCTCGTTCCAGGTGCACACCGACGAGGAGACCGGCCAGACCATCATCGGCGGCATGGGCGAACTGCACCTTGAGGTGCTGGTCGACCGCATGAAGCGCGAGTTCAAGGTCGAGGCCAACGTCGGTAAGCCGCAGGTGGCCTACCGCGAGACCATCCGCACCCCGGTCGAGCGCGTGGACTACACGCACAAGAAGCAGACCGGTGGTTCGGGTCAGTTCGCCAAGGTGCAGATCGGCATCGAGCCGCTCGACGCCGGTGGCGACGACAACTACGAGTTCGTCAACAAGGTCACCGGTGGCCGCATCCCCCGGGAGTACATCCCGTCGGTGGACGCCGGTTGCCAGGAGGCCATGGAGTTCGGTGTCCTCGCCGGCTTCCCGCTGGTGGGCGTGCGGGTCATCCTGCACGACGGCGCGTACCACGACGTCGACTCCTCCGAGCTCGCCTTCAAGATCGCCGGCTCCATGGCGTTCAAGGAGGCGGCGCGCAAGGCGAGCCCGGCGCTCCTCGAACCGATGATGGCCGTCGAGGTCACCACGCCCGAGGACTACATGGGCGATGTGATCGGTGACCTGAACTCGCGCCGTGGCCAGATCCAGGCCATGGAGGAGCGCAGCGGCGCCCGCGTTGTGAAGGCTCTCGTTCCGCTGTCGGAGATGTTCGGCTACGTCGGCGACCTCCGGAGCAAGACCTCGGGCCGGGCCAGCTACAGCATGCAGTTCGACTCGTACGCCGAGGTTCCCCGGAACGTCGCGGACGAGATCATCGCCAAGTCCCGCGGCGAGTAAGACACCCGCTGCGGGACGCGGGCCCGGGGTCACCGACGACTCCGGGCCGCCGGCCCGCCCCACCCGACCACCCCGACGTCGTACGGCGTAAAAAGAACCAGTCCACAGGAGGACCCCAGTGGCGAAGGCGAAGTTCGAGCGGACTAAGCCGCACGTCAACATCGGCACCATCGGTCACATCGACCACGGTAAGACGACCCTTACCGCGGCGATCACCAAGGTGCTGCACGACGCGTACCCGGACCTGAACCCCTTCACGCCGTTCGACCAGATCGACAAGGCGCCGGAGGAGCGTCAGCGCGGTATCACCATCTCGATCGCGCACGTCGAGTACCAGACGGAGAACCGTCACTACGCGCACGTCGACTGCCCGGGTCACGCGGACTACATCAAGAACATGATCACCGGTGCCGCGCAGATGGACGGCGCCATCCTCGTGGTCGCCGCCACCGACGGCCCGATGCCGCAGACCAAGGAGCACGTGCTCCTGGCCCGCCAGGTCGGTGTTCCGTACATCGTCGTCGCCCTGAACAAGGCCGACATGGTGGACGACGAGGAGATCCTGGAGCTCGTCGAGCTCGAGGTCCGCGAGCTGCTCTCGGAGTACGAGTTCCCGGGCGACGACCTGCCGGTCGTGCGCGTGTCGGCGCTCAAGGCCCTTGAGGGCGACGCCGAGTGGGGCGCCAAGCTCCTTGAGCTGATGAGCGCGGTCGACGAGGCGATCCCGACGCCGGAGCGCGACGTCGACAAGCCGTTCCTCATGCCGGTCGAGGACGTCTTCACCATCACCGGTCGCGGTACGGTCGTCACCGGCCGTATCGAGCGCGGCATCATCAAGGTGAACGAGACCGTCGACATCGTCGGTATCAAGCAGGAGAAGACCAGCACCACGGTCACCGGCATCGAGATGTTCCGCAAGCTGCTCGACGAGGGCCAGGCCGGTGAGAACGTCGGTCTGCTGCTGCGCGGCATCAAGCGCGAGGACGTCGAGCGCGGCCAGGTCATCATCAAGCCGGGGTCGGTCACGCCGCACACCGACTTCGAGGCCACGGTCTACATCCTGTCCAAGGACGAGGGTGGCCGCCACACGCCGTTCTTCAACAACTACCGTCCGCAGTTCTACTTCCGGACCACGGACGTGACCGGCGTGGTGACCCTCCCCGAGGGCACCGAGATGGTGATGCCCGGTGACAACACCGCCATGACCGTCGCCCTGATCCAGCCGATCGCCATGGAGGAGGGCCTGCGCTTCGCGATTCGCGAGGGCGGCCGTACCGTCGGCGCCGGCCAGGTCACCAAGATCCTCAAGTGAGCGAAGCCCCGCCCGTCGGTCCTCCGGGTCCGACGGGCGGGGCCTTGTTCTGTCCGGAGATCACACCCCCGTAGAAGACGGGGCGGATCCAGTCGCCCGGGGTTGTCCGAACGGATTCTCCGTCGGTTAAACCTCGATTGGCCAAGGCAGCACCGCGTGTTGCATACTGGTCAGGTTGCCCGGTTAGGCCAAGGGGTTTTTGCGCGCCTGTGACGGCACGCGGCCTTACGGCTCGGGCAACGGTGGACTTGCCTCCCCGCCAACCACCGCGACGTGTGCGCGTGCACTGCCTGGTGGTCGCATCGATGTCCGGCTGCTTGCCGCAGCAGCAAGGACAGTGCGATCCGCTGCCCGGCTTCCCGGAGCCTCCCCCCAAAGGGGTTCAAGGGACGCTTGCGGGCAGCAGGGCGACACGCCCGACCGCGGGGGTCGGTCGGCCCGGTCGGGTTACCGGCCAAGACTTCCTCCCGCGACAGCGGGGGTGATCCGCAGCGGTACGAGAGAAGGAAAACAAAGCAGCCATGGCGGGACAGAAGATCCGCATCCGGCTCAAGGCCTACGACCACGAGGTCATCGACAGCTCGGCGCGCAAGATCGTCGAGACGGTGACTCGTACGGGTGCGCAGGTCGCGGGCCCGGTGCCGCTGCCGACCGAGAAGAACGTGTACTGCGTCATCCGCTCGCCGCACAAGTACAAGGACTCGCGCGAGCACTTCGAGATGCGCACGCACAAGCGGCTCATCGACATTCTCGACCCGACGCCGAAGACGGTTGACTCGCTGATGCGTCTCGACCTTCCGGCCGGCGTCGACATCGAGATCAAGCTCTGAGGGACGCACCGACGATGACGAAGCAGATGAAGGGCATTCTGGGCACCAAGCTCGGCATGACCCAGGTCTGGGACGAGAACAACCGCGTCGTTCCGGTGACCGTCGTCCAGGCCGGGCCGTGCGTCGTGACGCAGGTCCGCAACGCCGACACCGACGGCTACAGCGCCGTTCAGATCGCGTTCGGCCAGATCGACCCGCGCAAGGTCAACAAGCCGCTCGCCGGGCACTTCGACAAGGCCGGGGTCACCCCGCGCCGTCACCTGGTGGAGCTCCGCACCTCCGACGCGTCCGAGTACACGCTCGGCCAGGAGATCACCGCGGACGTCTTCGAGGCCGGCCAGAAGGTCGACGTCTCGGGCACCAGCAAGGGCAAGGGCACCGCGGGCGTCATGAAGCGCCACGGCTTCCGCGGCCTCGGCGCCTCGCACGGTACGCAGCGCAAGCACCGCTCGCCGGGCTCCATCGGCGGGTGTGCCACTCCGGGCCGCGTGTTCAAGGGCGTCCGCATGGCCGGCCGCATGGGCAACGTGCGTGTCTCGACCCAGAACCTGACCGTCCACGCCGTCGACGCGGAGAAGGGTCTCATCCTGGTCAAGGGTGCGATCCCCGGTCCGAACGGCGGACTCGTCCTGGTCCGCACCGCGGCCAAGGGGGCGTGAACTCATGACCACCATTGACGTTCTCTCGCCGGCCGGCGAGAAGACCGGGACCGTCGAACTCCCCGCGGAGATCTTCGGCGTCCAGGTCAGCATCCCGACGATCCACCAGGTCGTCGTCGCCCAGCTTGCCGCGGCCCGCCAGGGCACGCACAAGACGAAGACGCGCGGCGAGGTCCGCGGCGGTGGGCGCAAGCCGTACCGCCAGAAGGGCACCGGCCGTGCGCGCCAGGGCTCGACCCGTGCGCCGCAGTTCGCCGGCGGCGGCACCGTGCACGGTCCCGTCCCGCGCGACTACTCGCAGCGGACGCCCAAGAAGATGAAGGCCGCCGCACTGCGCGGTGCCCTCAGCGACCGGGCCGCGCACTCGCGCATCCACTGCGTGTCCGCCCTGATCGACGGCGACGCGCCGTCCACCAAGGCCGCGCGCACCCTGATCGGCAAGATCTCCGAGCGCAAGCACGTGCTCCTGGTCGCCGACAGGGACGACACGGCCGCCTGGCTGAGCGCCCGCAACCTCCCGCAGGTGCACGTGCTCGACCCGGGCCAGCTGAACACCTACGACGTGCTCGTCTCCGACGACGTGGTCTTCACGAAGGCTGCTCTGGAGCGGTTCATCGCCGGCTCGCCGCGAGGCAAGTCCGCGTCCGCCGTTGCCACTTCGAGCGAGCTCGAAGGGAGCGACGAGGCGTGAGCGAGAGCACCCCGGTCACCAGCAAGACCTTCACCGACCCGCGCGACGTGCTGCTGAAGCCGGTGATCTCGGAGAAGTCCTACGGGCTTCTGGACGAGAACAAGTACACGTTCATCGTGCACCCGAACGCGAACAAGACCCAGATCAAGCAGGCCGTCGCGGCCGTGTTCGGGGTCAAGGTCACGAACGTGAACACGATCAACCGGCAGGGCAAGCGCAAGCGCTCCCGGACCGGCATGGGCAAGCGCAAGGACACGAAGCGAGCGATCGTCACCCTGGCCGAGGGCGAGCGGATCGACATCTTCGGTGGACCCGTCGGCTGACGGCCGCTGATACGGACGAGGACTAAGAGAAGCCATGGGCATCCGCAAGTACAAGCCGACGACTCCGGGCCGTCGTGGCGCCAGCGTCGCCGACTTCGTCGAGATCACGCGGTCCACGCCGGAGAAGTCGCTGGTCCGCCCGCTGCACAACAAGGGTGGTCGTAACAACCACGGCCGCGTGACGACCCGCCACCAGGGTGGCGGTCACAAGCGTGCGTACCGGGTGATCGACTTCCGTCGCAACGACAAGGACGGCGTCCCGGCGAAGGTCGCGCACATCGAGTACGACCCGAACCGCACCGCGCGCATCGCCCTCCTGCACTACGCGGACGGCGAGAAGCGCTACATCCTGGCCCCGAACAAGCTGCGTCAGGGCGACCGGATCGAGAACGGTCCGACCGCCGACATCAAGCCGGGGAACAACCTGCAGCTCCGCAACATCCCGGTCGGTACGGTCGTGCACGCGATCGAGCTGCGTCCGGGCGGCGGCGCCAAGCTGGCCCGTTCCGCCGGTGCGAGCGTGCAACTCCTGGCGAAGGAAGGCGCGTTCGCGACCCTCCGCATGCCGTCGGGTGAGATCCGGATGGTCGACGTCCGCTGCCGCGCCACCATCGGCGAGGTCGGCAACGCCGAGCAGTCGAACATCAACTGGGGCAAGGCCGGCCGCATGCGCTGGAAGGGCAAGCGCCCGACCGTCCGCGGTGTGGCGATGAACCCGATCGACCACCCGCACGGTGGTGGTGAGGGCAAGACCTCCGGTGGCCGTCACCCGGTTTCGCCGTGGGGCCAGAAGGAAGGTCGCACCCGCAGGCCGAAGAAGGCCAGCGACAAGCTGATCATCCGCCGCCGCAAGACGAACAAGAAGCGCTAGGAGCAGTCTCGATGCCGCGCAGTCTCAAGAAGGGGCCCTTCGTCGACGACCACCTGATCAAGAAGGTGGACGCGCAGAACGAGAAGGGCACCAAGAACGTCATCAAGACCTGGTCCCGCCGCTCGATGATCATCCCGGCGATGCTGGGTCACACCATCGCGGTGCACGACGGCCGCAAGCACGTCCCGGTGTTCGTCACCGAGGCGATGGTCGGCCACAAGCTCGGCGAGTTCGCCCCGACCCGGACCTTCCGTGGCCACGAGAAGGACGACCGCAAGTCGCGTCGTCGCTGACCGGCGGGCTACAAGGAAACCGAACTGAGATGAGCAAGGGGACTTCAATGGAAGCCAGGGCCCAGGCGCGGTACATCCGCGTCACGCCCATGAAGGCTCGCCGGGTTGTCGATCTGATCCGCGGCGTGGACGCCGCCGAGGCGCAGGCCATCCTGCGCTTCGCGCAGCAGGCGGCCAGCGAGCCGGTCGGCAAGGTGCTCGACAGCGCCATCGCCAACGCCGGGCACAACCACAACCTCGACACCAACAACCTGTACGTGTCCGAGGCCTACGTGGACGAGGGGCCGACCCTCAAGCGGTTCCGGCCGCGTGCCCAGGGCCGCGCGTACCGCATCCGCAAGCGCACCAGCCACATCACCGTGGTTGTCGCCGAGAAGGAGAGGACCCGCTAGTGGGCCAGAAGGTTAACCCGCACGGGTTCCGCCTCGGCATCACCACGGACTTCAAGTCCCGCTGGTACGCCGACAAGCTGTACAAGGACTACGTCAAGGAAGACGTCGCCATCCGCCGGATGATGACGCAGGGCATGGAGCGGGCCGGCATCTCCAAGGTGGAGATCGAGCGCACCCGCGACCGCGTCCGCGTCGACATCCACACCGCCCGGCCGGGCATCGTCATCGGCCGCCGCGGCGCGGAGGCCGACCGCATCCGGGGTGACCTGGAGAAGCTGACCGGCAAGCAGGTCCAGCTCAACATCCTTGAGGTCAAGAACCCCGAGATCGACGCCCAGCTCGTCGCGCAGGGCGTGGCCGAGCAGCTTTCGTCGCGTGTCTCGTTCCGCCGCGCGATGCGCAAGGCGATGCAGACCGCGATGAAGGCCGGCGCCAAGGGCATCAAGATCCAGTGCGGTGGCCGGCTCGGCGGCGCGGAGATGTCGCGCTCCGAGTTCTACCGCGAGGGCCGTGTCCCGCTGCACACGCTGCGCGCCAACGTCGAGTACGGCTTCTTCGAGGCCCGCACGACCTTCGGCCGCATCGGCGTCAAGGTGTGGATCTACAAGGGCGACGTGAAGAACATCGCCGAGGTCCGCGCCGACAACGCCGCGGCGCGCGCGGGCAACCGCCCGTCGCGTGGCCCCGGCGGCGACCGTCCGCGCGGCGGTGGCCGCGGTGGCGAGCGCCGTGGCGGCGGTCGTGGCGGACGTCAGCAGAACGACGCGTCGTCGAGCGAGTCCACCGGGGCCGCCGACTCCGCCGCGCCGGCCGTCGAGGCCGCGCCCGCGCAGACTTCGGCGCCCGAATCCGGAACGGAGGCCTGACCCCGATGCTGATCCCCCGCAGGGTCAAGCACCGCAAGCAGCACCACCCCGGGCGCGCCGGTCGCGCCAAGGGCGGTACGGAGCTCGCGTTCGGCGAGTACGGCATCCAGGCCCTGGGCCAGGCGTACGTGACCAACCGGCAGATCGAATCCGCCCGTATCGCCATCACGCGGCACATCCGTCGTGGCGGCAAGGTGTGGATCAACATCTACCCGGACCGTCCGCTGACCAAGAAGCCGGCCGAGACCCGCATGGGCTCCGGCAAGGGCTCGCCCGAGTGGTGGGTCGCGAACGTCAAGCCCGGTCGGGTGATGTTCGAACTGTCGTACCCGAACGAGAAGGTGGCTCGCGAGGCGCTTCTGCGCGCCACGCACAAGCTGCCGATGAAGTGCCGGATCGTCCGGCGCGAGGCAGGTGAGGCGTGATGGCGGCCGGGACCAAGGCGTCCGAGCTGCGCGACCTGGCGGACGAGGAACTCGTCGCCAAGCTGCGTGAGGCCAAGGAGGAGCTGTTCAACCTCCGTTTCCAGGCGGCGACCGGGCAGCTCGAGAACCACGGGCGGCTCAAGGCGGTCCGCAAGGACATCGCCCGCATCTACACGCTGATGCGCGAGCGCGAGCTCGGGATCGTCAGCGTGGAGGAGACCGGAGGCGAGTCGTGAGCGAGAAGACTGAGATGACTGAGCAGACCCGGGGATTCCGCAAGACCCGTGAGGGCCTCGTCGTCAGCGACAAGATGGACAAGACCGTCGTCGTCGCCGTCGAGGACCGCGTGAAGCACCCGCTGTACGGCAAGGTCATCCGCCGCACGAGCAAGCTGAAGGCTCACGACGAGCAGAACGCGTGCGGAGTCGGCGACCGCGTCCTCCTGATGGAGACCCGGCCGCTGTCCGCCAGCAAGCGCTGGCGCATCGTCGAGATCCTCGAGAAGGCCAAGTAGCGAGCGCCGGGCAGGCCCACCGACGTGGGCCTGCGCCGTGACGTGACGATCAGGAGTTAGACGTGATCCAGCAGGAGTCGCGACTGCGAGTCGCCGACAACACGGGTGCCAAGGAGATCCTTTGCATCCGTGTGCTCGGTGGGTCCGGCCGGCGCTACGCGGGCATCGGGGACGTCATTGTGGCCACCGTCAAGGACGCGATCCCCGGTGGCAACGTGAAGAAGGGCGACGTCGTCAAGGCTGTCGTCGTGCGGACCGTCAAGGAGCGCCGCCGTGTCGACGGCTCCTACATCCGCTTCGACGAGAACGCCGCCGTCATCCTCAAGAACGACGGTGAGCCCCGCGGTACCCGCATCTTCGGTCCGGTCGGCCGTGAACTGCGCGAGAAGAAGTTCATGAAGATCATCTCGCTCGCGCCGGAGGTGCTGTAAGCCATGGCGAAGAGCCCGACGAGCAAGAAGAGCATGAAGGTCAAGAAGGGTGACCTGGTCCAGGTCATCACGGGCAAGGACCGCGGCAAGCAGGGCAAGGTCATCGCGGCCTACCCGCAGCTTGAGCGCGTCCTCGTCGAGGGTGTCAACCGGATCAAGAAGCACACCAAGGTCGGCCAGTCCGCCAAGGGTGCCAAGACCGGCGGCATCATCACGCAGGAGGCCCCCATCCACGTCAGCAACGTGATGCTGGTCGTGGAGAAGGACGGCAAGAAGGTCCCCACGCGCGTCGGCTACCGGTTCGACGACGAGGGCAACAAGATCCGGATCGCGAAGCGGACCGGTGAGGACATCTGATGACTGTCACCACTGAGGCAAAGACGCTGCCGCGTCTGAAGCAGCGCTACCGCGACGAGATCAAGGACAAGCTGCGTGAGGAGTTCTCGTACGAGAACGTCATGCAGATCCCGGGTGTCGTCAAGGTCGTCGTCAACATGGGTGTCGGAGACGCCGCGCGCGACTCCAAGCTCATCGAGGGTGCGATCAAGGACTTGATGGCCATCACCGGCCAGAAGCCCCAGGTCACCAAGGCCCGCCGGTCCATCGCGCAGTTCAAGCTGCGCGAGGGCCAGCCGATCGGTGCGCACGTCACACTGCGCGGCGACCGGATGTGGGAGTTCCTGGACCGCCTGGTGTCGATCGCGCTGCCGCGTATCCGCGACTTCCGCGGCCTGTCGCCGAAGCAGTTCGACGGCAACGGCAACTACACCTTCGGTCTCACCGAGCAGTCGATGTTCCACGAGATCGACCAGGACAAGATCGACCGTGTTCGCGGCATGGACATCACCGTGGTGACCAGCGCCAAGAACAACGACGAGGGCCGGGCTCTGCTGCGCCACCTCGGCTTCCCGTTCAAGGAAGCGTGAGCAGCCGCGCAAGCGGCTGAGTCGCAATAAGGAGAGCTGAAGTGGCGAAGAAGGCCCTGATTGCCAAGGCCGCTCGCAAGCCGAAGTTCGCGGTGCGCAGCTACACGCGCTGCCAGCGGTGCGGTCGTCCGCACTCGGTTTACCGCAAGTTCGGTCTGTGCCGTGTGTGCCTGCGCGTGATGGCGCACGCCGGCGAGCTGCCCGGCGTCACGAAGAGCAGCTGGTAGGCGAACCCGCCTGCCGGCGACCATCCTCGCCCCGCGCGAGGGTGTCCGATACAAACGCTGTAGGTCCCGTCCCGCAGTCGTCGCCGTGTGCCGCCCGTCCCCTGCCGGGGTGGGCGGCCCGGGACAGATCGCATTTCGGGAAACCGCGGCGGGAAAGGCCCTGAGGCCGTCATGACCATGACCGACCCCATCGCAGACATGTTGACGCGTCTGCGGAATGCCAACTCGGCATACCACGACGATGTCGTGATGCCGTACAGCAAGATCAAGTCGCACATCGCGGAGATCCTCCAGCAGGAGGGTTACATCCAGGGCTGGCGAGTCGAGGACGCCGAGGTCGGCAAGAGCCTCGTCATCGACCTGAAGTACGGCCCGAACCGCGAGCGCTCGGTCGCCGGCATCCGCCGCGTCTCGAAGCCCGGTCTGCGGGTGTACGCAAAGTCCACGAACCTGCCGAAGGTGCTGGGAGGCCTCGGCGTCGCGATCATCTCGACGTCGCAGGGTCTGCTCACCGACCGTCAGGCCGCCAAGAAAGGCGTGGGCGGGGAAGTCCTCGCCTTCGTCTGGTAACCGGAAGGGAGGCACAGCTATGTCGCGTATCGGACGGCTGCCCATCCCGGTTCCCACCGGTGTGGACGTCACCATCAATGGCCGCGAGGTCGTCGTGAAGGGCCCCAAGGGCACCCTGTCGCACAACCTCGCCGCTCCGATCGAGATCGCCAAGTCGGAGGACGGCACCCTCGCGGTGACGCGCCCGAACGACGAGCGGCTCTCGAAGGCCCTGCACGGGCTGTCCCGGACGCTGGTGGCGAACATGATCACCGGTGTGACCCAGGGATACAGCAAGAAGCTGGAAATCAGCGGTGTCGGCTACCGCGTGGCGGCGAAGGGCTCTTCGCTGGAGTTCGCGCTCGGTTTCAGCCACCCGATCGTCGTCGAGGCGCCCGAGGGCATCTCCTTCGTCGTCGAGAGCCCGACCAAGTTCGAGGTCCAGGGCATCGACAAGCAGAAGGTCGGCGAGGTCGCCGCGAACATCCGCAAGCTTCGCAAGCCCGACCCGTACAAGGCCAAGGGTGTGAAGTACGCGGGTGAGGTCATCCGCCGCAAGGTCGGAAAGGCTGGTAAGTAGGCATGGCCGTCGGTGTGAAGGTCGGCAAGGGTGTGGCGAAGAAGTCCACGTCTCGCAAGCGCCGGCACATTCGGGTCCGGAAGCGTGTTTCCGGCACCCCGCAGCGGCCACGTCTGGTCGTGACCCGCAGTACGCGCCACATCGTGGCGCAGGTCATCGACGACCTGGCCGGTCACACGCTCGCGTCCGCCTCGACGATGGACGAGTCCATCCGCGGCGGCGAGGGCGACAAGACCGAAAAGGCGCGCAAGGTCGGCGAGCTCGTCGCTGAGCGGGCCAAGGCAGCGGGCATCGAGACCGTGGTGTTCGACCGTGGTGGCAACAAGTACCACGGCCGTATCGCCGCGCTCGCAGATGCCGCGCGTGAGAACGGGCTGGCTTTCTGAGCCCGCTGGTCCGGACAAGCTTCGTACGACAGATGAGGATTTTCTGATGGCTGGACCCCAGCGCCGCGGTGGCGGCGCCGGCGGCGGCGAGCGTCGGGACCGGCGGGATCGGCGTGACGGCGGCGCCGCCGCCGAGAAGACCGCGTACGTCGAGCGCGTCGTCGCGATCAACCGTGTGGCCAAGGTAGTCAAGGGTGGCCGCCGCTTCAGCTTCACCGCGCTCGTCGTGGTGGGCGACGGCGACGGCACCGTGGGTGTCGGGTACGGGAAGGCCAAGGAGGTGCCGGCCGCCATCGCCAAGGGTGTGGAGGAGGCCAAGAAGCACTTCTTCAAGGTCCCGCGTATCCAGGGCACCATCCCGCACCCGATCCAGGGTGAGGCGGCGGCCGGAGTCGTGCTCCTCAAGCCGGCGTCCCCCGGTACCGGTGTCATCGCCGGTGGCCCGGTGCGTGCCGTGCTGGAGTGCGCGGGCATCCACGACGTGCTGAGCAAGTCGCTCGGCTCGGACAACGCGATCAACATCGTTCACGCGACGGTGGCGGCCCTCAAGGGTCTCCAGCGTCCCGAGGAGATCGCGGCGCGCCGCGGGCTTCCGCTGGAGGACGTGGCGCCGGCCGCGCTGCTGCGGGCCCGCGCGGGAGTGGGTGCGTGATGGCTCGTCTCAAGGTCACGCAGACCCGGTCGAAGATCGGGAGCAAGCAGAACCAGCGCGACACCCTCCGTTCGCTCGGCCTCAAGCGCGTCCACGACGTGGTCGTCAAGGAGGACCGTCCGGAGATCCGCGGCATGATTTTCACGGTGCAGCACCTGGTCACCGTCGAGGAGGTGGACTGACATGGGAGCCGAGAACCCGCTGAAGGTGCACCACCTTCGGCCCGCCCCGGGCGCCAAGACCGCCAAGACCCGCGTGGGTCGTGGTGAGGCGTCGAAGGGCAAGACCGCCGGTCGCGGCACCAAGGGCACGAAGGCCCGCTACCAGGTT
This sequence comes from Yinghuangia sp. YIM S10712, assembly GCF_051388935.1. Classification (NCBI taxonomy): domain Bacteria; kingdom Bacillati; phylum Actinomycetota; class Actinomycetes; order Kitasatosporales; family Streptomycetaceae; genus Yinghuangia; species Yinghuangia sp. YIM S10712. The sequence goes on from NZ_JBPKBI010000001.1 coordinate 744,042, forward strand.
CCGGAGCGCTTCGAGGGCGGGCAGATGCCCCTCCACATGCGGCTTCCGAAGCTGAAGGGCTTCAAGAACCCGTTCCGCACCGAGTACCAGGTCGTCAACCTGGACAAGATCAGCGCGCTTTTCCCCGAGGGCGGCGACGTGACCGTCGACGACCTCGTGGCCAAGGGCGCGGTCCGCGGGAACCAGTTGGTCAAGGTCCTCGGCCAGGGCGAGATCTCCGTCGCGGTCCGGATCAAGGCGCACGCCTTCTCCGGCTCCGCGAAGGAGAAGATCGCGGCGGCCGGCGGCTCGGCCGACGAGCTCTAGGAGCGACGGCTTCTTAGCAGGGGCGCCACGCCGGTAAGGTGGTGGCGCCCCTGTGTCGTCTGTGGCCCGTTGCTCATCGGCGGCCAACGACTCCGCTGAGCTTCTCGGCGGACACCGACTCCGCTGAGTTTCTCGGCGGACACCGACTCCGCAGGGGCAGCGCGAGAACCGCAGCGATGCCGGTGCGGAACGGCGGGATGACTTCCCTGCGTCCGCACAGCAAATCTCCCGGTCCGAGCGACACTTCCGCGGACCGACGCTGTTATTGTCCGTGAGGTTCGGCAATCGGACCTCCCCGTAGACCACGGGACCCGATCGATCAAACGACTTGCCCTTTCGGGTGAGGCGCAGGAGGCAGTGTGCTCACCGCGTTCGCCCGGGCGTTCCGCACGCCCGACCTGCGCAAGAAGCTGCTGTTCACGTTGGGGATCATCGTCCTGTTCCGGATCGGTTCCACGATCCCGGTCCCAGGCGTCTCCTTCCAGATGGTCCGCAAGTGTGTGGACGCGTCGGACCAGGGCGGTCTCTTCGGCCTGGTGAACATGTTCAGCGGCGGTGCGCTGCTGCAGCTGACGATCTTCGCGCTGGGGATCATGCCGTACATCACGGCGAGCATCATCCTTCAGCTCCTGACGGTCGTCATTCCGCGGTTGGAGGCCCTCAAGAAGGAGGGCCAGTCCGGCACCGCCAAGATCACGCAGTACACCCGGTACCTCACGATCGCGCTGGCGATCCTCCAGTCGACCGCCCTGGTGGCGACGGCACGCAGCGGCGCGCTGTTCAGCAGCTCCGGCGGCGGGGAGTGCGTACCGGACCAAATCGTTCCCGACCAGAGCCTGTTCCGCATCATGGTCATGGTCATGGTCATGACCGCGGGCACCTCGGTCATCATGTGGCTCGGCGAGCTCGTGACCGACCGCGGCATCGGGAACGGCATGTCGATCCTGATGTTCGTGTCGGTGGCGGCGGGCTTCCCGTCCGCGCTGTGGAACATCAAGCAGACCGGCACGCTGGGCGGCGGCTGGGTGGCCTTCTTCACCGTCGTCGCGGTCGGCCTGCTCATGGTCGGCCTGGTCGTCTTCGTCGAGCAGGCGCAGCGCCGCATCCCGGTGCAGTACGCCAAGCGGATGATCGGGCGACGCGCCTACGGCGGTACGTCCACATACATCCCGCTCAAGGTGAACCAGGCGGGCATCATCCCCGTGATCTTCGCCTCGTCGCTGCTCTACATCCCGGCGCTGATCGCACAGTTCAGCGGGAGCGATTCAGGCTGGGCGCTGTGGATCCAGAACAACTTCGTGCAGGGTGACCACCCGATCTACATGGCGACGTACTTCCTGCTGATCGTGTTCTTCGCCTTCTTCTATGTGGCGATCACGTTCAACCCCGAAGAAGTTGCCGACAACATGAAGAAGTATGGTGGTTTCATCCCGGGCATCCGCGCCGGCAGACCGACTGCGGAATACCTCAACTACATCCTCACCCGGATCACGTGGCCCGGATCGCTCTACCTGGGCATGATCGCGCTCGTACCCATGATCGCGCTCGTGCTGTTCAACGCCACCAACAATTTCCCGTTCGGCGGCACGAGCATCCTGATCATCGTGGGAGTGGGTCTGGAAACCGTGAAGCAGATCGAGAGCCAGCTCCAGCAGCGCAACTACGAAGGCTTCCTCCGCTAAATGCGTATCGTTCTTGTGGGCCCACCCGGCGCGGGCAAGGGAACCCAGGCCCAATACATCGCCGCAGACCTGTCGATCCCCGCGATCTCGACGGGCGATCTCTTCCGCAGCAACGTGGCCCAGAGGACGCCGTTGGGTCTCGAAGCGAAGAAGTACATGGATGCGGGCAACCTCGTGCCCGACGAAGTCACCATCGGCATGGTCCGGGACCGCCTCGCGCAGCCCGACGCCGCCGACGGATTCCTGCTCGACGGGTTTCCGCGGAACACCGCGCAGGCCAAGGTGCTCGACGAGATATTGGCCGAACACGGCACCCGGCTGGACGCCGTGTTGGAACTGGATGTCCCCTCCAAGGAGATCATCCAGCGGCTGTCCGGGCGCCGTCAGTGCCGCGCGCACGGGCACGTCTGCCACATCTTCTTCGACCGCCCGCAGGTCGAAGGCGTGTGCGACGAGTGCGGCAGTGAGCTGTACCAGCGCGACGACGACCGCGAGGAGACGGTGAAGCACCGTCTGGACGTCTACAAGGAGCAGACCGAGCCGCTCGTCGGCTACTACTCCGAACAGGGGATCCTCGTCGTGATCGACGCCTTGGGACGCGTCCCCGAGGTGACCGAGCGGGCGAAGACCGCGCTGAAGGCGTTCAAGCAGGACTGAGGTCAAGCAGGACCGAGCTCGGCAGGACCGAGCGGCCGAGGCGGCCCGGCCTTCGGGCGAGGCGCTGCACCGGCGGCAGGAAAACGCCGACGCATGGGCGATCCGGGACTCCCGGGTCGCCCATGCGCACGTTGGCGCACGGGTACACGAACAGGACGAACCGGTCCTCATCCTCTCCGGGCCGGATGACAACGCCGACGCGGCGCGGAAGGACGACAAAGCCGGTGATGAAGAGGCGGCGTACCAAGATCGAGCGCAAGACGCCCGCGCAGGTCGAGAAGATGCGGCTCGCGGGCGGTGTGGTGGCGACGACGCTCGTCAAGCTCCGCGAGGCGGCCGTCCCCGGGGCGACCACCCGCGAGCTCGACGCCCTCGCCGAGCGGACGATCCGCGAGGCCGGTGCCGTCCCGTCGTTCAAGGGCTACCACGGCTTCCCCGCGTCGATCTGCGCGTCGGTCAACGACGTGGTGGTGCACGGCATCCCGGACGACACGCCGCTGCGTGAGGGCGACCTCATCTCGATCGACTGCGGCGCGATCCTCGACGGCTGGCACGGCGACTCGGCGATCACCGTCGCGGTCGGCACCGTCGCGGAAGAGCTCGTCGAGCTCAGCCGCGTCTGCGAGGAGTCCCTGTGGGCCGGCATCGCCGCCGCGAAACCGGGCGGCAGGCTGAGCGACATCGGCCACGCGGTCGAACAGGCGATCCGTTCGCACACCCCGGTGGGCGGGGGACGGTACGGGATCGTCGAGGACTACGGCGGCCACGGCATCGGCACCGAGATGCACCAGGACCCGCACATCCTCAACTACGGCCGCGCGGGCCAGGGGCCGGAGCTGCTGCCCGGCGTGTGCCTGGCGATCGAGCCGATGGTGACACTCGGCAGGCCGGCGACGTTCACGATGCCCGACGAGTGGACGGTGAAGACGACGGCCGGCGGTTGTGCGGCCCACTGGGAGCACTCGATCGCGGTGACCGAGGAGGGACCGGTCGTCCTCACCGCCCTCCCCGCATGACGTCGGCGCACTAATCTGGCCCGATGGACGGTGACGGCGGGCGGCCGACCTCGGATGACCGCGAGCGGGCGACCGCGGTGCTGCGGGAGCGAATGGCGTCCGGGCGCTTGTCGCTGGGTGAGTACCAGGCACGGTTGCGGCGGGTGAAGGCCGCCGCGACGAACGCGGAGCTCGACGCGGTCGTGCGCGACCTCGGGGCAGGGCACGCGTCCGACGACTGCGACGACGAGCGGCCTTCGGGAACGAGCGCGCCGAGTGCGGGCGAGCCGCCAGGTCCGGCGGCGCCGGGAAGGCGCCCGCAGGCCGGATGCGCGGGCGTGCTGGTCATGTCGGTGGCAGTTGCCGCTGCGGCCGGTGCGGCCGGTGCGGCGGGTGCGGCGTATGCGGTACGGTCCGCTACCCGGTTTCGCTTCTCGCTCCCGCGTGCCTTAGACTGACTCGTCGGCTCATCTGTAGCCGCGTTTCGCCACGCCCCCGGAAGTCCGGTCATGACCGGGCGGAGCGTGCCCTCGCGGCGGATGTGACAGCCAACGGTAGATGATCCCGAGAAGATGAAGTGCGGAGGACATGCCCAAGAAGCAAGGGGCCATTGAGATCGAGGGCACCGTCATCGAGTCTCTCCCCAACGCCATGTTCCGCGTCGAGCTGCAAAACGGGCACAAGGTCCTTGCACACATCAGCGGGAAGATGCGGATGCACTACATCCGCATCCTTCCGGACGACCGGGTTGTGGTCGAGCTGAGCCCGTACGACCTCACCCGCGGCCGAATCGTCTACCGCTACAAGTAGGCGAGCACTCGCGTCCCGGTCTCCGGGTGCGCGGGCGCGAACCAGACAACCGCCTCGGCGACGAGGGCGCCTCAGTGCGCCCTCGTCAGCACGTACCGGAGAGATTCAGATCATGAAGGTCAAGCCGAGCGTCAAGAAGATCTGTGACAAGTGCAAGGTGATCCGCCGCCACGGCCGGGTCATGGTGATCTGCGAGAACCTGCGCCACAAGCAGCGCCAGGGCTGAGCGGAACCACCCCGCACGCGGCACGCGATCGTCGCGCGACGCACGCACCACGCAAGAGTCGCAATACCCGACCCCCGCAGCAGTCAGGCGCGGGACGCCACCCCCGGTCGGAGGCCGGGGACCGAAGGTTCGCTGCATGGACCTTCCGGACCGGTGTTGCGCAGAACCTCCGACGAACCCAGGAGCCACATACATGGCACGCCTTGTCGGCGTTGACCTGCCCCGCGAGAAGCGGGTCGAGGTCGCACTCACGTACATCTTCGGCGTCGGTCGCACCCGCGCGCTGGAGACCCTGAAGAACACCGGCGTCAACCCGGACACGCGCGTCCGCGACCTCACCGAGGACGACCTGGTCAGGCTTCGCGACTGGATCGACGGCAACTACCGCATCGAGGGTGACCTCCGCCGCGAGATCCAGGCGGACATCCGCCGCAAGGTCGAGATCGGCTGCTACGAGGGTCTGCGGCACCGCCGTGGCCTCCCCGTCCGCGGCCAGCGCACCCACACCAACGCCCGCACCCGCAAGGGCCCGCGTCGCGCGATCGCCGGCAAGAAGAAGCCGGGCAAGAAGTAGTCCGCTCAACGACGGATCTGACGGTCCCGAGTAAAGCCGGACCGACGACCTCAGGAGTTTCCAGCAGATGCCTCCCAAGAGCCGCACCGGCGCCAAGAAGGTGCGCCGCAAGGAAAAGAAGAACGTCGCTCACGGGCACGCCCACATCAAGAGCACGTTCAACAACACGATCGTCTCGATCACCGACCCCAACGGGAACGTGATCTCGTGGGCCTCCGCGGGCCACGTGGGCTTCAAGGGTTCGCGCAAGTCGACCCCGTTCGCCGCCCAGATGGCCGCCGAGTCCGCCGCCCGCCGCGCCCAGGAGCACGGCATGCGCAAGGTCGACGTCTTCGTCAAGGGCCCGGGTTCGGGCCGCGAGACCGCCATTCGCTCGCTGCAGGCCACCGGCCTGGAGGTGGGGTCCATTCAGGACGTCACCCCCGTGCCGCACAACGGCTGCCGCCCCCCCAAGCGCCGCCGCGTCTGACCCGCAGCTGAGTAGGAGTTAAGGAACCATGGCGCGTTACACCGGCGCTGACTGCAAGCGCTGCCGTCGCGAGAAGATGAAGCTGTTCCTCAAGGGCAGCAAGTGCGAAGGGCCGAAGTGCCCGATCGAGATCCGGCCGTACCCGCCGGGTGAGCACGGCCGCGGCCGTACCAAGGACAGCGAGTACCTGCTCCAGATGCGCGAGAAGCAGAAGTGCGCGCGCATCTACGGCGTCCTGGAGAAGCAGTTCCGCGGCTACTACGAGGAGGCGAACCGCAAGCAGGGCAAGACCGGCGAGAACCTGCTGCGCATCCTCGAGTCGCGTCTCGACAACGTGGTCTACCGCGCGGGCTTCGCCAAGTCGCGTGACCACGCCCGCCAGCTTGTGCGCCACGGCCACATCCTGGTCAACGGCGTCAAGACCGACATCCCGTCGGCCCGCGTCAGCGAGAACGACATCGTCGAGGTCCGCCGCGAGTCGGTCGAGCTGACCCCGTTCGTGGTGGCCCGCGCCGAGGCCGGGGAGCGCCCCGTCCCCGCGTGGCTTGAGGTCATCCCGAGCAAGATGCGCATTCTCGTGCACTCCCTGCCGGCGCGTCAGGTCATCGACACGCAGGTCCAGGAACAGCTCATCGTCGAGCTCTACTCGAAGTAACCCCGTCGGGGTTTCGTCGAGAGACGACAAAAAATGGGCGGGCGGAACAGTTTGCACTGTTCCGCCCGTACCCTTGCCATAGCCGTCGGTGTCATATAGCGGGCACCGAAGACATGGAGGACCAACCATGCTCATCGCACAGCGTCCCACTCTGACCGAGGACGTCGTCGACGAATACCGCTCCCGGTTCGTGATCGAGCCGCTGGAGCCGGGCTTCGGCTACACCCTCGGCAACTCCCTGCGTCGCACGCTCCTCTCCTCGATCCCCGGTGCCGCCGTCACGAGCATCCGGATCGACGGCGTCCTGCACGAGTTCACCACCGTGCCGGGCGTGAAGGAGGACGTCACCGACCTCATCCTCAACATCAAGCAGCTCGTCGTCTCCTCGGAGCACGACGAGCCGGTCGTGATGTACCTGCGCAAGCAGGGCCCGGGTCCGGTCACCGCCGGTGACATCGCGCCTCCGGCCGGCGTCGAGGTGCACAACCCCGACCTGGTGCTGGCGACGCTCAACGCCAAGGGCAAGCTGGAGATGGAGCTGACCGTCGAGCGCGGTCGCGGCTACGTCTCCGCGGTGCAGAACAAGCAGGCGGGCCAGGAGATCGGCCGGATTCCGGTCGACTCGATCTACTCGCCGGTCATGAAGGTCACGTACAAGGTCGAGGCCACCCGTGTCGAGCAGCGCACGGACTTCGACAAGCTGATCGTGGACGTCGAGACCAAGCCGTCGATGCGTCCGCGCGACTCGATGGCGTCGGCCGGCAAGACCCTGGTCGAGCTGTTCGGCCTGGCGCGCGAGCTCAACGTCGACGCCGAGGGCATCGACATGGGCCCGTCGCCGACGGACGCCGCGCTGATGGCCGACCTGGCGCTGCCGATCGAGGAGCTGGAGCTCACGGTCCGTTCGTACAACTGCCTCAAGCGCGAGGGCATCCACACCGTGGGCGAGCTCGTCGCGCGCAGCGAGGCCGACCTGCTGGACATCCGCAACTTCGGTGCGAAGTCCATCGACGAGGTCAAGGCGAAGCTGGCCGGTATGGGCCTCGCGCTCAAGGACAGCCCGCCCGGATTCGACCCGACCGCCGCGGCCGACAGCTTCGGCGACGAGGACGACCACGGGTTCGCGGAGACCGAGCAGTACTGATCTCACCAGCGGCACGTCGTGGGGAGGGCCTTCGGGTCCTTCCCCACGGACCGCTTCCGGCGACTCGTCGGAAGCTCGCGTCCGGGCCGACCGGCCCGGACGGACTGACACCGGTACCTGATACGGCCGATGCAGGGAATCCAAGGAGAAAGCAATGCCCCGTCCCGCAAAGGGTGCCCGCCTCGGTGGCGGCCCGGCACACGAGCGCCTGCTTCTGTCGGGCCTCGCGACCGCGCTCTTCGAGCACGGCCGGATCACCACGACCGAGGCCAAGGCCCGCCGGCTGCGGCCGGTCGCGGAGAAGCTGATCACCAAGGCCAAGCGCGGTGACCTGCACGCGCGCCGCCAGGTGCTCACGGTGATCCGCGACAAGAGCGTCGTCCACACGCTCTTCGAGGAGATCGGTCCCCGGTACGAGAACCGTCCCGGCGGCTACACCCGCATCACCAAGATCGGGAACCGCAAGGGCGACAACGCGCCGATGGCCGTGATCGAGCTGGTCGAGGCCCTGACGGTCGCGCAGACCGCGGTGGGCGAGGCCGAGGCGGCGACCAAGCGCTCCGTCAAGGAGCAGGAGGCCGCGAAGTCCGAGGCCAAGCCGGACCTGGCCAAGGAGACCGACGAGACCGCCGAGGCAGCCGAGGCCGCAGAGGTCGAGGAGACCGCGGGCGCCGCCGGCGAGGACGCCGGGGAAGACAAGGTCGACACGGAGAAGTAGGGCGCACTCCCCGCCGAGCGGGGGTGTCCCGGACGCCTGGGCGTCCGACCGACGCCGTGTGCGGGCCCGTTCGCCGCCCTTCGGGGTGGCGGCGGGCCCGTGGCTTTTTGCCGTTTGCTTTGTGTCGTTCGCCGGCGGTCGTGGGCCGGGGCGGGGCGCGGGATGGGGAAGACAGCGTGAGCACGGACAGCGCGGCCGGTACCGCGACCGCCGTCGGCGCGGCGTCGCTGCGGCTGCGCATCGATCTGGCGTACGACGGCACGGAGTTCTCCGGATGGGCGCGCCAACCCGGGCTGCGCACCGTGCAGGGGACGCTGGAGGCGGCGCTCACCACGGTTCTGCGGCTCGCGGAACCCGCGCAACTGACCGTGGCCGGGCGGACCGACGCCGGGGTGCACGCGCGCGGACAGGTGGCGCATGTGGACATCCCGGCGGGCAAGTGGACGATGGACGGCCGGCAGTTGGTGCGCAGGTTGTCCGGCACGTTGCCGCGGGATGTGCGCGTGCGCGAAGTGTCCGTGGCACCCGACGGCTTCGACGCAAGGTTCGCGGCGGAGTGGCGGCGCTACGCGTACCGCATCAGCGATGCCCCGGGCGGTGTCGACCCGTTGCGGCGTGCGCATGTGGTCTGGCACGACCGGCCGTTGGACGTGGACCTGATGAACGAGGCGGCGGGTCTGCTGCTGGGCGACCACGATTTCGCGGCGTACTGCAAGAGGCGTGAAGGCGCGTCGACGGTCCGGTGCCTCAAGGAGTTCCACTGGGTGCGCGAGACGCCCGGAGAGGCGGACGCGGGGCCGGGGTTCACGCCGTTGGTGATCGCGGCCGTGCGTGCGGACGCCTTCTGCCACAACATGGTCCGATCCCTGGTGGGGGCCATGATGGCGGTCGGTTCGGGGCGGCGCCCGGTGCGGTGGCCCGCCGACATACTGGCTCGGGGCGTACGCGACTCCGCCGTGCACGTCGCGCCCGCGCACGGGTTGGTTCTGGAAGAGGTCGCCTACCCGTCGGACGAGCGCCTCGCGGAGCGCGCGGCGAAGGCGAAGCGGCACCGTCTCGACGTGCTTTGAGCGCTGCCGTCGGCGGAGGCGTTCGTCACTCGCCCTCGATGGCCTTCTCCGCTTCGGCCTTCGCCGCCTCGTAGATGGCCTGGGAGCGCTGCTCGCCGCGTTCTTCCAGGGCTTTGCGTGCCGCGCGGTCGAGATCGATGCCGATCTGGTCGACCTTCGGATCGCCCTTCGCGGGGTCGATCCGGTTCTCCGGGCCGGGGTATCCGCCGACGAGGAAAAGCCCATATCGGCCAAGGGAGTTCGTCTGCTGCGCGCAGACCACGCCGGGGGTTCCCGGCTGCGGCACGGGGCACAGCAGCGGAACCGGGCCGCCGGGCAGGCCGAGGAGTGCGGCGCTCAAGTCGGCGCCGCCCTTTGCCGCGGCGGCCTGGGCGTCGGCCGGATTCGCGAACGAGCCGACTGCGACGGTGGCGGCGGTGCCGTCCGGGGATGTGGCGGTGAGCCGGATCATCTGCGCGCACGCGTGGCTGCGCAGTACCGCGGCGAGGGCGGGGTTGGCGGCGTCGGCGCAGTTGTTGTCGAGCTGCTTGGCGACCACGGTGTACGTGCGGCCGTCCACCGTGATCTGCGGTGCGGGGAAGAGCGCTTCGGGTGTGAACGGGCCGGTGTCCAGCGCCGGATCGGCGAGCACGGCCTCGCTTCCGGGCGGCGGAGGGACGGTCGGCGCCGGGCGGAAGGTGGGCCGGGCCACGTCGGCGCTCGCCTCGGGGCCGGGCGGGGCGGCCGTGGTGTCGTCGCCCGAGTCGCCGCCGGAGAGAACCAGCCATGTCGCGACGCCACCGGCCACAACCGCGAGGGCGACGGCTATCGCGATGCCGCGGAAGGTCTTCTTGGGACGCCCCCGCCGCCCGTTGCCGCCCGCGTTGGGGGGGGGGGGGGGGGGGGGGGGGGGGTGGGGGGGG
>NZ_JBPKBI010000001.1:754342-822505 GCF_051388935.1 Yinghuangia sp. YIM S10712
CCCGCCGCGCGCTTCGAGTGGACTCCGTTGTCCCGTAAGGGTCTTGCGGTCGTTGCGGTACGTACGAGTCGCGCCCGTCGGGCGCTTCGTACTCCGGCGCACCGGGCCGGACCGTCCACGGCGTCTGCGCCGATTCGTCGGTCCCGGTCGGCTGCGCCCGACCGCCGTACCCGTTGCGGTCCCCACTCACGGCAGCCTCCACCGTCTAGAGCGCGTCTGAGAGCCCCCGTCGCGGGTGTTTTCGGACATGCTCTTGGCCTCCTCCGAGCCCCCGCTCGGGCCCCGGCATTGCGCCCGCAGCATAACGTCGGGGCGGGCCCGTGGTCGGAGCCGCTCTCGGCGCCGGATACGATGACGGAGGGAAGGCGGTCCGGGGAGACCGATCCCCCGCCGCTCGTTTTGACCGGCGCAGCGTAAACCCGGTATTCTGCCGGTTCGTTGTGCGTATTGGCTTGGCTGATCAGCAAAGTCGATACGCCGGGCCGCAGAGGCCCCCGGCAACAGCCCACTGGTGTGCAAGTCGAGCACTGTGCGGGAGACGCCGGGCCCAGCCCCACGCGCCATCCCGTCAGCACACTCACGAAGAAGCGAAGGCTATCGACCGTGCGCACGTACAGCCCTAAGCCCGGCGACGTCCAGCGTCAGTGGCACGTCATCGACGCGACCGATGTGGTGCTCGGCCGTCTGTCCACCCAGGCCGCTGCCCTGCTGCGGGGCAAGCACAAGCCGGTGTACGCGCCGCACGTCGACACCGGCGATTTCGTCATCATTGTGAACGCCGACAAGGTCCACCTGTCGGGCAACAAGCGGACCCAGAAGCTGGCGTACCGCCACTCCGGCCACCCGGGCGGTCTCCGCGCGGTCCGCTACGACGACCTGCTGGAGAAGAACCCGGAGAAGGCGGTGGAGAAGGCCGTCAAGGGCATGCTCCCCAAGAACTCCCTGGGCCGGCAGATGTTGACGAAGCTGAAGGTGTACGCGGGTCCGAACCACCCGCACGAGGCCCAGCAGCCGGTGCCGTTCGAGATCACCCAGGTCGCGCAGTAGTCACGGCCGCAACGCAGCCGCGATGAGTGGCTGAGGATCGCAAAGAGGAGAATCGTGGCCGAGACCACCGCCGAGACCCCTGTCGCGGAGACCGAAGAGGTAAGCCTCGAGAGCTACACCTCGGAGTCCCTCGCCGGCCGCTTCAGCGACCCGCAGCCGGGTGCCGCGACGGGCCGCCGCAAGGAGGCCATCGCGCGCGTCCGGATCGTTCCGGGCACCGGCAAGTGGAAGATCAACGGACGCACGCTGGAGACCTACTTCCCGAACAAGGTCCACCAGCAGCTCGTCAACGAGCCGTTCAAGATCCTTGAGCTGGACGACAAGTACGACGTCATCGCCCGTATCTCGGGTGGCGGTGTCTCCGGCCAGGCCGGCGCGCTGCGTCTGGGCGTGGCCCGTGCGCTCAACGAGGCCGACGTCGAGGTGAACCGTCCGGCGCTCAAGAAGGCCGGCTTCCTGACCCGTGACGCGCGCGCCACCGAGCGCAAGAAGCCGGGTCTGAAGAAGGCCCGCAAGGCTCCGCAGTACAGCAAGCGCTGAACCGGCGGCGCCAAGCCTGCATTTTGCATCGGCCCCCGGGGCACAGAGTCTGTGCCCCGGGGGCCGATGCTTTTGCCTGTGCTTTGCGCCTTTCTGTGCGCACTTCAAAGGTCCATGTCAACGTTTGAGTCCGCAGTCTGTGCGGTGACGATGCGGGAGGTCCGAAGGTGGGACGACTGTTCGGTACGGACGGTGTACGCGGGCTGGCCAACGGTCGGCTGACCGCCGAGCTGGCGCTCGACCTGGCGGTGTGCGCCGCCCGGGTGCTGGGCACGCAGGACCGGTCGGCCGGGCACGGCCGGCGGCCGTTCGCCGTCGTCGGGCGCGATCCGCGCGCTTCGGGCGAGTTCCTGGAGGCCGCCGTTGTCGCCGGGCTCGCGGGTGCGGGTGTGGACGTCTACCGGGCGGGTGTCCTGCCGACGCCGGCGGTCGCCTATCTGACGGGGATGCTGGGGGCGGACCTGGGGGTCATGCTGTCCGCGAGCCACAACGCGATGCCGGACAACGGCGTGAAGTTCTTCGCGCGCGGCGGCCACAAGCTGCCCGACGACGTCGAGGACCGGATCGAGTCGCTGCTCGGCACCGAGTGGGAACGTCCGACGGGGGCGCAGGTCGGCCGCGTCCAGGACCATCCCGAGGGCCACGAGCGCTACGTCGAGCATCTTCTCGCGACGCTGCCGCACCGCCTGGACGGCCTCAAGGTCGTGCTCGACTGCGCGAACGGTGCCTCGTCGCGGGTCGCGCCGGACGCGCTGCGGCAGGCCGGCGCCGAGGTGATCGCGATCCACGCGGAGCCGAACGGCCTGAACATCAACGACGGCTGCGGTTCGACGCACCTGGACGACTTGAAGGCGGCCGTCGTGGAGCACGGTGCCGATGCCGGTATCGCGCACGACGGTGACGCCGACCGCTGCCTCGCGGTGGACGCGACCGGCGCCGACGTCGACGGCGACCAGATCCTGGCGGTTCTGGCGCTCGCGATGCGGGACGCCGGCATGCTGCGCGAGGACACGCTGGTGGCCACCGTCATGTCGAATCTCGGGTTGAAGCTGGCGATGCAGGAGGCCGGCGTGAAGATGGTCGAGACCGCGGTCGGCGACCGCTACGTGCTGGAGGCGATGCAGGCCGGCGGGCTGACGCTCGGCGGCGAGCAGTCCGGGCACGTGGTGATGCTCGACCACGCGACCACCGGCGACGGCACGCTCACCGCCTTGCAGTTGCTGTCGCGTGTCGCCCAGACCGGGCGTCCGCTGCGGGATCTCGCGTCCGTCGTCACACGGCTGCCACAAGTGCTGGTGAACGTCTCCGGTGTGGACCGGACGCGCGTCCAGGCGTCGGCGGGCCTGGCCGCCGCGGTCGCGGAGGCGGAGGGCCGGCTCGGCGGGGGCGGCCGGGTGCTGCTGCGTCCGTCGGGGACCGAGCCGCTGGTGCGGGTCATGGTCGAGGCGCAGACCCACGAGCAGGCCGAGCACGAGGCGCGGCTGCTCGCGGACGTCGTCCGTGCGGAGCTGGCGATCTGACGGTCGCAGAGGCCGGGGTCAGTCGCGTTTCAGGCCGGGGACGCCGGGGCGGTGCCGCCCGTGTGTCTTGGTCCAGGCGTACCGCTGGATCAGCAGGGTGAGGGTCCCGGCGAGGACGATGGCGCCGAGGTTCAGCGCCAACTGGCCGAGTGAGCCGCCGGCCTGACCGAAGTCGCCGTACGCGATCGCGACTGCCGCGTTGGCCGCCGCCGGAACCGTCGTGACGGAGATCAGCACGCCGATCAGCGCGCCCGACTTGGACGCGGTGAGCGACAGCATTCCGGCGGTTCCGGCGAGGAACGCGATCCAGAAGGACAGCCAGTCGGGGTGGTAGATGAACTCCGTCTCCGGCCGGTCGGCCTTCAGCATGGCCTCCGCGAACACCCCCGACCACGTCATCAGCCATGTGAAGAGCATGGTCAGGGCGGTGGCGATCGGGAACCCGGCGACCAGGGCGAGAGCCGACCGGGCGGCCAGGCCACGGCGCCGCTGCACGGTCGCGACGCACAGTCCCGCGAGGGGGCCGAATTCGGGGCCCACGACCATCGCGCCGACGATGAGGATCGGGTTGTCGAGGAGGACACCGCACGCGGCGATCATCGTGGCGATGCTGAGGAACGCGAGGAACGTGACGCTGAGGGTGGATTCCTCGGACGTCGCCTCGGTGATCTCCTCCCACACCACGGCGTCGGCGCCTTCGCCGGGCGCCCGGTGCTCCGCCTCGCGCGCGGCCCGGGACAGGGAGACGTCGAGGTTCTCCAGCGAGATCGCGCCCTCTTCGTCGACGCCGAGGGCGCGCAGGTCTTCGAGGACGAGGTTGGCCGATTCGCGGACGACGTCGCACGCGAGGACGTCGCCGGGCGGGTCGACCGCGGCACCGGGCCACACGACGAGGTGGGTCACGCCGGGCTCGGCTTCGAGCAACCGGCGTGCGGCTGCGGACTTTTCGGTGGGGACGATGGCACGCAGATGCAGCATCCCCGGACGGTACGGCTACAGCTTGCGCAGCCGCAGCCGACTCACCGCGTGGTCCGGGCCCTTGCGGAGGACCAGGGTGGCCCGGCCGCGGGTGGGCAGGACGTTTTGCAGCAGATTGACCTCGTTGATGTCGTGCCACACGCCCTGTGCGTAGGCCACGGCCTCGTCCTCGGTCATCGCGGCGTAGCGCCGGAAGTACGAGGCGGGGTCCCGGAATGCGGTCTGACGCAGTTTCAGGAACCGGTCCAGGTACCAGCGTCGGATGTCCGAGGTCCGCGCGTCGACGTAGACGCTGAAGTCGAAGAAGTCGGAGACGGCGAGGCGGGGGCGGCCGTCGGGGCCGATGCGTGCGGGTTGCAGGACGTTGAGGCCCTCGACGATGAGGATGTCCGGGCGGCGTACGACGAGGCGTTCGTCGGGGACGATGTCGTAGGTGAGGTGCGAGTAGACCGGTGCGGACACCTCGGGCTTGCCGGCCTTGACGTCGGCGACGAGGCGTACCAGCGCGCGCTGGTCGTAGGACTCGGGGAAGCCTTTGCGGTGCATGATGCCCCGTCGCTCCAGCTCCGCGTTGGGGTAGAGGAAGCCGTCGGTGGTGAGCAGCGCCACGTGCGGATGGTCGGGCCATCGGGCCAGCAGCGCGCGGAGGATGCGCGACGTGGTGCTCTTGCCGACCGCGACACTGCCGGCGACGCCTATGACGAACGGCGTGGCGGGGCGGTCGTCGCTGCCGAGGAAGGTGGTGAGCGCCGAGTTGAGTCCGCGTGTCGCCCCCACGTAGAGGTTGAGCAGGCGGGACAACGGCAGGTACACGTCGGTGACTTCGCCGAGGTCGACGATGTCGCCGAGGCCGCGCAGCCGTTCGAGTTCGTCGGCGGTCAGGGGGAGGGGGGTGTTTGCCCGGAGCCGGCTCCACGCCTCGCGGTCGAGTTCGACATACGGGGACAGGTCGCGTGCCGCGCCGGGGCTGACGGTGGTGTGCACAGCACACATTCTCCCGGGGGGTGGCGCGGGACTGCCCGCCGGGCTGCGTCAAGGGCGTTGCGGGGGTGGTCGGGATCGAACGTGTGTACCGGTTTTGTGCCGGTCGTGTCCCGGTCGGGCCCTGTGCTCGGGCGCTGATTCGGCCGTACGCCGTAGGCTGGCCCCCAAGTGCGGCGTCGGGGGACAACCCCCATGGAAAGGAACCCATCTGTGTGCGGGATTGTCGGATACGTAGGTGACAAGTCGGCGCTCGATGTCGTCATGGGGGGGCTTCGCCGCCTCGAATACCGCGGCTATGACTCGGCGGGCGTGGCCGTTCTCGCCGACGGGGCCCTGGTCAGCGACAAGCGCGCGGGCAAGCTCGCGAACCTGGAGAAGGCGCTGACCGAGACGCCGCTGCCGGCCGGTCCGACGGGCATCGGGCATACGCGCTGGGCCACCCACGGCGCGCCGACCGACGTCAACGCGCATCCGCATCTCGACAACGCGGAGAAGGTCGCGGTGGTGCACAACGGCATCATCGAGAACTTCGCGGCGCTGCGGGCCGAGCTCGCCGAGCGCGGCCACACGCTGCGCTCCGAGACCGACACCGAGGTGGTCTGCCACCTCCTCGCCGAGGAGTTCGGGCCGGCGGGCGGCGACCTGGCCGAGGCGATGCGCCGGGTCTGCCGGCATCTGGAGGGCGCCTTCACCCTGGTCGCGGTGCATGCGGACGCGCCGGACGTGGTGGTGGCCGCGCGCCGCAACTCGCCGCTGGTCGTGGGGCGCGGCGACGGGGAGAACTTCCTCGCCTCGGACGTCGCGGCGTTCATCGCGCACACGCGCGAGGCGGTCGAGCTGGGCCAGGACCAGGTGGTGGAGCTGCGCCGGGATTCCGTGACGATCACCGACTTCCTCGGCAACCCGGGAACTTTCCGCGAGTACCACGTCGACTGGGACGCGTCGGCCGCCGAGAAGGACGGCCACGACTACTTCATGCTGAAGGAGATCGCCGAGCAGCCCAAGGCGGTCGCCGACACGCTGCTGGGACGCATCGGCACGGACGGGCGGCTGCGGCTCGACGAGGTGCGCATCCCCGACCAGGTGCTGCGCGAGGTCGACAAGGTCGTCATCATCGCGTGCGGGACGTCGTACCACGCCGCGATGATCGCGAAGTACGCGATCGAGCACTGGACTCGGGTGCCGTGCGAGGTCGAGCTGGCCAGCGAGTTCCGCTACCGCGACCCGATCCTGGACCGGCAGACGCTGGTGATAGCGATTTCGCAGTCCGGCGAGACCATGGACACCCTGATGGCCCAGCGCCACGCGCGCGAGCAGGGGGCCAAGGTGCTGGCGATCTGCAACACCAACGGCTCGACGATGCCGCGTGAGGCCGACGCGGTGCTGTACACGCACGCGGGTCCCGAGGTCGCGGTGGCGTCGACGAAGGCGTTCCTGACGCAGCTCGTCGCGTGCTATCTGGTCGCGCTGTACCTGGGCCAGGTGCGCGGCACCAAGTGGGGCGACGAGATCACCGAGGTCATCGAGCAGCTTGCCGCGATGCCGAAGCAGGTGGAGCGGGTGCTCGACACGATGGAGCCCGTGCGCGACCTGGCCCGGTCGCTCAAGGACGCGACGTCGGTGCTGTTCCTCGGCCGGCACGTCGGGTTCCCGGTGGCGCTGGAGGGTGCGCTGAAGCTCAAGGAGCTTGCGTACATGCACGCGGAGGGTTTCGCGGCGGGTGAGCTCAAGCACGGTCCGATCGCGCTGATCGAGGACGGTCTGCCGGTCGTGGTCGTCGTGCCGTCGCCGCGCGGGCGCAGTGTGCTGCACGACAAGATCGTGTCGAACATCCAGGAGATCCGGGCCCGTGGGGCCAAGACGATCGTGATCGCCGAGGAGGGCGACACGGCCGTGCTGCCGTACGCGGACCACCTGGTGACCATTCCGGCGACGCCGGTGTTGCTCCAGCCGTTGGTCGCGACGGTGCCGTTGCAGGTGTTCGCGTGCGAGCTGGCGACGGCGAAGGGGCACGAGGTGGACCAGCCGCGCAACCTGGCCAAGTCGGTCACGGTCGAGTGACGGCGGGTTCGACGGCGAGGCACGCACGGCACTGATGGCATGGACCATGCCCGATGTGGAGTTCGTGGACGTGGGTGTCCCGGACCCCGGGGCGGGCTCGGCGGCGGAACCGCGGATCGCGCGGTTCCGTGCCGAGGTGTTGGCGTTGGCGCCGCGCGCGGACCAGGAGCAGTTTTCCAGCCGGGCCGCCCGCACACTGCCGGTGGCCGACCGCGATCCGTTCAGGACGCCCTACGCGGTCGTCCACGACGGGCACGCGGTCGGCTTCGGTGTGCTTGATGTGCAGGGCTATCCCGACGAGTTGGCCGGCGAGGCGCAGCGGGCGGTCTTGTTGCGGTCGTTCTATGTCGGCGCGCGGTGGCAGCGCCGCGGCCTCGGTGGCGCGGCCATCCGCGCCCTGCCGCAGGTCGCGCACAAACTGGCGCCGGACGCGGGCGTGTTGCTCCTGACGGTCAACGTGCGCAACACCGACGCGGTACGGGCCTACCTCGCCGGCGGGTTCGTCGACGAGGGACGCCTGTACCTCGGTGGCGAGGCCGGGCCGCAGCATGTTCTGCGCCGCGAACTCCCGGGCTGTTGAGCGTGGTTCAGTCGCCCGGTGCCGCCGTACCGGTCGAGCCTTCCTGGGCGATGAGCAACTTCCGTAGGAGGCCGTTGAGTTGCTTCTGCTCGTCTTCGGTGAGCGCGGCCAACAGCCGTGCTTCGTTCTCCACATGGCCCGGCAGAATCCGGTCGACGAGTTCCTTGCCCTCGGCCGTGAGCCGGACCAGCACCGCGCGGCGGTCGGCCGGGGACGGCCGGCGTTCGACGAGCCCCTTGCCGGAGAGTTTGTCGACGCGGTTGGTGATGGCGCCGGAGGTGACCATCGCGGACTCCAGCAGCGCGCGGGCGTTGAGTTCGTAGGGTGCGCCGGAACGCCTCAGGGTCGCGAGGACGTCGAACTCCGAGACGTCGAGGCCGTACCGGGCGAAGTACTCGCGCAGGGCGGCTTCGACGTGGGCGTGGAGGCGTTTGTGGCGTCCGATGAGGACCATCGCGAGCGTATTGATCAAAGGCCGCTCGCGCTGCCACTGATCAGCGATATCGTCGACAGCGTCGCGTTCGCGCGGCGTGTGCTCCGCGCTGTCGTGTCCGGTGTTCGCGTGCTCGCGCATCGGTGGTTCGTCCCCCTTCGCCGGTCGGCTCGGCGCCGACTCTTCCGGTTGTCCGTCTCCCGATTATCTCAGCGTTCGCATACTTGACGTTCGCCTACAGCCATGTCCATGATTATCTCAATGTTCACAAAGTCAATGCTGAGTTAAGCTGAGGGGGCCAAATGAAGCGCCCGATGGCGGTGTCCGGCGCCCGGCCGGCCGGCAATTCTTCGGCGCACCTCGGCGTCGCGGCGGCGGCGATGCTGGCGCCTGCGGCGTGGGGCACGACGTACCTGGTCACCACGGAGTTGCTGCCCGACGGCCGTCCGATGCTGCTGGCCGCGCTGCGGGCGCTGCCCGCCGGCCTTCTTCTCCTGCTCGTCGGACGCAAACTGCCGCGGGGGGTGTGGTGGTGGCGGGCCGCGGTGCTCGGCATGCTCAACATCGGCTTCTTCTTCCCGCTGCTCTTCGTCGGCGCGTACCACCTGCCCGGGGGCGTGGCGGCCACCATCGGGGCGATACAACCGCTCCTGGTGATCGCCTTCTCCGCGGCCGTTCTCGGAGCGCGTCCCGCACCGCGTGCGGTGGCCGCCGGGTTCGTGGGCGTCGCCGGTGTGGGCCTGCTTGTGCTCAAGGGCAGCGCGAAACTCGACGGAGTCGGGATCGCGGCGATGCTCACGGCGATCGTGATCATGGCGTTCGGCACCGTGCTGACCCGCAAGTGGGGCAGGCCGGACGGCGTCACGATGCTCGACCTGACGGCGTGGCAACTGGCCGCGGGCGGGCTGTTCCTCGCACCGCTCGCGCTCGCCACCGAGGGCGCGCCGCCGTCGTTCACCGCACAGAACTGGCTCGGCTTCGCCTACCTCGGCCTGTTCGGCACCGCGCTCGCGTACGTCCTGTGGTTCCGCGGCATCGAGGCCCTCGGGGCCGGGCCCGTGTCCTTCATGTCGCTGATCAATCCCGCGGTCGCGACCGCGGGCGGCATCGTCGTGCTCGACCAGACGCTCACCGGGTGGCAGGTGCTCGGCCTCGTACTGGCCCTCGGCGCGATGTTCGCCGGCCAGGCCCCCGCGCGGCCCCGGGCGAAGGCGCCCGTCCTCGCGGGCGGCCCGAAAACGGGCCCCCGCGAGCTGCTCGCCGCGGAGCGCGGGGATTCGGGTCGGCGAGCGTCGTTATCGGATCGGCGGGGCGGCCCCTTGGCGCCGGACCACCTCGAAACTCCGGCACATGCCATCGCGCACCGGACCTCGCGTCATGATCCGGGCGGAACCCGTGCCGTGCCCGGCGCCGCCCGACCATCCGGCGCCAGGCACGCACGCGCACCGGCGCGAATATCCCTCCCGAAGGGACGAGGCCACAACCCGGGCCGCCACCGCCGCCCACGCACAGGCGGTCGAACATGACCGAGCGCGCGGGCCGGGAGAGGAATCCCCGGAGATGACGCGGGGGCGGCGTGAGACCTCTCGTGAGGCTGCGGACACCGCGATCGTCCGCGATGTCGCCGTGCCGGCCGGTGCCCGTGGTGCCGCGCGTGACGACGCGGGGCGGCGTGGAAGCTTTCATGAGGCTGTGGGCTCAGGGAGGCCGCGGGTGATGGGCCGGGGCGTGAGCCCTTTACGGGGCTGCGGGCTTCGGGAACTCGCGCGTGACGGGCGTGACCCTCTCGTGAGGCTGTGGGCTTCGCGAGGCCGCATGGTCGGTTCGTACACCGCATTCCGCGGACGGCCCCCGACCCGGCCGCGCGACCCCGTGCCATGCTGGCCCGCGTGATCGTGGGTGTGGGTATCGACGTGGCGGACATCGGGCGCTTCGGGCAGTCGCTGGAACGCACGCCCGGGCTCGCCGACCGGCTGTTCACCGACGGCGAGCGCTATGTGCGTCCCGGCCAGGAGCGCGGCATCGCCTCCCTCGCGGCGCGGTTCGCGGCCAAGGAGGCCCTGGCGAAGGCCCTGGGCGCGCCGGGCGGACTCCAGTGGCAGGACGCGGAGATCCGCACGGAAGACTCCGGCCGGCCCGTCCTGACCGTACGCGGCACGGTCGCCGCACGGGCGGCCGAGCTCGGTGTGACCCGCTGGCACGTGTCCCTGAGCCACGACGCGGGCATCGCCTCCGCGGTCGTTGTTGCGGAGCGGTAGCGGTCGGGCAGGCGACAGGCCCGGTTGAAACCCCTGCCGCAACTGCGGTGACATCGCGGCCGTCGGGGCAACGCCAGGAGACAAGGAGCACAGGCTCGTGCGCGAGGCTCACAGCGTCGAACAGGTCCGGGCGGCGGAGGCCGCGCTCATGGCGGTGCTGCCGGAGGGGACGCTCATGCAGCGCGCCGCCGCCGGCCTCGCCGCGACGTGCGCGGGTCTTCTGACCCGGGTGTACGGCAGCCGGGTCGTCCTTTTGATCGGCAGCGGCGACAACGGCGGCGACGCGTTGTACGCCGGCGCCCGGCTGGCCCGTCGCGGGGCGCGCGTGGACGCCCTGCTGCTGAGCCCGGAGCGGACTCACGCCGGCGGCCTGTCGGCCCTGCGGAACGCCGGCGGGCGCACCCATTCCGCCGCCGCGTCCGATTTCCTGACCAAGGCTCAGAACCTCATTGCTGCCGCCGACTTGGTCATGGACGGCATCGTCGGCATCGGCGGCCGGGGTAGCCTGCGCGCGCCGGCCGACCTGCTTGCCGAGGCGGCGGAAGCCTCCCGGGCCGTGGTCGTGGCCGTCGACCTGCCCAGCGGCGTCGACGCCGACACGGGCGTTGTTCCCGGCGCCGCCGTTCGCGCCGACGTCACGGTCACCTTCGGAACGCACAAGCCGGGCCTGCTGGTTGACCCCGGAGCGGGCCACGCGGGGGTGGTCGAGCTGGTCGACATCGGCCTGGAGCCGCCCGCGCCCGTGCTGCGCGCCGCGCAACACGCCGATGTGGCAAGGCTCTTGCCGCACCCCATGCGGGAAACCGACAAATACGCGCGCGGAGTCCTCGGCCTGGTCGTGGGCTCGGAGCGCTACCCCGGGGCTGCGGTCCTCGCCGTCGGAGCGGCGCTGCGCGGCGGTGCGGGGGCGCTGCGCTACGTCGGTCCGCGCGCGGTCGGCGACACGGTCCTGGGTGCCCACCCGGAGGTGATGGTCGGAGCCGGGCGGGTGCAGGCGTACGCGGTCGGTTCCGGCCTGGACACCGGGGAGGAGGCGCGGGAGCGCTTCACGGCGGTGCTGGGCGAGGGTGTGCCGGTGCTCGTGGACGCCGACGGGCTCACTCTTTTGGCTGAACTGGGCCCGAAATCTCTGGAGACCGTCCCGGGCGCGGTGCTCACCCCGCACGCCGGCGAGGCCGTACGCCTGTTCGGCGGACTCGGTGAGCGTGTCACACGTGACCAGGTCGAGGCGGAGCGGATCCGCCACGCGACCCGGCTGGCGGCCGCGTACCGCGCGACCGTGCTGCTCAAGGGCGGCACGACCGTCATCGCGGATCCGCGCGGCGAGGTGTGGGTCAACCCGACCGGGACGCCCTACCTCGCCACCGCGGGCAGCGGCGACGTCCTCACCGGCCTCACGGGCGCACTGCTGGCCACCGGACGGACGCCGACCGAGGCGGCGGTCTGCGGCGCGTACCTGCACGGCCTGGCGGGCCACCTGGCCTCGGCACCCGGCACGCCGTGCGGGGCGAACGATGTCGCCGCGGCCCTGACGGCGGCTTGGCGTGCGGTGCGCGGCTCCGGAGCGTGACCTGTCGGTGCCGAGTGCTCATTCGGCCGCCGCGTCCCCGACAGCATGACCGGTCCGGGCCTGCCACACTGGGAGTCCCGGTTGCGTCCGGCACCGGGTGCCGTCCGGGCGTACGGTGACCGGGTCGGCCGGGAGCACACCGTACGACCGCTGAGCGAAGGGGACCGTCCGTCCTATGCGTGCCGAAGCCCGGATCGATCTCGACGCGGTCCGGCACAACATCGCCGCGGTGCGTGGCCGGGTCGGAGCCGCCGAGGTGATGGCGGTGGTGAAGGCCGACGGATACGGGCACGGCATGGTCGAATGCGCCCGCGCGGCCCGCAGCGCCGGAGCCACATGGCTCGGCACCGCGCTCCCTGGCGAGGCGCTCGAATTGCGCCGCCACGGCGTCGACGGGCGCTTGCTGACCTGGCTGTGGGTGCCGGGCGACCCCATCGCCGAGGCGGTCGCGGCGGATATCGACATCTCGGTGAGCGGCCGGTGGGCGCTGGACGAGGTCACTCGCGCCGCGCGCGCGGGCGCCCCCGCACGCGTCCACCTCAAGGCCGACACCGGGCTGGGCCGCAACGGGTGTCCGCCGCAGGAGTGGGAATCCCTCGTGGAGGCGGCGCTGAAGGCGCAGGCCGACGGGTTGGTGCAGGTGGTGGGCCTGTGGTCGCACTTCGCGTGCGCGGACGAGCCGGAGCACCCCTCGGTGCCCGCGCAGCTCGACGCGTTCCGCGAGGCCGTCGCGTCCGCCGAGCAGAAGGGCGTCACCCCCGAGGTGCGGCACATCGCCAACTCGGCGGCCGCGCTGCTGCTGCCCGACACGCACTTCGACCTGGTACGCAGCGGCCTGGCGACGTACGGCCTGTCCCCGGCCCCGGACGTGCGCGGCGCCGCCGAGCTCGGGCTGCGCCCGGCCATGACGCTCGCCGCGTCCGTCGCGTCCGTGAAACGGGTCGCGGCCGGGCACGGCGTCAGCTACGGCCACACCTGGCACGCCGACCGGGAGACCACACTCGCGCTGGTGCCCCTCGGATACGCCGACGGCGTCCCCAGACACGCGAGCAACGCCGGGCCGATGTGGCTCGCCGGCGCTCGCCGCACACTCGTCGGGCGTGTCGCGATGGACCAGTGCGTCGTCGACCTCGGCGACGACACCGCCGAGGTCGGCGACGAGGCCCTGCTGTTCGGCCCGGGTGACCGGGGCGAACCCACCGCGGAGGACTGGGCGCAGGCGGTCGGCACCATCTCCTACGAGATCGTCACGCGGATCGGGTCGCGCGTGCCGCGGGTGTACCAGGGGGCCCGATGACGGATCCCACGGGCATGGGTGAGGCCGGTCGCCGCGCCGGGTTCGCCGGCGTCTTCGGTGCCGCGGTCGGCGTGCTCGCGGTCGGTGCCGCCGCGGGTGTCGCGATCGAACGCATGACCGTCGGCCGGGTCCGGCGGCGCGCCGAGGCCGAGATGGACGCGATCGCCGAGTACGGCACGCTCCGCGGCGAGGCCCACATCGTCACGGCGGACGACGGCATCGAGCTGTTCGCCGAAGTCGACGGCGACCCGGACGCGCCGCTGACGGTGGTGCTGTGCCACGGCTACACGCTCAACATGGACTGCTGGCACTTCCAGCGCGCCGAGCTGCGCAGCGACTACCGGCTGGTGCTGTTCGACCAGCGTTCGCACGGGCGTTCGGGGCGGGGGGCGCCGGAGACGTCGAACATCGACCAACTCGGCGACGACTTGTACGCGGTGCTGAAGGAGCTGGCCCCGCGCGGCCCGATCGTGCTGGTCGGGCACTCCATGGGCGGCATGACCATCATGGCGCTGGCCGAGCGCCACCCGGAGCTGTTCGGCAAGCGCGTGGTCGGCGTCGCGCTGCTCAACACGTCGGCGGGCAAGTGGGCGACGGTCACCCTCGGCATCCCGGCCGCGGGGGCCCGGCTCGTGCACCGCGTCGCGCCGGGGGTGCTGCGTACGCTCGGGCGCCGGGCCTCGATCGTCGAGGCCGGGCGGCGGGCGGCGCGGGACCTGGTGTACGTCTTCACCGAGCGCTACGCGTTCGCCTCCGACGTCGACCCGGTCATCGTGCGGTTCACCGACCGGATGATCTCCGCGACGCCGATCGACGTGATCGCCGAGTTCTTCCCGGCGTTCGAGACCCACGACAAGCTGGCGGCGCTGCCGGTCATCGACCGCGTGCCGACCGTGGTGGTCGGCGGTGGCGAGGACCTCATGACGCCGGCGTCGCACAGTGAGGCGATCCACGAGGCGCTGTCGGGTTCCGAGCTCGTCGTCGTGCCGCGCTCGGGGCACCTGACCCCCCTGGAACACCCGGAGGTGGTCAACGCGGCGCTGCGCGGCCTCCTTGTCCGCGCCGCGAGCGAACCGGTCCGGCGCCGTCCCGGCATCACCGGGGGACAGCGGCGCAACGGTTCGTTCGGTTCCGACGGCACCGGCCATGACGCGGCCGGGTGACGCACGGGTGATTTCGCATGGGCAGGAGCAGGAAACGGTGGGCGACGCGGTCGCGAGCGTACGGGTGACGGTGGCGACCGGGGCGCAGATGCGCGACCTCGGCCGGCGGCTCGCGGGGGTGTTGCGGGGCGGTGATCTGGTCGTGTTGTCCGGCGGCCTCGGCGCGGGCAAGACGACGATGACGCAGGGCCTCGGCGCGGGGCTGGAAGTGCGCGGGGCGGTGACGTCGCCGACGTTCGTGATCGCGCGCGTGCACCCGTCGACGGTCGGCGGCCCGGCGCTGGTGCACGTCGACGCGTACCGCCTGGGGACGACGACGAACGTCGCCGCCGAGGTGGACGACCTGGACCTGGACGCCTCGCTCGACCAGTCGGTGACGGTGGTCGAGTGGGGTGAGGGCAAGGTCGAGGACCTCGCCGAGGACCGGCTCGCGGTCGTCATCGAGCGTGCCGAGGACGCCTCGGAAGGGGACGTCGGGGAGGCGGAGGCCCCGGTGGGCGACGAGCCGCGGACGGTCCTCTTCCACGCGGTGGGCGCCCGCTGGGCGGGTGTCGACCTGGCCGCCGCACTGGACCCCGCGCCGGAGTCGCCGGCGGAGGCCGACCTGGACCTCGCGCCGGAGCCGCCGGCAAAGGCCGACCTGGCACAGGCCGATTGACCCGACCGACTGACCCGACTGACTGCCCGACCGACTGACACAGCCGACGGACCCCAAGGGCGCGTGCTACCGGGGGGCGGACACCGTTTCCCGTGTCGCGGTCGCGCCGCCCGTCGTGCCGTCGTCCGGGGGCGGTCGCGTGGTCGGGGTGTTTGTCGCGGCGCCGGTCGTGTCGTCCGTCGCCCCGCCCGTCGACCCGCCCGTCGACCCGCCGGTCTCGCCGCCGGTTTCGTCGCCTATCAAGCCTTCCGACGTCCCGTCGGCCGGCGGTGTCGCGCCGTCCGTCGTGGCGGGCGCCTCGGACGTGGGAGATGTCGGCGTCTCGGGCGGCGAGGTGTTCGGTGTGGTGCTCGGCGCTTTGGTCGGTCCGGTGCTCGGCGCGGAGCCGGTGGGATCCGCGGCCGGTCCGCGGTCGGTGCCGGGGGAGTCGGCCGGGACCTCGAAGTCGACGACCGGTTGTCCGGTCAGGGCGGCCTTCATGTAGGAAGTCCACATGCGGGTGGGCAGGTTGCCGCCGTCCATGCGCGGCAGGCCCGCGGTGCCGTACATCTCCTCGAACGCGTTGGTGGCCGGGTTCTGGCGGAACATCCCGATCGCGGTCGAGAGCTGCGGCGTGTAGCCGACGAACCACGCCGACTTGTCGCCGTCGGTGGTGCCCGTCTTGCCCGCCGCCGGACGGCCGAGCGCCTGGGCGCGCGTGCCGGTGCCCGATTCGACGACCGACTGCAACACCTGGTTGACGCTGTTCGCCTGTTCGGCGGTGTACGCCTGCTCTTTCTCGTGCCCCGGCAGGCGTACGTCGTCGCCGTTCCGCGTCAGCTTCTCCACAGAGTAGGCGTCGATGTGGGTGCCCTCGCCGGCGAAGGTCGCGTAGGCCCCGGCCATGTCGAGGGCGCTCGGTGTCGCGGTGCCGAGGGAGACGGACGCGTGTGGCTGGAGCCCGGGGGTGTCGGGGGCCAGGCCCGCGCGGACCGCGTCCTCGACCACCTTGTCCAACCCGACGTCCACGCCCAGTTGCGCGTAGACCGTGTTCGCCGAGACGTCCATGGCCTGTGACAGGGAGATCATGCCGAAGCTGCGGTCGTCCTCGTTGCCGGGCTGCCACGGCTTGCCGCCGCTCGTGACCGGCCTTCCGTTCGGCTGGGTGATCACCACGTCGTCGTCGCCGTCATACCGCGTTCGCGGCGTGACCGGGACCCGGTCCCCGTCGTCCTGCACGCCTTCGCGCAGCGCGGCGGCCAGAACGAAAGGCTTGAACGTCGAGCCCACCTGGACGTCGCGGCGCGTGGCGTCGTTGACGAACTGGTCGACGTAGTCGGATCCGCCGTAGATTGCGACGATCCGGCCGGTGGCGACGTCGACCGAGGCCCCGCCGACGCGCACGCCGACGTCTTCCGGACGCGTGGCCGGGTCGAGGTTGTCGGCCAGTGTGTCCTGCACGGTGTCGTACAGCGCCCCGGTCTTGGCCTTGTCGAAGGTCGTCGTGATCGTGTAGCCGCCGGCGGCGAGTTGCTGCTCGGTGACCACCTTGGCGTCGAGCAGATACCGCTTGGCGGTCTCCACGAGGTACCCGTTCATGCCTTCGAGGCCGGGCTGAGTCTCGGGGTCGAGCGGTTCGGGGAAGACCATCCCCGCGCGCTGGTCGGCGCGCAGCCACTCGGAGTCGACCATGCCGTCGAGCACGTAGTTCCACCGCGCGAGTGCGGCCGTGCGCCCGCGCTCGGTGGTGTTCTTGACGTCGTAGACGCCGGGTGCGTTGATCAGTGCGGCGAGGTACGCCCCCTGCTCGACGGTCAGTTGCGACGCGTCCACGCCGTAGTACGCGTGTGCGGCGGCCTGGATGCCGTATGCCCCGCGGCCGAAGTAGACCGTGTTCAGGTAGCCCTCGAGTATTTCGTCTTTCGACTCGGTGCGATCCATCTTGATCGCGATGATCGCTTCCTTGAACTTCCGCGAGACGGTCTGCTCCTGCGTCAGATACAGGTTCTTCACGTACTGCTGCGTGATCGTCGAACCGCCTTGCAGCGACGAGCCGCCGCTGGTGACCGACTTGACCAGACCGCGGACCGTGCCGGTCAGCGAGATGCCGCTGTCGTTGTGGAAACTGCGGTTCTCGGCGGCGAGGAAAGCCTGCTGAACCTGCTTCGGCACCGACGACAGCGGCACGTTCTGCCGATTCGTCGAGCCGGTGCGGGCGATCTCGCTGCCGTCGCTCCACTGCCAGATGTTGCTCTGCTTGGTCGCGTCGGCGTTGGTCTGCGACGGTATCGGGGTGATCGCGTACACCACCCCCACGCCGAGGAACACCGCGCCCAGAACGAACAGGAACGCGGTCACGAGGTGCTTGACCGAAGGGATCCAGCGGCGGAGGCGCGGCTTCCCGGCGCGCGGATAGTCGATCAGCCGCCGGCGCCGCGGCACGGTCACCGCCGGGGCCCCGGAGGGCGCCGCCCCGGCCGCAGACGCGCCGTGGTCCCGGTTCTGCTTCGCCACCGCGCCACCACTTCCGCCGTACGACCTGCTGGTTCGAGCCTGTAGGCGATGGTATGTCGGCAATTGCGGCGCGCCGACCGTGCCCGAAATCGAACGCTTATCGGAAAAGGTGGCGTGACCAGCGGGTTGGCAGGCCCGACGCGGCGGCGGACCGTCCCGGGAGAGTTAGCTCACAAGCGCGCGCCGCAAGTCGACGAGCCGCTACCTGGAGACCGGAGAGTGCTCCGGCCTTCAAGACGGGGGTGAGTCCGGCGTCCCGCGTAGCGGGGCAGGAGAAGCCGGATCGCCGCTGGGGCGATCCGGTCGTCGACCTCCTACACGGGCCGGGTCTGTTGTTCGATGTACTGCCGCACCACGCTCAGCGGCGCGCCGCCGACGGATCCGGCGAAGTACGAGCCCGCCCACAGGCGTTGGGCGCGCCAGCAGTGCCGGACGAGGTCGGGGTGCTCCTGGCGGAGCCTGCGCGAGCTGACGCCTTTGAGGCTGTTGACGAGTTTGGACACGGCGACCTTGGGCGGGAAGTTCACCAGCAGGTGGACGTGGTCGGCCTCGCCGTTGAACTCCACGAGTTCGGTTTCGAAGTCCTCGCACACGCTTCGCATGATCTCCTCGCACCGCTTCAGGTGCCGGTCGGCGAACACCTGGTGTCGGTACTTCGTCACGAAAACCAAATGGGCATGCAGCTTGAAAACACAGTGACGACCAGTGCGTACGTCAGGTTCGGTAGCCATAAACCAACTGTGTATCATGGGTCCTGTGCAGCTTCGGTACAGCTTCCGCCTGTACCCGGGCGTCGGCCGGCGTGCGGCGCTGGCACGGGCGTTCGGGTCCGCGCGGGTGGTCTACAACGACGCCCTCCGGGCCCGGGAGACCACCCGCGCCGCCGGGCTGCCGTTCCCGAAGACCGGGGACCTGTCGAAGCAACTCATCACCGAGGCGAAGAAGACACCCGAACGGGCTTGGCTCGCGGATGTGTCCGCCGTCGTCCTTCAGCAGTCCCTGCGAGACCTGGACACCGCGTACAAGAACTTATTCGACGGCCTCAAAGGCAAACGCTCCCGCATGGGCGCCCCGCGCTTCAAGTCGCGGAAGGACACCCGACAGTCGGTCCGGTTCACCGCGAACGCCCGCTGGTCGATCACACCAGGGCGGAAGCTGCGCCTGCCGAAGATCGGCGACGTGCGGGTGAAGTGGTCGCGCGCACTGCCGTCGGCTCCGTCGACGGTGACCGTGGTCAAGGACGGCGCGGGCCGGTACTTCGCGAGTTTCGTGGTCGACACCGGCGACGCGGAAGCGCTGCCGGAGACGACCGGGACGGTCGGGATCGACTTGGGCCTGACGCATTTCGCGGTCCTGTCGGACGGCCGGAAGATCGACAGCCCGCGTTTCCTGCGCCGCGCGGAGAAGCGCCTCAAGAAGGCCCAGCAGAACCTGACCCGCAAAGCGAAAGGCAGCAATAACCGGGCGAAGGCGCGGGTGAAGGTCGCCCGCGCCCACGCGCGAGTCGCGGACGCGCGGCGCGAGTTCCACCACCAGCTCTCCACGAAAATGGTCCGCGAGAACCAAGCGGTCGCCGTGGAGGACCTGTCGGTCAAAGGACTCGCCCGCACCCGCCTCGCGAAATCCGTGCACGACGCCGGATGGTCGGCGTTCGTCGGCATGCTCGAATACAAAGCCGCGCGGGAATCCCCGGCGCTTGAGGCCGGGGAGGACAGTCAAGGGACGACGATCACCGGCGAACCGACATCCGCGAACTCGTACATCGCACGGCCGTCGGCCGCCGTCTCACGCACGCCCGCGTTCTTCGGCACCTTGGTCGTGCTCGGTCGCGTACTCGCCCCCGTCGGTTTGCGGGTCGAGGTGGAGCTCGGCGCTGCCGAGCCCGCGTAGAGGGCGGCGACCTGCTCCAACGGCGTCTCGGTGCCGCTGAACCCGAGCGTGTAGCCGTTGGCCTTCCCGATGATCACCGTGTGCGAGATCGTCAGGCCGTCACCCGCGCGCTGCGGGCCGACCGACTTGGTGTCGACCCGATAGCTGCCTGCCGGGATCGGCACGGTCCCGGCGACGACCTTGTACCAGCGCAAGACCTGCTCCTGGCCGCCGGTCACGTCGACCAGCCACACCGTGCTCTGGCCGACGGAGTAGACGACCCGCTTGCCGCTTCCCGAGCCCGCCGGGACCGCGGGCGCAGTCGGCGTGACCGGAGCCTGCGGCGTCCCCGGCTGCCCCGGCTGCGACGCCCCGGGCGAGCTGGACGACGTTATGGCCGCCGTACGGTTCTCCGGCGCGGTGTCCGCGGCCTGCCACGCCATCGCCCCCACGCCGAGCAGCGCCGCGACGGTGATCCCCGCCACCGTCGTCCCCGGATTCGCCATTCCCTCGCCTCTCGGTGAACCGCGTGCCCCACAACGCGTGACCCCCGGCGCGCAAACCGTGTGCGCCGCCATGCCCTTCGCTCACATCGTGCCAGTACGCCGACCCCCACCGTTGCCGCACGGGGTTCCTACGGGGTCCTGCCGGCTTCCCGCGACGGTGCGAAACGGCCTCCGCGCGCCGGGATAGCCTGGCGCGGTGCTGCTGCTCGCTTTCGACACCGCCACCCCCGCCGTGACCGTCGCGCTGCACGACGGAACCCGGGTCGTGTCCACACGCACCCGCGTCGACGCCCGCCGCCACGGCGAACTGCTGGTGCCCGGCATCGTCGACGTGCTCGCCGAGGCGGGGCACACCCGCGCTGAGCTGACCGACATCGCCGTCGGCGTCGGACCCGGGCCGTACACCGGGCTGCGGGTGGGCCTGATGACCGCCCGCGCGCTGGGCGACGCGCTCGGCATCCCGGTGCACGGCGTGTGCACGCTGGACGCGCTTGCGTATGCCGCGGGCCGTGGCGGCGCCTTCGTCGCGGCGACCGACGCGCGGCGCAAGGAGGTCTACTGGGCGCGGTATGCCGACGCCCGCACCCGCGTCGAAGGCCCGTCCGTGGACCGTGCCGCGGACATCGCCGCCTCCGTCGCGGGGCTTCCCGCGGTCGGCGCGGGCGCCGCGCTCTACGCGGCGTCGTTCGCCTCCGTCCACGAGCCCGAGCACGTCGACGCCGCCGCGCTCGCCGCCCTGGCGGCCGAGCGTCTGGCGAGCGGCGGCGAACTGCTGCCCCCCGAACCGCTGTATCTGCGCCGCCCGGACGCCAAGGTCCCGGCCAACTACAAGCCCGTGACGCCGAGTTGACGCCGACTCCGGGGGAGTGTCGGCGTCGGAACAACAGTCGGGAAGCCGGACAAGTCGAGCACGGTTGGCGCACGAGCGTCTGCGCGCGTAGAACCGGTCCGCGACAGAGCACCACCGAATCGGCCGGCGTGGAAGGCGGCGTGCGCCGCATCGATCGGGTCCGCGATTTCCTGCGACAGCGCACACCGGTCCCGGCGTGGAAGGCCCCGGCGGACGACCCCCGGGGCGACCGAGCCGCGGACGTAGACTCGCGCACATGACGTCCGCCCCGACACTTCGCGCACTGCGCTGGTGGGACATCGAAGCGCTCCTCGCCCTCGAACGCGACCTCTTCCCCGAGGACGCGTGGTCCCCGGGGATGTTCTGGTCCGAGCTGGCCGACCCCGAGACCCGGCACTACGTCGTCGCCGAGGACGCGTCCGGCGCGATCGCCGGCTACGCGGGCCTGGCCTGCGTCGCGGGTGAGGCCGACGTCCAGACCATCGGCGTACGCCGCGACCAGTGGGGCAGCGGTCTCGGTGCCGCACTGCTCGCCGACCTGCTCGCCGAGGCCCGGCGCCGCGGCTGCCGCCACGTCCTGCTCGAAGTGCGTGTCGACAACACCCGCGCCCAATGCCTCTACGAGCGCTTCGGCTTCGAACCGCTCGGCGTGCGGCGCGGCTACTACCAGCCGGCCAACGTCGACGCCCTTGTGATGCGCTGCGACCTCGCGGCGGACGCCGTCGCCTCACCAGAAGGAGCCGATTCCCGTGCGCACTGACGAACCGCTCGTATTGGGCATCGAGACCTCGTGCGACGAGACAGGCGTCGGCATCGTGCGCGGCACCACCCTGCTCGCCGACGCGGTCGCCTCCAGCGTCGGCGAACACGAGCGCTACGGCGGCGTCGTCCCCGAAGTCGCCAGTCGGGCCCACCTGGAGGCGATGGTGCCGACCATGCACCGCGCCCTCAAGGACGCGGGCGTCACGATGGCCGACATCGACGCCATCGCCGTCACATCCGGTCCGGGCCTGGCCGGCGCGCTGCTCGTCGGCGTCGCCGCGGCCAAGGGCTACGCGATGGCGCTCGACAAGCCGGTGTACGGCGTCAACCACCTGGCCGCGCACGTGTGCGTCGACCAGCTCGAACACGGTCGTCTCCCCGAGCCCTGCATGGCCCTGCTCGTCTCCGGCGGCCACTCGTCGCTGCTGATGGTCCCCGACGTGACCTCCGACGTACGCCCGCTCGGCTCGACCATCGACGACGCCGCCGGCGAGGCGTTCGACAAGGTCGCGCGGGTCCTCGGCCTCGGATTCCCCGGCGGCCCCGCGATCGACCGGCAGGCTCGCGACGGTCAGCCCGACGCCATCGCGTTCCCGCGCGGACTGACCGGGCCGCGCGACGCCGCGTACGACTTCTCCTTCTCCGGCCTGAAGACAGCCGTCGCCCGCTGGGTGGAAGGCCGCCGGCGCGAGGGCCGCCCGATTCCCGTGGCGGATGTCGCCGCGTCCTTCCAGGAGGCCGTCGCGGACGTGCTCACCCGCAAGGCGATCCGCGCGTGCCGCGAGAACGGCGTCGAACACCTGCTCCTCGGCGGGGGCGTGGCCGCCAACTCGCGCCTGCGCGCGATGGCCGCGGAGCGCTGCCGCGACGCCGGGATCACGCTGCGCGTGCCGCGTCCGGGTCTGTGCACCGACAACGGCGCGATGGTCGCCGCGCTCGGCGCCGAGATGGTGTGGCGCGACCGTGCGCCGTCGACACTCGACATCCCGGCGGACTCGTCGATGCCCGTGACCGTCACCCAGGCGTGAGGGGAAGATCATGACCGCTCGGATCACCGCGGCGATGTGGGAGGCCAAGGCCAACCCCGGCAGCGGGGACGCACTCGTGGACTGGGTCCGCCGGATCGCGCTGCCGTCACTGGACGGCGCTCCCGGCCTGCAACGCGTCGAAGTCTTCCGGAACGCCGACAACCGGGTCGTCGTCATCAGCATGTGGACCGGCGAGCCGTCCGGACTGCCCGACCCCCCGCCCGACCTGGTCGCCCGCCCGCCGCACATCTGGGACTTCGAGCAGGTGCAGCGCTGAAGCCCCGGACACGGGTACGGCGCTGCCCGTCGCACCAGGTGCAGCGCCGCCCGTGTGGTTGAAGGGCCGTTCGCGGACCGCGCCCCGCCCCCGGCGAGGAGGCCTGGTTCACAAGCCGGGAACGGGACACCCGCATCCATGGCGTCGCGCCGCCGCACGCGCCATGCCTTCAGGACAAGAGTCTGCCCCGGCCACCCGGGGCCTTACACCCGTATCGACATTCCGGTGCCCGCCGTCGCCGCGATGGTGTATGCAGCGGCATCCCCCCGCATCCGCACTCGCAGGCGTCCCCCCGCATCCGCACTCGCACAGGGCGGTCCGCTACTGCCCCGACGACCCGAGACGCACGCGTGGGCCCGGTACTGCGGTGGCCGGCCACTGACTCGACGATCCGAGGCGCACGCGTGGGCTCGGCATTGCGGTGGCCACTGCCGTGCCCAGCCCTGCGGTGGCCCAGCCCCTGACCTCATCAGGGCCCCGCCCCTTTCCCTGGAGCCCCCGCCGGCCGCCCGAGCAGCATCGTCGGCGCCCCCGCGACCCGCGTCAGGAACACCGTCGCCGACGCCGGACCGCTCGGCTTCACCCGCTTGCGCACCTCCTCCGGCGCGACGGCGGAGCCGCGTTTCTTCACGGTCAGCGTGCCGATGCCGCGTTCCCGCACGACCGCCTTCAACTTCTTCAGGTTGAACGGCATGACATCGGTGAGCTCGTACGCGGCGGCGAACGGTGTCGGGACCAGCGTGTCGGCGGTGATGTACGCGATGGTCGGGTCGACGAGCGCGCCGCCGACCGCGTCCGCCACCTCGGCGACCAGATGCGCCCGGATGACCGCCCCGTCAGGCTCGTAGAGATAGCGCCTCACCGGACCGTCGGGCGCCTGGCGCACCGATGCGGCCCCGACCGCGTCGCCGCCCGGCAGCAGCGTCGCCCGAAGCGGCTCGCCGGCGAGACGGCCCCACCACAGGACCGCCTCCTTCACATCGCCCGCGTACGACACCCACTCCGCCGCCGTACCCTCCGGCACCGCCTCGTGCGGAATACCGGGCGCGACTTTCGCCGCGCCACACGGCACTCGCGCCGTGAGGGTCTCGACAAACGACAGCGGCGGCGAATACGCCTCAGGATCGAACACCCGCCCGCGTGCCGTTCGCCGCGCCGGGTCGACGAACACCGCGTCGAAGCCGGTGAGTTCGACCTCGCGTACATCCGCGCACCGCACCTCGACACGGCCCGCGACCCCCAGCGCCTCCGCGTTGGCCGCCGCGACCGCGCACGTGAGCGGATCCCGGTCCACGGCGACCACTCGAACACCGGTCCGCGCCAAGGCAACTGCGTCCGCCCCGATCCCACAGCACAGATCCGCGACCGTCCGCACTCCCGCCCCCGCGATCCGCCGAGCGCGATGTGCCGCGACCTCCGCCCGCGTCGCCTGCTCCACCCCGTCGGCGGTGAAGAACATGCGCGCGGCATCGTCCCCGAACTTCGCTCGCCCCCGCTGCCGCAACCGCGCCTGCCCCAACGCCGCGGCCACCAAGGCGGGCTCATGCTCCCGCCGCAACCGCGTCGCCCACGCCAACTCCTCCGCAACCTCGAAGTCAGCCAGCACATCAAGCAGTTCGCGCCCCTCGCACGTCAGCAGGCGAGAGAAGTCGGCAGTGTCCACACCCCATTGTCGACGCCGGCCCCACCGCCCAGGTCACTCCACCCCCGGTCACAGGGCGCGGAACGACGCCTTCACTTCCGGCCGGTCGAGTACCTCGACGAACATGACGACATCGTCCACGACGTCGAGGATGATCACGCCTTTCGCCGGGAGAAGGCAGATGTTGCGATGCCCAGAGCCGTACGCGCCTTCGGGCCGCGCGGCGGTGTCGAGTACGGGGAGCATGCTGACCCGGGCTTCACGCCGAGGGTCTACGCGCCTCTCGTGCCGCGGAGCCGCACGCGTACGAACACCGCAATCGATGAAGAGCTTCTGCGTGATCGCGGCCCACAGACGGCCCGGAAGCCCTGATCAGGGCCACCCGGCGGGCTCCGTCCCAGGCGCCACGGGGAATCGTGCGTTGGCACTCTAGTTGACGGAGTGCTAAGCGAAGCTTAGGGTCTGACATTGGCACTCTCCCTATGAGTGTGCCAACGCGACGGGCAGGTCCGGCACCCGCGACGACGGGCTTACCTGGTCGCCACCTGACAATTACCCCGTGAGATCTCCGAAGGGGGAGGTCGGATCGTGACGACCGCCAGCACCAAGGTTGCCATCAAGCCGCTTGAGGACCGCATTGTGGTCCAGACGCTCGAAGCCGAGCAGACCACGGCTTCGGGCCTGGTCATCCCGGACACGGCGAAGGAGAAGCCCCAGGAGGGCGTCGTCCTGGCCGTGGGCCCCGGCCGGTTCGAGGACGGCAACCGCCTGCCGCTCGACGTGAAGGTCGGCGACGTTGTCCTGTACAGCAAGTACGGCGGCACCGAGGTGAAGTACAACGGCGAGGAGTACCTCGTCCTCTCGGCGCGCGACGTTCTCGCGATCATCGAGAAGTGACATCGCGGTAACCGCGTAAGTCATCGACCCGCCCCGGGCACCCCGACTGGGGCGCCCGGGGCGGTGTCGTCGACGCGCCAACCCACAGCCAACGAGGGCGAAGGAAACAGAGGACTCACATCCCATGGCCAAGATTCTGCAGTTCGACGAGCACGCCCGCCGTTCGCTGGAGCGTGGCGTCAACGCGCTCGCGGACGCGGTCAAGGTGACGATCGGCCCCAAGGGCCGCAACGTCGTCATCGACAAGAAGTTCGGTGCGCCGACCATCACGAACGACGGCGTGACGATCGCCCGTGAGGTCGAGCTGGACGACCCGTACGAGAACCTCGGCGCGCAGCTCGCGAAGGAGGTGGCGACCAAGACCAACGACATCGCGGGTGACGGCACCACCACCGCGACGGTGCTCGCTCAGGCGCTGGTACGCGAGGGCCTGCGCAACGTCGCGGCGGGCGCGGCGCCGATGGACCTGAAGAAGGGCATCGACGCGGCGGTCAAGGCGGTCTCGGACGAGCTGCTCGGCACCGCGCGCGCGATCGACGGCAAGGAGGACATCGCCAACGTCGCCGCGCTGTCCGCGCAGGACCGCCAGATCGGCGAGCTGATCGCCGAGGCGATGGACAAGGTCGGCAAGGACGGTGTCATCACCGTCGAAGAGTCGAACACGATGGGCCTGGAGCTGGAGTTCACCGAGGGCCTCCAGTTCGACAAGGGCTACCTGTCGCCGTACATGGTCACCGACCAGGAGCGCATGGAAGCGGTCCTGGACGACCCGTACATCCTGATCAACCAGGGCAAGATCTCGGCGATCGCCGAGCTGCTGCCGATCCTGGAGAAGGTCATCCAGGCGGGTGGCAACAAGCCGCTGCTGATCGTCGCCGAGGACATCGAGGGCGAGGCGCTGTCCACCCTCGTCGTCAACAAGATCCGCGGCACGTTCAACGCCGTCGCGGTCAAGGCCCCCGGCTTCGGCGACCGCCGCAAGGCGATGCTGGAGGACATGGCCATCCTGACCGGCGGCCAGGTCATCGCCCCCGAGGTCGGTCTGAAGCTGGACCAGGTCGGGCTTGAGGTCCTGGGCACGGCGCGCCGCGTCACGATCACCAAGGACGCCACCACGGTCGTCGACGGTGCCGGCGCGTCCGACCAGATCGCCGACCGCGTCCGCCAGATCAAGGCCGAGATCGAGAACACCGACTCCGACTGGGACCGCGAGAAGCTCCAGGAGCGCCTCGCGAAGCTGGCCGGCGGTGTGTGCGTGATCCGCGTGGGCGCGGCCACCGAGGTCGAGCTCAAGGAGAAGAAGCACCGCCTGGAGGACGCGGTCTCCGCGACCCGCGCGGCCATCGAGGAAGGCATCGTCGCCGGCGGCGGCGCCGCACTCGTGCACGCTTCCTCGGTGCTGGCGGAGAACCTGGGCCACACCGGCGACGTCGCGACCGGTGTCGCGGTCGTGCGCCGCGCGACCGTCGAGCCGCTGCGCTGGATCGCCGAGAACGCGGGCCTTGAGGGCTACGTCATCGTCAACAAGGTGCAGGAGCTTGAGGTCGGCCACGGCTACAACGCGGCCACCGGCGAGTACGGCGACCTGCTCAAGGCCGGCGTCATCGACCCGGTCAAGGTCACCCGCTCCGCGCTGCAGAACGCCGCGTCGATCGCGTCGCTGCTGCTGACCACGGAGTCGCTGGTCGTCGAGAAGCCGGCCGAGCCGGAGTCGGCCGGGCACGGCCACAGCCACGGCGGCCACGGGCACAGCCACTGAGCCTCGTCGCCGCGAGTCAGTCGATCGATGATGTGATCAGAGCGACGCTCGGAGACGTTCGGCACTGATCGATCGTCGATGAAATGATCATTTTCGATCATTCGGGCCCGGTCCCCCTCTCCTGGGGGGCCGGGCCCGAGCCATGTCGTCGGCGCCCGTCCGCACGGCCGCCGACGGTCCGGATCCCGGACCGCGGTCGTCCGGGCTCCGCCGCCCGAGCGCATGCCGTGGGGCGAGGAAGCCCCACGAGTGGGGCCGCGCCGCCGCGTTGGCGGCCGAACGATCACGCCATCGGTCTTTCCGTTCGCAGCGGATGTCTGCAACAGTGCGGCGTGACACAGGAGCTGACGGTCCGTCAGTAATCATGGCGAAGCGCCGCCATGCGGCAGCGATCGAGGGAGCACGATGGGCACGTACGCGATCACCGGCGCGGCGTCGGGCATCGGCGCCGCAACCAAAGCCCGCCTGGAAGCGGACGGCCACCGTGTCATCGGCGTCGACCTGCGCGACAGCGACGTGGACGCGGACCTGTCCACGCCCGAGGGCCGCGCCGAGGCGGTCGCCGGCATCGCCGCGGCGGCCGACGGCTCTCTCGACGGTTTCGTGCCCTTCGCAGGCCTTGCAGCCGCCACCGGACGGCCGGGGTCGCAGATGGTGTCGGTCAATTACTTCGGCGCCGTCGAGGTTCTGGAGGGCGTACGCCCTCTCCTCGCCGCCGCCGAACACCCGTCGGCCGTGCTGGTGAGCTCGAACTCCACGACATGCCAGCCGAATTGGCCGGTCGAGCTGGCCGAACTATGCCTCGCCGGCGACGAGGCGGCGGCACGAGAGGTGGCCGACGCGGATCCGCTCGGGAGCTATCCGGCAGCCAAGGCCGCGCTCGCCTACTACGCACGCACCAAGAGCGTCGCCGCGGAGTGGATCGGCCAGGGAATCCGGCTCAACGCCATCGCCCCCGGCCTGATCGAGACGCCGATGACGGCCGCCGGCAGGACCGACCCGCTGACGGCGGAGGGGATGAAGATGTACCCCCTGCCGATCGGTCGCGGCGGGAACCCGGCGGAGATCGCGGGGCTCACCGCGTTCCTGCTCGGCCCGGAGTCGACGTACTTCGTCGGCTCCGTTCTCTTCTGCGACGGCGGTACGGACGCGCTCCTGCGCGCCAAGGATTGGCCCGCCGCATGGGAGTTGGACTTGTCCGCGTTTCGCGCGTGAGCGCCGCCGGGCGGCCGTCCTGAGAAACCCGTCAACCGCGACACGCCCCAGCAGAACAGCGGTGACCCTGCCCCGGGTCTCACCGGCGCGGGGTCACCGCTGTCTGTCGGTCGAACTGCCTTGTTCGGCCTGCTGTGTTCAGCCCGCCGCGGTCACGTCGGTCCGGTTGAGCATGCGACGTCGCCCGTCCATCTCGACGCGGTCGTCCTCGGTGAGTCCGCCCCAGACACCGTACGGTTCTCGCACGGTAAGGGCGTGTTGCGCGCACTGCACACGGACTGGACAACGTCGGCACACTTCCTTGGCCGCCGCCTCTCGTGCGACTCTCGCCGCACCGCGCTCGCCCTCCGGGTGGAAGAACAGCGCGCTGTCGACCCCCCGGCAGGCGGCGGAGAGCTGCCAGTCCCACAGATCGGCGTTGGGGCCGGGAAGCCGTGAGAAATCAGCCATGAGTCGTCCCTCGTATTCAGGGGCAATTGCAAGGTCGTTCTGCTGCCGGCACGGTCACGACGCGGGTCCCTCCGCTGAGGGTGGCTATGACCATGCGATCAATCGATGGTGCGAAAGTGCCACAGAATGATCAATTCCATGCATATATCGGTCTCATGCGTTCAGGTCCGTAAAAAATCCGCTCGCTTCCTCAAGCGCGCCCACCCGTACACGCCGTTGGCCGGAACTCGCCGCCGCGAGCGCGCAGCGGAGATCCGACTGCCCCGGCGACGCTCGGCGGCCACCTGAGCCCCGGCAGGCGTCGGTCGCCGGGGTGAGGTCCGTCGCTCGCGGAGGGCACCGCCCCGGCGTGCCCTCCGGCGTGGTCGGCTCGTTGTGATACCGGCGGGCCCACGGCCCCCAGAAGTACCCGTGACGCAACCCCGTAACCCTTTCGAGTGACGGTCGTTGGGGATGGGTGAGGCGGTCGGCGGTTCGCACCCGCGAACTCAGGTGAGCGGGGGCACTCTTTGACCACCGACCGCGAAGGCAACGGAATGTACAGGCGTGGAGGCTCAACGTGACGCGGATCTGCTGCGGAGGCCGGCGATGACGACCGTCCTGGTCTGCGACGATTCCCCGCTCGTCCGAGAGACCCTGCGGCGCGCGGTGGCCACGGTCCCCGGCGTCGAGCGGGTGACCACGGCCACGAGCGGCGAGGAGGTGCTGCGCCGCTGGGGCGCGGAGCGCTCCGATCTCGTCCTCATGGACGTGCGCATGCCGGGGCTCGGGGGCGTGGAGGCCGTACGACGGCTGCTCACCGGCGACCCGGGTGCCCGGGTGATCATGCTGACGATGGCCGAGGACCTCGACGGCGTGGCCCTCGCGGTCGCCGCCGGTGCCCGCGGCTATCTGCACAAGGACGCGTCTCGCGCCGAGTTGCGGGCGACCGTCTCCCAGGCCCTCGCCGACCCGACGTGGCGCCTCGCGCCGCGGCGTCTCCGCTCGGCCGACATGGGCGTCGCCCCGACGCTGACGGCCCGCGAGATCCAGGTCCTCGAAGGCATGAGCCACGGACGGAGCAACGCGGAGATCGGCCGCGAGCTGTTCCTGTCCGAGGACACCGTGAAGACCCACGCCCGGAGGCTGTTCAAGAAGCTCGGTGCGTCGGACCGCGCGCACGCGGTCGCACTCGGCTTCCGCTGGGGCCTCGTGCGGTGACCCGCCGGGCCCGCAGGGCCCTGCGGGCACTCCCCGGACGCCTCGGCGGACCCGGCGCGAACCGTCGCCGGAAGCCTTCGTCGCGCCCTGGGGCGAACCGCAGGGTCCACGGCCCGGCATACTGAATCTCATGGGCGGGATCGCCGAGCGCATGCCGGACAGACCGGACAGGGCCGACAGCCGGGTCGACAGCGGCATGCGTGCCGTGGTCGTCCGGGCTGTCCAAGGGGACCTTCAGGCCACCGACGAGCTACTGGCCTACGTGCGACCGCTGGTGCTCCGGTATTGCCGGGCCCGGCTCGGCCGGGTGCCCGGAGCCGAGCACGCGGCCGACGACGCGGCCCAGGAGGTCTGCCTCGCGGTGCTGTCCGCGCTGCCGCGTTATCGCGACGAAGGGCGGCCCTTCGAGGCCTTCGTCTTCGGCATCGCGGCGCACAAGGTCGTCGACGTGCAGCGGGCCGCGGTACGCGCGGCCGTCCCCACGTGCGACCTGCCCGAGGCGATCGACGACTATCCGGGCCCCGAGGACCAGGTCGTACGCCGCAGCGACGCGGCGCAGGCCCGGGCGCTGCTCGGCAGACTCCCCGACAACCTGCGCGAGCTTCTCGTGCTGCGTGTCGCCGTCGGTCTTTCCGCCGAGGAGACCGGCCGGGCCATGGGCATGTCGCCCGGCGCGGTCCGGGTGGCGCAGCATCGCGCGCTGTCCCGGCTGCGTGCGCTCGCCGAGGAGGAGAAGACCGCGTGACGGCTGCCGATCCCGGGGCACGTCGGATGCGGCTCGGCACGCCGACGCCACGTGCGCTGTCCGACCTCGGGCTGCTGCGCAGCGACGACGAACTGGTCGAGACTCTGCGACTGCGCACCGACCGTCCGCCGCACGATCGGGTGACCCGCTTGTTCCAGGCCCTGCTCGCGGAGGTCGACGCGGTGCCGTCCGCCCGGCGGGCGATGACCGACAGTTGCCGCTGACGGGTGCGGTCCGCGAGTGCGGGGGACGAGTCAGGTTCGGCCGGGCGGCGGGGCGACAGGTGTACGGGCACCTGATCTCGCGCCGGTGCGCGCCCACTGCGTGGAGCGGCGGGCGAGTCCCTGGCCGAGGTGATGCTCCCCGAACGAGCAGGGCCGCGGCGACACGAGACCCGTCGCCGGAACGCCCGGGGCGCACCGCGGCCGAATCGCGCGGTTGTTTCCGGCCGGAGCCGGCGCGTCCGACGCCCGGATCCTCGCCCCCTGGCTTCGCTGCTCGATCGGCCGGGGCGGCGGGCCCGAAGCGTGTATGAGCACGTTGCCTGCGCGTGGCTTCCGTCATGCGCGGACACGGTGTTCCCACTCCGGGCCGCCGCGTTTGCGTCGGAGCACCCGTGCGTGCGCGGCGTCCGTCACCACTGCGACGGCCGTCGTCGGGAAGGACGCGGGGCCGGGGGTTGTTGGAGCCGAGTAGCATGGGGGTCCTCCCACTGGCACACCACCGGGGTTTG
Source organism: Yinghuangia sp. YIM S10712 (assembly GCF_051388935.1). Lineage (NCBI taxonomy): Bacteria > Bacillati > Actinomycetota > Actinomycetes > Kitasatosporales > Streptomycetaceae > Yinghuangia > Yinghuangia sp. YIM S10712. Next base: position 785,858 of record NZ_JBPKBI010000001.1, read on the forward strand.
CCGCACCTGTGTGCGCGGCAGCGGGCCCGGCGGAGCCGTTGTTTTCCCCGCGGCCGGGACCGCGCGGCGGAAGACGGCCGCAGTGTCGGTCAGCCGATCGGATCGCTCCTGTCGATCACTTCGAACCGGAACCGGAAGGTGTCATGAGTCTCACGGCCGACGGCGTACCCGAGAAGTTCGCGATGCTCGGGCTGACCTACGACGACGTCCTGCTGCTGCCGGGTCCGTCGGACGTCGTGCCGAGCGAAGTCGACACCTCGTCGCGGGTGACGCGCAACATCAGCGTGCGCATTCCCCTCCTGTCGTCGGCGATGGACACCGTCACCGAGTCCCGCATGGCCATTGCGATGGCCCGGCAGGGCGGTGTGGGCGTCCTGCACCGGAACCTCTCGATCGAGGACCAGGCCAACCAGGTCGACCTGGTGAAGCGTTCCGAGGCCGGCATGGTGATCGACCCGATCACCATCGGTCCCGACGCGACGCTGCGTGAGGCGGACCAACTGTGCGGCCGTTACCGCATCAGCGGTGTCCCGGTCACCGACGAGAACGGCCGGCTGCTCGGCATCGTCACCAACCGCGACCTGCGTTTCGAGGTCGACCACGCGCGTCGCGTACGCGAGGTCATGACGCCGATGCCGCTGGTCACCGGCCCGGTGGGCATCAGCGGTACGGAGGCCATGGAGCTGCTGCGCCGGCACAAGGTGGAGAAGCTGCCGCTGATCGACGACGCCGGCAAGCTCCGCGGTCTGATCACGGTCAAGGACTTCGTCAAGAGCGAGCAGTACCCGGACGCCACGAAGGACGCCGACGGCCGCCTGGTCGTGGGTGCTGCGGTCGGGACCGGCGACGACAGCTTCCGGCGCGTCCAGGCGCTGGTCGAGGCCGGTGTCGACTTCATCGTCGTGGACAGCGCGCACGGGCACTCGCGCGGCGTGCTCGACATGATCGCCAAGGTCAAGGCCAACACCAAAGTCGATGTCATCGGCGGCAACGTCGCCACGCGCGACGGTGCGCAGGCGCTGATCGACGCGGGTGTGGACGGCGTCAAGGTCGGTGTCGGCCCGGGGTCGATCTGCACGACGCGTGTCATCGCCGGTGTCGGCGCTCCGCAGGTCACCGCGATCTACGACGCCGCGCTGGCGTGCGGACCGGCCGGTGTGCCGGTCATCGGCGACGGCGGCCTTCAGTACTCCGGCGACATCGCGAAGGCGATCGCGGCGGGCGCGGACACGGTCATGCTCGGCAGCCTGCTGGCCGGTTGCGAGGAGAGCCCGGGCGAGTTGATCTTCATCAACGGCAAGCAGTTCAAGAGCTACCGGGGCATGGGCTCGCTGGGCGCGATGCAGTCGCGCGGTCAGGCCAAGTCGTTCTCCAAGGACCGCTACTTCCAGGACGACGTGCTGTCCGAGGACAAGCTGGTCCCGGAGGGCATCGAGGGCCAGGTGCCCTACCGGGGCCCGCTTTCCGCGGTCGCGCACCAGCTTATCGGCGGGCTCCGCGCGTCGATGGGGTACGCGGGCGCGCCGACGGTGCCCGAGCTCAAGGTGCGTGGCCGTTTCGTGCGGATCACCGCGGCGGGGCTGCGCGAGTCGCACCCGCACGACATCACGATGACGGTCGAGGCGCCGAACTACTCGTCGCGCTGACCCGGTTCGAGAGGGTTCTCGCGGTACGGGGCGGCCCGGAACCTCCGGTTTCGGTCCGCCCCGTACGCTTGTCCGCGGACCGGCGGCACGGCTGTCCGGTCCCCATCAGGTCCACTCAGGTCCACTGAGGTCCACCGACAAACGGCAGGAGAGGCGCAACGTGACTGAGGTCGAGATCGGTCGGGGCAAGCGCGGCAGGCGTGCCTTCCACTTCGACGACGTCGCCATCGTCCCGAGCCGGCGCACGCGCGACCCCGAAGAGGTCTCGATCGCGTGGCAGATCGACGCGTACCGCTTCGAACTGCCGTTCCTGACCGCGCCGATGGACAGTGTGGTGTCGCCGGAGACCGCGATCGCGGTCGGGCGCATGGGCGGCCTCGGGGTGCTCAACCTCGAAGGCCTGTGGACGCGGTACGAGGACCCCGCGCCGCTGCTCGCGGAGATCGGCACGCTGGACGCGGCCACCGCGACGCGCCGCATGCAGGAGATCTACGCCGAGCCGATCAAGGCCGAGCTGATCGGTGAGCGGATCAAGCAGATCCGCGACGCGGGCGTGGTCACCGCCGCGGCGCTGTCGCCGCAGCGCACGGCGCAGTACCACAAGGCGGTCATCGACGCGGGTGTCGACATCTTTGTGATCCGCGGGACGACGGTGTCCGCCGAACACGTCTCGGGCCGCGCGGAACCGCTCAACCTCAAGCAGTTCATCTACGACCTCGACGTGCCGGTGATCGTCGGCGGCTGCGCGACGTACCAGGGCGCCCTGCACCTGATGCGCACGGGCGCGGCCGGCGTGCTGGTCGGCTTCGGCGGCGGCGCGGCGCACACGACGCGCGACGTGCTGGGTGTCGCGGTGCCGATGGCGACCGCGGTCGCGGACGTCTCCGAGGCCCGCCGCGACTACCTCGACGAGTCGGGCGGCCGATACGTCCACGTCATCGCGGACGGCAGCGTCGGCAAGAGCGGCGACATCGCCAAGGCGGTCGCGTGCGGAGCCGACGCCGTCATGATCGGTTCCGCGCTCGCCCGCGCGACCGACGCGCCGGGACGCGGCCACCACTGGGGTTCGGAGGCCCACCACCCCGAACTGCCGCGTGGGCGCCGCATGAACCTGGGCGCGGTCGGCACGCTGGAGGAGGTGCTGAACGGGCCGTCGCAGGTCTCGGACGGCTCGATGAACCTCTTCGGCGCGCTGCGGCGCGCGATGGCGACGACGGGCTACACGGACCTGAAGAAGTTCCAGCAGGTCGAGGTGACGGTTTCCCCCGCGCACTGACGCGCACCGGTTGTCGAGAATCGCATTCCGGGGCGGATGCGGCTCGGCGGTGAGGCGGTTCGTCGGGGTCGCGGTGTGCGGCCGCGGCCCGGCGAACGCCACCGTCGCACCGGTGGTCGGTTTGCCGGGGGCCGGCGGGGTGCGCGACGGCGTGCGTGTGGCAGCGCGGGCTCCGGGCCCGTTCAGGCCTTTCGCGTATCGCGGAAGTGTTCCAGGGCGATGGCTAGTTGTTCTGCGTACTGCGGCCACGCGGGGCCGTCGGGCGCGGAGATCCATAGGTTGTAGCTGGTCCCGCCGACACGCCAACGGACGTCCTTGATGTGCCGTGCGCCTTCGGCGGGGCGGTACGTGTACTCCCATGTCGCTTCCGGGCCTCCGTCGCGGCTGCCCTCGGCGAGCGCGATCTGTTGGTAGCCCGGGTAGGCCACGTCCGATTCCGCGGCGGATCGCCGTTGTTCGGTCATGGGGTCGGCGCTGTCGCCGCGCAGCACAACGACGACCAACCGGGCCGTGCCGTCGGAGGATTCGTACGCGGAGCGTCCTTGGGCGTCCTGCGTCTGCCTCCACCCTCTCGGCACCGCGACCTGGAAGCCGTCGGGATGGGTGCGGATCTCGTAGCCGGGCGGGAGTACCGGGGCGGTCGGCGTGGCGGCGGTGGACGCCGTCGTGGGCGGGACCGACGGCGGTGCGGTCGGTGCGGACGGCCCTGTGATGATCGCGGATGAGCCCCCGGGGTCCGCAGTGGGCGGGACGGATGAAGGGCGTGCGGTGGTCGCGGACGGCGTCGACGCGTTGCCCGCCCGGTCGTCGCCGTCGCCGCCGCCGAGGGTCGCATACGCGGTGATCGCGCCCGCTGCGAGCAGGCCGGCGACTCCCGCCGAGACCAGGGTGTTTCGCAGCCTTCGGCGCGAACCGTCCGGCGGTGGCGCGTGGTTGCCGCCCACTGTGGGCGGTCCGGTGGGGCGCGGGGGTGGTCCGCCGGCGGCCGTCGGCGTCGGGGCGGCAGGGCGTGGTCGGGTATCCGGCGCGGGGTGCGCGTGGACGGTGGGGGTGTCGCTCGGCCGCGCGGAGACCGTCGGAGCGGCGGCGATTCCGGAGGCGCCCGGCGGGGGCGGCAGGGCGCCGGGATGAACGGATCGCGACTGCGAGGATGCGACCTGCGCGGATCCGGGCTGCGCGACGTCGGTGCCCGTGTCGGTTCCGCCTCCGGAGTCGGAGGTGGCCGGGGCTTCGAGGGAGCCCGACGCACTGCCGCCGGTTCCGGTGATGGCCGCGAACCAGCCTGTCAGTTGCTCGGCGCCGGGCCGGGCCCGGGGGTCTTTCTCCAGCAGCGCGTCGATCACCGGCGCGAGCGGGCCCGCCCGGCGCGGCGGCGGGTGGGGGTCGTTGTGGATCGCGGCGAGGGTGGCCCAGTGGTTGGGGCGCCGGAACGGGCTGGTGCCCTCGACGGCGACGTAGAGGAGGACGCCGAGGGACCACAGGTCGGAGGCGGGCGTCGGCGGGTGGCCGTCGGTGCGCTCGGGCGCGACGTATTCGAGCGTGCCGAGCAACGAGCCGGTGACGGTCACCGTCGCGGCGCCCTCGACCGAGGCGATGCCGAAGTCCACGAGCACCGCAGTGCCGTCCGGCCGGACGAGGACGTTGGCCGGTTTGACGTCTCGGTGCAGGACTCCGGCGCCGTGTGCGGCACTGAGGGCGTCGAGGATGTCGCGGCCGATCCCGGCGGCCTTTTCCGGCGGCAGGGGACCGTCGGCGAGGACCGAGGCGAGGCTCCGGCCGGGCACCAGCTCCATGACGATCCAGGGAAACGGTTCGCCTTCGGTGATCTGGATGTGGTGAACGGTCGCGACATGGGGATTGCGCAGGCGCGCGAGGGCCTGGGCCTCGCGGATCGCGCGGCTGCGCATGGTCGCCGACTCCTCGTCGGTGGCGCCTTCGGGGGCGCGGACCTCTTTGAGGGCGACCTCGCGGCGCAGTGTGGTGTCGACGGCGCGCCAGACCGTGCCCATGGCCCCGTTGCCGAGCGGTTCGACGAGTTCGAACAGCCCGCCGCAGACTCGCCGCCGGCCTCGTGCGTCCTCTTCCCCCATGCGCCCCTCCGTGGCAGCGGGTACGAACGTGCAGGGACACCATGCCAGGCGGCCGGGGCCGCAGGTGTCGCCCGGGCTCGGCGGGGTTCACTCATTCGGCGTAGTCGGTCCGCGAGGTGCGGGGCCGCCTGGCAAGATCGCCCGGCCGGGTGAATCAGACCACGTTCAGCGCATGCCTGTTCGGGTGTTCCTCGCGAGCGCGTCGCCTTTTGGGAACTGCTGTTCGATGTCCGGGCGCAGGTCGGCCGATGACGCGTCGTCTCCCGCGCGGCGGGCCGCCGTACCCGCGATGATCGGGACCAGGAAAGTCCGTTCGGCGGTTCCCCGCGGCGCGGGACAGCCCTGGGTGCGGCTCGGCCCTCGGCGCGGACATCGGCGGGCCAGGACGACCACGGGAGCGGGTGACGAGGCGTTGAGGACCACGGCGTTGGGGTTGCGGGCACGCGAGGACGCGCTGGGCCGGATGGCCGAGCACGAGTTGGACGTCGTGGTGATCGGCGGCGGCGTGGTCGGCGCCGGTACCGCGCTGGACGCGGTCACCCGGGGTCTGAGCGTCGGGCTGGTCGAGGCGCGCGACTGGGCGTCCGGCACGTCCAGCCGGTCGAGCAAGCTGATCCACGGCGGCCTTCGCTACCTGGAGATGCTGGATTTCGCCCTGGTGCGCGAGGCCCTGCGCGAGCGCGGCCTCATGGTGCAGCGCCTCGCGCCGCACCTGGTCCGGCCGGTGCCATTCCTGTATCCGCTCCAGCACCATGCGTGGGAGCGGGCTTACGTCGGCTCCGGCATCGCGCTGTACGACACCATGGGCGTGTCCGGCGGCCACGCGCGCGGCCTGCCGCGCCACCGGCACCTGTCGAAGCGGCGTGCCCTGCGCCTCGCGCCGGCGCTGCGCAAGGATGCGCTGGTCGGCGCCGTGCAGTACTACGACGCCCAGGTGGACGACGCCCGGCACACGATGACGCTGGTGCGCACGGCCGCCGGGTACGGCGCGCACGTCGCGTCGCGGACCACCGTGACCGGTTTCCTGCGCGAGGGCGAGCGTGTGGTCGGCGTCCACGTGCGCGACGTCGAGCAGGGCGGCACGTACGAGATCCGCGCCCGCCAGGTGGTCAACGCCACCGGCGTGTGGACGGACGAGACACAGGCGTTGGTCGGCGAGCGCGGGCAGTTCCACGTGCGCGCGTCCAAGGGCATCCACCTGGTGGTGCCGAAGGACCGGATCCACTCGGCGACCGGGCTGATCCTGCGGACGGAGAAATCCGTGCTTTTTGTGATTCCGTGGGGCCGGCACTGGATCATCGGGACCACGGACACCGACTGGGACCTCGACAAATCCCACCCGGCGGCGAGCCGCACCGACATCGAGTACCTGTTGGAGCGCGTCAACGCGGTGCTCGCGGTGCCGCTCGGCCGCGAGGACGTCGAGGGCGTGTACGCCGGGCTCCGTCCGCTGCTGCGCGGCGAGTCCGAGGCGACCAGCCGCCTTTCGCGCGAACACACTGTCGCGCACCCGGTGCCGGGCCTGGTCGTGGTGGCAGGCGGCAAGTACACGACGTACCGGGTGATGGCGGCCGACGCGGTTGACGCGGCCGTGCACGGTCTCGACCGCAAGGTCGCGCCGAGCTGCACCGAGACGGTGCCGCTGGCGGGCGCGGAGGGCTACCACGCGCTGTGGAACGCGCGGGCGGCGATCGCGGCGCGCAGCGGACTGCACGTCGCGCGCGTCGAACACCTGCTCAACCGGTACGGCTCGCTCACCGAGGAAGTGCTCGCGCTGGTCGAGGCCGACCCGGGCCTCGGGCAGCCGCTGGACGGCGCCGACGACTACCTGCGGGCCGAGGTCGTGTACGCGTGCACCCACGAGGGCGCTCTGCACCTCGACGACGTGCTCGACCGGCGTACGCGCATTTCCATGGAAACTTTCGACCGGGGGGTACGCGTTTCGGGGGAGTGCGCCCGGCTCATGGCTCCCGTGCTCGGCTGGACGGACGAGCAGGTGCGGCGCGAGGTCGACTACTACCTCAAGCGGGTGGAGGCGGAGCGCGAGTCGCAGGAGCAGCCGGACGACCGCACCGCGGACGCGGTCCGGATGGGTGCCGAGGAGGTCGTGCCGCTGGCGTGAGTGCCGATGCGGTCGGCCGCTCGACGCACGGCGCCGACGTGCGCGGGCCCGGTACGTGCCGCTGGCGTGAGTGCCGATGCGGTCGGCCGCTCGACGCACGGCGTGGACGTGCGCGCGGGCCCGGTACAGCGGCCTGAGGCGTCGCCGGCCGGGGGCGGAGCGGGTGCACGCGACCGGTCCCGCGACCCTGGGCGGGGGTGGTTGACTGGAAGGGCCGCGAGACCAGCAACAGGAGACGCGCATGACCGACCCCGAGTCCGACGGGCGCCTGCTCGCCGGCCGGTACCGGCTTCGGGAACGCCTGGGGCGCGGCGGGATGGGCACTGTGTGGTGCGCGCTCGACGAGGTTCTCGACCGTCGGGTCGCGGTCAAGGAACTGCGTGTGCCCGCGCACGTCGACGACGACGAACGCGACACGCTGTGCGCGCGCATGCTGCGCGAGGCCCGCGCCGCCGCCCGCATCGACCACCCCAATGTGGTGACGATCTTCGATGTCGTCGCGGAGGACGGCCGCCCGTGGATCGTCATGGAGTTGGTGCGCGGCGCCTCACTCGCCCAGGAGATCGAGAAGGACGGCCCGCTGCCGCCCGGACAGGTCGCCGAGCTGGGCCTGCGGCTGCTGTCCGCACTGGAGGCCGCGCACGAGGCGGGGGTGCTGCACCGCGACGTCAAACCGGCGAACGTCCTGCTGGCCCGCAACGGCCGGGTCGTGCTGACCGATTTCGGTGTCGCCTCGGTCGAGGACAGCGCGACGCTGACGCAATTGGGCGCGCTGATCGGTTCGCCGGAGTACCTCGCGCCCGAGCAGGTGGACGGCCAGATGCCCGGCCCGCCGGCCGACCTGTGGTCGCTGGGTGTCACGTTGTACGAAGCGGTCGAGGGGAGGCCGGCGTACCGCCGCGCGACGCACGCGGCAACGCTCGCCGCGGTGGCCGCGGCGCGGTTCCCGGAGCTGGACAAGGCCGGGGTGATGATGCCGGCGCTGCGGTCGGTGCTCGTCCAGGACCCGACCGCGCGCGCGACGGCGGCGGTGCTGCGGGAACGCCTGATCGAGGCGGCGGAGGCGGCGCCGCCCGTCCCCGTCGGTCCCGACGAGCCGCGCACGTTCGCGGGCCGGCAGCGGACCGCGGTGACGCGCAGGCACACACTGCACCCCGGGGCGGGGGTGGGTGTCGGAGCGGGTGCCCGGCGTCCGGCACACGAGTCAGTGCCGTCCGGCAGGCCCGTCCACCACGCGGTGGGCGACACCGGCGGTCGGCGTGGCGGAGCCGTGCGGGAGCGTATGGGCGGCAGTACGCGCGACGACGCGGCCCCGGGCGCTGTTCCGGGCAACGGCCGGGCCCGGACCGGGACTTACTGGGGTGCGGCGGGTGCGTCCGGATTCGCGGGCGCGCGCGGGCGCAGGCGCGGTGCCGAAGCCGACGGCGGTCCTTCGCACCCGACGCAGCAGCAGGCCGGCCTCACGCACACCAATCTCCGCGTCCAGCGCACCCGGGTCGGCCAGACGGCGCCGACGCGCGAACCGGTCGACGGCGAGAAGCGCAAACTCGGCCGCCGGGCCCGCGCCCGGGCCCGGCGCGGCGGCGGATTCCGGGCGCGCTACCGGCGTTGGCCGCGCTGGTGGATCCGGCACTGGGCGACCGTGCTCGTCGTCGTCGCGATCGTGAGCGCGGCGGTGGCGAAGTGGCTGGCCAACTACGGCACGTGGGCGGGGATGTACACGATCTCGCTGCTCGCGCTGGTCCTCGGCGTCTGGCTCGTACTGCCGCACCGCAGGCTGTCCAGATCCGTGCCCGCTGCGATGCTGGCCGGTGTCATCGGCGGCGGGGCGCTCGAACTACTGGAGATCGAACCGGACTTGGTGTCCGTGCTGGCGCTGGTCGGCGGCTGTCTGGTGCTTGGTCCGCTGATCGACGGCGCGGTGCTGCGGCGGCTGCGCACCGGGTCGGGACTCGGGTTCGCGCTGCCGGTCCCGGAGGGCTGGAGCTGTACGACGACCGACAACGGGCTGTCGGTGGACGACCCCGACCGGCTCATCTCGGTGACGGTCACCGTCGACCGCGGCATCGTGATGCCGCCCGAGGAGTCGGTGCTGCACCGCGAGCACGGCACGCTCGCGTCGCGCGACTACCGCGACAACGAGGACTACCGGCGGTTGGAGCTGGCCGCGTCCGACTACCGGGGGCATGACGCGGCGGAGTGGGAGTATGTCTGGCGCGGGCCGGAGGGTACGGGGTTCCACGGCAAGGACCTGGTCGTCCGCACGTCCGACGGGGTGCGCTACTGGATGACCGTGCGCTGCCGCGAGGAGTTGTGGTCGACGGCGGTGACGTACTTCGATCACGCGAAGGAGAATCTGTCCATCGTGCGGTAGTTCGCTGACGCGGGGTGGCGGTGACGGCAGGCGAGCACACGGCGGGGCGGGAGCGCATGACGGATCCGACCGGGGAACGGCTGGTCGCGGAGCGGTACCGGTTGGCGGAGATGCTGGGCCGGGGCGGCATGGGCACGGTGTGGCGCGCGTACGACACGGTGTTGGACCGGACCGTAGCGGTCAAGGAGGTCCGCGTCCCCGACGACCTCGACGACGACGAGCGCGCCCGGCGGTCGGCCCGCGCGATGCGCGAGGTGCGGGCCGCGGCGCTTGTGTCACATCCGAACGTCGTGGTCGTGCACGACGTGGTCGAGGACGGCGGTCGGCCGTGGATCGTCATGGAGTACGTCCCCGGCCGCACCCTCGCCGACGACCTGGCCGAGGGCCGGCTCCCGGTGCGCGAGGCCGCCGACATCGTCCGCCGCATGCTGCGCGCCCTCAGCGCGATCCACGCCGCGGGCGTCGTGCACCGCGACATCAAGCCCGCGAACATCCTGCTGGCCGCCGAGGGGCGCGTGGTGCTCACCGACTTCGGCATCGCAACGCTCGGCGGTGCCACGACGATCACCGCGACCGGCACGACGATCGGCACTCTCGAATACATGGCGCCCGAGCGCGCCCACGGCCTGCGTCCGGGGCCCGCGTCGGACCTGTGGTCGCTCGGCGCGACGTTGTACGAGATGGTCGAGGGCCGGTCGCCGTTCCGGCGGAACGGCGAATTCGCCACCTTGCAGGCGGTGTTGGAGGGCACGTACGAGGCGCCCCGGCACGCGGGCGCGCTGGCGGGCGTGCTGGCCGGGCTGTTGACGGCGGACCCGGAGCAGCGGCTGACGGCGGACCAGGCGCTGCGGCTCGTGGACGCGCTGGAGCCGGTGGCCGAGGACGGGGCCGGGGCCGGGGCTCCCGAGGGCGGGCCTTCCGGCGTGACCGCGCCGGGCGACCCCGCGGGCGTGGACGAGACCGACGAGGCGCCCGTCCTCGACGACGAAGTGGCAGGGGCGGTGACCCTCTCGGGCGTGTCGGAGCCTGTGAAGGCGGTGCCGGCCGCGCGCCGCGAGGGCCCCCCGCCGATGCCGGCCACGCCGCCTGTCGTGGGCCCGCACGCGGGGTGGCCCGCCGCCGCGTCGGCGCAGGCTCCCGCGCCTTCGGCGGTCGCCTCGGAAGCGCCCGCGGTCGGCCCGTCGCGCTTCCGCTCCCGCCCGGCCCGCGCGGCGCTGGCCTCGGTGGTGATCGCGGCGCTGACCGCGGGAGTGTGGGCGTACGTCGCCACCACCGGCGACGGCAACGACCCGGCCGATTCCGTCGCGGGGGCGTCGACGCCGAAGACGCCCCCGGCGCAGCCGGGAACCGGTCCCGGCGGCACGGAGACGGCCGGGTCGGGGATCGGTCCCGCGACCGGCAGTGCGAACGCGCCCGGGAGGGCGCCGACCACGTCGGGTCCCGTCACGCGGACGCCCGACTCGCGTGCGCCCGGCAGCCGGACACCGGCGACGTCGGCATCGGGTGTGACCGGATCCGAGCCGACTGCCGGTGAAGCCGTCCCCGGCTTCCACCGCGTGGTCGATCCGGCGGGATTCTCCGTCATGGTCCCCGACGGCTGGAGCGACGCGGAGCCCAAGGGCGACCGCGTGTTCTTCCACTCGCCGGGCCGCTCCGCCCGGCTCGGTGTGCGCGTCGATCCGCCCGACGCGTCGGGCGACCCCTACGCGGACCTCGCTGCGCAGGACGCCGAGGGCACCGGTGCGTCGGCGACCGCGGCGTACCCGGGTTACCGCCGCGTGCAGCTCGCCGCGATGACGTTCCACGGCAACCCGGCGTGCCTGTGGGAGTTCACGTGGGACGACAGCGGCACGATGCGTCGCTCGATGAACCTGCGCTACACCCAGGGCGGTCGGACGTTCGATTTCTGGGTGTCGGGCCCGGAGACGTCCTCGGAATCGCTGCGCGCTACGTTCGAGGGGGCGAAGTCCAGTTTCACGCCGACCGCTTGACCGCCGGTTTTCCGTGTGCCGGTTCGGTCACGGGTGCGTCCGGATCCGGTCGTGCGGCGTCTAACCGACAAAGGGCTTCCGTACGTTGTCGTCTTGGGTGACGACGGATCCAGGGCCCGACAGGGAGGGACCCGTGACTGAGGCGAGCGGTGGCAAGACCGACCGCGTGGTGAACGGCAGGTACCGGCTCGAAGAGCCGCTGGGGCGCGGAGGGATGGGCACCGTCTGGCTGGCCGTCGACGAACTCCTGCGCCGCGAGGTCGCGATCAAGGAAGTCCGCATCCCGGACGACCTCGACGCGGGGGAGCAGGAGGTCCTGCGGGAGCGCGCGATGCGCGAGGCGCGCGCGGCGGCCCGCGTGGTGCACCGCAACGTGGTCACGATCTACGACGTCGTCGAGGACGGCGACCGGCCGTGGATCGTCATGGAGTTGGTACGCGCCCGCTCGCTCGAAGAGGCGATCAAGGAGGACGGCCCGCTCGAACCGGAGGACGCCGCCGAGATCGGCCTCGGCGTGCTCGCCGCGCTGCGGGCGGCCCGGGCGGCGGACGTACTGCACCGGGACGTCAAGCCGAGCAACATCCTGCTCGTGCCGGACGGCCGGGTCGTGCTGACCGATTTCGGCATCGCGACGGTCTTGGGGTCGGCGACCCTCACGGCGACGGGCATGCTCATCGGCTCCCCCGAATATCTGGCGCCGGAACGGGTGTTGGGCCGCCGCCCGGGAGCGGCGTCGGACCTGTGGTCGCTGGGTGTGACGATGTACCAGGCGGTGGAGGGGCGTTCGCCGTTCCACCGCCCGTCGCCCGTCGAAACACTCACCGCGATCCTGACCGACGAGGCCGAACCCGCCAGGAACGCGGGCGGGCTGCGTCCGGCGATCGAGGCGCTGATGCGCAAGGACCCGGACACGCGGCCGGACGAGGAGGCCGCGGAGCTCCTGATCGCCGCCGTGATCAAGGACAGGCAGCGCGCGCAGAAGCAGGAACGCAGGAAGGCCGCGGCCGCCGGGGCCGTGGCGGCCGAGGCGGGTACGGAGCCTCTCGCCGTCAGCGCGCCCGAACCGGTCACCGAACCCGTCGCCGAACCCGGGCCGCCCGCCGACACGCGTCCCCGAACGCTGTCGGGGCAGGCCTCGTTCGCCCGGATCCCGGCGCCGCCCACGGAACCGCCGCCCGAGTCGCGGCCCACCGCCGTGCTCGGCCCGGCGGGAGCCGCGGCGAACACCGCGCCGGCCGAGGGCCAGGCCGGCGGCGGACATCTTCAGGCGGACGGTCCGTCCACCGTCGGCTCGCAGGACCCGAGGGCGGGCGACACGCCTGCCGCGTTCCCGCTGGGCGGCTTCCACGGCACGGATCCGCTCGACGAGGGGCCACCGCCGGACGAGCCCGGCGCCGCGTACCCGCCCGCACGCCGCATGCGGGGCGTCTACGCGGTCTTCGCCGCGGTGGCGGCGGCGGCCATCGGGGCTGCGTTGTGGGTCATCCCCTCCGCCGTCGGCGACCAGGGCGGCAAGAGCGGGCCCGCGGGCAGCACCGTGAGCACGTCGGAATCGGGTTCACCGGGCGATCCGGTCGGCGGTGTCAGCACCGTGGTGACGACCGTGCCGACCTTCGAGCCCTGGACGGGGGCGCCCACGGCGCCGACCACGACCTCCACCCGGGGCCGCGACGACTCCGACGGCCGGACGACCGGCAGCGGAAACGACCGCGACGACGACGGCACCGCGACCAGGACGCCGACCAGGCCCCGCACGACGGCGCCGACGTCCACGGCCCCGCCCACCACCAGCCGCCCGCCGACCACGACGTCGGTGCCGACGACGACGGAACCGACCAGCACGACGCCGACCGACCCGGAGCCCACCGGCACGGGAGGCGGCACCTCCGGCCCCACATCGTCCGGGCCCTCGACGTCACGGCTTGATGCGACAGTCGACGGCCCGGGGCCGCCGTCCTGACGCGGCATTACTCTGATCGGGCGACAACACGGACGGTGCGACCTCGGCGGGGAGGCCGCCCGCCGGAGCAGCGGGGAGGAACCATGGCGGACGGCACGTCGCCCGGCAGCACGCCCAGCGGCGGCAGGTCCGACGGAAGGCCGGGGGGCGGCACACGTGTCGTCGCCGGCCGGTACCGGCTGGCGAGCGTGCTCGGGCGCGGTGGCATGGGCACGGTCTGGCATGCCGTCGACGAAATGCTGCACCGCGATGTTGCGATCAAGGAATTGCGCCTGCCCGACTACCTCGACGACGAGGAACGCGAGATCCAGCAGCAGCGCACGCTCCGCGAAGCCCGCACCGCGGCCCGAATCGCGCACGAGAACGTCATCACCATCCACGACGTCGTCGAGGACGACGGCATCCCGTGGATCGTCATGGAGCTCGTGCACGCCGACTCGCTCGCCGACATCCTCAAGTCGCGCGGCACCCTGTCGCCGGTCGAGGCCGCCGAGGTCGGGCTCAAGGTGCTGAACGCGCTGGTCGCCGCCGAGCAGAAGGGCGTCCTGCACCGGGACGTCAAACCGGCCAACATCCTGGTCACGGTCAGTGGCCGCGTCGTCCTCACCGATTTCGGCATCGCCACCGAGGCGGGCGCGCAGACGCTGACCGCGACCGGCATGCTCGTCGGTTCGCCGAACTTCCTCGCCCCCGAACGCGCCCAGGGGCTGCGGCCCAACCTCGCCGCCGACCTCTGGTCGCTCGGCCTCGTGCTCTACATGGCCGTCGAAGGGCGCAACCCGTTCGACCGGCCGACGATGATCAGCACGCTCAACTCGATCATGCTGGAGGACCCCGACCCGCCGCGTCGCGCGGGCGCGTTGCTGCCGGTCATCGAGGGCCTGCTGGTCAAGGACCCGACGCAGCGGCTGTCGGCCAAGGATGTCGAGCGCCTGCTGCTTGGCATCATCCGCGGCGATCTGACGCAGGCGCACATCCAGGCCGTTCCGCCGAATGTCCCGGTCGCGCCGCCGACCCACGACTCCACGGCGGCGGTCCGCAACGGTGGCGTCGACGCGGGCACCGGCACGGTTCCGGCGCCGGTCGCGGGCTACGCCCCGGACGGCGCGCCGGCGGTGGGTGCGGGTTCGGTCCCGGGGGCCGCGGCGGCCGTCGCCGCGGCGCCGACCGCGTACGGCTCGGTGCCTCCCGCTCCTCCGCCTCCCGCACTCGGCAATCCGTACGACTCCGGTCCGGGCGCGGGGCCGGGGACCGCGCCGTCGGGGTATCCGATGGCGCCGTACGACGCGCTCTCCGGGCGCCCGGTCACCTCGGCGACCGTCGGCTACGGCGGTGGGCAGCCTCCCGCGCGGGCGTCGCGCAAGCCGATGGTGCTCGGTGTCGTCGCCCTGGTGATCGCGCTGGTGGCCGCGGGCGTCGCGACGACGTTCGTGCTGCGCGGGGACGACAAGGGCGACGAAGCCGGCAAGGGCGGACAGGCCGGCAACGTGCAGAGCCAGCCGCCGCCGGCGTCGTCGTCGCCCAGTGGCGAGCCCCCCACGTCGGGAACGCCCTCGGCGAAAGCCGGCGGCCTGACCCCGCCGAGCGGGGCGGCGGTGACGGCGTCGCCGCCGCAGATACCGGGCTACACCTGGACCGTCGACCCGGCCGGTTTCGCACTGTTCGTACCGACCGGCTGGGAGCGCTCGCAGTCCGGTGCGCAGATCGACTACACGGATCCGCGCAGCAAGACGTTCCTCCGGATCGGCGTGAGCAACGCGGGTGCGCACCCGCTGGACAACTTCCGGACGATCGACGCCGACTTCGCCGCCAAGAAGCAGAACTACGAGCGCCTGCAACTGGATTCGTATCCGGTTTCGGTGCCGGGTTGGGAAGCGGCGGTCTGGGAGTTCACCTGGGACGGCAACCCGTTCAACCCGGACAGCGGCAACCTGCGTCCGAGCCACGCGATCGACCTCGGCATCCGCACCGACAAGGGGAACGACTTCTCGATCTACGTCGCGTCGTTCCAGACGGACTGGCCGGCCGCGAAGAAGGTGTTCGACACCGTGGTGAGTGACTTCCGCGAGACGTGAGGCCGTCGGGCCGGGCGCGCCGCGTTGCCCGGGTTTGCCCCGATGGCGGATAGTGTTCGCCAGGCAGAGCGTGGCGATCTTGAACGGTCGACCACCGCCTGAGGCACGGCGGCCGATGTCGAGCGTCCCCGACACCGGCCGCCGGCGGGGTCGTGACCGGAGTGCTGTCCCCTGCCTCCCGGTCACGGCGCCGACGCGAGGTCCCACAGCAGCCGCACAGGGCATGCCTCATCGCGCCGACGATCTTTGCCGACCCACCGGGGGCGGGTGGGTCTGCACGGTCAACGACGGTGTGGGCGCGCAGGTTACGGGGGTTTGCCGTGATCGGGGATCTCCCCGGCATTCCGGGGCTCCCGACCGGGCGGGTCCGCAACGATCCACACGCCGCCCGACTCTCGCGATCGGCGAGCGGCAGCGTTCCGACCGCGCCGGAACCGGTCAAATGCGGCCGCGGCAGAGTTCCAGCAAGGCCATCGCCACCTCCCTGCCCGGTTTGTCCAGGGCTGTGCGGTAGCGGTTGATGACCTCCATCTCGCGGGTCAGTTGGACGCGGCGGCCTCCGGCGGCGATGCGCGTGCGCTGTACCTCGCCGGACAGGGCCACGCGTTCGGTGATCAGTTCGATGATGCGGCGGTCGACCTCGTCGATGCGGGCTCGGGTGGCGGCGATGATGTCGTCCGCGGATGTCGTCTGATTGGTCATGCCGGTCTCCTCGGGGGCGGTGCGGGTGGCTCGCGGGACCCGGAGACGCACGACGCCCCGGGTTCCGAGAACCCGGGGCGTCGATGAAGCCTGTGTGTTCAGGCGGCAGCGATGGCGCCGGGATTCCCGGGGCCATAGGTAAAGACGTACGCCGCGTCGAACATGCGGGCCAGTATGCCCCCTCCTCCGGGCCCGTGCGGGGGCCTTCCGGATGCCGAGACGGGGGTCACCCGATCGGCCCGTAGAATCGAAGCAACCCCCGCACTCCTCGGAAGGCCCTCGTGACCTCGACCAGTCCGGACGCGACCGGTACCGAAACCGTTCTCGTCGTCGACTTCGGTGCCCAGTACGCGCAGCTCATCGCCCGACGGGTCCGCGAGGCCCGCGTCTACAGCGAGATCGTGCCGCACACCATGTCGGCCGACGAGATCCTGGCCAAGAAGCCCGCCGCGGTCATCCTGTCCGGAGGCCCGTCGTCGGTGTACGCGGACGGCGCGCCGGCCGTCGACGCCGCGTTGTTCGAGGCGGGCGTGCCCGTCTTCGGCATCTGCTACGGCTTCCAGGCGATGGCCCGCGCGCTCGGCGGCAACGTCGCGCGTACCGGCCTCGCCGAGTTCGGGGCCACCGAGCTCAAGGTCACCGGCACCGCCTCGACGCTGTTCGACGGCCAGCCCGCCGACCAGTCGGTGTGGATGTCGCACGGCGACGCGGTGGACCGGGCACCCGAGGGCTTCGTGGTCACCGCGACCACCGAAGGTGCTCCCGTCGCCGCCTTCGAGGACGACGCGCGCAGGCTGTACGGCGTCCAGTACCACCCCGAGGTCCTGCACACGAAGTACGGCCAGCAGGTGTTGGAACGCTTCCTGCACACCGGCGCGGGCCTGGCCGGCGACTGGACGATGGCCAACGTCATCGACGAGCAGGTCGTGCACATCCGCGAGCAGGTCGGCGACAAGCACGTCATCTGCGGTCTGTCCGGCGGTGTCGACTCGGCGGTGGCCGCCGCGCTCGTCCAGCGTGCCGTCGGCGACAAGTTGACCTGCGTTTTCGTCGACCACGGGCTGCTGCGCAAGGGCGAGGCCGAGCAGGTCGAACGCGACTACGTGGCGGCGACCGGCGTCTCCCTCAAGGTCGTCGACGCCCAGGAGCGCTTCCTGGCCGCGCTTGCCGGGGTCACCGACCCGGAGGACAAGCGCAAGATCATCGGCCGCGAGTTCATCCGCGTGTTCGAGCAGGCCGCGGCCGAGGTCGTCGCGGAGGCGGGCGCGCACGGCGAGCAGGTCGAGTTCCTGGTGCAGGGCACCCTCTACCCGGACGTCGTGGAGTCGGGCGGCGGCACCGGCACCGCCAACATCAAGTCGCACCACAACGTCGGCGGCCTGCCGGAAGACCTCCAGTTCCGGCTGATCGAGCCGCTGCGGAAGCTCTTCAAGGACGAGGTCCGCGCGGTCGGCGAGGAGCTTGGCCTGCCCGCCGAGATCGTGTGGCGCCAGCCGTTCCCGGGCCCCGGCCTGGGCATCCGCATCATCGGCGAGGTCACCGCCGACCGCCTGGAGATCCTGCGTGACGCCGACGCCATCGCCCGCGAGGAGCTTTCCCGGGCGGGTCTCGACCGCGACATCTGGCAGTGCCCGGTGGTCCTCCTGGCCGACGTGCGCTCGGTCGGCGTCCAGGGCGACGGCCGGACCTACGGTCACCCGGTGGTGCTGCGCCCGGTCACGTCGGAGGACGCGATGACCGCCGACTGGTCGCGTCTGCCGTACGACCTGCTGGCCCGCATCTCGAACCGCATCACCAACGAGGTCCGCGAGATCAACCGCGTCGTCCTCGACGTGACCAGCAAGCCGCCGGGCACGATCGAGTGGGAGTAGTTCCGTAACGACGCGACTGCGCCCGTCAGGAAGAAAGCCTTCGTGGCGGGCGCAATCGCGTCGTTCAATTCCACGTGGTGGTTCGCAGCACGGGGTAGGGGGCGGGAAGGTGCACATCCTGGCCGAACGGGAACGACTGCGTGGTGGCGTAGCCCGGTTGCGGAGCGGGCCCTGAGGGATCCGAGTACACGATGACCGTGTGCTTCGCGCGATCCACCAAGACGTAATGCGGGATACCCATGCGTCCGTAGGCCGCGTATTTGTCGCGAGTATCCGTTTTGCGATTCGAGCTCGTGACCTCGAAGACCACGTCGAGGCTGTCGGCCGGCAGCCAACCGCCGTGCGTGTGCCGGGCCTCCTCCATTTCGGCCGGGGTGAAATCACGTGTGCCGATGGCCAGATCGGGGATCACATGGTCGCCGATCGCCCGGTCCGCGCAATCCCCGCGCATGCAGTAGCCGCGCCCTGCTTGGCGGACGAACTTCACGGTTGGGATCAACTGGTACAGCAGGTTCGTCAGGATCGACTCGTGGAAAGGCCCCGGCGGCGGCGACACGACGATTCCCCCTTCGACGTACTCGACGCGCCAACCTTCGGGTGCGTCGATGCCGTCGAGGAGTTCGGGAATGCTGGTGCGTTCGTCGACCATGACGGTCAGTGCCCTCCTCCACCGAGACGGAAGCCATAAGACTACGGTTCGGGCCTCCCAGGTCGGATGAAAGCCAAGATCACCCCAATGGGCTAGTTTGCGCGACGGGTGCCACGGTCGGGCGGGACCGCACCGGCCGGGCAGGCTGATCAGCGGCCGGACGGGAACAGGGCGTCCTGGGCGGCCTGTTGCGCGGCCAGCAGAGCGCCGCGAAGCACTGCTTCGCCGCCGAGTTCGGTGGCGCGCACCTGTGTTCGCAGGGGGGACAGCGCCGCCGCGTGTGCCTCGACGCGGGCGGCGAGTTCCGAGCCTCCGGCGTGGCCGAGCTCGGCGCCGAGCACCACGCGGCCGGGGTCGAGGACGGCGGCGACGGCGGCGGTGGCCAGGGCCAGGCGTCGGGCGAGTTCGTCGAGGAAGCGGTCGGCGGCCGGGTCGGTCGTGTGCGTGGCGACGGCCGTACGCACCACCGAGGCGCTGGGCGGCTCTTCGGTCTTCGCGTCGGGGAACAGCCCATGCCCCGCTGCCAGTTCGACGACTGCGGCGCCGCCCACCAGGGAGTGCAGGCCGCCTTCGCACGCGTCGGCCGAGGGGAGGCCGCCGGTGCCGGGTACGGGCAGGAAGCCCAGTTCGCCGGCGCCTCCGGACGCGCCGCGGCGTACGCGCCCGTCGAGCACCACCGCGGCACCGACTCCCGCACCCGGCCAGATCATCACGAAGGTGTCGGAGTCCCGTGCCGCGCCCAGCTTTTGCTCGGCCATGGCGGCGAGGTTGGTTTCGTTCTCGACGAGCACGGTCGCGGGCAGGCGTTTCTGGAGTGCGGCGACGAACTGCCGGTGCCACGAGGGGAGTCCGGTGGTCGGGCGTAGTTCGCCGGATACGGGGTCGATGAGCCCGGGGGCTCCGACGCAGACGCTGTGCAGGCGGGAGGCCTCGGCTCGCCGGGCGGTTTGCTCGACCAGCGCGACGGCTTGTTCGACGGCGTGCTCGGTGCTTGGTTCGACACGTTGTTCCACGCCCCTGCCCGCGGTCGGGACCGCCGTGTCGATCGGCATCGACCCGGCGGCGAGCGTCGTCCCGAGCAGGTCGGCGACGACGACGCCGACGCTGTTCAGGCGGACGTCGACGGCCGCGAGGTGCGCGCGGTCGGCGACGATCGCGTAGAGGCGCGCGTTGGGCCCGCGCCGTCGGGTGCCGGTTTCGCCGACGACGTGGACGAGGCCGGCCTGTCGGAGCCGTTCGACCAGGTCGGCGATCGTGGGGCGGGAGAGCCCCGTCAGTTCCTTGAGCCGGCCGGCGGTCAGCGGGCCTTCGCTCTGGAGCAGCCGCAGGGCGAGGCGGTCGTTGAGGGCTCGTGCCGTGCGGGGGGACGCGGGGGACGGCGGCTCGGCCGCGGCGGTGGGGGCGTCGGCGGCCGGGGTGTCACGGCGTACGGAGTCCGGCCGCGCGTCGCCGAGCGCGGCGACACGGCGGGTGGCGGGCGGCATGGCGGAGTCCTTCGGGGCATTTATATCAGGCAGGGTTCCTGATAATTTTATCGCACGGTTCCGGCGGGTGCGGGGGACACCGTCACCCGGCTCCTGCCCGGCACCTCCGGCGGCGCGGGCACCGGCCCATGGCCGAGGTCCCCGCCGGGCCGACGGACCGGGCGGCAGTCCGGGGGAGGGAGGACCGCATGGACGCGACTTCGGCCGGCGCCGGGGCCGAGCGGAGGTCCCGGCTGATCCGGGCGCGGTACGCGGTCGCGGCTGTGTTCTGCGTGCACGGAGCGGTGACCGGCAACTTCGCGTCGCGCATTCCGTGGATCCAGGACCACGCGTCGGTCGGCGCGGGCGGGCTCGGCATCGCGCTCGCGTTCCCGGCGATCGGTGCGTCGGTGGCGATGACGATGGCCGGATCGATCCAACACCGCCTGGGCGGGCGCCGGGCCATGCGCGGCCTGCTGGTGCTGTGGACCCTCGCCCTTGTCCCGACCGCGCTCGCGCCGAACATCTACGCACTGTGCGCGGCGTTGTTCGTGTACGGCTGCACCGCCGGCATGTCGGACGTCGTCATGAACGCGATCGGCGTGGAGACCGAGGACCGCCTCGGTCGTTCGATCATGTCGAGCCTGCACGGCATGTGGAGCGCGGGCCTGCTGCTCGGTTCGGCCGCGGGGACCGTCGCGGCCCACGCCGACCTGGACGCCCGCGTGCAGTTCGCCGCCGCGTCGGTGGTCCTGACCGTGTCGGGGCTGGTCTTCGCGGGCTGGGTCCTCGACACCCGGGGCGGTCCCGACGAACACCCGCCGCCGCATTTCGCGCTGCCCCCGAAGACGGCATGGCTGATCGGTGCGGTCGGGTTCTGCGCGGTCTTCGCGGAGGGCGCAAGCCTGGACTGGTCGGCGGTCTATCTGCGCGACGTGCTGGACGGTTCGCCCGCCGTCGCGGCGGCGTCCACCACGGGGTTCGCGCTGACGATGGCCGTGGCCCGTCTGGCGGGCGACCGCGTGATCGACCGCTTCGGTGCGGTGCGCACGGTCCGGGCGGGCGGCTTCGTGGCGACCGCGGGCGGCGTGATGATCGTCACCGCCCCTCACGCGGCGCTCGCCATGGCCGGATTCGCGCTCCTCGGCCTCGGCGTCGCGGTGGTCGTCCCGCTCGCCTTCGCGGCGGCCGGACGCAGCGGCCCGAACGCCGGCCAGGCCATCGCGGGCGTCGCCACGGTCACCTACACCTCGGGCCTCATCGCGCCGTCGGCGATCGGCGCGATCGCCGACGCGACGTCGCTGGTGGTGTCCTTCTGCCTGGTCACCGGGTTGGCCTGCGTCCTGACCGTCACCGCCGGCGTTCTGCGCACCCCGTCCCGTGCCGTCACGGCGGCGACGGCGCGGGAGAGCGAAGCCGGCGCGGGCAGATGAGCGGCAGCGGTGATCCCGGGCTCACGAGCGCCGGGGTCGGCCGGACGACAAACGACACGGCCGGCGGCCCCCACTCGGGGCCGCCGGCCGTTCGTGTCTAGACGTTGCGGCGGTACGCTCCGCCGACCTCGAAGAACGCCTCGGTGACCTGCTGGAGGGTGCAGACGCGCGCGGCGTCCATCAGGACGTCGAAGACGTTTTCGTTGTGGGTGGCGGCGTGCTTGAGCGCGGCGAGGGCTTCGTCGGCCGACGACTGGTGGCGGCTGCGGAAGTCGCGGACGCGGCGGAGCTGCGACTCCTTCTCCTCCTCCGTGGCGCGGGCCACCTCGACCTCGACCGGCGGGGCGTCGTCGGCGCCGGGGGCGCGGAAGGTGTTGACGCCGATGATGGGCAGCGTGCCGTCGTGCTTGCGCTGTTCGTACAGCATCGACTCGTCCTGGATGCGACCGCGCTGGTAGCCGGTCTCCATCGCGCCGAGCACGCCGCCGCGTTCGCTGATGCGGTCGAACTCGGTGAGCACCGCCTCCTCGACGAGCTCGGTCAACTCCTCCACGATGTACGCGCCTTGCAGCGGGTTCTCGTTCACCGCGAGGCCCCACTCGCGGTTGATGATCATCTGGATGGCGAGTGCGCGGCGCACCGACTCCTCGGTGGGCGTCGTCACCGCCTCGTCGTACGCGTTGGTGTGCAGGCTGTTGCAGTTGTCGTAGATCGCGGTGAGCGCCTGGAGCGTCGTGCGGATGTCGTTGAAGTCCATCTCCTGTGCGTGCAGCGACCGGCCCGAGGTCTGGACGTGGTACTTCAGCTTCTGGGAGCGCTCGTTGGCGCCGTAGCGGTCCCGCATGGCGATCGCCCAGATGCGCCGGGCGACGCGGCCCAGCACGGTGTACTCCGGGTCCATGCCGTTGCTGAAGAAGAACGACAGGTTCGGCGCGAAGTCGTCGACGTCCATGCCGCGCGCGAGGTACGACTCGACGTAGGTGAAGCCGTTGGCGAGGGTGAACGCGAGCTGGCTGATCGGGTTGGCCCCGGCTTCGGCGATGTGGTAGCCGGAGATCGAGACCGAGTAGAAGTTGCGCACGCGGTTCTTGATGAACCACTCCTGGATGTCGGCCATCATGCGCAGGCTGAACTCGGTGGAGAACAGGCAGGTGTTCTGCCCCTGGTCCTCCTTGAGGATGTCGGCCTGCACGGTGCCGCGCACCGTGGCCAGCGCTCCGGCGCGGATCTTCGCGGCCTCCTCCGCCGACGGCTCGCGGCCCTCGGCGGCGCGGAACTTGTCGAGCTCGCCGTCGATCACGGTGTTGAGGAAGAACGCCAGGATCGTCGGTGCCGGGCCGTTGATGGTCATCGAGACCGAGGTCGTGGGCGCGGTGAGGTCGAAGCCGTCGTACAGCGCCTTCATGTCGTCGAGTGTCGCGATGGACACGCCCGACGTGCCGACCTTGCCGTAGATGTCGGGGCGTTCGTCGGGGTCGCGGCCGTAAAGCGTCACGGAGTCGAAGGCCGTCGACAGGCGCGTGGCCTCGCCGTCGTGCGACAGCAGCTTGAAGCGGCGGTTGGTGCGGAACGGGTCGCCTTCGCCGGCGAACATGCGCGCCGGGTCCTCGCCGTCCCGCTTGAACGGGAAGACCCCTGCGGTGAACGGGAAGTAGCCCGGCAGGTTCTCCTCGCGCAGGAAGCGCAGCAGCGCGCCGTCGTCGGTGTGGCGCGGCAGCGCGACGCGCCGGACGCGGTTGCCCGACAGGGTCTCGCGGGTCAGCGTGGTGTGCAGCTCGCGGTCACGGATGCGGACGACCTGCTCGTCGCCGCTGTACGACTCGACGGTGGCCGGCCACGTCTCCAGCAGCTTGCGGGAGTCGGCGGTGAGCGCGTCGGTCGCGTCGGTGACCAGGCCCTCCAGGGCGGGCACAGGCTCGGGGAGTTCGTCACGGACGAGGGAAACGCGCTGGAGCCGCGCGGCGGCGGCGGCCTGCGCCTCGGTCTCGGCGTGGTAGTCGCGTACGGTCTCGGCGACTTCGGCGAGGTAGCGGGTGCGCGACGCGGGCACGATGTGTGCCGCGCCGGTCGACTTGCGCACCTCGACGGGCGGCAACACGCCCTGCTCCAACGGGAGTCCCTGCTCGGCCAGGTGTGCGGCAAGGTACTGGTACAGCGCGGTCACGCCGTCGTCGTTGAACGTCGCCGCGCTCGTGCCGAACACCGGCATGTCCTCGGGCCGCGACCCGAACGCCTCGCGGTTGCGGATGAGTTGGCGGGAAACGTCGCGCAACGCGTCCTCAGCGCCCCGGCGTTCGAACTTGTTGATGGCGACGACGTCGGCGAAGTCGAGCATGTCGATCTTCTCCAACTGCGACGCGGCGCCGAACTCCGGTGTCATCACGTACAACGACATGTTCGCGTGGCTGGTGACCGCCGCGTCGCCCTGGCCGATGCCGGGCGTCTCCAGGATGACCAGGTCGTATCCGGCGGCCTTGCACACGTTGAGCAACTGGTCGACGCGCTCGGGCAGTTCGCGGCCCGCACCGCGTGTGGCGATGGACCGGAAGAAGATGCGCTCGCCGTCGAGGGCGTTCATGCGGATGCGGTCGCCGAGCAGCGCGCCACCGCCACGCCGCCGGGTCGGGTCGACGGCGATGACCGCAACCCGCAGCTTGTCCTGCTGGTCGGTGCGCAGGCGGCGCACGAGCTCGTCGGTGAGCGACGACTTGCCGGAGCCGCCGGTGCCGGTGATGCCGAGCACGGGGACACGCCGCGCACCGGCGGCGGCCTCGACCGCGGCCAGGGTTTCGGCGTCCAGGCCGTGGGACTCGGCGACGGTGAGCGTGCGGGCGAGGGCGGCGCGGTCGCCCGCCAGGAGGGCGTCCAGCGCGGCGGGCTGCTCCGCGGGGTCGAAGTCGCACTCCTTGATCAAGGTGTTGATCATCCCGGTGAGGCCGAGCCGCTGGCCGTCCTCGGGGGAGAAAACCTTGACACCGCACTGGGCCAGACGGGTGATCTCCTCGGGGATGATCACGCCGCCGCCACCGCCGAAGACCTTGACGTGCCCGGCGCCGCGCTCGCGCAGGAGTTCGACCAGGTATTCGAAGTATTCGACGTGGCCGCCCTGGTACGAGCTGATCGCGACGCCCTGGACGTCTTCTTCGAGAGCGGCGTCCACGACCTCGCTCACCGAGCGGTTGTGGCCGAGGTGCACCACCTCCGCGCCCTGGGACTGGAGGATGCGCCGCATGATGTTGATGGCCGCGTCATGCCCGTCGAACAGGGCGGACGCGGTCACGAACCGCACAGGACGGACCGGGACGTACAGGGACACGAAAGCCTCCGATGACGCGCGGGCGGGTGCCTACCTCCAAGATACTTGGAAGTCCTACTATTCCCCAGGTTAACCAGGGCCCGGAACGCGCGCGCACCCATCCCCCGATCAGGTGAAGGCGGCTGTCCCACCGGCACCATGAGCACCGCCGGGATACGGCAGAATGCGCGCTGGCAGGTGCGGTCAAATCCCGTTGCCGGAACCGGCGGAAGCCGTCGGAACCGTCGGCGATCCAGAGCAGAATCAAGCGCGCGCCGCCGCTCCCGGGGAGGGTTTTCGATGGCGCACGGCGTCGGCGTGCATGGTCCGGACTGCCACTGTGTGGTCCGGGAGGACTACCGGCGGGCCCAGGAGGGCTTCGCCGAGGCGCGGCGCTCACTGGCCCGCCGCGAGGGGGTGCCGGCGGTCGTCGCCCCGTCCGAGCTCGCCACCCGGCAGTGGATAGACGATGAACTGCGCGGCAAGTCACGTGAGTTGGCGGCCAAGCGACGCCACCACGGCCGCGCCGCGCTGCGCCTGCTGGGCACGCGTACCCTCGCGCTGCTGTGGGCGGCCGTCGTCGCGCTGCTCGTCGTCCAGGCGCTCACCGCGATCGGCGAGGGCTGGACCGTCACGCGTACGGCCGCCCTGGTTGCCGCCGTCGTGACCGTCGCGGCACTCAGCGCCGTCGCGTACTGGACCCGCGACGGAGCGGGCCTCTACGCACCGGTCCGAGGCCTCGACGGCCGACTGTCCACGTCGAAAGCCGTCGCCGGCCTCTGGGCCGTCACCCTCACCTACACATTCGTCTTCTTCGCGGTCCGCCTCGCCGCCGCCTCGGACGGCGACGACCGCTCCGAGCTGCTCGACAGCCTCGGCTCGGTCTCCGCCGACCAGATCGCCCTGGTCGCCGCCCCCCTGTTCGCCACCGTCCTGGTACGCCGCGTCGTCGGCGACAAGGTGAACCGGCGGGTCCTCCAAAAACCCCACTCCGACCGAGCCCGGCTGCGCGACCTGGTCACCGACGACGCGGGCCGCAGCTCACTGGTCGACGCCCAGTACGTGCTCGTCAACCTGGTCGCGACCGGCTTCGTGGTGGTCGGCCTCGCGCGCGACCCCGAGGTGCTGCCGGACATCCCCGCCACGTTGGTCGCCCTCGCCATGGTGTCGGTCGTCGTCTACCTCGTCGCCAAACTCGTCGAGAACAACCGCCCGGTCATCCTCTCCGTCGTCCGCGTCCACGTCCCCGGCAACCTCGACACCGCCGTCCGCCAGGGCGACGACATCGAGATCCGAGGCGCCAACCTGGTCGGCGCCGGCGCCCGCGAACCCGACCAGCTCGCCCGCGTCGTCGTCATGTTCGGCGCCGTCCACGTCTACGCCCCGCTGGTCCCCACGGAATCCGGCTTCTCCAACCCCTGCGACGCGGTCGTCGTCGTCCCCATCCCCGTCGACGTCGAGCCGGGCCGCGTCGAACTGTGCGTCGTCTCCGCCGCAGGCGTCGAATCCAACCGCTACGAGATCGAGATCGCCGACTGAGACCGCGGCGCGCCCGACGGCTGCCCTGGTGACGAACAAGCCGTACGGACCGCTCAGTTCAATGGATCGGCCACGGTCTTCCCGGTGCCCGGGCGCCTGGCCGCGCGCTTGGCACGGCGCGACGTGATCATCGCCCACACCGCGCCGACGAAGCCCGAGGCGCCGACGCCGATGACGGCGAGGGCGAGCATGATGCCGGGGCGGGCGTCGACGGCGTCGCCCGCGTCCAGGAGGTAGGTCACGGCGATGCCCATGAAGAAGAAGCCGGCGACCATGGACATCGGGTCGAAGCCGCTGCGTGGGCGGGCGAGGGTGCGCGGGCGAGGGACGGCGGAGCTTCCCGGCGGCGGCGTCGGGGCGGACGGGCGGAGTGCAGTGCCGTCGTCCGGGAGGGCGGACCATGGATCGGCGCCTGTGGTTCCCCCGGGGCTGGTTTCCCCGGCCTTCAAGGCCTCATCGGCTCCCACGACGGGGCGGCCCCGTTCGTCCCGGGGCAGCAACTTCGGGCGCCACTCGGTGTCTTGGCGTGCTTCCGGGGTGCGGACGGACGGGACCCCGGTGGAGCGGGGCCCGTCGGCGTCGTCGTGGGCCGGGTCGGTCGTCGCGGGGGTGGGAGGGGCGTCGCCTGCGATCGCCGGGTCGATGCGGAGCACTTCGGTCTCCTCGGAGTCGAGTGGCCTGTCGAGTGGCTGGTCGGGCGGTTGGGCGGGCGGAGCGTCGGGCGATGGGGAGGGTTGCTCGTAGGGCTTGTCCCGAGGCGCCTCGGAGGCCGAGGCGTCGGTCGTTGCGGCGCGCGACAGGTCGAGGGAGTCGTCGCCGGACGCGTCGGGTGACGCCTGCGGCGCCGGGTTCCGCACGTCTTGCGGAGAGGCACTGCGGGCTGCGACGTGCGCCACGTCCGTACTGTCGTTCCGGATGCGGCCCGGCCCGCCGTTGTCCGGGAACTCCCCGCGGCTGTCCGCAGGTTCACTTCGCGTCAGCCGCGCGGGCCCGTCGTTTGGGGAGGTTCCCGCCGGGGCGTTCACGGCCGGCTTCGTTCCCGTCGGCCCGGCGCGCTCCGGATCGCGGCCCTGCGCGTCGTCAGGCGCCATGCTTCACCTCCAGGTTCCCCATCCCGACCCCCAGGTCGAGCACGATCGTGCCGCGCGGCGGTCGGTCCGCCGCCGGTGTGATGACGGTCGAGCGTTCGGGCTTGTAGCCGCCGTCGCTGCGGTCCTGAAGGTCGATCGAGCCGAGGTCCGCGTCGGCGTCGACGATGACGCGTACGTCGTCGGGGATACGGATCGTCAGTTGGCCGAGGCCCACCGTCGCCTCGATCCGCACCGGGTCGGCCGGGGCACGTCCGGCGAAGTCCAACTCGGTGAGATCGACCATGAGTTCTCCGTACTTGAGGCGGTACGGCGACTCCACCGCCGCGACCGTGCCGGGCCGGTACGTGCGTTCCCCGGTCGGTCCGACCAGCGGCACCGTCAGGGCCGCGGACGCGCTCACCAGCGCGGTGAACACGAGCGCGGGGGCGATGAGCCAGCGCCCGCCTCCGAAGAACGTTCCGGCGAGCAGCCCGCCGGCCAGCACCGCGAGGATCACGGCGAGGAAGACCTGCACCGAGATGTCCGCCGAGGTGGCGTCGTCCAGCCACCACATGACCCCGCCCGCCACGGCGGCCAGCGAGATCGTCGCGGGGGCGAGGTAGGACCGCGCCTTGCGTCGCTGTGGCGCGGACGGCTTGGGACGCTCCGGGCCCGGTGTCCGCCGCCACCACGGGGTCGGCTCCGGGTCCGAGACCGGCCCGCGGGCCGCTTCGTCGCCCGGCGCGGCCGTGTCCTGCGCGGTGTCGGCCTGTCGGCCGCCGAGGGACCACGGTTCGAGGCCGAGGGTCTTCGGGCCGACCCGCGCCCTGTTGTGGGAGACGTAGAGGATGATGCCGGCGACGATCAGCAGCGGGAACGCGCCGTCGAAACCGTTGTCGAGGTAGGCGAAGAAGACGGCGGTGCCGATCCCCGCGACCGCGAGCGCCGGGATGGCCGCCGCGACGTTGCGGCCGCTCATCAGGTCGCGGGCGAGCGGGGTCGGGTGGTCGTCGGCGGGCATGAGCAGCCAGCCGAGGCCGTACAGCAGGACACCGAGGCCACCGAACAGGGTCAGCACGGTGCAGACCACGCGGAAGATGACCGGGTCGACGCCGAAGTGCCGGCCGAGGCCGCCGCACACGCCCGCGACGACCCGGTCGTCGACGGTGCGGACCAGTGGCGGAGCGCCGCCGTGCGCCGGGGCCTGGGGCGGCGGCGCCTCCGATCCGGGGGAGGTCGTGTCGCTCATCTGATTCCTTCGTGGACACCCCCGGCCTCGGGCCGGGGGACCGACTCCTGGGCCGACGGTGTCGGTGTCTTGACAGCCGGCCGGAGCACTCCGGGCGGCTGTGACAACAGCAGGTGTTGCAGCACGGGTGACGAAGCAGGTGCGTGTCGGGTGGCAGAACAGGTGTGACCAAGGGCAGGGGGCGTGAGCAGTGGGCCTCCTCGTCGCGGGGGCGGGGAACCCATGTCTCCATCGTGCTGTTCTCGCGTGCGCGCGCCTATCGGGCGTGGCCCGGGGGCGTCCCTGAGCCGACCCTGACGCCGTATCAGGGTCGAACCCTGATGCGTCGCCGGCGTCCCGCGCGAGACCATCGGTGGCGTGACAGCCGCACCACCCCCCGGCGCACCCCCGCGTCCCGTGCTCCCGCCCGGCGAGCCGCGTCGGCCCACGCCCACGCTCCACCGCAACCCCTCGCAGCGCATGGTGGCGGGGGTCGCGCGCGGGCTCGCCGACCACTTCGCGGTCGACGTCGTCTGGCTGCGCCTGGGTTTCATGGTCCTCAGCCTCGGCGCGGGGCTGGGCGTCGTGCTGTACGGCCTGCTGTGGCTCAACGTGCCCGAGGGCGTCCCCGCGGCCCGGGACCTGCCGAATGCCCGCGAGCGCAGGTCGCGGCACGCGGCGCTGGCGATCGTGACGGTGCTGCTGGCGTTCACGATGGTGTTGATCGTGGCGGGCACGGCGAGCGACCGCGGGGCGTGGGTGTGGCCGCTCCTGGTCGCGGCGGCGGGCGTCGCGCTGGTGTGGCGCCAGGCGGACGACGCGCAGCGCACCCGGTGGCTCGCGCTGGACGGGCGCAGCCGCACGGCGGCGATCGTGCGGACCGGCGCCGGGCTGGCGATCTTCGCCACCGGGATCGGGTTCTTCGTCGCCTACCGGGGCGGCCTCGGCGACGTGTTCGCCGCGCTGCGCGGGGCGTTGCTGCTGTTGTTCGGGCTGCTGGTGATTTTCGGGCCGTACCTGCTGCGCCAGACGCGCGACCTCGGTGCGGAGCGGCGGGCCCGCATCCGGGCCCAGGAGCGGGCCGAGGTCGCGGCGCACGTCCACGACTCGGTGCTGCACACGCTCACCCTCATCCAGCGCCACGTCGACGATCCGCGCGAGGTCGCCAAGCTGGCGCGGGCGCAGGAGCGCGAGTTGCGCGCGTGGCTGTACCGGCCCGAAGGCGAGGAGCCGGACCGGACGTTCGCGGCGGCGCTGCGCCAGGAGGCGGCCGAGGTCGAGGACGCGCACGGGGCGACGATCGAGATCGTGTCGGTGGGCGACTGCCCGGTGGACGAGGGCCTGTCGGCGCAGCTCGCGGCGGCGCGGGAGGCGATGGTGAACGCCGCGAAGTACGCCCCGGGCGGTCCGGTGCAGGTGTTCGCCGAGGTCGAGGAGGCGACGGTCACCGTTTTCGTTCGCGACGGCGGCCCGGGATTCGACCCGGAGGCGCTGCCGGAGGACCGGCTGGGTGTGCGAGAGTCGATCCTCGGGCGCATGCGCCGCAACGGCGGCAGCGCGGTGATCCGCAGCGAGCCCGGTGAGGGCACCGAAGTCGAGCTGGGGATGGCTCGCAGCGAGGGGAACAGGAGCCGGTCGTGAGCAGCGAGAGCCCGCAGGGCGCCGGGGCAGGCGGTACGGCAGGCGGTACGGCAGGCGGGGCGGCGGGCGGGGGCCGGGTCCGCGTCGTGCTGGTCGACGACCACCGCATGTTCCGTACGGGCGTGCGCGCCGAGATCGGTGACGCGGTCGAGGTGGTCGGCGAGGCCGAGGACGTCCCGTCCGCGGTCGCGGTGGTGCGGGCGACGCGGCCCGAAGTGGTGCTGCTGGATGTGCACCTGCCCGGCGGCGGCGGGGTCGAGGTGCTGCGGCAGTGCGCCGAACTCCAG
Organism: Yinghuangia sp. YIM S10712; assembly: GCF_051388935.1. Lineage (NCBI taxonomy): Bacteria > Bacillati > Actinomycetota > Actinomycetes > Kitasatosporales > Streptomycetaceae > Yinghuangia > Yinghuangia sp. YIM S10712. The sequence continues at coordinate 816,570 of NZ_JBPKBI010000001.1, forward strand.
CCCGGTGTGCGGTTCCTGGCGCTGTCGGTGTCCGATGCCGCCGACGACGTGATCGGGGTCATCCGGGGCGGCGCGCGCGGTTACGTCACGAAGTCGATCACCGGCGACGAGCTGGTCCGGGCGGTGGCGCGGGTCGCGGACGGCGACGCGGTGTTCTCGCCGCGCCTTGCCGGGTTCGTGCTGGACGCCTTCGCGGCGACGGATGTCCCGCCGATCGACGAGGACCTGGACCGGCTGACGCAGCGGGAGCGCGAGGTGCTGCGGCTGATCGCACGCGGCTACGCGTACAAGGAGATCGCGCGGCGGCTGGTGATCTCGGTGAAGACCGTGGAGACCCATGTGTCGGCGGTGCTGCGCAAGTTGCAGCTTTCCAACCGGCACGAGCTGACGCGCTGGGCGACCGACCGGCGACTGGTGTGACGACGGCCGCCGGTCGGCCGGGAACGCAGGGGCGGGACGCGGTGTGCGGACCGCCCGAGCGCACCGTTCGGGTGCCGGTTTACCCGGGGCGGGTCGCCGCGTAGAACGGCATCACGTTGATCGACTCGGTCCGGACATTCGTGCCGGGGCGCGGAGCGTGGACCATCATGCCGTTGCCGATGTACATCCCGACGTGGCTGTTGTCGGAGTAGAAGAAGACCAGGTCGCCGGGCTGGAGCTGGGACTTCGAGACCCTGGTGCCGACGTTGACCTGGTCCCACGTGGTGCGCGGCAGCTTGACGCCGGCCTTCCCCCACGCGGCCTGCATGAGACCGGAGCAGTCGTACGAGCTCGGCCCTGCCTTGCCCCAGCCGTACGGCTTGCCTATCTGGTCCATGGCGAAATCTATGGCGACCGAGGCCCGTCCGGACGCCGGGACGGCGGCGGCTTCCTTGTCGTCTTCCTCGGCGGCGGCGCGTTCCTCGTCGCGCGCCGCGCGCTCCTCGGCCTCGCGCTCGGCGGCTTCGGCCGCTTCGTGCTCGTTGGACTCCAGGATCGCCTGCCGCTCGGCCTCGGTGAGGGTGTTGAGCAGAGCCTGGGCCTTGTTGAGCTTCTCCTGGATCGCGTTCTTGTTCGCGGTCAGGTCCTTGCGGAGCTGGTCGAGCTCCGCAAGCTGCCGGGAGGCTTCCTCGCGGTCCTGCTGGAGCATGCGCGCCTGCGCGGCGATCTGCTCCAGCTTGATGGCCTGCTGGGAGTCCAACTGGTCGAGCATCTGGGCTTTTTGCAGGTACTCGGCGGGGTCGCCGCTCAGCGCGAGCGCGAGCTCGGGCGGCATACCGCCGTTGCGGTACTGGTTGGCGGCGAGGATGCCGATCTGCTCGCGCAGCTCGTTCATCGCGGCCTGTTCCTCGGTGACGCGGGTCTGCGTCGCGTTCGCCGCCTGCTGGAGCTGCTCGACCTTCTCCTGGACACCGTTGTAGATGTCGGTGGCCTTGGCGACCTCGTGGTGGAGCTGGTTGACCTGCTCCTGGACCTGGGACTTGGTCGGGTTGGCCGGGGCGGGGTCGGCGTGGGACGGGCCGGCGAAGGCGATGACCCCGGTCATGGTCGCGGCGGCGGTGACCGCCAGGGTCGCGGCACTGCGGGGAGCCGTACGCGGCTTCGACCGGCGGTGCTGCGCGGGACGACGATGGGACGCCACGAAAGCGTCACTCCTTCCTCGGCCGCCTACCGGGTTAGCTGACAGGCTCGGGCGGAAGAAGACGCCCTACGGCGCCGGGAGCGGCCCCGGCACCGATTCGCCTCGATGGGACCGTGGGTCCCCGGCTCCGGAAAAGGCCCGCGGCCGCACAGGGACGGCCGCCGGTCGTGACCGGACTCGGCGGTGGCGCCCGTCTGCTCCGGGTGGAGCACGGGGGTACGGGCCACCTGGCCGAGAACATTAGTCACAGGAGTGTCACGAACCCCAGGATCTCCCCGGACATTGCCAAAGCTTTACCTTGGGGGTCGTTTCATTGTCCGGTTTGTGATTTTTATAGGCTCGTCGCAGCCGACTCTGAGGAGCGTCCCGTGGACGTCGTTCGTCAACTCCTGCTCGTCCTGCACATCATCGGCGTCGCCTCCCTGCTGGGCGGATTCCTGACCCAGATGAGCGCGATGAAGTCCGGCGACGTCCGCGTCAACAAGGCGATGGTCCACGGCGCGCTCACGATGCTGGTCACCGGGGTCGCCCTCGTCGGCGTCCGGCAGAGCCAGGACCTCGACGTCGACAACGCCAAGATGGGTGTGAAGCTGGCCGTTCTCCTCGCGATCCTCCTCATGGTGTGGACCAACCGCACCAAGGAGCGCGTGGACACCAAGATCGTCGGCGCCATCGGCCTGCTGACCGTCGCCAACATCGCGATCGCCGTCATGTGGACCTGAGCCGGCCCGAGCCGGACGCGGAGGCCTGAGCCGGACGAGAGCCGCCCTCGCGCCCGGCGGTCCCGTTCGGCACGCACGGGCCGGAACCGCCGGCGCGGCTCGTAGACTCGGCAGCGATGAGCAAACTCTTCGACGACCTGCCGCTGCCGGGCTTCGGCGCCGACGTGCCCGCGGACGCGGACATCCCCTGGCCCGCCGAACCCCCGCCCGACGAGGTCCCGCCGCCGCCCGAGTACGACCCGGCACCCGACGACCTGTTCTCGGGCGACTACGACGTGCCCGCACAGCCGTACGAGGGCCACTACCGCAACGGCGCCCCCAAGCCCGCCGTCGACCCGGCGCAACTGCTCGACGGGATGAACCCGCAGCAGCGCGCCGCCGTCGTCCACGAGGGCTCGCCGCTGCTCATCGTGGCGGGCGCAGGCTCGGGCAAGACGCGCGTGCTCACCCACCGCATCGCGTACCTGCTGGGCGCGCGCGGCGTGCACCCCGGGCAGATCCTCGCGATCACCTTCACCAACAAGGCCGCGGGCGAGATGAAGGAGCGCGTCGAGGCTCTGGTCGGCCCGCGAGCGAAGGCGATGTGGGTCTCGACCTTCCACTCGTCGTGCGTGCGCATCCTGCGGCAGCAGTACAAGAAGCTCGGGCTCAGCTCGGCGTTCTCCATCTACGACGCCGCCGACTCGCAGCGCCTGATGGCGATGGTCTGCCGTGACCTCGACCTGGACCCCAAGCAGTATCCGCCGCGCAAGTTCAACGCGCAGGTGTCCAACCTCAAGAACGAACTGATCGACCCGGAGGCGTTCGCCGCCGAGGCGCAGAACGACGCCGAGCGCAGGCTCGCCGAGGCGTACACCCTCTACCAGGCCCGGCTGCGCCAGGCGAACGCGCTGGACTTCGACGACCTGATCATGACGACGGTCAACCTGCTCCAGGCGTTCCCGGACGTCGCCGAGCACTACCGGCGCCGGTTCCGGCACGTCCTCGTCGACGAGTACCAGGACACCAACCACGCGCAGTATGTGCTGGTGCGCGAACTCGTGGGCGGCGCCGCGGGCCGGGCGCCGAAGCGCACGGTCGAAGGCGACCTGGTCAACCCGGCCGCGGAGGGCCTCGCGGAGGTCCCGCCCGCCGAGTTGTGCGTGGTGGGCGACGCCGACCAGTCCATCTACGCGTTCCGCGGCGCGACGATCCGCAACATCCTCGACTTCGAGAGCGACTACCCGGACGCGAAGACCATCCTGCTGGAACAGAACTACCGTTCGACGCAGACGATCCTCGCCGCCGCCAACGCCGTCATCGAACGCAACAGCAACCGCCGTGCCAAGAACCTGTGGACGGATTCCGGGCAGGGCACCGCGATCGTCGGCTACACCGCCGACGACGAGCACGCCGAGGCGCAGTTCGTCGCGGACGAGATCGACCGGCTCGCCGACGCCGGCACGGTCACCCCGAGCCAGGTCGCGGTGTTCTACCGGACCAACGCGCAGTCCCGCGTGTTCGAAGAGGTGTTCATCCGGGTCGGCCTGCCGTACAAGGTCGTCGGCGGGGTGCGGTTCTACGAGCGCAAGGAGGTCCGCGACGCGCTCGCGTACCTGCGGCTGCTCGCCAACCCCGACGACGTGGTGTCGCTGCGCCGGATCCTGAACGTGCCCAAGCGCGGCATCGGCGAGCGCGCGGAGGCCTGTGTCGAAGTGCTCGCGGCACGCGACCGGATCCCGTTCGCGGAGGCGCTGCGGCGCGCGAACGACGCACCGGGCATGGCGACGCGGTCGGCGAAGGCGATCGCCGGGTTCGTGACGCTGCTCGACCAGCTCCGCGGTGTCGTCGAGGGCGGCGCGGGCCCGGCGACGGTCCTCGAAGCGGTCCTCGAACAGACGGGCTATCTCGCCGAGTTGCAGGCGTCGAACGACCCGCAGGACGAGACGCGCATCGAGAACCTCCAGGAACTCGCCGCGGTGGCTCTGGAGTTCGAACAGGCCCAACCGGAGGGCACGCTCGCGGACTTCCTGGAGCAGGTGGCGCTGGTCGCCGACTCCGACCAGATCCCGGACGCCGAGGGCGGCGGCGTGGTCACGCTGATGACGCTGCACACCGCGAAGGGCCTGGAGTTCCCGGTCGTGTTCCTCACCGGTCTGGAGGACGGCGTGTTCCCGCACATGCGGGCGCTCGGCGACACCAAGGAGCTGGAGGAGGAGCGGCGGCTGGCGTACGTCGGCATCACGCGGGCGCGTGAGCGGCTGTACGTGACGCTCTCCCGGATCCGCAGCGCGTGGGGCGCCCCCGCGTACAACCCTCCGTCGCGGTTCCTTCAGGAGCTGCCGGAGAAGCTCGTCGAGTGGCACGGCAAGGCCCCGTCGGCGGCCCAGGCCATGTCCGCGACCAGGACGGCCCGTTCCGCGTCCCCGGGACGCCTCAGCGGTCCGAGCCGCATCCTGGACCGCGAGGTCGTCGCGCTGAGGCCCGGCGACCGGGTCACGCACGACAAGTTCGGCCTCGGCACGGTCGTCGCGACGCAGGGCGAGGGCGACAAGGCGCAGGCGACGATCGACTTCGGGGCGTCGGGCACCAAGCAGTTGCTGCTGCGCTACGCGCCGGTCGAGAAGCTGTAGAAGGGGCGTCCTGGTGGCCCGGTGACGGAAGTCGCCGGGCCACACGGCGTGTTGCGGGTTGTTTTCTGCGGGCCGCGTCGACCTCGAAATCCTGGAGCGTGGCCACGACGGCGACATCGACGCGGTCGGTGTCCGCTTCGACGACGCCTGTCGCGGCTCCGGGCGGCGATCAGGTCGGGTCGAGGCCCTTGTTGCGCAGCCACGTCACGGGGTTGACCGGCGCGCCGCCGCCGGGGCGCACCTCAAGGTGCAGGTGCGGGCCGGTGCTGTTGCCGGTGTTGCCGGAGTAGGCGATCACGTCGCCGGCCTTGACGGGCCCGGAGACGACCTTCGCACGGCTGAGGTGGCAATACCACGTCTCGGTGCCGTCGGGGGCGGTCAGGATGACCATGTTGCCGTAGGCGCCGTTCCACTGGGTGCGCACGACGCCGTCGGTGACCGCGTGGACGGGGGTGCCGGTGCTCACCGGGAAGTCGATTCCGGTGTGCAGGCTGGACCAGCGACCGCCGGCCTGGCCGAAGTAGGCGGACAGGCCCGGCCGGACCGGAAGCTGGAACTTGGGGCGCGCTTCCTCCTGCTTCTTGCGCTCCTCCGCGGCGAGCCTGGCCTGTTCCTGCTGGAGCCTGGCCTGCTCGGCCTGCTGCCGGGCGATCTCCGCCTGCTTCTCCTCCAGTGCGACGCGGGCCTGCGCGCGGCTGGCGCGGTCCGCGAAGTCCTCGGCGCCGGCCTGGAGGTCGGTGAACTGCTGGTCGAGGGGCGACACGGAGAGCGGCACGTCGACACCCGAGGCGACGGTGTCGTCGCCGGAGCGGTTTCCGGTGTCCGCCTGGATGCCGCCGGCTGCGGCGACGGCCATGGCGGCGGCGCCGAGAACACCGATCGAGCCGCCCGCGACCTTGACCATCGGGCGGGTGCGGCGGGTCGTCTTGCGGCGCGCGGCACGGGTGTTGGCGGCGGCGGAGGAGATGGGCCGCGCGCCGG
>NZ_JBPKBI010000001.1:822638-827784 GCF_051388935.1 Yinghuangia sp. YIM S10712
CCGCGGCGGCACCGTCGAGTATGTCGTCGTCGGCTGCGTCGTCGTCCTGCTCGTCGAAGCGCCCGTCGCGTTGCCCGTCGAACTCGTCACGCGCGTCGCGGCCGTCGTGTTCGTCGGGCGCGATCGTCACCTTGAATTCGGTGGTTTCCGCGGCGTCGGCGTTCGCGGTGTCGCGGTCGCCGGCCGTGGCGCGTTGTTCGGCCGCGTCGTGGCCGTCGGCGTCGTGCGCCGCCAGGTCGAGGCGGAACTCCTGCGTCCCGGCGAACGGATCGACGTCGGCTGCGGGGGCGGGGGCGTCCTGCCACGTCTCGGGGGCGTCCCACCCGGCCACCTGGCCGTCGTAGGCGGGTGCCGGCTCCTGGACGGCGGTGGCCGCGTCGTACCAGCCGGTGGCGGTCGGTTCGGCGGTCCACGGCTCGGACGCCCATGCGGCGGGCGGCTCCTGAACGGCCGTCAGGACATCGCCCGACCACGCGGTGGTCTCATAGGCGGTCTCCGGCGCGGCGGTCGCGGCGGGCCCGGCCTGGCCGTAGCCGCCGTCGGTGCCGTAGGCCTGGTAGGCGCCGCTGTCGTACGCGGGGTAGCCGCCGCTGTTGTCGACGGCGGCGTAGGAACCGGACGCGTCGTACGAAACGGCGTTGTAGGCACCGCTGTTGTACCCGCTGTCGTAGCCGTCGTAGGCGCCCTCGTGGCCGGCGGTGGCGCCATAGGCCGACGAAGTGCCGTACGCGGAGGCGTCGTAGCCGTTTTGCTCCGCGCCCGCGGGGTAGGAATCCTGCGCGTAAGCGGGAGTCTGGTAACCGCCGGTGTGCCAGGATCCGGAGTCGTGGGCGTTGGCTCCATAAGCGGCGTTCGCCCCGGTGTCGTACGCACCGTAGGTGTCGTACGCCGGGTAAGCCGCGTGGTTGCCAGTGCCGTAGACCTCGTCCGCGACGCCGCGACCGTAGGGGTCGCCGTCCGGATAACGGCCGTCCGTCACCTGATTCGCCTTTGTCTCGGGGGCAGTACAAACCCTCTGCCGCGAGGCGAGGGGTAGCTCAACAGGTCCTTCCACAAGCAATTAATCGGGGACTCTAGCCCTCCGTATGCGCCCGCGACAATCCGCCGCTGTCGGTTCGGGGGCGCCGAACCGACAGCGAGTTCGGGTGAGGTTCACCAAAATCGCGGCAACCACCTGCGCGTTCGCTGCGTCTCTACATCCACGCCCATTGCGAAATGCGTTGTGCGCCAGGCGCTCGCCCATGACCGACGTACGGTGATTTGTCGTATGCCTTCCCGGCTCTGCTGTCCGCAACGCGCCCGGTTTCCGCGGTCATTGGCGCAACACCGAGGCGGACGGACGCGGTTTCGGCCACCGGGCCGGGCGCCGCAGACGGTCACCGCGGCTTCGGGGGTGGCGACTGAACGGGGCGTCGCGTTTGCCGCCGTCCTGCACATGCGGACGCCCCGCGTGAGCGCCGCATCGCCGAAGCCGTCGAACGCGTGCGAAGGCGGCGCAGTATCGCGGCTCGGATCGGTGATCGACTCTGTTTGGCGAACCCCCGGTGCAGGTGTCGGTGCGACGCCGTACCGTGACGGTCATGCTGGAACGCTGGACCGCGGACCGGGTGTTGGCACTCGCACCCGATACCGCGTCGCAGAAGGCCGGATCGAAGTTGGCGGCTCCCGGGCCGTGGACGGAGTTGGGGGCTGGGGAGGTCTCCCTTCCGGGCGCCGGGGACGAGGGGGGTACGACGACCGCGAAGAGCGGCGTGTGGGGGTTGTGCAAGGGCAGCGGAGCGAAGACGTACCGCACCGCCGTCGAGCTGGACGGTCCGGCGTGGTCGTGCACGTGTCCGAGCCGCAAGCTGCCGTGCAAGCACGCGCTGGGGCTCCTGTTGCTGTGGTCGTCCGGTGATGTGACGGACGACGCGGACGCTCCCGCGTGGGTCACCGGCTGGCTGACGGCCCGTCATGGCCGTGCGCAGCAGCGGGCGGTCCGTCAGACCGCGGGCGTCGCCGATCCCGCCGCCGCGGCACGCCGCGCCGAGCAGCGCGCGGCCCGTGTCGCGGAGGGTGCCGACATGCTCGGCCGGTGGCTCGCCGACCAGGTGCGCAACGGCATAGCGGGCGCCGACCGGGCCGGCTACACACCGTGGGAGGACATGGCCCGGCAGATGGTCGACCAGCAGGCGCAGCGCATGGCCCGGCGGCTGCGCACCGCGGCGACCCGCCCGGCGTCGGGCGACGACTGGCCCGAGCGCCTGTTGGAGGACTACGCGGAGATGTGGCTGCTGCTGCGCGCCCACGACCGGCTCGACGCCCTGGACCCGCCGTTGGCGGCCTCAGTGCGGACGCAGTTCGGCTGGACCGTCGAGAAGAACGACCTGGTGCAGAGGGCGGCCGAGCAGGGCACGGCGGTCCGCGACCACTGGACGGTCCTGGGCAGCCGGGACACCGCCGAAGACAATCTGACCGTGCGTCACATCTGGTTGCGCGGTGCGGAATCCGGGCGTACGGCGCTGGTCATGGTGGTCGGCGCGGCCGGACAGGCGCCGCCGGTCGCGCTCCCGGTCGGCGAGCGCTTCGAGGCCGACCTGATCTTCCACGACGCCGCGGCACCGCTGCGCGCCCACCTCGCGGAGCGGCACAGTCCGCCGGAGCCCGCGGAGGTCCCGGCGGGCTGCGACGCAGCGACGGCGGCGATGGCGTACGCCGAGGCGGTGCGCAGCGAGCCCTGGCTCGACACGTGGCCGGTGGTCTTCGCCGACGTCGCGGCTGTGCCGGACCCGCTCGGGTGGCGGATCGCCGGGAGTGACGGCTTTTGGCTGCCGGTCGACCGCTCCCGCGCCGCCGAGGACGCTTTGTGGCGCCTGGCGGCGATGTCCGGAGGGGCGGGCATGACGGTCTTCGGCGAGTACGGCGCACGCGGCTTCGCCCCGGTCACGGGCTGGCACGAGGGGCGTGCGGTGTCGCTGTGAGGCGGGTGAGTCTCACCGGCTCCATCGGAGCCCGACCTGTCGACCCCTGCGGCGTCGCCTCCGCGCGGGCACGCCCGGAGCCGACGCCCTGCACGCCACCGCCACCGAACTCGCCGCCCGGCACCAGGACGGCCGCCGGCCGGTATCTCCCCGGAGGTTCCCGATGACGATTGCCACCGAAGCACTGTGGGACGACCTCGTGTCGACCGCCCTGGTCGGCACCGCGAAGCGGGCCGTGCCGGATGTCGACCGGGGTTCTGCGCTCGGCGCGGCACTGGCCGCCGTGCCGCGCGAGGATGCCGCCGAACGCCTGCTCGACGCGGCCGCGTTGGCGTTGGTCCACCGCCGTGCCGGGCGCCTGCCCGGCACGGGAGCGGCGCCTTTGGCCGAGTGTGCGCCCGATCCGCGTCCGGCGGTGCCGTCCCGGGCCCAGGGCCGGCTGCGCGTGCTGCTGGGCAGCGGCGTGGGGGAGCGGCGTACGGCGATCGCCGAACTGTTGCCCGAGTGGCTGGCCGAGGCGCGGGCCCGGGGTTTCCGTGCTCCGGAATCCGAACTGCCCGCGCTGCTGGACGTCGCGCGCTCGCACAGCGAACTGCGCGCCGACGTCGCCGCGCTGGCGGGTCCTCGGGGTCGCTGGCTGGCGCGCCTGAATCCGGACTGGGCGTGGGCCGCACGGGTCGCCGCGGAGGAGGTCGCGCAGGACGAAAGTGTCTGGGAGCACGGGCTGTTCGGCGAGCGTCTCGGGTACCTGACCGCACTGCGGGAACGCGATCCGGGGGCCGCGCGCGAGTTGCTCGCGAAGACGTGGCGCAGCGAACCCGCGGAGGACCGCGCCCGATTCCTTGCGGTGCTGCGGGACGGCCTGTCGGCCGACGACGAGGATTTTTTGGAGGCCGCGCTCGACGACCGGGCCAAGGCCGTCCGCACGGGTGCCGCGGCGTTGTTGAGTGTGCTGCCGGAGTCGGCGTTCGCGGCCCGGATGACGGAACGGGCGCGGGCCTGCGTGCGTCCCGAGGGCTCTTCCGGGGTGACGGTCGTTCCTCCCGACACGTGCGACGAGTCGATGCGCCGCGACGGGATCACCGAGACGTCACCGACGGGCCGCGAGAAGCGCGCCTGGTGGCTCGGCGAGATCGTGGCGGCGACGCCGCTCGCCGCGTGGACGGTGATCTTCGGCGAGTCGCCGACCGAGATCCTGGCGCGTTCTCTGCCTCGCCGTTGGGCGGAGGACATCCGCGACGGATGGGCCCGGGCCGCCGTCCAACAGCAGAACGTCGCGTGGGCCCGTGCTCAGGCGGGCCGCGGGGCGCCGACGCGCTTGTTGTCGGTGTTGCCGCCGGGTGAGCGCGCGGTCCACGTCGCCGCGCACGTCGAGGAGCACGGGCTGTCGGAGGCGTTCCAGTTGCTGGCCGGTTGCCCGGCGATATGGCCTGCGGCGCTGGGACGCGCGGTCGTCGACGCGCTGGCGCGTGCGGCGCGGGAGTCGGCGTACCCGTGGAGCTTCAGCGGCGTCACCGGCCTCGCGGCCCGTTCGCTGGATCCCGCAGTCGCCGGTGAGATCGAGGGATTGGCGGTGGCGGCCGGCGAAGACGGCTATTGGGGCCGCGCGTTCGGCGAGTTGGCCGCGACGCTGCGGGAACGAGCGGTTTTGCGGGCGGAGTTCGCGTAGCGGAGCCTGAGGCCTCGCGCGGACTTCACGGTCGTGACCCCACCCGGAACCCTCCCACCCCCCGACCCGTTGAGTGGGTAGGGGGGCCAAGAACGCAATTTTCAACCGTTCCCGACCAAGCCCCGACCCCCCGACCCCCCCCGGCTCCCGCCGCCCAACCTATCCCGCCCCCATCCCCGCATCCCGCGCGATCGCCACCGCCTCCGCCCGGCTTCGGGCGCGGAGCTTGGCCAAAACGTCGCTGACGCGGTTGCGCACAGTCTTTTCCGACAGCACCAACCGCCGCGCGATCGAGGCGTTGTCGAGTCCGTGGGCGAGCAGGTCGAGCACTTCCCTCTCACGGTCGGTGAGTTGGGGGAACGGCACGGCCCCGCGCGGGTGTGCGGGAGAGGACGAGAAGAACGCCAGTACCCGCTGGGCGATTTTCGGTCCGAAGACCGCTTCGCCGCGCGCGACGCCGAGGATCGCGCGGCGGATGTCGTCGCCGTCCGCCTCCTTGAGGAGGTAGCCGCGCGCG
>NZ_JBPKBI010000001.1:827933-857069 GCF_051388935.1 Yinghuangia sp. YIM S10712
CAGGGCCGCGAAGACGGAGTCGTTGTCTTCGTCCATGGTCAGCACGATGACGGCGGTCGCGGGGTGCGTCGTGGTGATCCGCGCGGTCGCCTCAAGCCCGCCCATGCCCGGCATGCGCAGGTCCATCAGGACCACGTCCGGTGTGAGCCGCGCGACGTCCTCGACCGCCTGCGCGCCGTCGCCGGACTGCCCGACGACGTCGAGGCCGTCCAGGTCTTCCAGCACGGTGGCCATGCCGGCGCGGAACACGGGGTGGTCGTCGACGACCAACACGCGGACGGGCGCGGCGTCTTCGGTTCGCACAGGTGTAGGTGCCTTTCGGAGTGGAGTGCCTCGGGCGGAGATGTACGCCCGGGGGCACGTGGAGATGTGGCGGTTGCGGCCGGGCCCGCGCGGTGTCCGGTCCGGGCCCGGCTTCGCGCGTGTGTGCGAGCCGCTCACGACGTCCCGCCCGGCAGCGTCGCGCGCAGGATGGTGCCGCCGCCCGGGCAGGGCAACACGTCGACCCTGCCCCCGACTTCGCCCGCGCGCTCGCCCATGCTGCGCAGTCCGACGCCCGCGTGCGGGTACACGGGCATGCCGCAGCCGTTGTCGCGCACCTCGACCACCAGCGTTTCGGCGTGCACGCCCGCCACGAGCGCGAGTTCGCTCGCGGCGCTGTGCCGAACGGCGTTGGCGACGGCTTCGGCGGCGATGGCGTACGCGGCGACTTCGACGGCGGCCGGCAGCTCGTCCAGTCCCGTTCCCAACTCCGCGGTGCAGCAGGGAGTTTCGTATCCGCCGACCAAGTCGCGCAGGGCGCCCGTGAGGCCGAGCTGGTCGAGTATCGGCGGTCGCAGCCCGTGGACGACCGACCGCAGGTCGGTCACCGTCTGACGCAGCCGGTCGCGCACCGCTCTCGCGCGATCGGCGAGTTCCGGCTGCCCGGAGGCCTCGATGCGGCGGGCGAGGGCGTCGAGTTGGTGGGCGGTCCCCGCCAGGGACGGCCCGACTCCGTCGTGCAGGTCGGCGCGCAGACGGCGGCGTTCCTCCTCGCGCGCGACGACGATCCGCGCGCGGCTTCGGGCGACGTCGGCGACCAGGGCCGCGGCGTAGGCGAGTGTCGCCGCGCGCGCCGCGACCTCTTCGACGGCGGCTTGCTCCTCGGGCGTCCAGCGTTCGTTGCCGGGGCGGATGCCGACGTGCAGTTCGCCGATGTCCTGGCCGAGCGCCTGGGCGGGCACCGTCCGCCAACCCGCGACCGGGGAGCCGCTGACCGCCTGGACGGCGGGGCTGCCGTGGGCTCCGTTCGTGCCGCGGAACGCGACGTACGGCAGCCGCAGCGCCCGGCGCAGCGCGTCGACCAGCCGTTGCAGTGCCTCGACCGGCTCCGACGCGGGCGCGACGTGGCGGCCGACGCGGGCGACGACGGCGTAGGGGTCGTGCCGGTGCCCGAAGAGCCAGCGGTCGACTGCCTTCTGCACGGCGCCCCGCCCGACGGCGGCAAGGAGTGCGATGACCGCGACGGCCCCGAATCCGACGGTGGACGCGGGCGCGATCCGCCCGACGCCGACGACGAGTCCGGCGTAGACGCCGACCATGACAAGGGTGAGGACGGCGTACACGATCGTGCGGTTGAGCACCACGACGACGTCGAACATGCGGTGCCGCAGCATGGCCACGGCGATCCCGACAGGTGGTCCGAGCAGGCCGAGGGCGAACAGGACGTCGACCGCCACGCGGCCGTCCGAGCCGAACGACAGGGCCCAGCACACCACGAGGAAGAGCCCGCCGAGAACGAGCCATTGGAGCTGGGTGCGCCGCACGCCGACCGCGCGCCGGGTGCGTACGACCAGCGCCGCGACACCGATCGCGGTGCCGGGCAGCAGGGTCGCGAACGCACCGGCGAGCGTGAGGTATCCGAGCCATGTGGCGCCGGGGATGCCGAACGGGTTCTCCACGTCGTCGGATATGTCGATGCCGCCGTCGCGGAACATCGCGCCGAGAGCGGCGAGCGCGGCCATGAAGACGATCCCGTACGCCGCGAACCGCCAGCGTCTGTCGGGTAGTTGCCCATCCGGGAACAACAGCAGCAGGAGCGGCACGACAACGAAGTACTGCGTGAACCCCCATGTCCCGATCCATGCTGCGAAGTCCGCCCCCGGCAGGGGATGGTCCGCGATCTCGGCGGACACCACCGCGTAAAGCGACAGGTTGAGGTAGGGCGCGTAAGAGGCCGGGACCATCAGGAGCCACCCGACGGGGTTGCGCGGTCGGCCGCGGACGACGAAAGCGCCGATGACCGGCCATGCCGACGCCAGGACGACGTCGCCCCACGAGCGCGGGGCGATGTCGGCGCGGTTCGCGGTCCAGACGTGGAAGGGGATGTAAGCGATCGTCGAGACGACCGCGACCACGGCGAGGACTGTTGCCGACGTCGTCAGACACCGGTCGGGTATGCGGCGCACTAGACGGCGGACCCGACCGGGCTGTGGAGGGTCAACATCGTCCGGCAGGCGAGAGCCTTGCGCTGCCGTGGGCGGTTCGCCGGCTCCGTCGTCACGCAGGTCGGCCGGGAAGCCACCGATCGGCACCTCGGCCGGCTCCGGGTCCGTGCCGTCCGCAACGGTCGATTCCGGGCCGGTTCCGGGGAACGCGCCCGCACCCGTCTCGACACCGCCCGCTGCCGCATCCGTACCGGCGTCATCCGTACCGGCGTCATATGTACCGGCCCCGCACACCACCGGCGCCGCCTTCATCCCGCCGGGCCGCGAACCCTTCCGGCCGCCCCGGCGCGCTCGGCTCCAGCGCACGCCCGCGTCACCGGGATGCCCTGTTCCCTTCCCGGCACCGTCTTCCCGGCCCCCGGTGTGCGGCAGTCGCGTGGTCATGGCAGCCATGCTGCCCCAGCACATCCAGCGCCCGACAGCGCCCCGGTCCCGAATCCCGGCCACCCGGTGCCGGTGTCCCTGGTGCCCGGGACACGGCCGCCCCGAAAGTGGTGCTCGTCGCCGGGCATCGGGTCCGGTACGCGCCGCCGGGGGGAGCACGACAAGGCGGCACACATGTGTGGGGGGAGACCACATGACGTACACGGATCCGAGCCCGGTCGACGGGCGCACCGGGTGGGGGGAAGGCCCGGTGCGCCGCGCGTACTGGCCGCTCGTGGGGGCGGCGGCCGGTCTGCTCGGCGGCATCGCGACTCTCGCACTCGACCTGCACCTGAGCGATCTGAACAACGACACCGACACCATGACGATCGATCAGGTCGGCGAGGTGAACGTGACGATCGCCAGGCTGAGCTTCCTGGCCGGTTACATCACCGTCGCCCTGCTCCTGATCACCGCCGCCGCGTGGCGCCGCCACGTCGAACCGCGCGTCCCCGGCAGCACCGCCGCCCGCGTCGTCAGCGGCGGCCTCACCGCCTCCGCCGCGGCCCTCACCCTGGGCTACGGCTGGAAGGGCGCGATGGCCATCTACGGCGACGGCGGCCCGGAGGACACCGCGTTCGACCAACAGGGCCAGTACATCTACTTCATGCTCAACGACTTCGGCAGCTTCATCGGCTGGCTCGGCGTCCTGATCGCCGCCGGCGCCGTCTCCTGGATGGCCCTGCGCGAGCGCACGATCTCCCGCTGGATCGGCTGGGTGGGCGCCGCCCTGGTCGCCCTTCCCGTGGCGGGCTTCATCATCATGTCCGTCCCCGGCCTCCCCGGCATCACGATGCCGGTATGGATGCTCGTGACCTTCCTCGGCCTCACCTTCGGCAAGAGCACGATCACCCGCTGACCGTGCCTCGCGCGCTCTTTGCCGGTATCCGCAGACGCCAGTGGCAAGGCGCCTGCGGATCCCAGCAATGAGAGGTACGCCTATAATAGGCGTACCTCTCATTAGTCCTTGGCGGCGACTGATGCAAAAACCCGATGACATGTTCGACCGGGACTTCGAGTGGGCGGAACTGGTCCGGTTCGCGTC
Source organism: Yinghuangia sp. YIM S10712 (assembly GCF_051388935.1). Lineage (NCBI taxonomy): Bacteria > Bacillati > Actinomycetota > Actinomycetes > Kitasatosporales > Streptomycetaceae > Yinghuangia > Yinghuangia sp. YIM S10712. Next base: position 831,888 of record NZ_JBPKBI010000001.1, read on the forward strand.
GTATCGGGGCTCGGAGCCGACGCTCGGCGTGGTCTCGGGACGCCGCCGACTGGGCAAGACGTTCTTGTTGGATGCGCTGTGCCGTCAAACGGGCGGCTTCTATTTCGCGGCGGCTCAGGCGACCGGGGCTGAGTCGCTGCGGATGTTCGGGGACGAGTTGGGCCGGTGGTCCGGAGCGGCCATACCGCTGCGTTTCGCGCATTGGGACGAGGCCGTGTCCGCGCTGATGGCCTTGGCCAGGGAACGCGCTGTCACCGAGGGGCCGTTGCCGGTGGTGCTGGACGAGTTCCCGCTCCTCCAAAGCCTCCCCGGAGCTGCCGTCCCTGTTGCAGCGCGCACTGGGACCGGCGGTTCGCCGTGACGGAGGGCCGGTACGGCTGCTGTTGTGCGGGTCCGCACTGTCCTTCATGGGGAACCTGCTGACCGGTACGGCTCCGCTGCGCGGCCGCGCAAGCCTTGAGTTGGTGGTACCCACTTTGGACTACCGCCTGGCCGCGCGTTTTTGGGGCATCGACGATCCGAGGCTCGCTGTGCTCGTCGACGCGGTTGTCGGCGGAACCCCCGCGTACGCCCGTGAGTTCACCCTCGGTGACAGCCCGGACGGCATCGCCGACTTCGGGGCGTGGGTGATCCGCAACGTGCTGAACCCGTCGCGGCCGCTCTTCCGTGAGGCGCGTTTTCTCCTCGCCGAGGAGCCGGACGTCCGCGACACTGCTCTGTATCACGGCGTTCTGTCCGCGATCGCCGGGGGAAACCACACACGCGGCGGCATCGCGGGTTACTTGGAGCGCAAGTCCACCGACCTCGGGCACCCGCTGACGGTGTTGGAGGACGGCGGTCTGATCACTCGGGAGCCGGACGCCTTCCACGCCAAGCGGGCCAGGTACCGCATCGCCGAGCCGATCGTCGACTTCCACCACGCTGTCATGCGGCCACGCTGGAGCGACTTGGAGCGGCCCGGGCGGGCCGAGTTGGTCTGGGCCGAGGCTCAAGCGACCTTCTACAGCAAGGTCGTTGGCCCGCACTTCGAGCACTTGTGTCGTACATGGGCAAGTTGGTACGCCTCCGCCGAAACACTCGGCGGCACCCGTACGAAAGTCGCCTCCGGGACGGTTCCCGACCCGGCCGCCAAGACGAAACACGAACTCGACGTCGTCGTCTTCGGCACGTGGCTCGGGGCGGCTTCCGGGGCCCGTAACGAAGGCGTGCTGGCGATCGGCGAAGCGAAGTGGAACGAGACTCTTGGCCTCGGCCACCTGGAACGGCTCGGTCGCATCCGCGACCTCCTACGCGCCAGAAGCGGCGTAGACGCCGCACAGACCCGCCTGCTCCTGTTCAGCGGCGCCGGCTTCACCGACGACCTCCACAGGACCGCCGACGCCGACCCGAGCGTGCAACTCGTCGACTTGGCAAGGCTGTACGTCGCGGAGTGATGGCAGGCCTCTTCGTTGCCATCGCGTGAGGTCACACGAATGGCCGGGATGCGCTGCCCAGGTAGCGGATGCGCTGTTCAGCCGTAGTGGCGAACGGAGTTGGTGAGGGCGGACCAGTGGGCGGCCGGGAAGGTGAGGGTGGCGAGGCCGGGCAGCTTCGAGTCGCGCACGTGCATGGCCGTCGCAGCCGCAGCGACCTCGACGCAGTTGCCACCACCCGAACCGCTGTAGCTGCTCTTGATCCAGGGAGTGCGCACTTGCTGCTCTGCGCTCATCGGTCTCCAATCAACTCCTTGATGAATCGCGTGGACTCATCAATATTCCATGCCAGCGAACGTAGCTTGCCATAGCGCATTGTGAGGCGACTAACAGTGCTGGCCTCGCTTACGACCTGCCCGATGTCTTGCGATTCGACGTACGCGTGCCGACGGTGCTCCAGGGTCTCCAAGACCACGAACGGGCCGTTGAGCCCCGGGTGGAAGCCTCGATACGACGGCATGATCTGGATCTCGACGTTGCCCAACTGTCCGATGGCGAGCAGGTGCCGCAACTGTTCTGCCATCACTTCATCATCGCCTACGACGTTCCGGAGCGCCGCTTCGCCGATGATGAACGAAAGGTTCAACACCGCTTCCCGTCGGAGCAAACGCTGCCGTGCCAATCGTCCTTCGACGTTCTGCTCGATCTCTTCCGCACTCAACTGTGGACAGTGCCCCGCGAAGACCGCTCGTGCGTACGCCTCGGTCTGCAACAGCCCGTCCACCAGCAGCGGATCAAACGAGTACCTGCACAGCGCCCCCAACTCGATCTGCGCGAAGTCCTGGAAGAACATGGGCAGTTTCGCCAGGTCAACGTCGTCCTGCAGGACAGCCAGCGCCCCCAGCGCATCCAACGCCCTCTCCGCCGCCTCCGTGAACGCCTCCTTCGCCGGTCGCCTCCCCTGCTCCACCGACGCGACCTGCTCCACCGAGTACCCCACCGCGTCCGCCAACTGCTGCCGCGTCAATTTCGCCCGCTCGCGGAACAGCCGGATCAACTTTCCGTAGGCGACCCACACTCCCGGCAGGTCGTCCCTGCGTTCACTGCGCTTCGCCCGAGCCGTGCTCGCGCCCGTCGCTTTCCCCTTCGTGGGCCCGCTCCCATTCGCGTTGCCGCGTCCGCGCCCGCGTTCGCTGTCGTTCCCCGTCCCGCTTCCCGCCGTCACCGCCATCGCCAACACCCGCCCCACCGTTGCACGTTCCGTGCCGCCGCCACCGAGGCACCTCCCCGGCACCGGCAACTTCCAGCCACTTCACACTAAACGCGTAATCACTCGAACACGCAGCGAAACCGATAGCTCGTACGAGCGGTTTACCCCAACCACCACGTACAAATTGGCACGCGCCACGTACAGCCGCTTTTGGGGCGACTCATCACCCTTCCCCCATCCCTCCGACCTCACCCACCGTTCCACCATGAGCCGCCGCACGTCCGAATCCGTCGGGTCAATCGCCGCCCGCCACCGTTCCTTCATCGAAACTGCCCCGCTCACACCGATGTGCTTGCCACGCGCATATCGCAGACATCTGCCTGCTTCAACGACTCGGCCCCGAACCGAGGCGCCGATAAATGAGGAACCATCGATTTGGCAGCAGATCAGCCGATCTTGACAATCTTGTGCCGACGTGAGTCGCCGGCGGGGGTGCAGGAGACATATGAGTTATGACGCCATGCGTGAGCGAAGTTACGGCTGTCGCCGACGTCATCGTGTTGGCTACGGGTGTCCGACGACCGACACCTGTAAAGGCGCGATACATGACAGACCATCACTACATGGCCGCCGACCACCCTGCGTGGACCGATGTTGCGGGCGCGTCGCCGGGTACCAAGGCCCGGCTGATGACCACACGGGAAGGCATCTGGTTGGCTGAGCACAGTCCCCAGGAGGGACTGGTGCTTACCTGCGTCCTCGGCGACGATGCCGTCAAGCCGACCACCCACACGGTTCGTGCTGAGGAGTTGCCCCCGGCAGCCCCGGACATGTTGCTGCGGCCGCTGCACGCGATGCACTGGGCCACTCGCATCCCGAACCCTTCGCTGTGGGACGCGGTGAGTACGGCCGTGATTCGTCAAGTGATCCAGGCTGCGCAGGCCCGCAAGGTGTACCGGGCATGGTGCGCTGCCTACGGCACGGTCGTCGAGACGACGCGCGGTCGGATGGCTGTGACGCCCACTCCCGAACGTGTTCTCGACCTGTCCGATGCGGACTTCAAGCGGGTCGGAGCAGCATTTCACCGTACGGCGCTGCAGGCGGTGGCGAGCGCCTACTTGGAGCAGACTGCGCTCTGGGAGTCGCTGAGCCCGGCGGACCTGGTGACCGAGTTGGAGGCGGTCCCGCGCATCGGACCGTGGACGGCAGCGGCAGCGGTGAGTGACTACACCGGGAACTTCTCGGTCTATCCACACCACGACCTGGCGGTGCGTACGTGGGCCGCCCGAATCGCTCCTGCTTATCCGTGGCCGGTCGCCGAAAAGGAGTTTGGCCGTCTGTGGCGCGGTTGGGCCACCACCGTACGGGAGTTGCACACCCTGACCTTGCTGACACTGACCTGGGGGAGCACCCATGTCCACCATCGCCCCAGCGGAGACGACGCCATTACCCCGTGATCTGATCGCCGGGGCCGACCCCTCACACCCCTTGGACGCGGTGTTCGTGAACGCGCCTCTGCGCGACTACAGCATGCGTCCGCGCGTCAACGACTACACCCTGCCGGTGCTCGGGATGGCGTACATCGCCACGTACGCGCAGCATCTCGGCTACAACGTAGGGGTACTTGACGCAGAGGCGCACGGCCTGGGCATCGGCGAGACGGCCCAGATCGTCAACGCCGCCGCCCCGCGATGGGCGGGCTTCAATCTCCTGGCTCCGACCTACCATCTCTCCGCACGGATCGCGGCCGCCCTTGACCCGGCAGTTCGCGTCATGGTCGGAGGCCACCATGCCAAGGCCATGCCTGAGCAGGTCCTTACGGACCCCCGTATGGCCCGCACGGACGCGCTCTTGGTTGGAGAAGCCGAAACGCGCGTCGCAGCTCTCCTGGGGGACCACACGCGACGTACGGAACTTCCGTACACCTACTGGCGCGACCACAGGTTGCGCATCACCGTCTCCGGCATCGCGCGCAGCGATGCGGCGCGATGGCTGGCACCCGATATCGACGCCCTGCCGTTCGTTGACCGCTCGTTCCTGCTCCAGGACCCCTTCCGGGCCTCGGACGGCCGCACGGAGGCGAATATCGTCGGGTCACGCGGTTGCTTCTACGACTGTACGTTCTGCGGAGCGGCGATCTCCCAGAACCCGGAGATCGCCGTCCGTACCCGCCGACCTGAGGGCATCCTCACCGAACTCGACTACTTGCACCGCCAGTTCGGCACGACGGCGTTTCGGTTCGTGGACGACTTGTTCCTAGGGGCCGAGCGCATCATCCAACCGACCATGGCCGCGTTCGCCGCCGCTCGAGTCGGTGACCGGTTTGTATGGGACGCCACCGGACGGATCAACGTCCTTCACCGTGCGGAAGACGAGTTGTACGCGAGTCTCGCGGCCAATGGCCTTCGTGAGATCGCGCTCGGCATCGAGTCCGGTTCCGACCGTGTCCTGCAAGCCATGGACAAGCGCATTACTGCCGAGATGACCGTAGACGTGGTCCGTCGGCTCTTTGAGCACGGCATTGGGGTGAAGGGCTACTTCATCCTCGGCTACCCCGGCGAAAGCGAGGAGGACTTGGCGGCCACAGTCGCCCACATCCATCGGCTCTGGGACCTCGCTGACCGGCACCAAGGCTCGTTCCGCGCGTCCGTCTTCGAGTTCCGTCCCTACCCCGGTAGCCCCGTCTGGAGCCGGCTCATCGCCGAGGGGCACCGCCCTGAATACCTCGTCGCCTACGACGATGTCGATCTGACCGAACACGGCGCCGACGAGGCGATGCGTGGCCGCGATGAGTTCAACTTCTCCGTCGGCATCCAGTTTGGCGGCGTTCCTCTTCCGGAGATACGCCGACATCTCGCCGCGCTCGCCCGAGCCCAACACGCCCGCACCTCTGCGGTCGACCTATGAATGCCGCCACCCCACCGACGGGTGGGTACGGATACTTCCTGACGGTCGACGGTCCGGGGGGCATCGGCAAGTCCACCACCGTCACTGCTCTCGCGGCATTGCTCACTTCCCGAGGACGCAGTGTCCATGCGACAGCCGAGCCTTCCGGCGGTGACGTAGGGAAGGCCACCCGGAAGCTCGCCGACAGAGTGCACGGCCGAGCCCTCGCCTGCCTGGTCGCCGCCGATCGCCATCACCACCTCGACAGCGAGATCCGTCCGCACTTGGCCGCAGGTCACGTCGTGGTCTGCGACCGCTACTTCGCCTCCAGCCTTGTGCTCCAACGTCTCGACGGCGTCCCCGTCGACTTCATCCGGGAGGTGAACGCCGGCATCAACATGCCTGACTTGGCCGTCATCCTCCGGGCACCTGAAGATCTCATCGCCCGGCGGCTGTCGGTTAGGGGACCCCACCACCGCTTCGAACGCGAACCGGCCAACGTCCGTCGCGAACTCGCCCTGTATGAGGACGCCATTTCCATCCTCAGCGGACTGGGCGCCAACGTAGCCGTTGTCGACGTCGACGGATTAACCCCTGTGGGTGTTGCAGTACGGATCGCCAGTCACATCAGCATCGATCTGAAGTAGGGTCACTGCCACCATTCCCGAGGCCGGATAGCGACCTATGACCGTTCGAACCGCTGCTCCCGTTATCGATGTTCACGTGATCCTTCGCGAGGGGGACAAGATCCTCCTCTCGCAGCGCGGCAGTCCGTACGGCTATGGCCAGTGGCACGCGCCCTCGGGCAAACTCGACGCGGGGGAGCCGTTGATCTCGGCGGCGGTGCGGGAGGCGTACGAGGAGGTCGGGGTCGACATCGAGCCTGACCATCTCCGTCTCGTGCACGTCGTCCACCACCGCCAGGGCGGCGGGTCCGCCGACCGGATCGGGTTCTTTTTCGAGGCCACCCGTTGGGCCGGCGAGCCGTTCAACCGCGAACCGGACAAGTGCCTTCAGGTCGCCTGGTTTGCGGCCCATGACCTCCCGCGCGACGTGATCCCGTACCCGGCCGCAGGGCTGACCGGCTACCTCGCAGGTACCCCTGACCTGACACTCCACGGCTGGTAGGGCCGCCTGCGCGGTCGTCGTTGACATGGCAAACTCCCGCGCTGAACGCGGGAATTCGCCATCTCAACGCGCGCTCGGCGGCGCGTGACTCCCTTCGGCGTCGGGCTCCGGCCCCTGTCAGCGAATGCCCGCAGTCCGCGGCCGACGCGTACGTGCACTCGTCCAAGATGCTGCGCGGCAGTTGAAGGCCCACTACCGAGCCCCGAGCGTTGTAAGGCTTCAGAAGCCCGATAACCCGGTTCCCGGCTCGTTTTCCATGAGACGTCGCGCAAGCCGCCCTACAGTGAAGTCACTTGGCCGGGCTGGTGGCAGAAGCCCCGAAGATCCATTCGCTGACGCCCGCCGCTCGGGCGTCGCGCCTGAGTCGGCCGTGTCCGGGGCTTGTGCTGCCCACCGAATACCTGGAGATCCCGGCCGGCTTGCTGTAGCCGCGCGATCTGTGCGTGTCCGACCAGTCTGCTCGCGTCTTCTGCGTCTGCCCGCGGGAGCTCGGCTCCCCTACTCGTGGCCCCTTTGCAGCGAGCGTCTGCGGGCCGGGTGTGCGTTCAATTGGTTCATCTGGGCGCGGGTGGGCGTGCGTACGGGTCCTGTGTTGACCGCAGCGGTTGTGGACGGGAGCGCTGTCGGCAGCTTGGCGTTGACGGCGCCGAGACCGGAACTGGCGGGCGTGGCGGACAGGTTCGCGGCGCTGTTTTCGTTGGTTGTGGCGGACATGTGCGCAGGCAGCGCCGGTTTGGCCGTTTGCCGGGTATCGGCTTCACGGCCTGCGGAGCCGACTTCCGCCGCGTTCGTCCGGGAGGCCCTGCGGCTTGTGCCGCTGTGACCGGCAGTGTGCAGGCCGAGCTGTCTGTCGACATGCCTGGCGACCATGTCGGCGGTTTCGTCCAGTGACCGTTCGAGGGGGCGCCCGGAGAACGACCCCGACAAGAGGTGGATCTCCTCGACATAGGGGCGTACGGCCTCGCGCCTGGCCTCCGGGGTGTCGTTGCGGGCTGCCGCGTGCAGCGCCTGCGTGGCTTGTTCGGCGATGAACCCCGCGGACATGGTCCGGCTGCGTTCTCGGTACAGGACGTCGTACTGCGCCGAGTCCCGCTCGAAGCCGTCGAACACCGCCCGGGGGAGTTCCGCTTGCGCATTCGCCATGAACTGTTCGCGCTCGGAGCCGGGACGGAACACACGCTCGACCATGGTGACTTCCCACAGCGGGTCGCCGCTGCCGCCGGTGGTCCAGTCGAGGAGGGTGAACGGACGCCGGATCGTGTTCCACGGATGAAGGTCGTTGTGCAGGAACGTGACCGGGCGGTTGCCGGTGAGTTCGAATCCGGCCAACCGCTTCGCAACATGCTCGGTGTCGCCGAACTCGGCCAGGAGCCGGGTCACCCAGGTCTTGGACACACGATTCCACGCCAGGATGGTTCGGTGCCGCAGCAGGTGCCCGTACTGTGCGGTGCTCGCCAGGCGCGCCGGCCAGGCCCCGCGCTCGTCTCGGCGGATCGCCGTGGGGGTCACTGCCGCCGAGAGGGCAGTCAACTCGGCCATGACTTTGGGTAGGCGGCGGGCGTACTCGCCGCGCAACCCGGCGTCGGTGTTCCACTGTGCGTCGGTGAACGTTTCGCCGTCGACGTATTCCAGGATCAGCCCGGTCGCGTCGGCGTAGTGGATCCCCTGGACGAACGAGGCACCGGCCGAGTTGAGGTTGCGCAGGATGTCGTGTTCGAAGTGCGGCTGCGGCAGGGCCGGGGGAGACGCCGTCAGTGGCGAGTCGCGTCGAGGCTTGCGCTGTCGGTCGATGACGAGGCCGAAGTCACGGGTCTCGACGACCCGGTTGACGTTGTCCGAGCCGCCGTCGAGCACCCTGACCGCAGGAGCGGCGCGTATGCGCGCGGCGTCTCCTGCGGACATCGTCCAACCAGCCTGCTCGGCTGCCAACCAGCGTCCCTTCGTGCGAAGTTGCCGGTGGTGCCTCCAATGGTGGTATGCAGTCCGAGCATTGCAGATGGCGGTGGTCGCGTCGCCGCAAACGGTGAAGTCGCCTGCCACGCGCTCGCGCGGGTCTTCGCCTGCGACACGACCATGTAGGGCGGGTGTTCGAGAGCGCGGGATCGCCGGTTGGTTGGCGGTGCGTCAACCAGGCGCTACGCTTCGTGTCGGATCAACAACAGAAGTGACCCCGGCGGTGCTGGAACACCCCGGGGCACGGCACGAAGAGAGCAGACCTCAACATGCGCATTCAGCGTACCGCGCGCACACGCGCGTTCACGGTCGTCGGCAACGACATCCTGCAACACAAAGGGCTGAGTTTCGTCGCCCGAGGCATCCTCACCTACCTCCTCTCGCTGCCCCGACGGCGCGCGCGAAGACGTGCGTACGCTCGCGGACAGGAACCCCGGGCTCGGGCGGCGGGGGATCGCGAAGGCTCTCGATGAGCTTGTCGACGCCGGATATTACGAGCGCCGCACGCTCCGTGACCCGGATACCGGGCGCATCCACACGGAGATCTGGGTCTACGACACTGCGCAGCAAGCCACGCCGCCGCTTCCCGTACCGCCGGGAACCGGTCGGCCAATCGGCGGCAACGCGGGAGCGTTCCCTCACGGGAAAAAGAACCGGGAGAAAGAACCCACCCTCCCCGCCCCGGCCGCGGCGAAGTCGCGTACGCCGCAGGAGTGGTCACCCACGCCGCCGCAGCGGCGCAAGGCGGGCGGAACGTTGCCCGCAGGCCTCACCGTCCGGCAGACGCAAGTCGCGCAGGCCGCACAATCCTTCGAAGGCCCGCCGGTTCAAGACGTCCCGCAGACCCCCCGACTCCCGCAATCGTCGGACGCGTTGGCACGCGCCGCCGCGCTGCTCAACCGCGTGTGCCGGGCCGAGCCCAAACTCGCCATGAGCGCCACCGACACTCTCGCTCTCGCGCCGCTGGCCCTGCCGTGGCTGGAAACAGGTGTCTCCGACCTGGAGATCCGGGCCTTGCTCACCCAAGGGCTGCCGCCGGTCGTGCACAGTTCCCGCGCGTTGCTCGCCAACCGCCTCACCCGCAAACTCCCTGCCCCGCGCGCCCAACGCGGCACCCCGGCCCTCGCCGAGTGCCCCACCTGCCGCGATTACCTTCCCCGCGGCCGAAAAACCGGCGATTGCCGCGCCTGTTCCGCAGCGCCGCCCGACCCGGCGCCGCCGAAACAGCTCGCGGCAAGCATCGCCGACCGCGTCGCCGCCTTACGAGCCCTCGCAACGCTCCGGCAACGCCAGCCGGTTGCCGTGGTGTGAGACGCCAGTGACGTGTCGTCGGCGGTCTGACGGGCCGTCAACGCCCCAGCCGGCCCGTACATAATCCGTAGCGGCAAGACGGACCCGTGCCGTACGCCTGGGGATTCGCGGCCGTGAGGGGGAGCGGTTGACTGACAAGCTGTGTACATGCGGTGAGGGTCACGGGGTGTGGGTCCCCGGAGGAATGTGCGGGACGGTGCTCCGTGTCGCGGTGCGGCTCACGGGCGCGATGCTGGTGGGTGGGCCTCTTGGTGCCGCCGTGTTGTGGCTGCTCCGGCCGGAGGCGGGCAGCGACCGCCAGTATTTTCTCGTTGCCATGTTGATCGCGGCGCCGATCACCATGGCCATCGCCTTTGTCACGGTTCCTTTGTTCCTTCTTGTGCCTCTTCCTCTTCAGAAGGGCGTTGCAAGGTCATGTGCCGCGCTGCTGCTGTTCGCGGTGGGTGTCGGGGCTTTTGCGCATGTTTTATTGAAAATACGCGGCTCCGGTGGAATATCCACGCTTGCCACGTCCCCGATCCTCTGGCTGCCCCCTTTGCTCTGCCTCGTCCTGCTTCCGTGGCTGACGGTGCCGTGGCGAAGCACAGAGCGGCTCGGGGACTGTGCCTGCGGGGAAGACCACTCCGGCGGCCGGGCCCGCCTGTTGGGTATCGACTGCTCCGCCTCGCTGAAGGTCACTGTGCGTGCTGTGGCTGTGCTGAGCGCCGCCGCGCCGACGGGAGTTCTGATCGGCGCGACATCCCGGCATGGCATAAGCGGCGTTCCCCCTGGCGGTGGCCTTTCTGTCTCGGTTGTAGCGGCGCTCCTGATGGCAGTGCTGGCGGCATCCTTCGTCGTGCCGTTGCTCGTGCTCGTCCCTTGGCACCGGCTGAGTCCGCTTGGTGCATGCCTGCTTCTGCTGATCGTCTCGGGCAGCGTGGGATGGCTCGTTTCAAGCGGTTTGGCCTTCGACGGACAGGCCCTCGTCGGCCCGCTGTCCGAGGACCAGTTCGTCGTGACCTGGCCCTTGGCCCTGTGCGCGGCCACGACCCCGTGGATCCTGGCGCCGCTGGATCGCCGAGCCGTCGTACGTCCGTGACCCGCACCGACGGCAACGAAGGAGGTTGAGCAACTCGACGGCTGCCGGGTCGCTCGGTCTTCGCGGCGTGTTTTGAGTGCCCGCTCGGAAGGTGCGCCGGCCCCGCTCGCTCGGGCTCTTGGTGTCAGTGCCACGCGGCAAGGTGGACTCCGTGCCCAGGACACGTGGGCGCGCTGAATCCGCACTCTTCGACTCCGGGGGCTGTCCGTGAGTTCTGCCGTATCTGCGACTGTGACTTCCGGGAACGACGCCGCGTTGCGGCCCCACGCCGAGAACGCGTTCGCCGACGAGTTGGCGGCGTTGGTGAAGGCTGACGACCGGCCCCGCCCCCCGCAGTGGAAGTTGTCGCCGTGGGCGGTGTCGACGTACCTGCTCGGGGGGACGCTGCCCGACGGCACCGTCATCACGCCGAAGTATGTGGGGCCCCGCCGCATCGTCGAGGTCGCGGTGACGACGCTGGTCACCGACCGGGCGCTGCTGCTGCTCGGGGTGCCGGGAACGGCGAAGACGTGGGTGTCGGAGCATCTGGCGGCGGCGATTTGCGGTGATTCGACACTCCTCGTCCAGGGCACCGCCGGGACACCGGAGGAGGCGATCCGATACGGATGGAACTACGCGCAGTTGCTGGCGCACGGCCCGAGCCGGGACGCGCTGGTGGCCGGGCCGGTCATGCGGGCGATGGCCGAGGCCGGATCGCGCGCGTCGAAGAGCTGACCCGCATACCGGCCGACGTGCAGGACACGCTCATCACCATCCTGAGCGAAAAGACTTTGCCCGTACCGGAGTTGAACGACGAGGTGCAGGCCGTACGCGGGTTCAACCTCATCGCGACGGCCAACGACCGCGACCGCGGCGTCAACGACCTGTCCAGTGCCCTGCGCAGGCGATTCAACACCGTGGTCCTGCCCCTGCCCGCGAGCGCGGACGCCGAAGTGGACATCGTCGCCCGCCGCGTCGAACAGATGGGCGTGTCACTCCAGTTGCCGAAGATCGAGGCCGCGGAGGCCGAGCTGCGGCGCGTCGTCACGGTGTTCCGCGAGCTGAGGTCCGGGCTGACGGAGGACGGGCGGACGAAGCTCAAGTCGCCGTCCGGCACCCTGTCGACCGCCGAGGCGATATCCGTCGTCACCGGAGGCCTCGCACTGGCCGCGCACTTCGGCGACGGTGTGCTGCGCCCGGCCGACACCGCGGCGGGCATCCTCGGCGCGGTCGTCAAGGACCCGGCCTCGGACAGCGTCGTGTGGCAGGAGTACTTGGAGACGGTCGTCCGCTCGCGCGACGGCTGGCAGGACTTCTACCGGGCGTGCCGCGAGGCGGGAGCGGCCTGATGGCGACCCGCGCTCGGCGTACGACGCGGGGGCAGGCGAATCCCCACCTCCTCGGCGTCCGCCACCACGGCCCCGGCTCCGCGCGGGCCGTCGCCGCGGCTCTCGAAGCGATCGCGCCCGACATCGTGCTGCTCGAAGGGCCGCCCGAGGCCGACCTGTTGCTGTCGTACGCCGCCGACCCCGACATGAAGCCGCCCATCGCGCTGCTCGCCCACGCTGTCGACGACCCGTCGCAGGCCGGGTTCTGGCCGTACGCGGACTTCAGCCCGGAGTGGGTCGCGATCAGGTACGCCCTGGACAAGGGCGTCCCGGTCCGCTTCATCGACCTGCCGGCCGGCTGCACCTTCGCCCTCGACCGCGCGTCACGCGACGCGCCGCCGGAGCGGCAAGCGGCCCACGAGCCGGAGCAGGCGCCTCTCGTGCGCTCCGACCCCATCGCCATCCTGGCCCGGGTCGCCGGCCACGACGACCCCGAGCGCTGGTGGGAGGACGCGGTCGAGCACCGGGCCGGCCACGGCGACCCGATGGCGCCGTTCGCGCTGCTCGCGGAGGCGATGACGGCCCTGCGCGAGGGCATCGTCGGCGGCACGGGCGCCTCACCGGCGGTCGACTCGGGCCCCGAGAACACGACGGCGGCTCGTGACGGCGCGTCAACATCGGTTCCCCCCAAGGCGGAACAGCCGCACGACGGCAGCGTCACCCCGGACCACGCGGCACTCCCCGACCTCGAAGCCGCCCGCGAAGCCCACATGCGCCTCGCCATCGCCGCCGCGCACCGGCAGGGCCACGACAACATCGCCGTCGTGTGCGGCGCGTGGCACGTGCCCGCTCTCGCGACGCCCCGCCCGGCCGCGGAAGACCGGGCCGTCCTCGCCCCGTTCGCCGCCCTCGCGCGCGGCGGCGCACTGCCGCGCGTCAAGGTCGAGACGACGTGGGTGCCGTGGACGCACCGCCGTCTCGCGCAGGCCTCCGGCTACGGCGCCGGCGTCACGTCACCCGGCTGGTACCACCACCTGTTCGCCGACCGCGACAGCTCCCGCATGCTGCCGCACTGGTTCGTGCGGATCGCCGACCTCTTCCGCGACGCCGGACGCCCCGTCTCGCCCGCACACGTCATCGAGTCGGTCCGGCACGCCGAAGCCCTCGCCGCCCTGCGCGGGCGTCCGCTGCCCGGACTCGACGAAACCCTCGAAGCCGTGCGCGCGGTCATGTGCGACGGCGACGACACCCCGCTCCGTCTCGTCGTCGACGACATCGTGGTCGGCGACCGCATCGGCACCGTCCCCGACGCGGTCCCGGCCGTGCCGCTGCAACGCGACCTCACCCGCGAACAACGCCGCCTGCGGCTCGCCCCCGAGGCCGCCACCCGCGACCTCCAGCTCGACCTGCGCAAACCCACCGACGCCGACCGCAGCCGCCTGCTGACCCGCCTCGACCTCCTCGACATCCCCTGGGGTACGCCCGCCGCCGCGCGCGGCACCGGCACGTTCCGCGAGGCGTGGTCGCTCACCTGGCAGCCGGAGCTGGCGATCCGTGTCGCGGAGGCCGGCGTGTGGGGCACGACCGTCGTGGCCGCGGCCACCGCCCGCGCGGCCGACCTCGCCGAGCACGCCCAATCACTGGCCGACGTCACCGCGGTCGCCGAGCGCTGCCTGCGCGCCGACCTGCCCGCCGCGCTGCCCGTCGTCATGCGCGTGCTGGAGGAGCGCGCCGCGCTCGACTCCGATGTGGCCGGCCTCGCCCAGGCCCTTCCGGCGCTGGTTCGCGCGCTGCGTTACGGCGACGTGCGCGGCACCGACACGACCGCGCTGGCGTCCGTCGTGGACGGGCTGCTCCTGCGCATCTGCGTCGGCCTCGTCCCCGCATGCGCCGGCCTGGATGCCGACGGCGCCCGGGAGATGCGCCGCCACCTCGACGAAGTCCACGACGCCACCGGCCTGTTGACGCCGCAGGCAGGCCAGGACGACCTGCGCGAGTACTGGTTCGCCGCGCTCACCCGGCTCGCCGACCACCCGGACGCGTCCGGCCTCCTGACCGGGCGCTCCGTACGCCTCCTCCTCGACGCCAGCCGCCTCACCGCCGACGACGCCGGCCCGCGCATGTCCCGAGCCCTCACGCGCGGCACGCCGTACCGCGACGCCGCCGCGTGGATCGAGGGCTTCCTGTCCGGCGGCGGCCTCCTCCTCGTGCACGACGACGCGCTGCTGGGACTCGTGGACGACTGGGTCGCGCGCATCCCCGGCGAGGACTTCACCGACGTCCTGCCCCTTCTACGGCGCACGTTCTCCGGCTTCGCCGCCCCCGAGCGCCGCACGCTCGGCGAGCGCCTGCGCAGCCCGGGGCGCACGAACGCGGCGCAGACCGCCCGGGAATTCCCCTTCGACCACGAACGCGCCGACGCCGCACTGCCGTTGGTCGCCTACCTGCTCGGCGCGCCGCCGACCGCCGCCGACACCCGCACCGGAGGCACCGCATGACCAGCACCCTCCCCGAGGACGAACGGCTGCGCCGCTGGCGGCTGATCCTCGGCGGCGACGCCGACGGCACCGGCTGCGCACTGACCGGGCAGGACCGCCGCATCGACGAGGCCTTGGCCGCGCTCTACCGACCCGCGCCCGGCGAAGGCCGCGGCGGGTCCGGGGCCAACCCCACGGCCCGCACCGGCGGCCTGGGCGCCTCGGCGCCCGCGGTCGCCCGCTGGCTCGGCGACATCCGCGAGTACTTCCCCAGCGGCGTCGTGCAGATCCTGCAACAGGACGCCATCGAACGCCTCGACCTGACGCGCCTGCTCCTCGAACCGGAGATGCTCGAAGCCGTCGAGCCGGACGTCCACCTGGTCGGCACCCTGCTCTCCCTGAACCGCCTCATGCCCGAGGCGACCAAGGAAGCAGCCCGCGCGGTCGTCCGCACCGTCGTGGAGGACCTGGAGCGCCGCATCGCGCAACGCACCCGCAGTCTGGTCCAAGGCGCCCTCGACCGGTCCACCCGGGTCAACCGGCCGCGCCACCACGACATCGACTGGAACGCGACCATCCGCGCCAACCTCAAGCACTACCAGGCGGAATACCGCACGGTCGTGCCCGAGCGCCTGGTCGGCTACGGCCGCCGACGGCACGGCGTGCAGAAAGACGTCGTGCTGTGCATCGACCAGTCCGGCTCCATGGCGGCCTCGGTGGTGTACGCGTCGGTCTTCGGCGCCGTGCTCGCCTCGATGCGGTCGCTGCGCACCTCACTGGTCGCGTTCGACACCGCCGTCGTCGACCTGACCGACCAGCTCAGCGACCCCGTCGACGTCCTCTTCGGCACCCAGCTCGGCGGCGGCACCGACATCAACCGCGCACTCGCCTACTGCCAGTCCCTGGTGACGCGGCCGTCCGAGACGATCGTGATCCTCATCAGCGACCTCTACGAAGGCGGAGTACGCCAGGAGATGCTCCGCCGCGTCGCCGCGATGCAGCGGGCCGGCGTGCAGGTCATCACCCTGCTCGCACTCTCGGACGAAGGCGCCCCCGCCTACGACCACCACAACGCCGCCGCCCTCTCGGCCCTCGGCAGCCCGGCCTTCGCCTGCACCCCGGACCTCTTCCCGGAAATCATGGCCGCGGCGGTGCAGGGCCTGCCGCTGCCGATCCCGGAGTGACCCGCACAAACAGATCCGCCGTCCGGAATCGGCATTCCGAACGGCGGTTCACCCGCATTTTCAGGTCAACACGGACGTATCCAGCGGCGGCAACCCGTCGGGCAGCGCCAGCACGTCACCGATCTTGACGCGGACCTCGGTCTTGTAGTGCGAGTCGTCGGCACCTTCGTCCACCGGATCACTGAACGCGATCGCGAGCTGCCGCTGCCGGTCGATGAGGACGTAGACGGGGATCATGGCCCGCGCGTATGTGCGGTACTTCTCCTCGCGGTCTATGCGGTGGTTGCTCGGCGAGGTGATCTCACCGACGAGGCGGAGCATGTCAGAGGGGTACCAGCCGTCGTGGGCGTGGCGGTAGTTCTCATCGGCGTCGGTCGGCGTGCGTGACAACACGAGGAAATCGGGGATGAACGCACCGGTCACATGCTTCGCGCCGGGCGGCTCGGCGCAAAAACCGTTCGTGGTTCTGGCGAGGTGCTCCCCCGACGTGAGCAAGGCGCTGTAAATAAGGCCGGCCCAATTGTTGTGCTGGTCCCCGGCAGGCGGTGCCACGTAGTACGTCCCCTCGATGTACTCCACGCGGACACCCTTAGGTGCGTCCAGCGCGGCGATGAACTTGGTGGGGTGTTCGAAGAACAACTCACCAACCGATGCCTGGCACCGCTTCTCTTGTGCGACCGCAGTCATCTCGTGACTCCTTGGTCATTGCGGGCGTTCGGGCGTTGATCGACAGCGGCGTGCTCGCGGTGGCAGGGGAAACACCGAGGCCCGGCTCTGCCGAGTTCATGCTTGTGCGGTTGGGTGCCGCGCAGACCATTGTCACGCAGTCGAAGGGGATATGTCCCGCGCGTGCACTCGAACGCGTGATCACATGTACGCATCGCGCTTGTGAGCAACGTGGTCTGCGCCACATCCGAGACGTGCCGTTGTCCGGCATTTCGGACCAGGGTGTGCGCGTGTGTGCGTGCTGAGCGACGATGGATCGGGTGGAAACATGACATACCGGACAAACGGTTGGGGCGTTCGGGTGCGGTCGGGCGAGGCCGGCTCCCAGGTGATCAAGCCCCCGGTTCTGACCGGTCCGCCACCCCGGTTAATCTGCAAGGCGGATCAGCCGCGCGTACGGACGCCGTCCACCAGATACCTGGGGGCGAGCCATCCTGGGCCTCCGCGGGACCCTCGTGGTCGACGAACGTGGCGCGATGTCTTCCGACAACAACCGCGATCACAAGGACGGACGCGAGCGTGGACCTGTTCGAGTACCAGGCGAGGGACATCTTCGCCAAGCATGGGGTGCCGGTTCTCCCCGGTGAAGTCGTCGACACGCCGGAGGCCGCACGCGCGGTGGCCGAGCGCCTTGGCGGCAAGGCCGTGGTCAAGGCCCAGGTGAAGACGGGCGGTCGCGGAAAGGCGGGAGGCGTCAAGCTCGCGTTCAGCCCCGACGAGGCGGTCGAGAAGGCCGAGCAGATCCTCGGCCTGGACATCAAGGGCCACATCGTCAAGAAGGTCATGCTGGCCGGCCTGTCGGACATCGCGGAGGAGTACTACGTCTCCTTCCTGCTCGACCGCGCCAACCGCACCTTCCTCGCCATGGCGTCCGTCGAGGGCGGCATGGAGATCGAGGAGGTCGCCGCGACCAAGCCCGAGGCGCTCGCGAAGATCGCCGTCGACGCCAACGAGGGCGTGACCGAGGCGAAGGCCCGCGAGATCGTCGAGGCCGCGAAGTTCCCGGCCGAGCTGCACGACCAGATCGTGGACGTGCTGAAGAAGCTGTGGGACGTCTTCGTGAAGGAAGACGCCACGCTGGTCGAGGTGAACCCGCTGGTCAAGACCCCCGAGGGCAAGATCATCGCGCTCGACGGCAAGGTCTCCCTGGACGAGAACGCCGACTTCCGCCACGCGGACCACGAGGCGCTTGAGGACAAGGACGCGGCGGACCCGCTGGAGGCCGCGGCCAAGGCCAAGAACCTCAACTACGTCAAGCTCGACGGCGAGGTCGGCATCATCGGCAACGGCGCGGGTCTCGTCATGAGCACCCTGGACGTCGTCGCGTACGCCGGCGAGGCGCACTCGAACGTCAAGCCCGCCAACTTCCTCGACATCGGCGGCGGCGCGTCGGCCGAGGTCATGGCGAACGGCCTGGAGATCATCCTGGGCGACCCGGCGGTCAAGTCGGTCTTCGTCAACGTGTTCGGCGGCATCACCGCGTGCGACGCGGTCGCCAACGGCATCGTGCAGGCGCTGGAGCTCCTGAAGAGCAAGGGCGAAGAGGTCACCAAGCCGCTCGTCGTCCGTCTCGACGGCAACAACGCGGAGCTGGGGCGCAAGATCCTCACCGACGCGAACCACCCGCTCGTGCAGCAGGTGGACACCATGGACGGCGCGGCCGACCGTGCCGCCGAGCTCGCGGCTGCGAAGTAAGGGAGCCTGAACCAACATGGCTATCTTCCTGACCAAGGACAGCAAGGTCATCGTTCAGGGCATGACCGGCTCGGAGGGTATGAAGCACACCCGCCGCATGCTGGCCTCCGGGACGAACATCGTCGGCGGCGTGAACCCGCGCAAGGCCGGCGAGAAGGTCGACGTCGACGGCAACGAGATCCCGGTGTTCGGCACCGTGGCCGAGGCCATCGGGGCGACCGGCGCCGATGTGACGGTGATCTTCGTACCGCCGAAGTTCACCAAGGACGCGGTCGTCGAGGCCATCGAGGCCGAGATCGCGCTCGCGGTGGTCATCACCGAGGGCGTCCCGGTGCACGACACCGCCCAGTTCTGGGCGCTGGCCGGCGCCAAGGGCAACAAGACCCGCATCGTCGGCCCGAACTGCCCCGGCCTCATCACGCCGGGCCAGTCGAACGCCGGCATCATCCCGGCCGACATCACCAAGCCGGGCCGCATCGGCCTCGTGTCGAAGTCGGGCACGCTGACCTACCAGATGATGTACGAGCTGCGCGACATCGGCTTCTCCACCGCCGTCGGCATCGGCGGCGACCCGATCATCGGCACGACGCACATCGACTGCCTCCAGGCGTTCCAGGACGACCCGGACACCGACGCGATCGTGATGATCGGCGAGATCGGCGGCGACGCCGAGGAGCGCGCGGCGGCCTACATCGCCGAGCACATCACCAAGCCGGTCGTCGGCTACGTCGCGGGCTTCACCGCTCCCGAGGGCAAGACCATGGGCCACGCCGGCGCCATCGTCTCCGGCTCGGCCGGCACCGCGCAGGCCAAGAAGGACGCCCTTGAGGCGGTCGGCGTCAAGGTCGGCAAGACGCCGTCCGAGACCGCCCGCCTGATGCGCGCGATCATGGAGGGCTGACCTTCCGCCGCGGCGCGAACGCAGCAGGAAGCACAGCAGGACGCACAATAAGAAGTACGGTGCGCAGGACCACCGAGACCGCCCCGCCGTTCCGGCGCCGGGGCGGTCTCGCCGTTCGGGGCCCTCCTGGTATGTCGCCCGACCGGCGGTGGTGACGCCGATGCCCCCAGGCGCGTGACGCCCGCCGCCTGCCCGGCCGTTGTCCCGAACGCGCGGCGACCGGTCACCGGGCCGAGCGACAGGGCATGGTTTCGTCCGGTGCGCGGTCCGGAGCGGACCTGTCGTCGGCGAGGTGGTGGTGCGCGTGACGGTCGCCGTGGTCGTGGGGCTGGTCTTTGTCGTGGCGACGGCATTGCAGCGGTTGACCGGCGTCGGTTTCGGGCTGGCCGCCGTGCCCGGTCTGGTCGTGGTGTTGGGCCCTGTCGAAGGCGTGCTGCTGTCGAACGTCGCCGCGGGCCTCATCAGCGGCCTCGGGTTGCTGGGGACATGGCGCCACGTGCGCGTTCGCCTCATGGTGCCCTTGGTGCTGGCGGCGGCAGCCACCGTTCCGGTGGGCGCGTGGACGGTCGCCCGCACTCCTGCGGCTCCGCTGTTCATCGGCATCGGGACCGTCGTCGTGGCAGCCGTCGCCTGTATCGCGTGCGGCCTTCGCATGCCGTCATTGCGCGGTCGCCGAGGCGCGGTCGGCGCGGGGGCCGCGAGCGGTGTGCTGAACGCCGCGGCGGGAGTCGGTGGGCCGCCGGTCTCCCTGTACGCCGCGAACGCGGGCTGGTCGGCGGCGGAATTCCTGCCCAACGCGCAGTTCTACGGCGTCGTCGTCAACGCCTTCTCCGTTGCCGCCAAAGGGGTTCCCGACCTCACCGGCGCGGTGTGGACGAGCGCGACCATCGGTCTCGCGGCGGGTCTGTCGGCCGGCATCGCGGCTGCGGGGCGGCTGCGAGACGCAAGCGTGCGCCGACTCGTCTTGGGCCTGGCCTTCGCGGGCGGAGTCGTCACGCTGGCCAAGGGCCTGCTCCACGGCGTTGGCGCATGAGCACCACCGGCTTCCGAGCTCGTGGTGACCGCTGAGCCTGCCCATGCCTTTGTCGTCAGAACCCCAAATCGTTTTGCACAGCAAGTTATCCACAGGGGTTGGGGATTTGTGGATAACTTTCCGAGTGCTCCGTCAGTCCGACGTACGCTCCCTGATCAGGGCCACTTGGTCGTCCTCGTCGTACTGCACCTCGAACACCGCTGTCGCCAGCGCTCCTTCGGCGGCCTTGGAGAGGAAGTCCCCGGCGTAGACGACCTGTTGCTTCGACAGTCCGAACGCCTTGGCGCCGTGGAAGGAGACCTTGGGGGAGAGCGGGATCTCGCGTGGTTTCCGCTGGGGCGCGTCCGCGGGCCCGTCGGCGGTGTCGACGATGAGGAAGGTGCCACCATCATGGCTCGCGGTGCCCTTGACACGGACCAACTCCCGCCTGTCGGCGGGGACATCCTCGGCTCGCGCGGTGCTGCGGCCGATCTTGATCGGCGGCTTCGGCGCGTGCGCGACGAGCGGGAGCCCGGCCGCCTCGCGGGCCGAGATCGAGGCTCGGACCTCGGCGCGTTCGTCGGGGAGGCTTCCCGGGACGGCCATCGCGACCGCGGCATACGCGGCCAGGCCGACGAGCGCGGTGGCGACCGCACCGACGAGGATCCTGCCGCGCGCCTGCGTGTCGGCGCGGAGGGTGCCCGCGGCCTGCAACTCCGGGCGATACCGGGCGGCCAGGTCCCGCATGATCGCGGCGATGCGCTTGTGGGCTTCCGGGCCGTCGGGATCGGCTTCGGCCAACTCCTCGATGCCGTGCGTGAGTTGCCGGTTGGCGAACGCGATCCGCTCGATGGTCGAGCCGAGTGTGGACTCCGTCTCGATCGCGACCTCCTCCGGCGTCATCCCGTAGTGGTGACACAGCACCACCGCGCGGCGGCGGTGCACGGGAATGCCGCGCAGGGCACGCAGCAGGGCGACGTCGGTGGCCCACTGGCCGTCGCCGTCGCCGCCATCGCCGTCGTCGTCGGGAGTGTCGGGGGCGGCGCCGGGCCGCTTGGGCTGAGGATCCAGGCACGGCACGCGCGGGGCGGAGGCGTCCCCTTCGGCGGAGCCTTGCGCGGGCGACGTGCCGGGCGCGGTGCCGTCGGCGGGCGGTGTCCGGTCGGCGCTCGACGAGGTCGCGGGCTCGTCGGGATTTGCGGCGGCCCCGGCCCTCCCGGTGGCTGCGGTTGCTCTGATCGCCCCGGTGGCGTCGGCGGCTGCGGTGGTGCCGGTCCTCCCACTGGTCCCGGCGTTGCTGCTGGTCCCGGCGGTTCCGGCGGTATCGGCGGTGTCGGCGGCATTCGTCGTGCTGTCGGTTGCGTCGGCAGGTCCCGGCGCGGCGCGTTTGTCCGCCTTGTTGCCGTCGTTCTCGGCACCTGTGCCCGGGTCCGTCGGCGCATCGGGGCTGCCGCTCTCCTCCTCGGGGCCGGGAGGCTCCCGGAGCACTTTGCGCGCGATCCGGTCAAGGTGCAGCCAGCCGCTGACCTTGTGCTGGGCGCGGTGCAGGTGGTCGAGGGCGATGTCGGAGGCCTTCATACGGACCCACGAGTCGATGTTCGACTGGTGGGCGGCGATCTCCCATTCGGCGTACACCCGCGCGTACGCCCGCTGGGTCGCGTGCACGGCGCGATGGGGGCTGGCGGTCAGGAGATACACATACCGGGCGACGTCGGGGGCCGTCCGGTCGTAGAACGCGTCGAAGGCCGCGTCGTCCATCGTCGTTGCGCTCCCGGTCGTTCGCATGCCGTCGCTCGCATTTCGTCGTGTGCTTGCGGTCGTGCGATCGAGTCGCCCGTCGGCAGCCGGGTGCTCGAGCGGCGTCGACGGCCCGGCGGCCCCCGGTCTCCGGCCTCCGGCGAGTGACCCCTGATCCGGCATTGAATACCAGAAACGTCATATTCCTACCGATTTGGAACGACACGAATGGCGTGAACTCCTCATACGGCGCATAACGTCACGAGGTTGGCAGCATGAGGGACCGTGACCGAGAGCCCCGCATCCGCGCGCCCCACACCCGCCGGCGCCGACCCGACCAGCCCGCCGGACACCGCCGGCGCACCCGCCCGCGAGCAGCCCGCGCCCCATGTGCCCGCGCCCAAGCCGCCCGCACTCGATCCGCCTGTGCCCGACTCGGCCGCCGCGGATCCGAGCGGCCGCGAAGTGCCCGGTCGCCGCCAGATCCGAAGCACCGACACGCGCGCCGCCCTCGGGTCCGTCCTCTCCGGCGTATCGGCGGCCATGACGGCCGCGGGCCTCGGTGTCGTGTTCGCCGTCGGGGTCGTCCTGGTCGCGGTGGTCGTCGACACGCTCGGCGGCGGGGCCACCGCGCCGGACGACATCCTGCGTACGGCCGGTCACATCTGGCTCGCCGCCCAGCGGGTCGGGATCGATGTCTCGGCGGAGCCGTCCGAGAGTGCGGTACGGCTCGGCATCGTGCCGTTGGGGGTGACGATTCCGGTCGTCATCGTGCTGGTCCGGGCAGGACGCCGGTGTTCGGTCGCGGCGGCCCGGCGCGGCGGCGCACGGTTCCCGGTCATGGCACTCGCGGCGTGCGCGGTCCTGTACGCGGCGCTCGCCTACGTCATCGCGCTCTCCTCCGCGACGCCGACGCTCCGGCCGGTGCCCGAACGTGCGCCCGTCGCCGCCTTCGTCGCCGCATTGGTGTTCGGGGGGTACGGCGCGGTGCGCGCAGGTGCGTACCGCGGCCTGTCCGCCCGGATGCCCCGTCAGGTCTCCGACCGCGCGGCACCGTTTCTGGCCCCCGCCAAGGCCGCGCTGGCCTCCGGGGTGACCGGCGCGCTGCTGCTCGCGGTGGGCGGCACGGTGGTCCTGATCGCGTCGACCATCACCCACGCGGGTGATGTCGGCGGCATGGTCGACCGAGTCGCGGACGGACTGCCGGAAACCCTCGCGCTGGCCCTCCTGTGCGCGGCGTTGCTGCCCAATGCGGTCGTGTGCGCGGTCGCGTACGCCTCGTGCGCCGGGTTCGCGGTGGGCGTGGGGACAACCATCGCGCCGACGGACGTCACGTTGGGCGCCATGCCGGCGTTGCCGCTGCTGGGCGCGGTTCCGGAGGCCACGTCGGCGGCAGGCTGGTGCACGCTCGCGGTGCCCGTGATGGCCGGGATCGGCGCCGGACTCGTCGCCGCCCGGCGCACGCATGCCGACCGCCTGTGGACAACTGTCGGCACCGCGGCGGCAGCGGGTGTCGTGACGGGCGCACTGGCCGCCGTCGCGGCCTGGCTGTCGACGGGTGCCGCAGGTACGCACCGCCTCGCGCAGATCGGCCCGCACGTCTGGACGACGGCCGGCGCGGTCACGGCCGAGGTCGGCGCCGTGGCCGTCGCCACCGCAGCGGTCGCGGGTCTGCGGCGAAGGACCCGCCGAACGGAAAGAACATCACGCGCCACGAAGCGCCCACGCCCCCGGCCTGCCGCGAAGGCCGCCTCCTGAAAACGCGCCCGGGCCTGCCGGCGGCCCGGCGCGGATGCGGAAGGCGGCCGGCGAGCCCGAGGTCAGCCCGCGCGCGGTCGGGCGACGTGCGGGGAGCACAGCACGCGGCATTCACAACCGCGAGCCCGAAGCGCCGCCCGCGACACCACGGACGGGTGGCACCACGGACAGCGCACATGACGGGCGGGTCACCGCGGTGATCCACATCGGCCGTCTCAGGAAACACCGACACGACGCGGCACACGACCGGCGGCGATATTGCCGACCTGGCCGGCCGGACCGCACTGGTCACCGGGGCCGCGTCACCCTGCCGCAGCCACTCCCGCCCGGTCGCCGCTCAGATCGGGCTGCTGTCCAGGTTGTCGACCAAGTCCCGGGAGAACTCCGGCAGATGCGACTTGCACTGGTCCTGCGCCTGTTTCGTCAGCGCGGCGTCCATGCAGTCGTAGTAGTCCTGCTGCGACCACCGGAAGCTCCACACACCCAGCACCCAGACGACCGCGAGGACACCCGTCACCAGGCCGACCAGCGCGCCGGAGGGGCGCGGTGTCGTGCCCGAGGCCCTTGCGGTGGCGTTCGGGTCGCGTCCGGGGCGGGGGAACCGCCGTGCGCGCCCGGGGTTGCGGGCGGTGCCGCCGGGGCCCTGTTCGATGCGCGGGCCCACGGTCGGCGCGGACGTGCCGCGCAGCGCGCGGAAGCCGAGCACGGCCGCCGCGAAGCCCATCACGATCCCGGCTTCCTCCCAGAAGAAGATGCCGAAGAACAGCCCCCACACGCCGAGCCACAGTGCGATCCGCGCGTTGCGGCGACGGGGGTCCGCAGGCGTGCGGTCGTCGTCCCGGTCGCGGTCCCGGCGGTCCCGGCCGGAGCGCGGGTCACCCCACGGGCCGCCCGATCCAGGGCCGCCGGAGCCGCCCGAGCCGGACCCTCCCGACCCCGAGTCGCCCGACCCGGAGTCTCCCGAGCCGCCGCCGGGGAGGTTCCAGGGTGCCGCCGGCGGACGGTCGGGGGCACCTTCCGGAGGCGGAGCGTACGGGTCCCGCTCGTCGGTCTCGTTGCCCGTGTTCATGCGCACACCCCGCCACGGCCGGTGCCGGGCGCGTCCGACACGCCTCTCCTGTTGATGCGCTCGCTCCGCTCACTCATCCGTGCTGCCTGCCCTCGTCCTGCCGGATCCCCATGGGCACCCCGCCGCTCCCAAAGCCTCACGCCCCGTCCCGTCGCGCCCGGCGTCGGCCGGCACGGCGCCTTACCTCCGTGCGCCGGGCCGCCCGCCTTGGGGCGGCCGATGCGAACAGTTGCCTGGGATCGTACGTGTGCGCGCCGACCCGACCACGAGCGGTCGCGGTCCATGGCCGCCGCGACCGGACGTCGCCCGGGTTCGGGGGGGGGGGGTGGAGGACGGGG
>NZ_JBPKBI010000001.1:857260-859679 GCF_051388935.1 Yinghuangia sp. YIM S10712
TTCCCTTCCGGTGACCGAGGGCCCGCGGCGCGCCGCTCGGCATGCCCGTTCGCTGTCCCTTCCACGACCTTGTCCACGATCCCTGTGCACGACACAGAGCCCGGAAAGAGCCCCGCAGTGGCCGTTCACGCCCCGCGCACCTCAGGGCCCGCGCGGCTCGTCGTTCTCGTATCCGGCTCCGGCACCAACCTGCAGGCGCTGCTCGACGCGTGCACGGACCCGGCGTACGGCGCCGAGGTGGTCGCCGTGGGAGCGGACCGCACCGACATCGTCGGGCTGGAGCGCGCCGAGAAGGCGGGCGTGCCGACATTCGTCGTACGGGTGGCCGATTTCGCCGCGCGGGACGCCTGGGACCACGCGCTCGCCACACAGGTCGCCGCGTACGAGCCCGACCTGGTCGTGTCGGCGGGCTTCATGAAGATCCTCGGCGCGGAGTTCTTGCGCCGCTTCGAGGGCCGCACGGTCAACACCCACCCGGCGCTGCTGCCCGCTTTCCCCGGCACACACGGCGTCCGCGACGCCCTCGCGTACGGCGCGAAGGTCACCGGCTGCACCGTCCACTTCGTCGACGCCGGGGTCGACACCGGCCCGATCATCGCGCAGGGTGTGGTCGAGGTCGAGGACGCCGACGAGGCCGACGGCGGCGAGGCGCTGCACGAGCGCATCAAGACTGTCGAGCGTTCCCTGCTCGTCGACATCGTGGGCCGCCTCGCCCGCGAGGGATACCGCATCGAAGGAAGAAAGGTCCGATTCGGATCATGAGCACCCCCGAGAGCTCCTCGAACAAGCGTCCGATCCGCCGCGCGCTGGTCAGCGTGTACGACAAGACCGGGCTTGAGGAGCTCGCCCAGGGGCTGCACGCCGCCGGGGTCGAGCTCGTCTCGACCGGCTCGACCGCCGCCAAAATCGCCGCCGCCGGGGTGCCGGTGACCAAGGTCGAGGAGCTGACCGGCTTCCCGGAGTGCCTCGACGGCCGGGTCAAGACCCTGCACCCGCGGGTGCACGCGGGCATCCTCGCCGACCTGCGACTGGAGTCGCACCGCGCGCAGCTCGACGAGCTCGGCGTCGCGCCGTTCGAGCTCGTGGTCGTCAACCTGTACCCGTTCGAGGCGACCGTCGCCTCCGGCGCGTCGCCGGACGAGTGCGTCGAGCAGATCGACATCGGCGGCCCGTCCATGGTCCGCGCGGCGGCCAAGAACCACCCGTCGGTCGCCGTCGTCACCAGCCCCGATCGCTATGGCGACGTGCTCGCCGCGGTCGCCGCGGGCGGGTTCGACCTCGCGGCGCGCAAGCGGCTCGCCGGCGAGGCCTTCGCGCACACCGCGGCGTACGACGTGGCCGTCGCGTCGTGGTTCTCCCGCGTCCACGCCCCCGCCGACGAGGAGCCCTTTCCGGCGTTCCTCGGCGCGACCCGGCGCCGCAAAGCGGTACTGCGGTACGGCGAGAACCCGCACCAGACCGCGGCGCTGTACACCGCGGGCGGCGGCGGCCTCGCGGGTGCGGAGCAGTTGCACGGCAAGGAGATGTCGTACAACAACTACGTCGACACCGACGCCGCCCGCCGCGCCGCGTACGACCACACGCTGCCGTGCGTCGCGATCATCAAGCACGCCAACCCGTGCGGCATCGCGATCGGCGAGGACGTCGCCGAGGCCCACCGCCTCGCACACGCGTGCGACCCGGTGTCGGCGTACGGCGGCGTGATCGCCGTCAACCGCCCGGTGTCGGTCGCGATGGCGGAGCAGGTCGCGGAGATCTTCACCGAGGTCATCGTCGCGCCGGATTACGAGGACGGCGCGATCGAGGTGCTGTCCCGCAAGAAGAACATCCGTGTGCTGCGCGCGCCCGAAGCGCCGTCCTCGGCGGCGGAGTTCCGGCAGATCGACGGCGGTCTGCTGCTCCAGGACACCGACCGCGTCCAGGCCCCCGGCGACGAGCCGGAGAACTGGAGGCTGGCGACCGGCGAGCCCGCCGACGAGGCGACGCTGCGCGACCTGGTCTTCGCGTGGCGCTCGGTGCGCGCGGTCAAGTCGAACGCGATCCTGCTGGCGTCGGGCGGCGCGACCGTCGGCGTGGGCATGGGGCAGGTCAACCGCGTCGACTCCGCACGGCTGTCGGTGCAGCGCGCGGGCGAGCGCGCGGCCGGCTCGGTCGCGGCGTCGGACGCGTTCTTCCCGTTCCCGGACGGGCTGGAGGTGCTGACCGCCGCGGGCGTGAAGGCCGTGGTGCAGCCCGGCGGTTCGGTGCGCGACGACCAGGTGGTCGAGGCGGCCCGCGCGGCCGGTATCACGATGTACTTCACCGGAACGCGGCACTTCTTCCACTGATCCACCTGACGGGCCGTCACGCCCGTTGCGGGCAAGGCACGTTGCGAGTGGCCGTGGGCCGTACCGGAGTTCGGTACGGCCCACGGCCACTC
>NZ_JBPKBI010000001.1:859935-940590 GCF_051388935.1 Yinghuangia sp. YIM S10712
GCCGCATCACGAAGAACACGAGGCCGCCGCCGAGCAGCAGCACCGCGCCGCCGCCCATGTACAGCGCCGCGTTGCTGTCGCTGCCGCCGGTCTCGGCCAGTTCGGGGCCCTGGTTGCCCGCGGCGGGCGGCACGCTCGCCGGCGCGGACGGGATCGGCGTCGGCGACGACGCGGGCGGCGGGGTGCCGCCGCCACCGCCGGTGGTCGACGCGGTCTTGCAGTCCAGGACGCCGGTGAACTCCTTCAGCGGCTGGTTGTCCGGGCCCATGATCTTGATCGTGTAGGCCTGGTCCTCCTGGACCTTGACGAGCTGCGTCGTCGTCTCGCCCGGCTTCACCGTCGACTTCTTGCCGTCCAGCGTGAAGTCGAACGGCGCGTCGCCCTTGTTGGTCGCGGTGACCTCGACGCCGCCGTCGGCGCACTTCTGCTCGGCGGTGAAGTTCGGCAGCGCGCCCTTGAGCGCCCACGACGCCTTGGCGTCGGCGTCGGCCTTGACCGACTTCTGCTGCGCGAGGATCAGCTTCTGCGACGCCTTGTCGTTGTGCTGGTTCTTGCCGTTGAAGATGCGCCCGGCGTCGAGCTTCGACGTACCGGAGACCTCGACGGTCGCGGAGCCCTTGTCGCTGCCGGCGGCCGGCTTGACGTACAGCTCATCGCCGTTGCCGGCCTTGGTGACCGGGTTGCCGTCCTTGTCGACGAGCTTGGTGCCCTCCGGCGCGCCGGCGCCCAGCGCCGCGTCGATGGCCTTGCCCTGGGCGTTGGTCTTGACGGTGAACGGACCGATGCCCGGAGTCGCGCTCGGAACGCCGCTCTGCTCGGTGGGGTCGAGTTCGAGCGAGATCTTCGGCTCGGCGTTGTCGGCGGCGGTCGCCTTGCCGATCAGGTACTTGTAGAGCTCGGTGATGTCCTTCTGTTCATCGTCCTTCAGATCGACCTTGTCGCTGAAGTGCCAGATGGCCGCCTGCGTCGCGGCGGCGGCTTCCTTCACATCGAGCCCGGGCACGTTCGCCGCCGTCTTCAAATCCTCGACGGATTTGGTCGGGTACGAATTCAGCAGGACCCATTTGATCTTCGCCCTGCGCTCGGCGGCGTCGGCGCCCGACGGCCAGGTGCTGCCCCATTCGCCTTCCTGGTATTTGTTGCCGGGCGAGGTGGGGTTCCCGAAGTCGACGCAGTACACCAGCAGCGTTTCGCCTGTTTCCAGCTCCAGGCTCATCAGACCGGCGCCGATCTTGTCCTTGTGGCCGGCCAGGGCAAGGCCGACCGAGTCGCCCTTGTTGTCACCGTCGACGTCGGCGAAGCCCTTGTATGTGCCCTTGACGCCTTCCGCGTGCGCCGGGGCGGCCAGGGCGAGCGTCCCGCCCACCGCCAGGGCGGAGACCGCCGCGATCGCGGACAGCCGCGAGGCCGTCCTCCGGTCTTGCCTACGGAGCATGAGTCGCACTCCCTCGATTAGGGGTCGATCGACAGATTGGGGACGGCGGGACGACAGCCGCCGACTGACCGTTTGCAGCCTAGGGGCGGGAATCAATATCAAATCGAATTGTCACAGCGTTGTTCCAAGGCCTTTACCTTTCTCGGGAACGACCTGCCGCCGGGCAGGAATTAATCGCACTGTCGACAATTGCCGAGCCATTTTCCGGCAAACGCATAATTCGTCGGGAAACCGTCGCCGAATGCCTGATAGCGTCCCCTTCGCTGGATTTCGGGCAAAGCGCCGGTGCGCGCCGCCACGTCCCCGGCGGGCCGCGCCGCAGGCGGCGTGAGACCGGCGGTGCCGAGTACGGGACAATCGTGGGTAGACCTCCGTGGCCCCGCCCCGCGACCCGCGCCACGGAAACGGCCCGGCACCCGTGGATCAGGAGACCCCCTTGAAGGCGCAGACACTCGACGGCAAGGCGACCGCCGCCCAGATCAAGTCCGAGCTCGCGGTCCGAGTCGAGGCACTGAAGGCGAAGGGGATCACCCCCGGCCTCGGCACGGTGCTTGTCGGCGACGACCCCGGCAGCCACTCGTACGTGCGCGGCAAGCACCGCGACTGCGCACAGGTCGGCATCGCGAGCATCCAGCGCGAACTGCCCGGCACCGCGACCCAGGAGGAGGTCGAGGCGGTCGTCCGCGAGCTCAACGAGGACCCCGCGTGCACCGGCTACATCGTGCAACTCCCGTTGCCCCGCGGGCTCGACGCGAACCGCGTCCTGGAGCTGATGGACCCCGAGAAGGACGCCGACGGCCTGCACCCGACCAACCTCGGCCGCCTCGTCCTCGGCCAGGAAGCCCCGCTTCCGTGCACCCCGCGCGGCATCGTCGAACTGCTGCACCGCTACGACATCCCGATCAACGGCGCCGACGTGTGCGTCATCGGTCGCGGCGTCACCGTCGGCCGCCCGATCGGGCTGCTCCTGACCCGCCGCACCGAGAACGCGACGGTGACGCTGTGCCACACGGGCACGAAGGACCTGACCCGGCACGTTCTGGGCGCCGACATCGTGGTCGCCGCGGCAGGCGTCGCGGGCCTCGTCAGCGCCGACATCATCAAGCCGGGCGCGGTCGTTCTGGACGTCGGCATCACCCGCACCGACCAGGGCCTCGTCGGCGACGTCCATCCGGAGGTCGCCGAGAAGGCGGCGTGGATCGCTCCGATGCCGGGCGGTGTCGGTCCGATGACGCGGGCGATGCTGCTGACGAACGTGGTGGAGGCAGCGGAACGCGCGCTGTAATCACCGTCGTTGCCCGTCCTGCGGCCGGAACGCGGTTTCCGGGACTGCGCCGGTTCTCCGCTTCGCCCCGAACATCGCGTTCCGGCCCCGGACTTGCCCCCGCCTGCCGCGCCGCCTCCGGCTCGGCGAAGTCCGTTCGGCGGGGGCCGCGATCCGTATGTCCGTCGCGAAAGCCGTTTCCGGGGCGGCGGGTTGGGGCGTGACGGAGCGTGAGCCCGCTCGCTCGTCGGACGTTTCCGCCCGGGCCCGGCGGCGACGCCCGTCGAGGCCGTACAGTGAAAGCCCCGACCACCACAGCGCCAGGAAGGCATCACGCATGGCCGACACGCCGGCTCGCGGCCTGCGGCTCGCGCGGGGCGAGGCCGCGTCCCACCTGCGCGCGGTGGGGTGCGTGCGATGACGTGGAGCGCGTTCGGGGGGTCGCGGCCGTCGGGGCACGACGGTGCGTCGAGCGGCGGTTCCGTTCCCGGGCACGGCGGTGCGCCGGGGCAGCATCCCGCCTCCGAGTACGGCGACGCCTACCGCCACCCCGGCGCGTACGGTGACGCCCGGGGACACGGACCGCAGGCCCCCGGGCCGTACGGCCCGCAGCCCGGAGCGTCCGACGCGCACGGTCGCGGCGACAGCGGGCACGACGAATCCGGCTACCGCCCCGTGCCCGGCCGTATCGGCCACCACCCCGGCCATCCTCGCCCGATCGGTGAGTCCTCGGACCCGGCGGCCCCCACGCGCACCGCGTCCCGCGATGCCGCGCGGGCCGGACGCCACCCCGGCTCGCCGGCCGACGGCACCTACGTTCCCGAAGGCGGTGCGTCGCCGACCGGCGTCGGCGGACTGCGCGAGTGGCCCGCGCTCGTCGTGCTGGCGTTGCTCGCCGCGTCGCTGGTGGTCGCGGCGGTGTCCGGATTTCGCCCCGGGACGCTGATGATCGGCGGGACGTTCGCCGTGGCCGCGATATTGCGGCTCTTCGTCCGCGACGTCGGAATCCTCGCGGTCCGAAGCCGTTTCACCGACGTCATGGTGATGCTCATGTTCGGCGGGACGGTCGTGGTTCTCGGACTCATGGTCCCGCCGCCGCTCATCGACCTCCCGTGGGTGCCGAAGCGCACCGGCTGACGGCGTTGTTCGCGCAGCCGCGCCGGGCCTCGCCCCTCATCCGGAGAGCGTTTCCCGGAGAAACGCGGTGATCTCCTCCCGCGCTGCCTTCGCCTGGGGCACCACGCCGGGCATGCTGACGAACGCGTGGGTGGCGCCCGCGTGTTCGGTGAGCCGTACGGGGGTGCCGACCGCCTTCAGGCGTTCGGCGTAGGCGCGGCCGTGGCCGGCGGCCGGATCGAGGGTCGGCACCACCACGAGCGCCGGAGCCAGCCGGCTCAGATCGTCGGCGTGGAGCGGCGACACGGACCGAGCGTCGGTGCCGACGACCGGGCCGAGCTCATGGCCGCCGCGATCCACTGGATCGCGGCGAAGGTCGCCGAACCGGGGGTGGGTGACGCGTTCGCGGGGGTGTTCAGTGACGCGGTCAGTGACCCGGCGCTGCGGGAGGTGCTGTCCACGCGATTGCAGGACCCGTACCGGATCGCGATTCAGGAAGCGCTCGGCGAACCGGAGCACCGGGTGCTGTTCTACATCGACGTCATCGTCGGGACGATGCTCCACCGCATGGGCATGACCGGCGCACCCATGGTCGAGGAGGACGTCGCCGCACTGGTCGAAATGGTCCTGCGGCACTTCGGCGAGAGCACCGCCCCCAAGCGGAACCGCGGCGACACCGACCGCTGAGCGCACGTCGCCCCGGACGGACTCCGCCGGTCGTCCCGAAAGCCGCCGCGCCGCGGGCACCGAACGCGTCCCCGTGGCGTTTCCCACATGGCGCGCGGGACCGTCCATCCGGCCCGTCCGGGCGGAGTAGGGTAACGGGGGAATTATCTCGATCCCGAGATAACCCTTGCCCGGGAACCCTCACCCAGGAGATCGCCACGATGACCCGCACGCCCGTCAACGTCACCGTCACCGGCGCGGCCGGCCAGATCGGCTACGCACTGCTGTTCCGCATCGCCTCCGGCCACCTGCTCGGCCCGGACGTGCCGGTCAAGCTGCGTCTCCTGGAGATCCCGCAGGCGGTCAAGGCCGCCGAGGGCACCGCCATGGAGCTGGACGACTGCGCCTTCCCGCTGCTCAAGGGCATCGACATCTTCGACAACCCGACCGACGGGTTCGCGGGTGCCAACATCGCGCTGCTGGTCGGGGCGCGTCCGCGTACCGCCGGCATGGAGCGCGGCGACCTTCTCTCCGCCAACGGCGGGATCTTCAAGCCGCAGGGCGAGGCGATCAACGCCGGTGCCGCGGACGACATCAAGGTGCTCGTCGTCGGCAACCCGGCCAACACCAACGCCCTGATCGCGCAGCAGCACGCGCCGGACGTACCGGCCGAGCGCTTCACCGCGATGACTCGCCTCGACCACAACCGCGCGCTCACGCAGCTCGCGAAGAAGACCGGCGCCGCGGTGGACGAGATCAGCCGCCTGACCATCTGGGGCAACCACTCCGCGACGCAGTACCCGGACATCTTCCACGCGGAGATCTCCGGCAAGAACGCCGCCGAGACGGTGAACGACGAGGCGTGGCTCGCCGACACGTTCATCCCGACCGTGGCCAAGCGCGGTGCGGCGATCATCGAGGCCCGCGGCGCCTCCTCGGCCGCGTCGGCGGCGAACGCGGCGATCGACCACGTGCACACCTGGGTCAACGGCACCGCCACCGGTGACTGGACCTCGATGGCCGTGGTCTCCGACGGTTCCTACGACGTGCCCGCCGGCATCATCTCGTCGTTCCCGGTCACCTGCACGGGCGGCAAGTGGGAGATCGTCCAGGGCCTGGAGATCAACGACTTCTCGCGCGCCCGCATCGACGCCTCCGTCCAGGAGCTCGTCGAGGAGCGCGACGCGGTGCGCGAGCTCGGCCTGATCTGAGCGGTCGGCAACCGAGCGCCCGGCAACCGAGCCGAACGGAAGGGGTGTCGTACCGTCGCGCGAACACGCAGCGGTACGGCGCCCCTTCAGTCGTTGCCCGGGCGCTCCAAAAGCCTGCTCAGCACCACCTCGCTGTGCGTGGCCATGACGACCGGCTCCTGCCGGATGCGCTCCAAAACCGCTTCGAGGTGGCGCACATCGGCGGCGATGAGTCTGACCACGGCATCGGGCTTGCCGGTGACTGTCTCCGCGCGGATCACCTCCGGGTGGCGCTCCAGGCAACTGCGCAGTGCGGCAGGGGTGGTGCGTGGTTCGCAGAACAACGCGACGATCGCCTCGGTGGTCCAGCCCAGGGCATGGGGGTCGATTCGGGTGGTGAAGCCCTTGATCACCCCGGTGCCGCGCAGCCGGTCCACGCGGCGTTTCACGGCGGGCGCGGAGAGACCGACGCCCGTGCCGATCTCCGAGTAGCTGGCGCGGGCGTCCCGGATCAGATGCGCGACGATCTTCTCGTCCAGGTTGTCCAGGGCCACGCGACCCATGGTGGGCCCTGCGGTGTGGACCGCGTGGCGCTTCGGGGATTTCCCACTCGCACGTGCGATGGTTCGTACGTGTGTTCGAACCAGACATAACGAACGGATTGCGTACGGGTAGCGACGGGATCACGGCCCGGCCGGTGCGTCTATGGTGGCTGTGCTTGGAAGCGGCGGCACCCGTGCACGGGCGCCGGCTCCGGGGGGCTCCACACGTGCAACCGACGGAAGTGTCCGATGCGCCAACACACGACTTGCAGCCTGCGCGTGCGCGTGGCGGCCACCGCCGCCGCGGTGGCCGGCACCTGCGCCGCCCTGACCGCGCCGGCCTCGGCTGCCCCCGGCCCGGTGTCCGAGCCCGTGTCCGTGCCGGCGGCGTACGCCGCCGCGGCGCCTGCCCCCGAGGCCGCCGGCCCCGCCGGACAGGACCCCGACTCGGCCCCGGCCCAGGGCGGCCATGTGTCCGAGGACGGTGGCAGCGGCGACATCGCCCCGGCCATGACCGTCCTGACCTTTCTCGGCCTCGGCGCGATAGCCGTGGCGGTCACCGCCGACAAACGCCGCAAGTCCGGGTACTGAAGCCCTCGTTCGCGACAGCGGACGCCCCGGCCGCCGTCAGCCGCTCGCCAGCACCGCCCGCAACTGGTCGAGCGCCCAGACCAGATCGGCCTCCTCGATCACCAGCGGCGGAGCGATCCGGATCGTCGAGCCGTGGGTGTCCTTCACCAACACCCCGCGCGCCATGAGCGCTTGCGACACCTCACGACCCGTGCCGTGAGCGGGGCTGATGTCGACGCCGGCCCACAGGCCGCGACCGCGCACCGCCGTCACCGGTCCGCCCACCAGGGCGTTCAGTTCGCGGTGCAGGTGGTCGCCCAGCTCCGCCGACCGCTGCTGCATCTCGCCGGTCCGCAGCATCTCCAGCACTTCCAACCCCACAGCGCACGCCAGCGGGTTGCCGCCGAACGTCGAACCGTGTTCGCCCGGCTTGTAGACGCCCAGCACCTCGCGCGACGAGACGACCGCCGACACCGGCAGCACTCCGCCGCCCAGCGCCTTGCCCAACACGTACATGTCCGGGACCACGTCCTCGTTTTCGCACGCGAACGTCCGGCCGGTGCGGCCGAGGCCCGACTGGATCTCGTCGGCGATGAACAGCACGTTCCGCTCCGTGCAGACGCGCCGCACCTCGGCGAGGTGGCCGGCGGGCGGCACGAGCACGCCCGCCTCGCCCTGGATCGGCTCCAACAGCACCGCCACGATGTCCGGGTCGCCTTCGACGACGTTGCGCAGCGTCTCGGTGTCGCCGTACGGCAGCACCACGAACCCCGGTGTGTACGGCCCGAAATGGCGCTTGGAGTCGGGGTCGGTGGAGAAACTCACGATCGTGGTCGTGCGGCCGTGGAAGTTCTCCGTCGCGACGACGATCTTCGCGCGGCCGTCCGGCACGCCCTTGACCTCGTAGCCCCACTTCCGCGCGGTCTTGATCGCGGTTTCCACCGCCTCCGCGCCGGTGTTCATCGGCAGCACCATGTCCATGCCGCACAATTGCGCGAGTTCGCGGCAGAACACCCCGAACTTGTCGCTGTGGAAAGCGCGGCTGGTGAGCGTGACCCGGTCGAGCTGCCGCTTGGCCGCCTCGATCAGCCGAGGGTTGCGGTGGCCGAAGTTCAGTGCCGAGTATCCGGCGAGCATGTCGAGGTAGCGGCGGCCGTCGACGTCGGTCATCCACGCACCCTCGGCGTGCGCGACCACGACGGGGAGCGGGTGGTAGTTGTGCGCGCTGTAGGTGCCGGCGAGCGCGATGAGTTCTTCGTCGTGCCTGATCATGGCGTCCTTCCGCCCGACATCGAACAATCGTGAGGACAATCCCGAAGAATCCGGACTGTCAACGATTGTCGCGCAGTTCGAGCACGCAGCTGCGGACCCCGACGCCGAATCCCGCGAAGCGCGACATGTCGAGCGCGACGGTGCGGAACCCGTGCCGGGCCAGCTGTGCCGCCAATCCCGGCGCGCGGTCGGTGAGGACGACCGTGCGCCCGTCGCAGATCGCGTCCAGCCCGCCGGCCAGCGTGTCCTCCTCCCCGACGGGGATCCGCTCGGGGAAGAGCCGGGCCAGCCGCTCGCGCGCCCCGGCCGAGAACGCGGCGGGGTGGTACGCGATGGTCTGGTCGGTCAGTACCGTCATCGCGCTCCCGAGACGGGTGATCCTCGGATGCGTCAGCTCCAGCGGCACGACCGGCAGCCCCAGGAACTCGCCCGCCTCGGCGTGCGCCCGGGCCTCGGTGTGCGGCCCGCAGGCGGCCAGCAGGTGGCTTCCGGTGGGGATCAGATCGGTCTCGCCCTCGTGGGCGAAAACCGGTTCGAGCCGCGTCGGATAGCCGCGGTCGGCGAACCAGCGCAGATAAGCCGGCGTCTCCGGCTGCCGGGCCATGCTGCGGTAACGCGCGCCCAGCACACGCCCGTTGACCACCGTCGCGGCGTGCGCGGCGAACACCATGCCCGGCAGCCCGCCGCGTGGCGGGATCAGGCTGACCGTGTGCCCGAGCCGCAGCAGAACCTCGCGCAGCCGCTCCCACTGGTCCATGGGCGAGTCCGCGTCGACCGCCGCGCCGCGTGCCGTCAATTTCGCGCGCGTCGCGGAGCCGTCCTCGGCGGCTGGCTGGTTCGGGGCGCTCGCCGCGGCGCGGAGCGGCGTCGTGCCCTCGGCCGCCGGGTCGTCCGCTCCGCCCGCGTGCGGGGTGTCCGCCGCCCCGCCGCTGTGGTGTGTCGGCGGGCACATCACGTAGACCCGCCGCGACGCCTGCCTGCCGACCGCTTCGCGGCGGGGGCGCGGCCGGGGCAGCCGGGCCCGCCGCGACGAGCGGGAGGACGCGGACGGCGACAAGGTGCCGGCCCCGGCCGTGGACGGGGAGAAGATCAGGCGCACGCGTCCTCCTGGAACACCCCCGCCCGCGCGGGGCCGACCCGAAACACCCCCGCCGCGCGGGGCCGACGAGACCACGTCCCCGCAGGCGCGGGGCCGACGCTGGTTCTGCGGACGGCGGCGTGAACGTGAGGGCCCCGGGGTCTCCGGTGCCCGGCCGTGCCCGCCACGCCCTTCCGTCACCGACACGAGTCGTCACCCTGGATGCCCGGCCTGCGACCCTGAGTGTCGGCTTTGCCAGCCTAGGCCGATCGGACCACCCGGTAAATGCGAGATCGTTGCGCACTCGGCCCGGTTCGTTGCAGTTCGCATCGGCTCGGTGGCGCATCGTTGCGGCGCCCGGGTGTTCCCGCGCGCCGTCCGCACGCTCCCCGCTCCCGCGTTCGAGCCCGCGCACGCCACCGGTCGGGGGCTCTCACCTCGGCCGTGCGCACCCGGCGTGACGACCGTGACACCGCGATCCCGCGGACCCGGGCCGGAGCAGCCGTGCGCGCCTGCGAGAATGGAGCCTATGGCTTCGACCGTCTCGACGCGCCCTCGCGTGCTGTCCGGCATCCAGCCCACCGCCGGCTCGTTCCACCTGGGCAACTACCTGGGTGCCGTGCGGCAGTACGTCGCGCTGCAAGACGCCAACGACGCCTTCTACATGGTCGTCGACCTGCACGCCATCACCGTCCCCCAGGACCCCGCCGAACTGCGCGCGAACACCCGGATCTCGGTCGCCCAGTTGCTGGCCGCAGGCCTCGACCCGGACCGCTGCGCGCTTTTCGTGCAGAGCCACGTGCCCGAGCACACCCAGCTCGCCTGGGTGATGAACTGCCTGACCGGCTTCGGCGAGGCGTCCCGGATGACGCAGTTCAAGGACAAGTCGGCCAGGCAGGGCAGCGACACGGCGACCGTCGGGCTGTTCACGTACCCGGTGCTCCAGGTCGCCGACATCCTGCTCTACCAGGCCAACGCCGTGCCGGTCGGTGAGGACCAGCGCCAGCACCTCGAACTCACGCGCGACCTCGCCCAGCGCTTCAACGCGCGCTTCGGCGAGACGTTCACGGTCCCGGACGCGTACATCGTCAAGGAGACCGCGAAGATCGTCGACCTCCAGGAGCCGACGGTGAAGATGAGCAAGTCGGCGTCGTCGCCGAAGGGCATCGTCAACCTGCTCGACCCGCCGAACCAGACGGCGAAGAAGATCAAGAGCGCCGTCACCGACACCGGCACCGAGGTCCGCTACGACGAGAAGGAGAAGCCGGGCATCAGCAACCTGCTGACCATCCACGCGGCGATCTCCGGCACGCCGATCCCGGAGCTGGAGGAGCGCTTCGCCGGCCGTATGTACGGCGACTTCAAGAAAGAGGTGGCCGAAGTGCTCGTCGACTTCGTGACGCCGTTCCAGGAGCGGTTCCACACATACCACGACGACCCGGCGGAGCTGGACCGCACGCTGGCCAAGGGCGCGGCCAAGGCGCGCGAGGTCGCGTCGGTCACGCTCGCCGAGGCGTACGACCGCGTGGGCTTCCTGCCGCCGGTCGCGCTCGGGTCCGGGGCCTGAGGGCGGCTGCGGGGCCGGACATGCGCACGATCGGTGTCTCCATCGCGATTCCCGAGCCGTGGGGCGCGCAGCTCCAGGACTGGCGGGCGAGCTTCGGCGATCCGCTGGCCAGGGCCATCCCGACACACGTGACGCTGCTGCCGCCCACCGAGGTGGAGGACGCGGCGCTCGACGAGATCGAAGCGCACCTGCTCGCGGTCGCCGCGGCGGAACGCCCGTTCCCGATGATCCTCCGCGGCACCGGGACGTTCCGGCCCACGTCACCGGTGGTCTTCATCCAGGTCGCCCGCGGCATCACCGACTGCGAACGCCTCGAACAGGCAGTGCGCTCGGGCCCGTTGCTCCGCGGTCTGCACTTCCCGTACCACCCGCACGTGACCGTCGCCCACGACCTCCCCGACGACGTGCTCGACCGGGCCTTCGACAAACTCTCCGGTTATGAGGCGGAGTTCCGCGTGGACGGCTTCAGCCTGTACGAACACGGGCCCGACGCGGTGTGGCGCCCAAGAAGCGCATTTCCGTTCCAGGCGACGCAAATCTAGCCGGCGGCGCGAATCGCGTTCCGGTCCCCGGAAAACGGGGCACACGTTGACGCGTGGCGATCAAGGACAAGATGCGGACCCTGCCTGTTGTGGGCCGCACGATGCGTGCGTACGAGCGGTACACCGAACGCGACGGGAACTTCTCCGCCGCGGCGGTCACCTTCTACGGGTTCTTCTCGTTGTTCCCGCTCATCGCGCTCGCGGCAGCGGTCGTCGCCGCGGCGCTGAGTCCGGGCCGGGTGCAGGACCTCCAGGACAAGATCGCCGACGAGATCCCCGGGATCGCCGACAAGATCAACTTGTCGTCGCTGGTCGACAACGCCGGGGCGGTCGGGGTCGTCGGCGGTGTGCTGCTGCTCATCTCCGGCCTGGGCTGGGTCGAGGCGCTGCGCCCGTCGATCCGCAAGATGTGGTTCGAGGACGAGGCCAAGCCCGAAGGGGTGACCGCGACGCTGGCCGCGAAGGCCAAGGACGTCGGCGTGCTCGTCGGCCTCGGCCTCGCGATGGCGCTGTCCGTCGGCGCGTCGACGTTCGCCACCAGCGTCATCGGCCGGATCTCGGAGACCATCGGCCTGGACGACAACCCGGCCGGGCGCGTGTTGTTGCAGATCGCCGCGTTCGCGGTCGCGGTCCTGGCGAGCCTGGTGTTGTTCCTGTACCTGCTGGTCGGCATGCCGCGCCTGACGATGCCCCGCCGTACCGCGCTGCTCGGCGCGCTCATCGGTGCCATCGGCTTCGAGATCCTCAAGCTCATCGTCGCGTCGTACATCTCGGGCGTCGCGAGCAAGAGCATGTACGGCGCGTTCGGTGTGCCGATCGCCCTGCTCCTGTGGATCTACTTCGTCACCCGGCTCCTGTTGTTCTGCGCGGCGTGGACCGCGACGGACAAGAAGGCGGTGCAGTGGGTGCGCGAGCACCATGACGAGGGCGCGCACGCGCGCGACCAGGCCGAGGGCGAGAACGCGTCCGAGTGGCACGCCGAGAAGGCGCCGACGGACGCGCGCCCGCGGAACCGAGACGCGCACGGCGGCCCGCACGGCGCCCGTGCCGCGGGCCGCGCCGAAGGAACCGGTCCGGCGCGCCGGCCGTCCGGGAAGTCCGTGGGCGCGCTGCGCGGCTACGCCCTCGGCATGCTCGGCACGGCCGGGGCGGGTGTCGCGTTGGAGCGCTTCACCCGCCGGTCACGCGGCGGTCTCTGAGTCACGCGGCGGTCTCTGACCCGGCGTCAGCAGCCGGATCACCTCGCGTTCGAAGCACCGAGGGCGCTCAGGGCAGGATGTCGTCCTCGAAGTGCACGGTCGGTTCGGCCCATCCGCGTCGTCGGATGAGGACCAGCGTGGTCCCGCCGACCAGCAAGGCGGCCGGAATGCCGACTCCCGCCCACAGGCCCCACGCGACGCCGCCGTCCTGGGACGCGCCGGCCTTCGCCACCTCGGGGAGCGTGGGCTCGGGTGCGGGGGTCGCCGGCGGTGCCGAGGCGACCGGCACGGCCTCGCCGTCCGGGTCGGACGGGTCGAGCGGATCGACGAGTTCGCCGATCGGCTTGGCCGTCTGGGCCTGGGCGAAGCCCCAGTCGAGCAGCTTCCCGGTGAAGTCGTAGACCTTTCCCTTGGACCCCACGTGCATGATGCTCACCAGCAGGGTCCGGCCGTCGCGAGTCGCGGCGCCGACGAACGTGTTCTTCGCGTTGCTGGTGTAGCCGTTCTTGACGCCGATCATCCCGGGATACGTGCGCAGCATCGTGTTGGTGTTCGTGATGCCGAACGTCGTGTTGTCCTTGCCGGGGAACTGCGCGTCCTTGCGGGCCGCGTACATCCGGAAGTCGGGGTTCTTCATGCCCTCCCGGGCGAACAGGGCGAGGTCGTACGCCGACGACACCTGGCCCGGCGCGTCGTAGCCGTCGGGTGAGACGACGTTGGTGTCGTGGGCCTGGAGCATCTTGGCCCGGGAGTTCATCTCCGCGACCGTCGCGTCGATGCCGCCGTTCATGTGGCACAGCACGCGTACCGCGTCGTTGCCGGAGGGCAGGAACACGCCGTTCCACAGGTCCTCGACGCGATACGTCAGGTTCTCCTTGACGCCGACGGCGCTGCTCCCGGCCCCTATGCCGACCAGTTCCTCGGGTTTGACAGTGTGCGTGGCGTTGCGGTCGAGTTTGGGCAGCACGGTGTCGGCGAACAGCATCTTGAGCGTGCTGGCCGGCGCGAGCTTCCAGTGGGGGTTCTTTGCGGCCAGGATCTGACCGGACGTCATGTCGGCGACCAGCCAGGAGTACGCGTCGACCGCGGGCAACGGCGGCGCTCCCGGCGGTAAATCGGCCTGCACGCCCGGCAGGGCCAGTCGTTCGCCGCCCAGGGACGACATGTCCGGCGGCGGGGGCGGCTCGGCGGCTGCGGGAGGAGGTACGGCTTCGGGTGCGCGCGGGACCGCTCCGACCGCCGTGGGAGTTCCCCCGAGGAAGACCGCGACCAGTACCGCACCGACGGCGGCGAGACGCATCGCCGGTCCAGACCTGTATGACATGCGGATGAGCGTAACTGTGGCCCCCACCTGCGGAGCAGACAAGAACCCCCCGCATACTGGACACGGACAGGACTGTGACCGAACGGCGTAGTGCGCGCCCCGGCCAACCACCGCCACCCCGGGCCCGAATCCCGGTCAGACCCCGTCGAATCCCCCCTCATCGGAAGAAACAGGTGCAGCCATGCGCATAGGCCGCAAGACCTCGGGCTTCCTTCTGCTCTTCGGGGTGTGGACGTGGATCCTCTGGC
Source organism: Yinghuangia sp. YIM S10712 (assembly GCF_051388935.1). Lineage (NCBI taxonomy): Bacteria > Bacillati > Actinomycetota > Actinomycetes > Kitasatosporales > Streptomycetaceae > Yinghuangia > Yinghuangia sp. YIM S10712. The sequence goes on from NZ_JBPKBI010000001.1 coordinate 873,949, forward strand.
CGAACTTCCTGAAGAACATCTGGCAGGACGAGAAGTCCTGGAACGACGGGCCCACCGCGTTCTTCCTGGTCCACTTGGCGCTCACCGTCGTGTCGTTCGCCGCGGGCAACGCCATCGGCTGGCTCGGCGTCCGGGGGCTGCGGGCCAACCGCCGTACGGACACCGCTGATTCGGTCGGCGCGGAACGCGAGCGCGTGCCGAGCCCCTGATCCGCCCGGGCCCGGCATCCCCGGTATCCCGCCGACCCGGCGTCACCCGGGCGGAGGTTACCGTTGAACGATGCCCGCCTCGAACCCTCCCGTCGCCGCGGGATGCCCCGCAGGCACAACCGGCGATCTTCCCGACGGACCCGGGCTGTTCACCCGGGAGTTCATCGCCGACCCGTACCCCGCGTACGCGCACCTGCGCGAACACGCGCCCGTGCACCGCACGACGCTGCCCAGCGGCGTCGAGGCGTGGCTGGTCACGCGCTACGCCGACGCCCGTCAGGCCCTGGCCGACCAGCGGCTCAGCAAGAACCCACGGCACTCCGAACAGGCGTGGAAACAAGGCAAGGTCGGCGTGCCCGGCGAGCAGCGCTCCGGCATCGGGGCGCACCTGCTCAATCTCGACCCGCCCGACCACACGCGCCTGCGGCGCCTGGTGTCCAAGGCCTTCACACCGCGCCGCGCGGAGGCGTTCCGGCCGCGCGTGCAGGAGTTGACGGACCGGCTCATCGACGGTTTCGCGTCGCGCGGCGAGGCGGACCTGATCCACGACTTCGCGTTCCCGCTGCCCATCTACGCCGTGTGCGAACTGCTCGGCGTGCCGGCCGAGGACCAGGACGACTTCCGCACCTGGGCCGGGATGATGATCCGACACGGTTCGGGGCCGCGCGGGGGAGTGGCCCGCGCGGTCCGGCACATGCGCGGCTACCTGAAGGACCTCATCCACCGCAAGCGTGCGGACCTGCGCGGCGACGCGTCCGGCGCCCCGGCCGACGACGACCTGATCACCGGACTGATCCGGGCAAGCGACCACGGCGAACACCTCACCGAGGACGAAGCCGCAGCAATGGCCTTCATCCTCTTGTTCGCCGGATTCGAGACGACCGTCAACCTCATCGGCAACGGTCTGCTGACGCTCCTGACCCACCCCGAGGCGCGCGCCGCACTCCAGCGCGAGCCACAGGCGCGGATCGGCCTCGCCATCGAGGAACTGCTGCGCTACGACGGGCCGGTGGAGCTTGCGACGTGGCGCTTCACGACGTGCGACACGCCGATCGGCGGCGTCGTCGTACCCGAGGGCGAACCCGTACTCGTGGTGCTCGCGTCGGCCGACCGCGATCCGAGGCGGTTCACGGACCCGGACACCCTCGACCTCGGCCGCACCGACAACCCCCACCTGGCGTTCGGTCACGGCATCCACTACTGCATCGGGGCTCCGCTGGCCCGCCTGGAGGGGCAGATCGCCATCACGACCCTGCTGCGCCGCCTGCCGGACCTCGAACCGGCCGAGCCCGCGGGGGAGCTGCGGTGGCGCGGCGGGCTCATCATGCGGGGGCTCCAACGACTGCCGGTGCGTTTCACCGCCGAGGAATACACCAACAGAATGTGACAAACCATTCCAGCGAGACGGGAGTAATCTCCCGGGATGCGTCGTTTGGCACCTTAGGCTGAGCGATAGGCTTTTTCGCGTCGTCCGGGCAGGAAACGGATCACCGGCAGCAAACCGGGCATCCCCGGCCCCGCGAAGCCGACACCGCTGAAGAAGGGGAACACATACCGATGCCGCTCTCCCGCCCGGCTGCCGCAACCACGACGGCCCGGTCGCTCTCCGGCGACCTTTACGACGAGGTGCTGCGCCGCAACCCAGGCGAACCGGAGTTCCACCAGGCGGTACGCGAAGTCCTCGACTCGCTCGATCCGATCCTCGCGGTGCGCCCGGACTTCGTCGACGCCCGGCTCCTGGAGCGCATTTGCGAACCGGAGCGGCAGGTCATCTTCCGGGTGCCGTGGCAGGACGACACCGGCACGGTGCGTGTCAACCGCGGCTTCCGCATCGAGTTCAACAGCGCCCTCGGCCCTTACAAGGGCGGCCTGCGCTTCCACCCGTCGGTCAATCTCGGCATCGTGAAGTTCCTCGGTTTCGAGCAGATCTTCAAGAACGCCCTCACCGGCCTCGCGATCGGCGGCGGCAAGGGCGGCAGCGACTTCGACCCGCAAGGGCGGTCGGACGCCGAGATCATGCGCTTCTGCCAGTCGTTCATGACCGAGCTGTACCGGCACCTCGGCGAGTACACCGACGTGCCGGCCGGCGACATCGGCGTCGGCGGGCGCGAGATCGGCTTCCTGTTCGGCCAGTACCGCCGCATCACCAACCGCTGGGAGGCCGGCGTGCTGACCGGCAAGGGCGCCGGCTGGGGCGGTTCGGCGGCGCGGCCCGAGGCCACGGGCTACGGCAACGTGCTGTTCGCGTCCGCGATGCTGGAGCAGCGCGGCGAGGAACTGGCCGGCCAGCAGGTCGTCGTGTCCGGCTCGGGCAATGTGGCGATCTACTCGATCGAGAAGGCGCAAGCCCTCGGTGCGAACGTCCTGACCGCGTCCGACTCCTCGGGCTACGTCGTGGACGAGAAGGGCATCGACCTCGAACTCCTCAGGCAGGTCAAGGAGATCGAGCGCGGCCGGATCAGCGAGTACGCGGAGCGCCGGGGTGCGTCGGCTCGCTTCGTGGCGGACGGCAGCGTGTGGGACGTCCCCGCCGACGTCGCGCTGCCGTCGGCCACCCAGAACGAGCTCGACGCCGACGCCGCGCTGGCCCTCGTCCGCAACGGCGTCAAGGCCGTCTCCGAAGGCGCCAACATGCCGACCACCCCCAAGGCCCTCCGCGTCTTCCAGGAGGCCGGCGTCGCCTTCGGCCCCGGCAAGGCCGCCAACGCCGGCGGTGTGGCGACCAGCGCGCTGGAGATGCGCCAGAACGCGGGCCGGGAGTCGTGGGCCTTCGACGTCGTCGAAGCGGAACTCGCCGCGATCATGCGGAACATCCACGACACCTGCTTCGCCACCGCGGAGAAGTACGGCCACCCCGGCGACTACGTCCTCGGCGCCAACATCGCCGGTTTCGAACGCGTGGCGGACGCGATGCTCGCCCAGGGCCTCATCTGACACACAGCCACCCGACCGGGGGGGGGGGGGGGGGGGGGGGGGGGGGGGGGGGGNGCGCCAACATCGCCGGTTTCGAACGCGTGGCGGACGCGATGCTCGCCCAGGGCCTCATCTGACACACAGCCACCCGACCGGGGTGGACGGCGGCCGACTCGGACGGCCGCCGTCCACCCCGGTTCGCTTTCGCCGCTTCCGCGCGTCTGCCGCCGCCCGCGTGCCACCGCCCACGGCCGCTCGGTGGCCCTGATCGCCGGGCGCAGGCGGCCGGGCCGCAAAGTGACCTGCCTCACGTCCTGTCACAGTCGGCGGCGACGCGGTGTCTTGAGGTCGAACACATCGGAACCGAAGACGGAGGCAGGGACATGGCCGTGAGCATCAATGTCGTCGTGATCGGCGGCGGATACGCCGGAGTGATGGCGGCCAACCGCCTGACGCAGCACGGCGGCGTGGCTGTGACGCTGATCAACCCGCGCCCGGTCTTCGTCCACCGGATCCGCCTGCACCAGCTCGTGGGCGGGTCCGACGACGCGGTGGTCGACTACCGCGACGTTCTGGGCGAGCGCGTCCGGCTGGTCGTCGACACCGTGGACCGCATCGACGCGGCCGGGCGCGGCGTGGTGCTGACGGCAGGCGAAACGGTTCGGTACGACTACCTGGTCTACGCGGTCGGCAGCGGCAGTGACACCGCGGGCGTGCCCGGGGTGGCGGAATTCGCCTACCCGGTGGCCACCCTGGAAGAGGCGCGGCGGCTGCGGCCGGTCCTCGACGCCGCGCCCGCCACGGCCGCGGTGACCGTGGTCGGAGCGGGTCCGGCCGGTATCGAGACCGCCGCCGAACTGGCGGAGACCGGCCGCGCCGTGACCCTGGTCTGCGGCGGCGTGCTCGGGCCCTACCTGCACGCGCGCGGCCGGCGCGCGGTCGCCGCGCGGCTGGCCGAGCTCGGGGTAAAGGTGCTGGACGGCCCCGACACGAAGGTGACGGCCGTGACCCGGGACGCCGTGCGGCTCGCCGACGGCAGCGATGTGCCGAGCGAAGTGACCATCTGGACCGCCGGATTCGTCGTACCGGACCTGGCCGCGCGCAGCGGGCTGACCACCGACGCGTCGGGCCGCCTGCTCACGGACGAGACGCTGACCAGCGTGGACGATGAGCGCATCGTCGCGGCCGGCGACTCGGCGTCCCCCTCGGGCCTGCCGCTGCGGATGAGCTGCCAGGCCGCGATGCCCATGGGGGCGCGGGCCGCCGACACGGTGCTCGCCCGGGTCGCGGACGCACAGCCCGAGACCCTCAACCAGTCGTTCGCCGCCCAGTGCATCAGCCTGGGGCGGCGTGGTGGCATCTTCCAGTTCGCCACCCGCGCCGACGTCGCGGTGCGGTTCAACATCAACGGCCGCCTGGGCGCCAAGCTCAAGGAGACGGTGTGCAAGGGGGTCGTCAAGCACCTGGCCGACGAGGCCGGAAAGCCCGGCTCGTACCGCCTGCACCGCCTCTCGGGAGGTGACACACGACGCAAACTGCTGGAGGCCCGTCGCGTCGAGGCGCCGGCTGACGCCGAACACGCGGCCTAGCGCACATACCGGCTTCGGCAGCGCCGGCCACGAGAACGGGAGAGCGAGACATGACCGACCATGCCACCGATCCGGCGACCGATTCCTTCCTCGCACATCGCAACCTGCTGTTCACGGTGGCGTACGAGATGCTCGGAACGGCAGCCGACGCGGAGGACGTCCTCCAGGAAACCTGGCTGCGGTGGGCCAAGGTCGACCTGGCACAGGTGCGCGACCAGCGCGCGTATCTGGTCCGGATCACGACCCGGCAGTCGCTCAACCGGCTGCGGACCCTTCAGCGGCGCAAGGAGGCGTACGTCGGCCAGTGGCTGCCCGAACCGCTGCTCACCGCGCCGGATGTGGCCGACGACGTCGAGCTCGCCGAGAGCGTGTCGATGGCGATGATGCTCGTCCTGGAAACGCTCTCGCCCACCGAGCGTGTCGTCTTCGTCCTGCGCGAGGCTTTCGACTTCGGCTACGACGAGATCGCGAGCGCCGTCGGCAAGAGTCCCGCCGCGGTCCGTCAGATCGCCCACCGCGCCCGGAACCACGTCGACGCGCGCCGTCCCCGCCAGGCGGCGTCCGCGAGCCAGACCCGTGCGGCCGTGGAGGCGCTGCAACGGGCGTTCGAGACCAGGGACATGCAGGGGCTGCTCGACGTTCTGGCCCCGGACGTCGTTCTGGTCAGCGACGGCGGCGGGATCAAGCGCGCCGCGCTGCATCCGGTCGTCGGTGCCGAGAAGGTGGCCCGCTTCTATCTCGGCGGCTCGGCCAAGACCGGGAGCATCATGACCTTCGACCCGACGCTGGTCAACGGCCACCCCGCACTCGTCGCCCATGTGAACGGCGAGTTCGAGGGCATCCTGGCCATCCATGTCGAGGACGGCCGCGTCGCCGGCCTCTACTTCGTCCGCAACCCGGAGAAGCTGACCCACGTCGGTTCCGAGACCCCGCTCACCCTGCGGTGAACGCCACGCCGTCGGGAACCGACCGGCCTCGCGGCGCGGTTCAGTGCTGCGCCGCGTGGTTGTCGAACGGCGCGACCACCGAACGCAGGAGGTTCGCGAGGGCCGCGCGCTGGCCGCTGTCGAGTCCGGCGAGGATGTCGCGCTCGTGTTCGAGCAGGTCGGCCATCGCGGAGTCGACACGGTCGCGGCCTTCGTCGGTGAGGCGTACCAGGACGCCCCTGCGGTCGCCGGGGTCGGGCAGACGCAACACCAGCCCCTTGGCGGTGAGCCGGTCGATGCGGTTGGTCATCGTGCCGGACGTGACGAGGGTCTGGGTGAGCAACTGGCCGGGCGAGAGCTGGTACGGTGCGCCCGCGCGGCGCAGGGCCGACAGCACGTCGAATTCCCATGGTTCGAGGTCGCGCGCGGAGAAGGCGAGCCGACGGGCGCGGTCGAGGTGACGGGCAAGGCGCGTGACCCGGCTGAGTACCTCCAGCGGCTCGACGTCGAGGTCGGGGCGCTCGCGGCGCCACGCTTCGATCAGTCGGTCGACCTCGTCCTTCATGGGGTGCAGTCTAGCGAGTCGTTTGATGCCGAGCCTCTTGACGTCAAGACAAACCCTTCGAGAGGGTGTCGTCGTGGGCGCCGCCCGTCGTGGGGAGGTGCCCGCTTCCGCCCCCTTGTACCGTGGCGTCGGGGCCAAGTCGCCGACACGGCCGGGCGCCACGTGCACGTATTTCCCGAAGGCAGCCATGTGGGACCCCGACCGCTATCTCCGCCACGCGGACCACCGCCTGCGTCCGTTCCACGACCTGCTCGCCCGGGTTCCGACCGCGTCGCCGGCCCGCGTCCTCGACCTGGGCTGCGGACCCGGCAACGCGACGGCCGAGCTCGCCGACCGCTGGCCGGAGGCGTACGTCACCGGGCTCGACAACTCCGCCGAGATGATCGAGTCCGCGCAGGCGCACGCCCGGCCGGGGCGGCTCGACTTCCGGGCCGCCGATCTGGCGGCCGACACCTGGCTGCCCGACGGCGGTGTCGACGTCATGGTCTGCAACGCGGTGCTGCACTGGGTCCCCGGACACCTCGCGCGGCTGCCGGGGTGGACGGACGCTCTCACTCCCGGCGGATCGTTCGCGCTTCAGGTCCCCGCCAACTTCGGCGACCCGGCGCACGTCCTGCTCGACGAACTCGCGGCGTCCGCGCGGTGGAAGGCCCGCGTCGCCGGAGAGCCGCGGCGGTTCGCGGTGCATTCCGCCGACGAGTACCTCGACGTGCTGGCCCGGCCCGGGTTCCGCGTCGACGCGTGGGACACGACGTACCGGCATGTGCTGCACGGGTCGGACCCTGTGCTCTCCTGGATGGAGGGCACCGCGCTGCGGCCCGTCCTCGCTGCCCTCCCGGATCCTGAACGGGCCGAATTCCTCAGCGAATACGGCGCGTTGCTCGCCGACGCGTACCCCGCACGGGACCACGGGACGGTGCTGCCCTTCCGCCGCGTCTTCGCGGTCGCCGTCAAGGACGCGTGACACACCGTCAGGTCCGTTGGGACGGAGGGAATTCGCTGGGCGCGGTGTCGACCGGGGGGCGAAAGGATGGGGCCTTGACTTCCTCCCCCTCGTGAACGAGGGGAACTCCCCTCGGCCTCGCGGCCGAGCCGCCGTGCGTCAGCGCGGCGGTCGGGACCTTTCCTGCTTCACCGACCGTCGCCCGCCCGGGAAGGACTTCTCCCGCTCGGGTCTTACACCGTCTCCACAGGCAGCAACCGCCAGCCCGGCGGCCAGAATGTTCGTCGCCGCGTTCACGTCGCGGTCGTGGACCGCGCCGCAGCCGCACGTCCACTCCCGGACGTCCAGCGGCAGCTTCGCCGCGACCGTCCCGCACGCCCCGCACAGCTTCGAGCTGGGGAACCAGCGGTCGACCACGACGAGTTCGCGCCCGTACCAGGCGCACTTGTACTCCAGCATCCCCCGCAGGTCCCGCCACCCCGCATCCGAGATCGCGCGGGCAAGGGAGCGGTTCTTGACCAGATTGCGGACGGACAGGTCCTCGATCACGACCACTTGGTTATCGCGGACGAGCCGAGTCGACAGCTTGTGCAGGTGGTCCCGGCGCCGGTCGGCGATCCGCGCGTGGACCCGCGCGACACGCAGCCGGGCCCTGGCCCGGTTGTTCGAGCCCTTGGCCTTGCGGGCCAGGTCCCGCTGCGCGCGGGCGAGGCGTTCGCGGTCACGGCGCTCATGCCTCGGGTTGGCGACCTTCTCCCCGGTGGAGAGGGTCGCCAGGGACGTGATCCCGACATCCACGCCGACCGCGTCGGCGGTGGCCGGTGCGGGGGTGACCGTGTCGTCGCACAGCAGGGACACGAACCAGCGCCCGGCCGCGTCGCGGGACACGGTCACCGTCGACGGCACCGCACCGGCGGGCAGCGGACGCGACCACACGATGTCCAGGGGCTCGGACATCTTCGCCAGCGTGAGCCGGCCGTCGCGGTAGCGGAACGCGGAGGAGGTGTACTCCGCCGACTGCCGCGACTTCCGCTTGGACTTGAATCGCGGGAACCGGGCCCGTTTCGCGAAGAAGTTCACGAACGCCGTCTGCAGGTGCCGCAGCGCCTGCTGCAACGGCACACACGACACCTCACGCAAAAACCCCAGCTCCGCAGTCTGCTTCCACCCAGTCAGCATCGCGGACGTCGCGCCGTAGCCCACCCGCTCCCGCCGCGACTCCCACGCCTCGGAACGCGCCCGCAACGCCAGGTTGTAGACCTTCCGGACGCACCCGAACGTCCGCACCAGCTCAGCAGCCTGCGCATCGGTCGGGTGGAAGCGGTACCGAAACGCCCGCTTCACGGAAGAACCCCTCACAGCGAGCAACCATACCGTCGCTGCCTGTGTGTGCTCAACGGCGTTTCGCCCCGGGGCGAAACGCCTGTCCCTGCCCTGCTCTCCGCAGGCGATCCGATTCCTCCCCCGCCGGAAGGCGGGGGTTTCCTCGGAGGATTCCGATGAACCGCATCCACAACGCCGCCAGCTCACTGCGCGGCCTCGCCCTCGGAGACTTCGACGAGCCTGTTACGTGGTGTCCGCCTTGCGGCGGGTCACCAGGCGCGGGTTCGGTTCGAGGCCGGACAGGCCGTTCCAGGCCAGATTGACCAGGTGGGCCGCGACCTCGGACTTCGCGGGGGTGCGGACGTCCAGCCACCACTGGCCGGTGAGCGCGACCATGCCGACGAGCATTTGCGCGTACATCGGGGCGAGCTTCGGGTCGTAGCCGCGCGAGGCGAACTCCAGGCCGAGGATGTGCTCGACCTGGGACGCGATGTCGCTGATCAGCGAGGCGAACGTGCCGGTGGACTGGGCGACGGGAGAGTCCCGGACCAGGATCTGGAAGCCGTCGGTCGAGTGTTCGATGTAGTCGAGCAGGCCGAATGCGGCCTGTTCGAGCAGTTCGCGGGGATGGCCGCCGGTCAGGGCACTGGTGACGCCGTCGAGGAGGATGCTCATCTCGCGGTCGACGACGACCGCGTACAACCCCTCCTTGCCGCCGAAATGCTCGTACACGACGGGTTTGGAGACGCCCGCCTTGGCGGCGATCTCCTCCACGCTCGTCGCGTCGAAGCCCCGCTCCGCGAACAGCGTCCGACCGATCTCGATCAGTTGTTCGCGCCGTTCCTTGCCGGTCATGCGGACACGACCGCCGCCGCGCGGACTGCCGCGTCTGCTGGTCTCGGTCATCACTCCATCATGCCGCGCGTCGTGCGGCGATCCGCGCGCGGTCCGGCCATCTCACGTCCGAGACCCAACCGAGCTTCTCCATCCACCGGATGATCCGGGCGCTGGAGTCCAATTGTCCGCGCAGCACACCGTGCCGGGCCGACGTCTGGTCCGCGTGGTGCAGGTTGTGCCACGACTCGCCCATCGACGGGATCGCGAGCCACCACACGTTGCCGGACTTGTCCCGCGAACGGAACGGCTGGTTGCCGACCGCGTGGCAGATCGAGTTGATCGACCACGTCACGTGGTGCAGCAGCCCGACGCGGACCAGGCCGGCCCAGAAGAACGCGGTCAGCGCGCCCTGCCACGACCACGTGATCAGGCCGCCGGCCAGCGCGGGGAGTGTCAGCGAGACGGCGACCCACAAGGGAAATTGCCGCGACAGGCGGACCATCAGGGGGTCCTTGAGCAGGTCGGGCGCGTATTTGTCCTGCGGGCTCTGCTCGGGGTCGAACAGCCAGCCCATGTGGGCCCACCACATGCCCTTGGCGAGGCCCCGGAACCCGCTGCCGTACCGCCACGGCGAGTGCGGGTCGCCTTCCTGGTCGGAGAACTTGTGGTGCTTGCGGTGGTCGGCCACCCACCGGACCAGCGGCCCCTGGACCGCCATGTTGCCGGCGACCGCCAGTGCGATGCGCACCTTGCGGCCGGCCTTGAAGGATCCGTGGGTGAAGTAGCGGTGGAAGCCGATCGTGATGCCGTGGCCGGTGATCGCGTACATGATCACGACCAGCGCCACGTCAAGCCACGACAGGCCCCACCCCCACATGACGGGGACGGCGGCGATCAGTGCCGCGAAGGGGATGCCGATGAACAACGCGAGTGCGATCTGCTCGGCCAGGTTCTTGCGCTCGCCGCCCAGCGTGCCCCTTGCCGGGGCCGGCGTCGGGGTCTCGGGGGCGAGCACGGCGGTGCCGGACGAAGGTGTCATGGATTCCCTCGCACGTCGGGAGACGGAGGCGGTTTCAGGGCGCTTTAGTGGCATATAGAAGACATACGCGCGCGGGCGGATACATAACCTACGGGACCGTAAGTTGTCGCCAGTATGGCATCAGGCGCACGCAAGACAAGATGTCGTTACGTCAACCGGGTTTACCGCCGTGCCGTTGTCAACGTGCGCCGAACGGGTGAATCGAATGGAAGTTCGAGACAGGCGAGTGGGCTTCGGTCACGCTTTCGACCATGAAAGCCAAGGTCGAACAGCGCGAGCGAGCCCGAACCCTGCGGCTCCAGGGCAAGACGTACGACGAGATCGTCGAGGAGTTGGGGGTGTCGAAGAGTTCGGTGTCGCTGTGGGTGCGGGATCTGCCGAAGCCGCGCGAACAATCTCCCGAAGCGATGACGCGCCACATGGACATGATGCGAGCGGTGCGCGACGAAAACGTCAAACAGCGTGTCGAGCGCAACCACCGCGAAAGCGCCGACGAGTTCACACACCTCAGCGAGCGCGAGTTGCTTGCGCTGGGCGTCGGGCTGTACTGGGCCGAAGGCACCAAGAGCAAGCCGTGGCGCCCCGCCAAGCGCGTCGACTTCGTGAACAGCGATCCTGGGATGATCCGGGTGTTCCTCGCCTGGTTGCGTTCTTTGGGCCTGGGGACCGACCGGTGTACGTTTCGCGTCTTCATCCACGAGACCGCGGATGTGGCCGCGGCGGAGCGGTTCTGGGCCGATGTCGTGGGCGTTCCGGCCGAAGACTTCCAACCCGTGGTTCTCAAGAAGCACAACCCGACAACGGTCCGATACAACACTGCCGAGGCCTACCGTGGCTGCCTCAACATCCGGGTGCGGCGCAGCACAGAGCTTTATGAGTGCATCGAGGGCTGGTGGGCTGGCATAGTAGAGGCTGCATCGGCGCATCTCTCTTGATGAGAGGGGAGAATGTCCGATTTGCTATCCGCTGTGGTGTAATCGGCAGCACATCCGCCTTTGGAGCGGTTAGTCAAGGTTCGAGTCCTTGCAGCGGAGCTGTTCACTTTGCATCCGCTCGGTTTTTTGGGCGTTTAATCGGCCGCGCGCGCTCCCATCCGAAGAACGCTGCCCAGCCCCTCCGAGTGGCATCGCCAGACCCCTGCACCGGTATCCTGGCGATGTCCGGTTTTCGTGGCGTGTTCGGGCTGCCGTCGATACGCCGTTACCGGGCGGTCCCCCGCACGCAGAGCCGAGGAGCCACCGGCGTGAGCCCCGTCCGCCCCGCTGCTGTTGTCGTACTCGCCGCGGGTGAGGGCACCCGCATGAAGTCCGCGACCACCCCCAAGGTTTTGCACGCGCTGGCCGGACGCAGTCTGGTCGGGCACGTGGTCGAGGCCGCGAGACGTTTGGACCCCGAGCAGCTCGTCGTCGTGGTCGGGCACGGCCGCGACCAGGTCACCGCACACCTCGCCGAACTCGACCCCGCCGCGCTGCCGGTCGTGCAGGAGCAGCAGAACGGCACCGGCCACGCGGTACGCGTCGCGATCGACGCGCTGGCCGACCGCGGACGCGAGCCGTCCGGCACGGTCGTCGTGGTGTGCGGCGACACCCCGCTGCTGACCGCCGAGACCCTCGGCGCGCTCGTCGACACCCACGAGCAGGAGGGCAACGCGGTCACCGTGCTCTCCGCGCACGTGCCCGACCCGACCGGTTACGGCCGCATCGTGCGCGACCCGGGCGACGCGGTGAGCGGCATCGTGGAGCATAAGGACGCCGACGCCGCGCAGCGTGCGATCACCGAGATCAACTCGGGTGTGTACGCGTTCGACGGCAAACTGCTGCGCTCCGCGCTCGGCGGGCTCACCACCGACAACACCCAGGGCGAGGAATACCTCACCGACACCCTGACCTTGCTGCGCGGGGCCGGCCACCGCGTCGGCGCGGTCGCCGCCGCCGACCACCGCGAGATCCTCGGCATCAACGACCGCGTCCAACTCGCGGAAGCCCGGCGCCTGTTCAACCAGCGCGTGGTGGAGGCGTGGATGCGGGCCGGCGTCACCGTCGTCGATCCTGCGACGACATGGGTCGACGTCGACGCGACGCTGAAGCCGGACGCGACGCTGCTGCCCAACACCCAGTTGTACGGGCGCACTTTCGTCGCCGCGGGAGCCGAAGTCGGGCCGAACTGCACGCTCCGTGACACCCGGGTCGAAGCCGGTGCACACGTGTTCAACGCGACCTGCGAAGGCGCGGTGGTGGGGCCGGGCGCGAGCGTCGGGCCGTACACCTATCTGCGCCCGGGGACGGTATTGGCCGCCAAGGCGAAGGCCGGCGGGTTCGTGGAGATGAAGAACGCGCAGGTCGGAGAGGGTTCCAAGGTCCCGCACCTGTCGTACGTGGGCGACGCGACCATCGGTGTCGGGGCCAACATCGGGGCCGCTACGATTTTCGTCAATTACGACGGAGTGGCCAAACACCACACGGTTGTGGGCGACCATGTACGTGTGGGCAGTGACTCGATGCTCGTGGCGCCGGTGACCATCGGTGACGGCGCTTACACGGCTGCCGGGTCGGTGGTCACCGACGATGTACCGCCCGGTGCGATGGCGGTGGCGCGTGGCCGCCAGCGCAACATCGCGGGCTGGGTGACGCGTCGGCGCGCGGGTTCGCCTGCCGCCAACGCAGCGGAAGCCGCACAACAAGCCGCACAACAAGCCGCACAGCGAGGCGTGTCGGGGCAGGATGCGGTCGGGGGCGTACAGGAGACGGCAGGGCCGACCGTCGGTCAGGTCGAGGCGAGCAACAAGGAGACGGATCAGTGACCGGGATCAAACTGGCGCCCGAGCGCAAGCTCATGCTTTTCACCGGCAGGGCACACCCCGAGCTGGCGAAGCAGGTGGCGACCGAGCTCGGTGCGACCCTTGTTCCGACCAAGGCGTTCGACTTCGCCAACGGCGAGATCTACGTGCGCTTCGAAGAGTCGGTCCGCGGTTCCGACGCGTTTGTGATCCAGAGCCACACGGCTCCGATCAACACGTGGATCATGGAACACCTCATCATGGTCGACGCGCTCAAGCGGGCTTCCGCGAAGCGCATCACCGTGATCATCCCGTTCTACGGGTACGCCCGTCAGGACAAGAAGCACCGCGGCCGCGAGCCGATTTCGGCGCGTCTGATGGCCGACCTGTTCAAGACCGCGGGTGCCGACCGCCTGATGTGCGTCGACCTGCACACGTCGCAGATCCAGGGCTTCTTCGACGGCCCGGTCGACCACCTGTTCGCGCTGCCGCTGCTCGCCGACCACGTGGGCAAGCGCGTCGACCGCGAGCGCCTGACCGTCGTGTCGCCGGACGCCGGCCGCGTACGCGTCGCCGACCAGTGGACCGACCGCCTCGGTGCGCCGCTGGCGATCATCCACAAGCGCCGCGACCCGAACGTCGCCAACGAGGTCTCGGTGCACGAGGTCGTCGGTGAGGTCGAGGGCCGTACGTGTGTGCTGGTCGACGACATGATCGACACCGGCGGCACGATCTGCGCCGCCGCCGAGGCGCTGTTCGCGAACGGCGCCGCGGACGTCATCGTCGCCGCGACGCACGCGGTGCTGTCCGGTCCGGCGGTGGACCGGCTGAAGAACTCGCGGATCAGCGAGGTCATCGTCACCAACTCGCTGCCGATTCCCGAGGAGCGGCAGTTCGACAAACTCACGACGCTGTCGATCGCCCCGATGGTCGCGCGCGCGATCACCGAGGTGTTCGAGGACGGCTCGGTGACCAGCCTGTTCGACGGCCACGGCTGAGCCGCCGCAAGCAAGTTCGGACGCCGCCCGGTCACTGACCGGGCGGCGTCCGCCTGTTCGGGGCACACCCGATTTCTGCGTGGCCCGGGGTTGTGGGTAGGCTTGCGGGGTTGCCCGGCGAGGGATGCGAGATCTGCTCCGTGATCGACGCGGTGGCAGACGGCTTGCAAGCTCCTCTCGGGTGCCGGGAACCCGGTGCCACTCGGGCACCACGGGGTCCGATCGAGTCCGTCCGCTCCCTTAAGCGTCGCTCCGGTCGGGCTTCCATCCACAGGGATCCCATCCCCGCACATTCGCCACCGCGTCGTTTCGAGGAGTACCCGTCGTGTCCGAGGTCCGTATCGCCGCCGAGTCGCGTTCCGAGTTCGGCAAGGGCGCCGCGCGACGTGCCCGTCGCGAGGGCAAGGTTCCCGCTGTTCTCTACGGTCACGGCACCGCTCCCGTGCACCTGTCCCTGCCGGGCCACGACCTGATGCTCGCGCTCAAGACGCCCAACGTCCTGCTCGCGCTGGAGGTCGACGGCAAGAAGGAGCTCGCGCTCCCCAAGGACGTGCAGCGCCACCCGATCAAGCGCCACCTTGAGCACGTCGACCTGATCCTGGTCAAGCGCGGCGAGAAGGTCGTCGTCGAGGTGCCCGTGCAGGCCACCGGCACCGTCGCGCCGGGCGGTCTGCTGGAGACCGTCGTCGTCGCGCTGCCGGTCGAGGCCGAGGCCACCCACCTGCCGGAGGCCATCGAGGTCTCGGTCGAGGGCCTGGAGGCCGGCCAGTCCGTGCACGCCAAGGACATCGCGCTGCCCCGCGGCACCACCCTCGCGGTCGACGGTGACACCGTCGTCCTGCACGTCATGGTCCCGGCCGCCGCCGAGGCCGCGGAGACCGGGGAAGAGTCGGCCGAGGCCGCGGAGACCGTCGAGGCCTGAGCCTCGCGGCTCTTGCCTCACCGGCGGACAGCACAACGGACAGCATCGGGACACACAGCATGGTGACGTCGCAGGCCCACGTCGGCGCGGACAGCGGTCCGTGGCTGGTCGTGGGCCTCGGCAACCCCGGCCCCGAGTACGCCGGCAACCGCCACAACATCGGCTTCATGGTCGCGGACCTCCTCGCGGAGCGCGCCGGGGGGAAGTTCAAGGCGCACAAGGCGCGAGCGCAGGTCGTGGAGGGCCGGCTCGCGGGACAGCGCGTGGTCCTGGCGAAGCCGATGACCTACATGAACCTGTCGGGCGGGCCGGTCACCGCACTGCGGGACTTCTACAAGGTCCCGCTCGACCGGATCGTCGTGATCCACGACGAACTCGACATCGACTTCCCGGTGTTGCGCCTCAAGCGCGGCGGCGGCGACAACGGTCACAACGGCCTCAAGTCGATCACCAAGTCCCTCGGGCCCGACTATTTCCGGGTCCGGTTCGGCATCGGCCGGCCGCCGGGGCGGATGGACGTCGCGGCTTTCGTGCTGCGGGACTTCTCGTCCACCGAGCGCAAGGGCCTCGACGTCGAGGTCGACCGCGCCGCCGACGCCGTCGAGTCGTTGCTCACCGACGGGCTCGAACGCGCGCAGAGCCTGTACAACTCCTGACCGTCCCGCAGCGGTCGGCGACCGCGGTCAGCGGACGGTCTCCCACGTGCCGTCGTCGTGCACGCGCGCCGGTGCGGTGCCCAGAATGAGCGTCGCGAGGGCCGCGTCGACGCTCGCGCCGAGGAACCATTCGCCGGTGTGGTCGATCGCGAACACGCGTCCGGCCGGGTCGATCGCGAGGAAGCCGGCGCCGCCGTCCTCCGCGCCGAGCGGGCACAGGTTGGTGCCGAGGCTGCGGCCGACGTCGGCGAGCGTACGCGTCAGGTGCAGGGCCAGCGTCGGGTCGACCGTGAACGGCCGTCGCGCGACGGCCGCGCCCGGTCCGTCGACCGCTACGCGCAGGCCGCCGAACTCCGACCACGCGTCGAGCGCGGCCGGGAAGACCGAGTGCCGGTAGCCGTCCGGCGACGTGTGGTCGGCGACCTCTTTCGCCCACACCTCCGCCTGTTCGAGGCGCTTGCGGCCCACCCGCCAGCCGGCGCGCTTGAGTTCGTACACCACCTCGGTGGAGAACCGCGACATGCTCAGCCTTCCTTCACCGTCACGCCGAAGTGTTCCAACAGCGCCGCGCACGAGCGGCACGGCGGCTGATAACCGCCGTGGTCGGGGTCACCCTCTTCGCGAATGCGACGCAGCGTGACTTTCGCCCCCCGGAGGGCGCGGCGCGCGTCGGCGAGGGTGAACGGTTTCTTCGCGGCGCGGCCCCGGCGGCTTTCCTCGGCCTCCGCGATGTGTTCGGACAGCAATTCGACTTCGGGGCAGCGGCCGTTCCAGCGTTCCCGTTGCTCGGGCGGGAGTTCGGCGAGGAAGGTGCGGACGAGTTCGTGCGGGGCCGGAACGGTGTCGCCCTTCGCGCCTGCCCGGGTGCGTACCTTTTTGCCTACGAACAGGGCCGCCGCCACGGCCGGGAGGATGCTGTCGCGCGGCACCCGGGCCGTGATGAGCTCGGGGTGCCCCGTGGTTTCCTGCGGTGCCCGGCTGGTCGTCGGCTGGGGCGGGGCGGCCACGTCGCTTCCCTTCTGCGTCGCTGCTGTTTGGAGCTGATCCGTCGTCACCTACCGGCGTACGGCGTGCGGTTGCATGTCGTACAACGGCAATCCGGCAGTCACGCAACGGTCGGCGGATGATCATCCGCCCGTCACAGGGTGCCAAACGGCCTTGCTCGCTTCACCACCAGGGTGACCCTAAGTGATCACCGCCACAGAAGCCATTCGGCGGTGTCCGGCCGTTTCGCGCCTGCCCGGCCCACGATCGTCCACGCCTGTGCGGCGGCCGTCGATCCGGTTTTTCTGCCCGTTGGGCTCCCGCAGCGCGGCGCGGGCGCTAGCGTCGGGTGGGCGGTCCGCAGACACGACGACGGACGCGGTGCCCGGGGTGGGGGGTCCATGCCGGCGCCGGATGTCCGGCGGGACGCACTCGGCCGCGTTCGCCGCGGGTGGGGATCGCCGCGCGCCAGGGGGGCGTGCGGTGGGGGGAAGCCGAGGAGTTGTTGCGCCATGGCGTCAGTGGGGTTGGCGGTGGTCGGCGCCGGTTACTGGGGGCCGAATCTGATACGCAACGCGCAGGCGACGCCGGGCCTGCGCGTCGAGGTGCTGTGCGACCTCGACGAGGCACGTGCCCGCGCGGTGCTCGGCGCGTACAGCACCGTGCGGGTGACCGGGGCGTACGACGCGGTGCTGGCGGACGACGCGGTGCAGGCGGTCGCCATCGCGACCCCGGCCGCGACGCACTTCGAACTCGTGCGCGCCGCACTGGAGTCCGGCAAACACGTGCTCGTCGAGAAGCCGATCACCTCGTCGCGCGCCGACGCTGTGAAACTGGTCGAACTCGCCGAGCGCAACGGCCTCACGCTGATGTGCGACCACACGTTCTGCTTCATGCCGGTGGTGCGCCGCATCCGTGACATGCTGCACGGCGGCGAGATCGGCGACGTGCAGTTCATCGATTCGGTGCGGATCAACCTGGGCATCGTGCAGCCGGACGTCGACGTGCTGTGGGACCTGGCGCCCCACGACCTGTCCATTCTTGATTTCATCCTGCCGCCGGGCGTGCACCCGATCTCGATCGCCGCGCACGGCGCGGACCCCATCGGCACCGGACGCGCGTGCCTGGCCTACCTGGTGGTGCGGCTGAACACCGGGGCGATGGCCCACATCCACGTCAACTGGCTCTCGCCGACCAAGGTGCGCACCACGATCATCGGCGGTTCGCGGCGCACATTGGTGTGGGACGACATGAACCCGGCCGCGCGCCTGCACGTCCACGACAAGGGCATCGACCTCGCGGAGGACGCCGCACTCGGTCGGGAGGCGCGCTACAGCAAGCTCGTTTCCTACCGCACCGGCGACGTGGTCTCGCCGGCGCTGCCGGAGACGGAGGCGCTGCGCGGGGTGATGGCCGAATTCGCCTCCGCCATCGCCGAGTCCCGCCCGCCGCTGACCGACGGGCGGTCGGGGGTACGCGTGTTGGAGCTTCTTGAGGCGGCGTCGCGCAGCCTGGAGACCGGAGGCCTCGCGGTGCCGGTCGGTCCCGGGGTGCCGGCCGCGCGGTCCACGAGGGTCGGTACCGGGTCGCCGCACGTGGTGTCGGTGACCGGCGGAAAGGGCTGAACCACCCATGATGCAAGCTGAGTTGCCTGGCGACCGTGCGAAGTGGACGTCGTTGGCGGGCGCCAAGTGCGTGGTCACCGGCGGGGCCGGCACCATCGGGTCGACGATCGTCGACCAACTCCTCGACGCCGGCGTGGGGGAGGTCGTCGTGCTCGACGACCTGACGCGCGGACGCCGGGAGAATCTCGCGTACGCCCTCGACCCGGCCCGCGGCGGACGCTGCTCGCTCGTCGAGGGCGACATCCGCGACCGGGCGCTGCTGGCACGGCTGTTGCCCGGCACGGATGTGGTCTTCCACCTGGCGGCGATCCGCATCACCCAGTGTGTCGAGCAGCCCAGGCTCGCCTTGGAAGTGCTGGTGGACGGCACGTTCGATGTGCTGGAGGCGGCGCAGCGGGCAGGTGTGCGCAAGGTCGTGGCGTCGTCGTCGGCTTCGGTGTACGGGCTGGCGAAGGAGTTCCCGACGACCGAGGAGCACCACCCGTACGACAACGACACGCTCTACGGCGCGGCGAAGCTGTTCAACGAGGGGCTGCTGCGCAGTTTCCACGCGATGTACGGGCTGGACTACGTCGCGCTGCGGTACTTCAACGTCTACGGCCCGCGCATGGACGTCCACGGGCTGTACACCGAGGTGCTGATCCGCTGGATGGACCGCATCGCGGACGGCCGGCCGCCGCTCATCTTCGGTGACGGTCTACAGACCATGGACTTCGTCTTCACCGAGGACATCGCGCGCGCCAACCTGCTCGCCGCGGCGGCCCCGGTGACCGACGAGGCCTTCAACATCGCCTGCGGTGTGGAGACTTCGCTGAAGGAGCTCGCGGAGCGGTTGCTCGCGGCGATGGGGTCCGAGCTGGGGGTCGAGCACGGTCCTTCGCGCGCGGTGGGAGGGGTCACGCGCCGGCTGGCGGACACCGGGAAGGCCGAGCGCGAGTTGGGGTTCCGGGCCGAAGTCGGCCTGGAGGAGGGGCTGCGGCGCCTCGTGGCGTGGTGGCGCGACAGCAAGTAGGGCGTGTGGGGGGATGGTTCATGGGCTGGGGGTATTCGGTGAGCGAGCGTATACCGGTGATGCGGCCGTGGTTCGGACCGGAGGAGGCCGAGGCCGCGGCGGAGGCGGTGCGGTCGGGGTGGGTCGCGCAGGGGCCTCAGGTCGCGGCGTTCGAGAAGGCCTTCGCGGCCTGGACCGGCGCCGCCGACGCGGTGGCGGTGTCGTCGTGCACAACGGCGCTGCATCTGGCGTTGATCACGGCGGGAGTGGGCCCGGGTGACGAAGTGGTGGTCCCGTCACTGTCGTTCATCGCAACAGCGAACGCCGTGCGGTACGTGGGTGCTTCGCCCGTCTTCGCGGACGTCGACCCGGCGACCGGCAATCTGACCGCGACGACGGTCGACGCGGTGCGTTCCGCGGCGACGCGTGCGGTGATCCTTGTCGACCAAGGCGGGGTCCCGGCCGATCTCGACGCGATGCGCGCGATGTGTGACCCGGCGGGGATCGTGGTGATCGAGGATGCGGCCTGCGGTGCCGGATCGTTGCTGCGCGGGCGCCCGGTGGGGGCCGGGGCGGCGTTCGCGACGTATTCGTTCCACCCGCGCAAGCTGCTCACCTGCGGCGAGGGCGGCATGGTGACCGTCGACCGTCCCGAAGTCGCCGCCCGGCTGAGGCGGTTGCGTGAACACGGCATGAGTGTGAGCGCGGCCGACCGCGATGCGGCGGACCGCAGCGGCGGGGCGCCGGTGGTGGAGAGCTACGACGAACTGGGCTTCAACTACCGCATGACGGACGTGCAGGCCGCGATCGGCCTCGTGCAGCTCGGCCGACTGCCCGAGATGGTCGCGAGGCGGCGGGAACTCGCCGAGCGGTACCGGAAATTGCTGTCCGGAGTGCCGGGGCTGCGGCTGGTCGGCGACCCTGTCGACGCGGACGGACAGGTGTACGGCGAGACCAACTACCAGGCGTGCTGGGTGCAGTTGGGGCCGGACTTCCCCGTGGGACGCGACGCGATGCTCGGGCGGCTGGCGGCGGCGGGCATCTCCGCGCGCCGGGGCATCATGGCCGCGCACCTGGAACCCGCGTACGCCGACACCCCGCCGCCGCTGCCGCTGCCGGCCACCGAGGCGCTTACCCGGGATTCGCTGATCCTGCCGCTGTTCCACGACATGTCGGAGGCCCAGCAGGACCGCGTGATCGTGGAGTTCTACGCGGCGGCCGGCATCGCGGCCGGCACAGGGGCGGAGGCGCACGCGTGAACGGTGCCGGCGTGTCGGGTGGTTCCGAGAGGGCAGGTCGCATACCGCTGGTCGACCTGCTCGTGTCGCATGCCGAGGTGGCCGCCGAGGTCGATGCGGGATTCGCCCGCGTCCTGGGCAGCGGGGCGTTCGTCAGGGGGCCCGATGTCGTGGCGTTCGAGCGGGAGTTCGCGGCCTTCAGCGGAACCGGGCACTGTGTCGGCGTCGCGAACGGCACCGACGCACTGGAGTTGATGTTGCGCGCCGACGAAATGCCGCCTGGCGCACGCGTCGTGATGCCGGCCAACACCTTCGTCGCGACGGCCGAGGCCGTGGTGCGCGCGGGTGGGACACCGGCCTTCGCGGATGTCGACGACGAATTCCTGCTCCTCGACCCGGCGTCGGCGGAGCGCGCGGTCTCGGCACCGGGGGCATGGGCACTGCTGCCGGTACACCTGAACGGCCAACTCGCACCCATGGAAGCTCTGGCCGACCTTGCCGCCAGGACAGGGGTGCGGATCTACGAGGACGCCGCGCAGTGCCAGGGAGCGACGAGAAACGGCCGGGGAGCGGGAGCTTGGAGTCGCGCGGCGGGCACCAGCTTCTATCCCGGAAAGAACCTCGGCGCGTACGGGGACGCCGGCGCGGTGATCACGGATGACCGCGAATTAGCGGGTCTGGTACGCGAGATCGCCGACCACGGGTCCTCCCGCAAGTACGTGCATGACCGGTTCGGCGTCAACTCGCGCCTCGACACGCTCCAAGCGGTCGTCCTGCGCGCGAAGTTGCGGCGCCTCGCGGACTGGAACGCGGCCCGGCGCACGGCCGCCGCGCGTTACGACGGGCTGCTCGCCGACCTGGCCGCCGACGGCCTCGTGCGCTTGCCGCGTACCGCGCCCGGCAACGAACACGTTTGGCATATCTACGCCGTGCGCGTGCCGAACCGCGACGCGGTACTCGTCGACCTCAACGCGTCCGGCATCGGGGCCGGGGTCCACTACCCGGTGCCGGTCCATCTTCAGCCCGCATTTCGCGAACTCGGTTATGCTCGCGGTGATTTCCCGGTGGCGGAGCGCGCGGCGCAGGAGATTCTCACACTGCCGCTGTTCCCGCAGATCACCGAGGAACAACAGGCCCGGGTCGCCGACGCGCTCGCCAAGGCCCTCGCGAACGCGCGCAAGGAGGCACCGTGACCGGCCGCGCCCTGCCGCCCGGCGCGACGATCCGCTCGCTCGGCCATGCCGGCTACGAGATCACCCACGCGGGCGTGCGCCTGCTCATCGACCCGTGGTTCCATCCGGCCTTCCTGGCCTCGTGGTTCCCGTTCCCGGACAACCGGCACCTGCTCGACGATGTCGTGACCGGCGCGTACGACCTGTTGTATCTGTCGCACGCCCACGAGGACCACTTCGACGAACGCACCCTCGAACTGATCGATCACGACGCAACCACCGTCGTGGTGCCGCGATTTCGCTCCAAGACACTCGCGCGTCGCCTGACCGGGCTGGGCTTTCGCGAGGTGATCACGCTCGGACACCGGGAGCGGTACGAGGTCACCGACGGCTTCACGCTGACGATGCTCCTCGATACCAGCCACAAGGAGGACAGCGGACTCCTCGTCGACTTGGACGAGTTCAGGTTCCTCGACCTCAACGACTGCAACACACCGCTGTCCGAACTCCCCGCGGACATCGACGCGTTGTCCGCGCAGTACTCCGGCGCGATGTGGTACCCGAACTGCTACGCCTACCCGGACGAGGTTCAGCGCCGCAAGACCGCCGAGGTGCGCGGCGACTTGTTCGACACGCTGGTGCGCAAGATCCGGCTCACGGGCGCGTCGACGTACCTCCCGGCTGCCGGCCCGCCGTGCTTCCTGGACCCGGAACTGGACCGCTTCAACGACCGCGCAGCGACGATCTTCCTGCTGTGGGACGACCTCGCACGCGACTTCGCCACCGCCTGCCCGGAGGTCGAGGCCGTCCTCCTGGAACCGGGCGACGCCCTCACATCGGCCGGGGTGAGTGTGTCGCCCGACCCGGAGCGCGGGCGTTGGCGCGACGACCCGGAGACGTACCTCGCCGAGTACCGCGCCCGGCGCGCCGACGAGTGGTCCGCGTACCACGAGGAGCCGTACGAGCCGGTGCACGCCGAGGAGTTGCACGCCTACTTCCGCAAACTCACCGACTGGAACAAGCGCTTCCTCGCCGACTACAAACGTGACGTACGGCTGGTGGCGGACGGCGCCGCGTGGGGTGTGCGCCTCGGCAGCGTCGGCGGCGTCCTCGAAGCCGACCCGATCGACGCCGGCTACACCATCCAGGTCCCCCCGCGCGCCCTCCGCGCGATCGTCGACGGCCGCATCGGCTGGGAAGAAGCACTGCTGTCGCTGCGCCTGAGCCTGCACCGCGACCCGGACGTCTTCGACCTGACGATGATGAGCCTGCTGCGCTACGGCAACCAGCCCGCGCAGACCATGCAGATGGTCCGGGAACGCGAGGAAGCATCCTCCGGCGAAACCATCGAACGCCGAGGCCACACCTTTCAGCGCTTCTGCCCCCACGCCGGCGAGGATCTGGCCCACGCGGACATCACGGACGGCGTGCTGGAATGCCCCCGCCACCACTGGAAGTGGGACCTCAGGACGGGCCGGTGCGTCTCCGGGGGCACGGTGCCGCTGCGCGTCGGTCCGGCCGAACGAGCATCGGCCGAAGCGGCGCAGTAGCCGGGCGGTGCCCTCGGTCTCGGGCCGAGGGCAGACCGCACGCCAGGGCTGATGAGTCACAGCGGTTCAGGGTCGTCCTGCGGTGTCCGCGGGGTCGGCTTCCGATGTGGTCGCTGCGGCAACGAGCGGCGATTTCACGTCCGTTCGTTTGTCGGGTTGGCTGCGGTAGATCGTGACACCGCCCACGACCCACACCGCGCAGACGACCCCCAGAGCGCCCGGTGCCAGGAGTGACGCATTGCCGACTGTTTCGGCGGCCATCACCAACACCGCGATCGGTGCGCGGACGATCGGGCCCAGGCATGCGGCCATGCCGACGACGATGAAGACCGTCGGGTCGTCCGGGGCGTGCCCCGTGTCCTCGGCGATTCGCCACACCGCTGCTCCCACACCGGCGCCGATCACCAGCCCTGGGCCGAAGATGCCGCCGGAGCCGCCCGAGCCGATGGACAACGCGGTGCCGGCCAGCTTCGCGGGCGCCAGCAAAAGCACCGTCCACAGTGACAGGCCGAGTAGGACGTCGCGGTCCATGACCGCCTGCATCAAGCCGTACCCGGTCCCCAGGACGCCGGGGACGAACAGCCCCACCACGCCGACCACCAGCCCCGCCAGGGCCGGAAAGAGCAATTTCCGAGCGGTGGTTCGAGCAGCGGCTTCCACGCGTTCGTGCACGGCGTAGAACACCGCGGCGTACAGGCGTCCCGTCACGCCGCAGGCGAGCCCGATGGCCGCGATCAGCACCACGCCGACAGGCCCGCCCACCGCGTCGGCATGGTGTGCGCCGAGGATGGGGCCATACCCGAAGAAGAGGCCGAAGACGCCGTATCCCACGAGGGCGGCCGGCAGGGTCTTGGCCACGACCGAGGGGTCGGCGTCCCTGCGATAGAGCAGTTCGGCGCCGAGGATCGCGCCGCCGAGCGGGGCGCGGAAAATCGCGCCGACCCCCGCAGCGAGCCCCACGGTGACCGCGGTTCGCGCCTCCTGCGGCGTCAGGCCGGCCCGCCGGGCGACGACCGAGCCGAAGGACGCCGAGATCTGCGCGGCCGGGCCTTCCGTACCGCCGGACCCACCCGAGCCGATCGTGACGGCGGAGGCCGCCATTTTGACGACGGCCACCCGCCCCCTGATGCCGAGGGGTTGACGATGTGCCGCGTCGATCGCCGCATCCGTCCCGTGCCCCGCCGCATCCGGCGCGAACCAGCGCACCAGGGCTGCCGAAACGAACGCCCCGCCTGCCACCACGAGCGGGACCGCCCACAGACGTTCACCAGAATCCTCAAGGTGGAAACCGCCGTCCAGGGCAGTACCGTACGGCCGGTGGTCGCCGAGCTCTCCGAGCACGAAGTGCGTCGTCAGTTTCAGCAAGCCGAACAGTCCGGCCGAACCAAGCCCGCCGACGACACCGAGAACCGCGCACAGGACAGGCCACCGCCATACCTGTCTGCCGCGACCGGCCGGCCTGGTGCGAGATCGGTTGCTGCCCTGCGTGCGCACCCGCGCCATGACCATGTCCCCGCTCCCCGTGCACCGCGCACCCGCGCACACAGGCTTCGTCGCAGGCTGCCGACTCAGCCCGAGCAGCCGGATCGCGTTCACGCTGTGCTGCCGGATACCCGCCACCATCGCGAAACGGTCCTACCGGTCTTGTGATTGCGCATGCTCGGCGAAGGACGGAACGCGCAGGAACAACGCATCAGATTGCCGATTCGGTCAGGGACGGCCACCTTCACGGTTCGGCTGCGCGGAGCATTGACCCTCGCGTCCGGCTGATCGCGGTGCACGCCGCAGGGTGGCGATGCCGCCTTATGCCCAACACGAGCAGTCCCAAAGCCGATTCGGCGCGCATGTTGGGCGTCGGAGCGAAGAGGCTCGATGCGTGCGCCGGTTCGCAAGTCAGCCGCTGACGCGGCCCTGTTCGCGCAGGAGCGCGAGCAGGTCGGTGGTTCGCAGGCCGAGAGTCGTCTTCACCGACCTGATCACGGTGTTGGCCGCGACAGGTGGGCCTTCCGGGTGCCGGGCGACGTCGTGAATCCGCAGGATGCCGTCGCCGGTCAGGACGTCCACCCAGCCTTCGCCGGAGTGGTCGACCCGGACCACGCGGCCGGGGATTCTGCCGGTGTAGACCGGGGCGTCCGGGGCCGGTTCGGCGCGGAGGATGCGCAACGGCTCCAGGCCCAGGTGGGTGGAGGCGCCGGGGTAGGGCGGGGTCAACGCCCGTATCAGACGGTCGATTTCGACAGTCGAGGCGGACCAGGTGACCTCGCCGTCCTCCGGCAGTCGGGTGCAGCCGTACGTCGCCTGCGTGTGTTCTTGTGGTTCACCCTCGTCGCCGGTGAGGCGACGGGCGACGGCGTCCGCGAGTACCGCGCGTTGGCGGGCGTTGAGGCGGTCGTAGAGGTCCGTGACGGTGTCGCGCGGGCCGATGGGGACCGGTTCCTGGTGGAGGATGCCACCCGCATCAAGGCCGGGCGCCATGCTGTGCACGGTGATCGCCGTCTCCGAATCGCCGTTGATGATGGCCCAGTTGACATTCGCTCGGCCGCGACCGCGTGGCAGCGGCGAGTAATGCACGTTGATGAACGGGCAGAGGGAGAGCAGGCGGTCGGGGAGAATGCGGTCGTACGACGACACCACGACGGCGTCGGGGGACTCGTCCACAACCAGAGTCCCGATGTCGGCGATGCGGGTGCCCGGCAGGGTCGCGACACCCAACTTGGCTGCCAGAGCCGTTGTTTCGTCCTCGCCGGGGCGCACGAGTGCGATGACCTGGAAGCGCTCCGCCAAAGCCCGCAGCGCGTCCGCCGCAGTCGGACCGAGGCCGATCAGGACCATGCGCGCCGGGCGGCCGTCAGAGGGCATCGACGTACTCCCTGTCCTCATCGGTCCACAACGCGGTTGATTTCAAGAGGATCTGGCCCACCTTCAGCCCACCGGCCTGCAACCGCACGATCGGCTCCGGGCCGACGGCCGAGGGCAGGACGGCCATGTGGCCGGGGGCGGGGCCTGTCAGTGGCCAGTAGGGAACTCCTCGTCCGGCCAGGGCATTTCTGTCGATGTCTCCCCACACCTGCACGACCACCGCACCGGGCCAGCGTGTGGCGATTCGTTGGGCTTCGTTGCGGCCGATCACCGGGTGTGTCCCGGGACGCGAGGCGATCAGCACGGCGTCGACGTTCTCCGGCGTGTCCACGGTGTCGAGCGATCGGGCGCAGTGCACCTGCGCTCCGGCGCACACCAGGCCGTCCACGATCTCCGGCTCGAACGGATTGTCGCAAACGACAACGAAGTTCGCGCCGTGCACCGCGATCCCGCAATCCGACAGCAGACGCAAGACCATTGCCCGGTGGTGCTCGAACACGCCTATTCGTGGGTGGTGTTCGTTGGTGCCCGCGTGGGCGATGCCGCGCGAGCGGAGCGCGGCAAGGTCGACGTCGCTGCGGCCGAGTCCGATCTCCCACGCCTCGAACATCAGCGGAACGACCGCACCCGGCCCCAGCCGAGCCACGAACTCGCCGTCGATCGGCCGAAGATGGCCGCTGTTGGTGACGATGTCGGCGCCGCCGATCAGCTCGGGCGTCAGCTCGGTGACGATCTCGATCGGATGCCGCGCGTCGGCGAGGCGTCCCAGCGAGCCTGTCAGCGACCGGACTTGGTCGACGGTGCCGTATCGGGTGTCCTTCGTCAGCGCGACCACCCGCGCCCCCGCGAGGGACGCGATGACCGGCGTGACGGCGTACGCCCCGGTCGCCGCCTCGGTGAGCACCACCCGGCCGGTCAGGTCGAGTTCGAGGTCGTCGACCGCTCGCCGGGCCAGTCGCGCGAGGCGGGCGGGTGCGAACCCCGGGCGCTGGTCGTCGGTCGGTGCGGTCGTCGGTCGGGCCGGTCCCACCGCGTCCCCCACGGCGCTGCTCACAGCACCTCCACGTTGTCCGCGGGCCCCAGCGCGCGTCGGCAGTCGAGGATGTACGACGCGTGCTCACGCACGAGTCCGAGGTCCAGGTCGTCGTGGTCGACCAGCAGCACCACCGCGTCGGCGGCCCGTACCGTCTCGGGCGTGAGGGAGACACGCGCCAGCCGCCTGTCGACAGGCTGCGCGAGATCGACATGTGGGTCGACCGCCGCCACCTCCGCGCCGAGATCGAGCAGCAGTCCCGCGATCCGCGTGGAAGGCGACTCGCGGGCGTCGCCGGTGTTCTTCTTGTAGGCCAGCCCCAGCAGCAGCACGTGCGACCCGTTGACCGATCGGCGCCGGGCGTTGAATGCGGCGGTGAGGCGGCGTACCACGTAGTCGGGCATGTGGTTGTTGACGTCGTTCGCGAGTTCGACGAAACGGAAGCTCTGGCCGAGTGTGCGCTGGACCCGCCACGACAGATATGACGGGTCGATCGGCAGGCAGTGCCCGCCCACACCCGGCCCCGGGGTGAACCGCATGAACCCGAACGGCTTGGTCGAGCAGGCGTCGATCGCCTCCCACACGTCGATGCCCAAGTCGTGTGCGAACATGGCAACTTCGTTGACCAGCGCGATGTTGACGTGGCGGAACGTGTTCTCGATCAGCTTGACCAGTTCCGCTTCCTTCGGCGACGACACCGGTACGGTCCGGTCCACCAGCGAGCCGTAGAACCCGTCGATGATCTCCAGCGACGCCGCGTCGACGCCCGAGACGATCTTCGGCGTGTTGACCAGGTTCCACACCGGGTTGCCCGGGTCGATGCGCTCGGGGCTGTAGCCGAGGTGGAAGTCGCGTCCGGCAGCCAGCCCCGACCCCTCTTCGAGGACCGGCCCGACCAGTTCCTCGGTCGTGCCCGGGTACGTCGTCGACTCCAACACCACGGTCGCACCCGGCCGCAGGTAGCGCGACAGCGTGCGGGCGCAGTCCTCGATGTACGTCAGGTCCGGCGCGCCGTCCCGCAACGGCGTCGGCACGGTGACGACGGCGATGTCGAACCCGCCGAGCCCGCGCGGTTCCGCGGTCGCCTTGTAACGCCCGGCGTCGAGCACTTCCCGCACCTGCGCCGACGGGATGTCCTCGACGTACGACTCTCCGGAACCCAGTTGTTTGACGCGTCGTTCGTCGGTGTCGTAGCCGACGACGTCGTGTCCGACCTGTGCGGCGCGTACCGCCAGCGGCAGGCCGACGTACCCCTGCCCCGCGATCACCACTCGCATTGCCGATCCCCTCCCCAAGGCTCCCCCTCACCAACAACCGGCGGATCAACGGGGTTTCGCGGCGATCCGCGACACCGTGAATCCGCCTCGGCGTTCCCGTCGCAGCACGGCGTCGGGGAACAGCCGTTGCAGGTCCGCGTGCCGGACGGACGCCGAGCGCACCCAGTAGCGCGTGGCGGACTGCCGTACCGCCGATGCGAACTCAGGCGTCATGTCCTGCAGTTGGTCGCAGACCGCGGCGTCGTACGCGCCCGTGTGGGCCGTCGGATCGCCGATCACGACGTCGAGCCAGGGCAACACCCGTCCGGGCGTGCCGTGCGAGGACACCACGACGACGCGCCTCGGTCGCACCGGCGCATGCCGCCAGAACTCCTCGGTCCCTCCGAGGTCGACAATGCTCAGCTCGTCGATGTCCGGGAACGCCTCTCGGAACAACTCCCATCGCCGCGCCCGTGTCACCGCGTCGAACTGCGCGACCACCAGCCCCCGCGCAGCGCGCACCGCAGAACGCCACCGCCCCCACACAGCCCCCACCGCCCCACCCCGACAGCTTCGGCCAGGTTATGCGAACAACCGCTCTCAGGCGGGGGTTTCCTCAAGGCTTCCGTCATCGTCCGCCTGCACCACGGCCACCGGGCCCACGCGGGCGGCGGCCGTCGTGTGGGTCAGGACTGCCAGACGAGGGATTGGACCTCGCTGTAGGCGTGGAGGGCGTACGAGCCGCAGTCCCGGCCCACGCCGGACTTCTTGAAGCCGCCGAACGGCGCTTCCATATTGCGGCCGACGGTGTTGATGGCGACGCCGCCGGACCGGATCCGGCGTGCGACGCGGAACGCCCGGTCGACGTCGCCGGTGAACACGTAGCTGTTGAGGCCGTAGTCGGAGTCGTTGGCGATGGCGACGCCCTGCTCGTCGTCGTCGAACGGGATCACGGTGACGACCGGGCCGAAGAACTCCTCGCGGGCGATGGCCATGGCGTTCGTCGCCTCGGCGAACAGGGTGGGTGCGACGAAGAAACCCTTGTCGATGTCCGGGCGTTCGCCACCCGTGACGAGCCTGGCGCCTTCGGACTTCCCGGCGGCGACGAGGTCTTCGACGCGTCCGCGCTGCACCGCCGAGATGACCGGGCCGACCACGACGCCGTCGTCCGCGGGGTTGCCGACCTTGAGGGACCCGGCGTACTGCTCCAGCCCCTCGACCAACTCCGCGTAGACGCCGCGCTGAACGATCACGCGGGTCGGTGCCGTGCAGATCTGACCGGCGTAGAAGCTCCACACCGTCCCGATGCCGGCCACCGCGGCGGCGATGTCGGCGTCGTCGAACACCACGCACGCGCCCTTGCCGCCGAGCTCCATCAACTGCCGCTTCATGTCGCGGCCCGCCGCCTCGGCGATCCTCCGCCCGACCGCCGTCGAACCGGTGAAGCTGACCATGTCGACGTGACGCGAGTCGACGGTCGCCTCGCCCACATCGGACGACGAGCCGGTGACGACATTGAGCACACCCGGCGGCAGCCCCGCCTCTTCGAGGGCCGCGGCCATCCGGTAGACCGCGAGCGGGTCCTGCGGCGCCGGCTTCACGACGCACGTGTTGCCCATCGCGAGGGCGGGCGCGACCTTGCCGGCAGTGTTCGCGAGCGGGTTGTTGTACGACGTGATGCAGGTGACCACACCCACCGGCTGCCGCACCTCCAGCGCGGAGAAGACACCGGCCCGACTGAGCGGCGTCTCTGGCGTGACCTGCGGGTTGACGGCGAATTCGGTGGGCTCCAGCGCGCCTCTCGCGTACCGCTTGAAACGCGAGTACGCCGTGCCGACGTGCATCATCATCGCGGTCTGCGGCGTCGCGCCGGACTCCGCGGCGGCGAGCGCGGGCAGGTCACCGCCCTTGAACAGCAGGTCCGCCGCCTTGCCGAGGATCGCCGAACGCTGCTCGGGAGCGGTCCGCGACCACGAGTCGAACGCCCGCGCGGCGGCCTCGGCCGCGGCGTACGCCTGTTCGACCGACGCCTCGGGCGCCAGACCCACGACCTCCTCCGTCGCGGGATTGACGACCTCGTAGTGCCCCCGCCCCGGCTCGACCCACTCGCCGGCTATGAAGAGCTTCTGCGCCTCGCCACTCATCTTCTGCGTCGTCTCCCTCGCCCGTGGGACGCGTGAACCGGGACGCTGCCATCCGCAATCCGACGCCCCGTCAGATTTCGCGGATCTCATTGGACCGGTTGCACCCCACGCTGCCAAGGCCCACGACCGAATGAACCACCCCCAAACGCGAGTTGGCCGTCACAGCACCCACTGTGACGGCCGACCCGCCGGCCCACGTCAGCCTGCGGACGCGCTCTCGTCGATCCCCATCGGCGGCCCGCTCGCGCTGACCGCCGGGTCGAACCAGCCACGCAGAACGTCGAGATCCCTGCATTCACTCACTCGGCGCTCGTCGTCCGCCGAGAGTTCGAGACCCCGCAGCGCCATGCGGCGTAGCACGGACTCGGCCAAGCCCTCCAAGTACCCCTCGGCGTATCCGGCTCCCCAGTCCGTCGCCCGCCATCCCGGTCGGTCGGGGACCTTGCCCTCCAGAGCCAACCGGTGCGCAATCGAGCGGAGAGCTTGATAGTGCCTGCTGTTGCGTCCGCCGTCCATGTTGATCCGGCGAACGAGCGCGCGGTCCCGCTCGCTCTGGGCGTCAGACACTTCGGCCGTGCTTGCCGGCAGCGGTTTCGGGCTCGGCGAAAAGCTCTCCCGCGCTGTTCACCGACACCGCGCGGTCGATCCAGCGGGCCAAAGTGTCGAGATCCTTGCAGTGGCGCACTCGGCGCTGGTCGTCCGCCGACAGCTCCAGGCCACGCATCGTCATGAGCCGAAGTACGAAGTCGGCCCTTTCCTCGGCCTTCCCTTCGGCCTTGCCCTCGGCCTTCCCTTCCGCCTTTCCGTCGGCCTTGCCCTCCAGGTACTTCTGCTCGGCGAGCGTGCCGCGTCCCGGAAAGTAGCTGCCGTTGCGCATCAGGTCCCTCCAGTATTCGCATGCCGGGGTGTTGTGCAGCCCGACTTCCAGGAACTCCGAGTAGTAGTCGATCGCTTCCCGGTCGGCCCGGCCCAGCGCCTGTGCCAGGGCGTCCAGTATGGCGGTGATTTGACGAGATCGTCCGTGGGTGATGGCGGAGAAGGCGGCGAGAGCGAGGTCGGCTTCGGCTTCTTCCGGCTTGACGACGACGGGGACGTTCTCGGGCCCGAGTACGAGCGGAGTGAGCTTCAATGCTGTCCAGCCGCCGAAGCCGAATGCGAAGGGGCCGCTTGCCCATCTCGCGGTGGCCTGATCCTTGCAGAGGACCAAAAGCAGCACCTCCTCTTCCCTGTATTTCGCCTGGAGGAACGCCTGGTAGTACGCCCAACTGCGTTCCTTGTCCTCGTCCCGGCGTCCCTGTGTTTCGATCGCCAGCAGGAAACTGCGTCTCCCGTTGCAGGGTCGGAGACGCAGTACGCAGTCCACCCGACGCTCAAGCGGGCGAATCTCGGTGACGTCGGCGGACAGGACCTCGATGGACGCGCGTTCCGGGACGGTGACATCAAGGAGGCGGAACACCGAGGTCAGGAGCTCGGGGCGTTCGTGGAAGATCCGATGAGCCGCCTCGTGTTGCGATGTGACCATGAAGGAAACCCTGAGTAATTCCACGATCACAGCATGCGAAACCCGTGCGAGATCACCCTTCCGTGTGGTTTGAAAGCGCTGCTCACGGCTCGCGGGGTGGAACGGCGATGTCAGTAAGCGGCGCGTACGCTGGAAGCGACCCCGGTCCTTCCCAGGCCGGGGCGTTCCGCGTTGGCCGCGCGCCGCCCGTCCGGAGGATTCGCGCAACTCATGAGCCTTACCGGTCTTCTCGATGTCGTCGTTGCCGATCCCGCGCTTGCCGAGGCCACCCGCGCCGCGGCGAGTGGGGGGCGGCCCTACTTGGATCTCGTCGGTCCGCCCGCGCTGCGCCCGTTCATGGTCGCCGCGATCGCGGCCCGCGCAGGGCGTCCCGTGCTGGCCGTCACCGCCACCGGGCGAGAGAGCGAGGACCTGGTCAGTGCGCTGGGTTCGCTGCTGCCGCCGGAGTCGGTGGTGGAGTTCCCGGCGTGGGAGACGCTGCCGCACGAGCGGCTTTCGCCGCGGTCGGACACTGTGGGACGCCGCCTGGCGGTGCTGCGCAGGCTGGCGCATCCCGGTGCGCCGGACACGGTCGGGGGGCCGGTCAAGGTCGTGGTCGCGCCGGTGCGCAGTGTGCTTCAGCCGCAGGTCAAGGGCCTCGGCGACCTGGTGCCGGTGAGCCTGACGGCGGGTGCGGAGGCGGAGCTCGACGATGTCGTCGAGCGGCTTGCCGCCGCCGCGTATGCCCGGGTCGACCTGGTGGAGAAGCGCGGGGAGTTCGCGGTGCGCGGCGGCATCCTCGACGTGTTCCCGCCGACCGAGGAGCACCCGCTCCGCATCGAATTCTGGGGCGACCAGGTCGAGGAGATCCGCTACTTCAAGGTCGCCGACCAGCGTTCGCTGGAGGTGGCCGAGGGCGGTCTGTGGGCGCCGCCGTGCCGCGAGCTGCTGCTCACCCCCGAGGTGCGCGAGCGCGCCGCCGCGCTGCTGGCCGAGCACCCCAGCCTCGCCGACATGCTCGGCCGTATCAGCGAGGGGATCGCGGTCGAGGGCATGGAGTCGCTTGCCCCGGCCCTGGTCGACGACATGGAGCTGCTGCTCGACGTGCTCCCGGCCGGCAGCCACATCCTGCTGTGCGATCCCGAGCGGGTCCGTACGCGCGCCGCCGACCTCGTCGCGACGAGCCAGGAGTTCCTGGACGCGTCGTGGGCCGCGGCGGCCGGCGGCGGCGAGAGCCCGATCGACCTCGGCGCGGCGTCGCTGCGCGGCATCGCCGACATCCGCGAGCACGCCCGCGAGATCGGCGTGCCGTGGTGGACCACGAGCCCCTTCACCGCCGACACCGAGCTCGATGTGCGGCTGGAGGCGGACACCGCGGCCGTCGGCGCGCAGGCGGTGGAGTCGTACCGCGGCGACTCGGCGCGGGTGCTGGCCGACGTCAAGGGCCGTCTGGCCGACGACTGGCGGATCGTGTTCGTCACCGAGGGCCACGGCACCGCGCAGCGGTACGTCGAACTGCTGTCCGGCGAAGGCATCGCCGCCCGCCTCGACACCGATCTGTCCGCCGCGCCCGAGGCCGGACTGGTCCACGTCACCACCGGCCGGATCGAACACGGGTTCGTCTCCGACAGTCTGAAGCTGCTGGTGCTGACCGAGACCGACGTCTCCGGCCAGCGCAGTTCCACGAAGGACATGCGGCGCCTCCCCAGCCGCCGCCGCAACGTCGTCGACCCGCTGCAACTGCGCACGGGCGACTACGTGGTGCACGAGCAGCACGGTGTCGGGCGCTACATCGAGATGGTGCAGCGCACTGTGGGCGGCGCGCAGCGCGAATACCTGGTCGTCGAGTACGCGCCGGCCAAGCGCGGCCAGCCCGGCGACCGTCTGTTCGTGCCCACCGACCAGCTCGAACAGGTGACCAAGTACGTCGGGGGAGAGGCGCCGTCGCTGCACCGGCTGGGCGGCGCCGACTGGCAGAAGACCAAGTCGCGCGCGAAGAAGGCGGTGAAGCAGATCGCCGGCGAGCTGATCCAGCTCTACTCGGCGCGCATGGCCGCCCCCGGGCACGCGTTCGGCGCCGACACCCCGTGGCAGCGCGAACTGGAGGACGCCTTCCCGTACGCCGAGACCCCCGACCAGCTCTCGTCCATCGAGGAAGTGAAGGCCGACATGGAGAAGTCGGTCCCGATGGACCGGCTGATCTGCGGCGACGTCGGCTACGGCAAGACCGAGATCGCGGTGCGCGCGGCGTTCAAGGCGGTCCAGGACGGCAAACAGGTCGCGGTGCTCGTGCCCACGACGCTCTTGGTGCAGCAGCACTTCTCGACGTTCGCCGAGCGGTACGCGCAGTTCCCCGTCAACGTGCGCGCCCTGTCGCGCTTCCAGACCGACTCGGACGCCAAGGCGACCCTCGAAGGTCTCGCGGACGGCAGCGTCGACCTCGTCATCGGCACGCACCGGCTGTTCTCGCAGGACACCCGCTTCAAGGACCTCGGCCTGGTCATCGTGGACGAGGAGCAGCGCTTCGGTGTCGAGCACAAGGAGCAGCTCAAGAAGCTCCGCGCGAACGTCGACGTGCTGACGATGTCCGCGACGCCGATCCCGCGCACGCTGGAGATGGCGGTCACCGGCATCCGCGAGATGTCGACGATCACCACGCCGCCCGAGGAGCGGCACCCGGTGCTGACGTTCGTCGGGCCCTTCGACGACAAGCAGATCGCCGCCGCGGTGCGACGCGAACTCCTGCGCGAAGGCCAGGTGTTCTACATCCACAACCGCGTCGAGTCGATCGACAAGGCGGCGGCGAAGATCCGCGAGCTGGTGCCCGAGGCCCGCGTCGCGATCGCGCACGGGCAGATGAACGAGAACGCCCTCGAACGCGTCGTCGTCGACTTCTGGGAGAAGGAGTTCGACGTCCTGGTCTGCACGACGATCGTGGAGTCGGGCATCGACATCTCCAACGCCAACACCCTGATCGTCGAGCGCGCCGACAACTTCGGGTTGTCGCAACTGCACCAGTTGCGCGGCCGGGTGGGACGCGGGCGCGAAAGGGCGTACGCGTACTTCCTCTACCCGCCCGAGAAGCCGCTGACCGAGACCGCACACGAGCGGCTGGCCACCATCGCGCAGCACACCGAGATGGGCGCGGGCATGTTCGTCGCGATGAAGGACCTGGAGATCCGCGGCGCGGGCAACCTGCTGGGCGGCGAGCAGTCCGGGCACATCCAGGGCGTCGGCTTCGACCTGTACGTGCGGCTGGTCGGCGAGGCGGTCGCGGAGTACAAGGGCGACCAGGCCGAAGAGGTGCCCGAGGTGAAGGTCGAACTGCCGGTCGACGCGCACATTCCGCACGACTACGTGCCGGGGGAGCGGCTGCGGCTTGAGGCGTACAAGCGCATCGCGGCGATCACCTGCGAGGACGACATCGCGTCGGTACGCGAGGAACTGACGGACCGCTACGGCCCGTTGCCGGTACCGGTGGAAAACCTCCTGGAGGTCGCGAAGTTCCGGGCCCATGTGCGCAAGGCCGGGCTGACGGACGTGACGTTGCAGGGCAACTTCGTCCGCTTCGGTCCGGTGGACCTGCGCGAGTCGCAGCAGCTGCGCCTCCAGCGTCTGTACCCGAAGACGCTGGTGAAGTCGGCGGTGCACCAGATCCTGGTGCCCAAGCCGATGACCGCGCGGATCGGCGGGCAGCCGCTGCGCGACACCGCGCTGCTGGACTGGGCGCGGGACCTCGTGGACGCGGTGATCCTGGAGCCGATCGCCGCGACCCGGTAGCAGCCACCGCCTCGCGGACAGCCCCGGCGCGGTCGGCTTCGGCCGGCTCGCCGGGGCGAAGCGGCAGGCGCACGCGGCCGGGCGCCCCACGCCGGCGCGCGCACCTGTCTGCTCTGCCGTGCACATCCGCGTCGGCCGCGCTTGCCGCGCGTGCGACACACGCGCTCGCGTACGTCAACACGTGCTCACTCCCGCGCCCGCCCAGGCCCGCCCACGCACTCGCCCGCCCACGCCCTCGCCCTCGCCCGGGCAGGCGCACGCCCGTGCCGGTCGAGGCCTGCTCATGCCCGCGCCTGCCCGGGCCCGGCCGCCGGGTCGACGCGCGCACCCGCGTTCGCGCACGCCATGCCTTGCCCAGGCCCGCGCACGCACGCACCCGTGCCTGCCGCTCCGCGCCCGCCCCGTCCGGCTCCGTGTTTGCCGTGCTCGCCGCTCACATTCGCCCTCGCCGTCCTCGACGCGCGGGACCGCGACCGAGCCGTTCGGCGTGAGCCGTACCGCCGTGCACACGAATCGAGGGAAAACCCTTGCAGAAAAGTGATATCACTTTGCTAACCTCGTGGTGTCAGGTCGACCCTTGGAGGAACCATGGCCGATGCCGAGAACCCCCCTGCCGAGCCGCTTGTCGAGATGCCCGCCCCGCAGGTCCGTGAGCGTGTCGTGCACGGTGCCGGCGGGATCCCCGCCCTTGTGGTCGGCTTCGTGCTCCTGGCCGCGGCCGTCGCGATGTTCTTCCTGTCCGCGACGTTGCACGGCGGCGGGCGCGTGCTGCTGATCATCGCGGGGATCGTCGTCGTCCTCGGTGCGTTGTTCGGTCTGTTCGGGCTCACCACCATCGCGCCCGGGCAGGCGCGTGTCATCCAGCTCTTCGGCCACTACCAGGGCACCGTGCGGCACGAAGGGCTGCGCTGGGTCAACCCGCTCACCGACCGCACCAGGGTGTCCACGCGGATCCGCAACCTGGAGACGCAGACCGCGAAGGTCAACGACTTCGACGGCAACCCCATCGAGATCGCCGCCGTCGTCGTGTGGCAGGTGCAGGACACCGCGCAGGCGATGTTCGAGGTCGACGATTTCGAGGAGTTCGTCGCCATCCAGGCCGAGACGGCCGTCCGCCACATCGCCAACAGCTATCCGTACGACAACCACAACACCGACGGCCTCTCGCTCCGCGACAACGCCGACGAGATCACCGCGAAGCTCTCCGCCGAGATCGGTGTGCGGGTCGAGGCGGCAGGCGTCCGGGTCATCGAGTCGCGGATCACGCGCCTGGCGTACGCCCCCGAGATCGCGCAGGCCATGCTGCGCCGCCAGCAGGCCGGGGCCGTCGTCGCGGCCCGCACGCGGATCGTCGAGGGCGCGGTGGGCATGGTCGAGCTGGCGCTGCACCGGCTGGAGGAACAGCACATCGTCGACCTCGACGACGAGCGCCGCGCGGCGATGGTGAGCAATCTGCTCGTCGTGCTGTGCAGCGAGCAGGCCACCCAGCCGGTGGTGAACTCGGGAAGTCTCTACCAGTGACCGGACGCTCATGACGGAGCGCAAGAAGATCCTGCTCCGGCTGGACCCCGCGGTGCACGACGCGGTGGCCCGCTGGGCGGCCGACGAACTGCGCAGCACCAACTCGCAGATCGAGTTCCTCCTGCGGCGTGCGCTGGCCGACGCGGGCCGCATGCCGAGTAACGCGGGCCGTCCGGCGCGCCGGGGGCGACCACGCAAGCGCACCGACGAGGAAGAACCGGACGCAAGCGTGGAAACGCACACCGAGGGGCCCGGCGAGCGTGCCGACGACGGGGAACGCGCCGGTGACGACGGCGCGGACACCGACGGGCCTGGCGGGGGTGCCGACGACGAGGGACGCGCCGGTGGCGGCGGCGCGGACTAGCCGTGTCGGCGAACCCGCGTCGTGTCAGGCCGCGTTGCGCGGTGCCGGGCCGCCGGCTCGGTTTGACGACAGGACCCAACGAAGCGGAGGCGGCGATGTCGCTGGAGACGCTGGTGGCGGGGGTGGCCGCGGTGCTCGCGGGCCTGGCGACGATGGCGGTGTCGACCCCCGGACGGTCCGACCGGCACGACCTGTCGGCCGCGCCGGATCCGACGAGCCGGGCGGACGCGCGGCGGACCGGCGGGACCACCGACGAAGAGGCGCGTGAGGACACGCGGCCTGACCCGCCGGCCCACGGCGAAACGGAGGCGGACGATGATCGAGTTGAGCGAACTCTCCCTCGCACAACGGATGTTCCTGCTGGCCTACGATCCTGCCCGCACGCGTGTCGCGGGCCGCGACAAACTCGGGCTGGTGCTGAATGCCGCCGCGCTGCAAGGGCTTCTTGACGCGGGATTCCTCACCGACGACGACGGCAGGGCGGCTGCGGCCGGCGCGCGCGGAGCCGTCCCTGACGACCCGCTGGAGGCGGCGGTGTACGCCCGGATCAACGAGTCCGGGCGGCGCCGTACGTGGCGGCACTGGGTGCGCAAGGCCGAACAGCGTGCGTTCGGAACGGTCCGCGACGAGCTCGCCCACCGCCGCGTGCTGCGGCTCAGCCCGCAGCGCTTCCTCCTCGTCTTCCCCTACCAGAGCGTCACGCTGCGCCACCCCCGGCTGCGTACCGAGGCGGTGGGCGACGTGCGCGACGCCCTGCGGGTGACGCTCGTGCCGTCACGCGTGCCGAGAGAACACGCGGTGAGCGCGGTCTTCGCGCACGTGAGCGGCATGCGTACGGTGCTGTCGTGGCGCGAGCGGCGTGCGGCGAACGCGCGGGTTGCCGAACTCTCCGTGCTCGTGGGGCCGTTGCCGACGGCGCTGCGCAAGGCGATCCGCGACAAGCAGTCGAGTCAGAGCGGGGTCTGACGTTCCGCGGACGGTGCCTCGCGGTGTCCGGCGACTGCGGGGCGAATGCGGACAGATCAGTCGCATCCGGTCGTGGAAGGTTTCGCAGATGAGCGCTGTTTGTCCGAAACCGATCGGTGACGTGCCGTGAACTTGGGAAAGTTCCGGGCGTCGCGGCGTGCCCGGCCGTATCTTTGATCGTTGGTCATGGGTCACACGCAATGCCGCCGTACCAGCGCCATCGAACCTTGGGAGTTCGTGTGAGTCGCACGTCGCGTTCCGTCCCCGCACTCGCCCTCGCCGCCGTTCTCGCGGGCTTCGTCCTCACCGGCTGCTCGGACGCCAAGTCCGGCGCCGCCGCGGTGGTCGACGGCGACCGCATCGAGATCTCCACCCTCAACTCCCTGGTCGAGCAGGCCGCCGACGCCCGCGAAAGCGTCGGAGCGGAGCCGGTGCCGGGCGTCGAGGCGAGCCAGGAGGAACTGACGTCGGTGCTCACCGACAAGGTCCTCGACGAGGCCGCGCGCCGCGCCGGCGTGACGGTCACCGCCACGGAGATCGCCCAGGCCAAGCGCGACTGGGCGGCGGCGAACCCGGGCACCGCGATCGAGACGCTGCTCGCGCGGCAGGGCGTCCCGGCGTCCCAGGTCGAGCACTTCGTGCGCCGCAGCGTGCTGATCGACAAGCTCATCAAGGCCGCCGGCCAGGACCCGCGGACCGAGGCCGGGCAGCAGAAGGTGGTCGAGATCTTCCGGACCACCGCGGAGAGCATGGACATCAACGTCAACCCGCGGTACGGCGTATGGGACCCCGCCGACGGCCTCGTCCCGACGACCTACGGCTGGCTCACGCCGAATCAGATCGCCTGACCCGGCCTCGGACCGGCTCACAGGATCACGGGACGACCGCTGTCGTCAGCCGTCTCGTTTCCGCCCGTGATCCTGCCCGTGATCCTGCCTGGCCCGGCTCAGCCTCTACCGTGATCCCGTGAGCGACCACGAGACCCACCAGGCCCCGCCCCGTCTGATCCTCCTCACCGGCACGCACCGGGTCGCCCCCGGCCTGCTGAGCTGGCCCGCCTGGCACGTGCTGCGCGAGACCGCGGCCGCCGGCGGCCAGGTACTCACCGGGGAGGCGAACCACCCGCAACTGCCGTACGTGCGCGAGGCGGGCGTCGATGTCACCGTCGTCGGCGCGACGCCCGCCCCCGCGCTCGCCCGGCGGCTGATCGCGGACGCGCGTACCGTCCCCGTGCTGTGGCTGGCCGGTTCCGACGGCGACCCCGAGCTCGGCGCCGCGCTCGCGCAGGCGGCCGCGGTCGGCGGCCCCGACGACCTGCCCGCGATCGAGGTCGTGCCCGGCTCGTGGGACCTCCCCGGCGCGCGCGTCCTCGACCTCGTCGCGGTCATGGACCGCCTGCGGTCGCCGGGCGGGTGCCCGTGGGACGCCAAGCAGACGCACGAGTCGCTCGTGCGCTACCTGGTCGAGGAGGCGTACGAACTCGTCGACGCGATCGACTCCGGGGACCGCTCGCACCTGCGCGAGGAACTGGGCGACGTGCTGCTCCAAGTCGTCTTCCACGCCAGGGTCGCCGAGGAGGACCCCGACGACCCCTTCACGATCGACGACGTGGCGGGTGGCATCGTCGCCAAGCTCATGCACCGCCACCCGCACGTGTTCGGCGATGTCGTCGCCGAGACCGCCGAACACGTGGAACGCAACTGGGAGGAACTGAAGGCGACCGAGAAGGCCGAGCGCGAATCGGTCGTCGACGGCA
Source organism: Yinghuangia sp. YIM S10712 (assembly GCF_051388935.1). Classification (NCBI taxonomy): domain Bacteria; kingdom Bacillati; phylum Actinomycetota; class Actinomycetes; order Kitasatosporales; family Streptomycetaceae; genus Yinghuangia; species Yinghuangia sp. YIM S10712. The sequence goes on from NZ_JBPKBI010000001.1 coordinate 914,385, forward strand.
TCCCGCTCGGCCAGCCGGCCCTGTCGCTGGCCGGCAAGGTGCTGTCCCGGACCCGCCGTGCGGGTCTGGACGTTCCGGTCCCCGGGACGATCGCCGAACCGGAACGCGTCGACGCGGACACCATCGGCGCGCTCCTGCTCGCCGTCACCGAACTGGCCGGACGCCACGACATCGACGCCGAAACCGCCCTCCGCGCGGCGGCGCTGCGCCACCGCGCGGCGGTACGCGCCGCAGAGTCGGCGGCGCGCACCTGACCCGCACAGGGCTCAGGTCTCGAACTCGCCCAGCCAGGAACGCTGGAGGAAGTGCTTCGGCAGGTAGCCGGACTCCACCTCGATCGGGAAGCCCGCGTCGTAGGCCAGGCACGTGATCGCGAGCGGACCGAGGGCGACCATCCCGCTGACGGTGGCCGCGCGTTCCTCGTCCGCCGTCCAGTACTGCCGGTGCGCCTGGAGTGCTTCCACGAGAGCCTGGTTGAAGCCCGCGTGGTCCTTGCGCACGAACTTGTGGAACAAATTGATCGGCTGGTAGAGGATCTTCTCCAAAAGCTCCTGGTCGGTGTCCGTCGCGACGTTCGGGTACGACGCCTCGATCGCCGCCACCAACTTCTCGACCAGGCCCGGGCGTTCGAGCCAGTACGCCTGCAACGCGTCGACCCAGTGGTAGGCGTATTCGTCGTAGCGCACCTCGGCGCCCCGCAGCACGTCGAGCGGGACCTCGGCGAGCCGGGTCATGCGGGCCTGGTCGCGGCACACGATGGCGAGCCAGAACGCCGTGAGCCAGTTTCCGGCGTCCGCGTCGTGTGACGGGCCGGCCGCCGGGATGGTGTGCATCTCGTGGGCGATCCGGCACTCGACGGTCTCACCCGAAGGAGCGGTCGCCGAGGCGAACAACGCGGACGAGACCTGCATCGCGGTGACGACGGCTTCCCACGACTCCAGCAGTGAGCCGGTGGGGTTGAGCGCCAGGCGCGCCTGAAGCGCCATGACCGCGGTGTCCAGCGCGCGGTTGCCCGCCGTCGGTGATCGCTCGAAATAGCCGATGTCGTCCACCAGCATCGCTTCGAGGGCCTTGGCGTAGTCCTCGTCGGCCGGACCCGGACCGTCGTGTCGGGGTACCTCGACAGCCACCGCGTTCTCCCGTCACCCGATGTCGAATTTGCCCATGGTGTAGCCACCATACGTACTGCCGTCGGGCTTGCCCTTCACGACGACGTAGTCCAGTTTTCCATTGGCGAGGGCGGCCTTCAGCTCCCCGACGAGCTTCGTCTCGCCTCGCTCCATCATCTTGCGGAGGATGTCGTCGAAGTACGGCCGTGTCCCCTGCGAGACACGGGGGCCCTTGGGGATGTCCCGGGCACCCAGCGGGGTGTTGGTCGAGCTCTTCGCCTCGATCACCACGTACCGACCGTCCTCTGTCTTCCAGACCTGGTCGAACTGGTGATTGCCGTTCTTCGGACCCAACAGCGTCTGCCGGGTGGAATTCGGGTACAGCTCCTCGACCATCTGGCGTGCGGCACTCTCGCCGAACGCCTCGGCCGCGTCCCTCATGGCGGTGGTGGCGGCACCGCGGTTCTTCAGCGCCTGGTCGAGCGCGGCGGCGTTCTCCGGTGACGGGTTCGCCTTGTAAGCCGCCTCCGCGTCGGCCAGTTCCTGCTTCCTGGTCTGGAGGTCGTCGATCGCGGTCTGGCGTTTCGCCGCCGCCGCGTCGAGGTCCTTGAGGGCTTCCGGCGAGTCGACCTTGCCCGGTGTTCCCGACGCCTCGTCGAGGAAGGGTTTCGGTTGAATGGGCGCCGGGCGGTCGGAGGCCAGTTGCCAGAGATTGGTCTCGTTGTTGAACCTGATCTGCGGTGCGCCCTCGTCGATCGACCACCGGTGGCCGTCGCTGCGGTAGTACTCCAACGGAGGCGCACCCTCGTGGTTGGCGCGGTTGACCCAGTACTCGTCCCACGTCCGCTGCTGTGCCGTGGTGGAGGCCTCGTCGGGCTTGGGCGGCGGCGGACCCTCCGGGTCGGTGCCCGGTCGGAAGCTGTCCCCGGGCCCACCGGCGACGTCGTCGGCCGGGCCGCCCGTCACGTCGTCCGCGGGCCCCGCCGTGACATCGTCGCCGGGCGTCGGTGTCGGGTCGTTCCCCGGCCCCGTCAGGTCGTCCGTCAGCGTCGTTCCCGGCGGAAGGTCGCCGGTGGGGGGCAGGTTGTTGCCCGGCCCGGTCGGCAGGCCGTCGCCGGGCACCTGGGATCCACCCGGCGGCACCCCGTCGCCCGGCACGCCGGAGCCCGGGGTCGGCGTCGTGCCGCCGGGCGTCTCCGGAAGACCATTGCCCGACGGCGGGACGAGCTCCGCCGTCGGTCCCGGCGGCGCACCGCCGCCCGGCATGTTCGGTACGGCACCGCCCGGCACGTTGGGCACCGCACCGCCGGGGAGGTTGTTCGGCACTCCGCTGCCCGGCAGCCCGTCGCCGACCTGCGCGGTGACCTGCGTCGGCGTCTGGTTCGCGCCGACGTTGACCAGCTCGGGCGGTGTGCCGTCCAGCAGCGCCCGGTCCGCCGCCGACAGTTCGACGGGGATCGTCTCCGGAGTCTGGTTGATCCCCTCGGGCAGTTTGAGGGTGCCGTCGGGCAGGAGCGTGCTGCCGTCGGGCAGCCGCACGGACCGGTCGGGCAGTTCGACGGCGTTCGTGCCTGGCGGCAGCTCCGGCAACGGCCTGCCTGCCGGCGGCAGTTCGATGTTGTCGGGCAACCGGAAGGAGCCGTCGGGCAGTTCGATGGCCTTGAGGGCGCTGAGGTCGACGAGTTTGCCGGTGACCGTGCTGATCTTCGTCAGCCCGTTCATGCCGGCGCCCAGGCCCTTGGCGATGTAGGTCATCGGGTCGATGACGGTGCCGACCTTCGCCGCGACACTGACCGCGCGGGTGGCGGCGCTCGCCCCCGACGCGGTGCCCTTGACGGCGGTTCCGGTGCCGAGCGTGGCGACGGTGGTGACGACGTTGAACGTGACCAGCCCGGCGGCGCGGGCGGGGTTCTTGCTCCATTCGTCCCACGCGATCAGGGACTTGCCGACCGCGAGGGTGGTGTCGAGGCTGTCGTTGACCCAGTTCTTGATCGGCCCGGGCAGGTGGTCCTTGGTCGCCATGACGAGCGGGAAGGCCAGCGGGACCGCCAACAGCGCCAGACCGGTGGCGAGTTGGCCCAGGCCCTTCCAGGCGGCGCCGAAGTTGTCGCTCCACGGGTTGAGGAGCGTGCCGAGGCCGGTGAGGGTGCCCCAGATGCCGTCGACGATGATGCCGTCCCACACGAAGCTCTTGAGGTGGTGGCCGATCTCGTACCAGTGGTGCTTCTCCTCGACGGCCTTGCCCCACGGGGTCTCGCCGGCCTTGCCCATGTCCTCGACGGACATGCCGTACATGTTCTCGCCGCCGCTGCCGTCGTCGACCTTCCACTGCGTGCCGCCGACGAGGGCGGTGATCTTGTTGGCGGCGGTGCGTTCGGCGGCCCAGAACTCGGCGACGGTCGTGGAGATGTCCTTGATGAGCTGGTTGTTGCGTTCGACCTTGTCGCCGTCGTACTGCCACTCGTCGTCGTCCTTGATCTCGGCGACGAAGTCGTTGGCGTCGGTGCGCAGTTGGTTGAGGCGGGTGACGATGGGGGTGATCTCGTCGGCGTAGGCCGACAGTGCCGAGCCGACTTGTTCGAGCTGGTCGGCGAACGTGTCGGCGCGGGTCTGGACCTTCGCGGTCGTGGCGAAGAGCTGGTCCGCCTCGGGGGCCTTGTAGTGGCTCTCCAGCCCGCCGAACCGCTCGTGGATCGTCGCACCGGTGGTGCGGAACGTCCCCGCGTCACCGGTCAACGCGCCGTGGTCGGTGTCCAACTGGGCGAGGTTCCCGGTGTACTCCGGAATCCCCGACGGGTCCACCCGCTCCGGCTCGTCACCCATGGCTCAGTCCTCCCCCGCGCCCTTGGGCAGGTCGATCTTCGGCTCCTTGAGTGCGGCGGCCTGCGCCTTCTCGGCCATCTCGATGTCGCCGTTCACGTAGGCCACCGTGGCGTCGGACGCCCCCTGGATCGACGCGGTCGCGCGCGCGACGACGTACGCGATGTCCGCCTGCGTCTTCTCCGCGAACTCGGCCAGCGCGGCACCCACGAGGCCCGCCTCGGGCCGCTCGCCCTCCTGCATGTACAGCGTGCCCGCGGACTCCGCGGCGCTCTGCAGGTGGCCGGAATACCCTTTGCCCCAGCCCTCGATGCCCTTCGCGGCCTCGATGGTGGTCTCCAGGACGCCTCGCACGCCCACCGGATCGATGTCCCACGCCGACATCTTGCGGACCCCCGCTCACTCGTCGATGGTGCATACCCTCGCGGCTCAGCCGATGCCGTCGACCGCGGCCTTCGCGCGGCTCAGCGTCGACTGGGCCGTGCTGTCGTTCGTTTCCAGCGTCGACTTCAACAGGCCGATGATCGTGCGGACTTCGTTAGCCGCGGTGTTCCAGCGCTGCTCGACCCCGTGGTACTGCTCCGACACGCCGTCCGCCTGGAAGTCGGACATCGCCGACTTCACCTGGCTGTCGCGGTCCGAGATGACCCGCTCCAACTGCGAGATCACGCCGGTCAGATTGGTCTGCGCGTCGCCGGACGCGCCGATGTCGAAGCTGCGCCGGTCGCTGTTCGCTCCCATTTATCCACGCCTCCCGAAGACTCAGCGCGCGCCGAAGCGGGCACCGTCGAAGTTGGCCGCACCCATGGCCTGATTGGCGTTGTCCGCGGTTTCCTGCTCACCGCCGGCGAACGCCTGGTCCATCCCGGACTGGCCGCCGAGAATCGCGCTGAGGGCACCGTTGAGCGCATTCGTGATCTCGTCCGAGCGCGCCTTGAAGGAGTCGTACGCGGCCTTGCCCGAGCCGTTGAACTTGCCCTCCAGCGGCTCGGCGGCGATGAGCAACTGCCTGATCAGCGTGCCCAGATCGGTGCTCGCACCCTGCGATTGCCGTACCAGCGTTGACAGGGTTTGGTTCCCCATGTCGAACTTCATGTCCGTCCGGGCCTCCTCACGTTGTGGCCTGCCCGCGGTTGTCGAAATCCGTTGATCGACGGCCGCGTTGCGTTCACTCTCCCGATACGCTTTATCCAGTTCGCGTATCCAGTTCAGCGCATACTGGCCCTCCGGGACCAAGGGAAACCCCTCATTCCGGTTGTTTCGCAAGTGAATTCGAGGGCTCGGGGGAAGGGGAGACGCGTGGCCCGGGACTACGACAGCCAACTGCTGGAATCAGTGGCGGTACGCCGCCGCCGACTCCGCGACGCACTGCTGTTCGGGTCACAGCGGATTCGGCGCAGCCTGGAGGAAGGACTCGGAAGGGTGTTCGGCGGCATCGCCCTGGCCACCGTGCTCTGCGCGGGCTGCGTAGGCTGGTCGTTCATCGCCGAGCAACGCGCGAAGGACGACAAGTCGCCGGGGCAGCCGACTCCTTCGCCACTCGTGCCCGTTCCGGCGCCGGCGGTGCCGCAGCAGACCGGCGCCGCACCCCCGCAATCCGGCGCCGCGCTCCGGCCGCATCCCGCCCCGCCCCCTTCGCCCTCGACCGCGCCGCCGTCGCCGGCCCTTGCCGTGGGAGTGTCCGCAAGATGACAAGCACCACCCGGTCCCATGCCGCGCTGAGTCGGGTGACCGTGGTGGGGGAGCGCCGGCGCATCGACCTGCTGCTCCCCTCCCAGGAACCCGTCGGCCACCTGCTGCCCGACGTGCTGCGCATGTTGGAGGAGCCGCCCGGCACCACCCCCGGCGTTCGACGCCTCGTCACCGGGACGGGCGCCGTCCTCGCCCCCGACGACTCGCTCGCCTCCGCCGCGATCGCCGACGGCGCGGTCCTGCGCCTCGTGCACCGCCGCGAGACCCCGGCCGCGCCCGTGGTGCACGACGTCACCGACGAGGTCGCCGAGGACGTCGACACACGGCGCTGGCGCTGGGACGACCGGATCCGCAACGCGACCGCCGGCGTCGCGGCCGTCGCGCTCGGCGTCATCACCGCGTCGCTGGCCCGCAGCTGGTACGGCTCCGACGACGTCGGCGGCTGGCTCCTCGGCGTCGGACTCGCCGCCGCCGCCCTCGGCGCCCTCGCGTCGCTGCTGCGCAACCGCGAGCTCGGCGGGGTCCTGATCGTGCTCGGCGGTGCCGTCGGGGCCATGGGCGCCTGGTCGTCGACCGGCGGATCGGACCGCGCGCGCCTGGCCGCGATCGGCGGCGCGGTCGTGCTCGTGCTCGTCCTGTCGGCGGTCTTCACGCCGCTCGGCCGCGGCGGGCTCGTCGGCGCGGGCGTGTTCGCGCTGCTCTTCGGCGGCTGGGAGGCCGGCGCCGCGACGATCGACGACGTGTACCGGCTCGGCGCCGTCATGGGCACCGTCGCGGTCCTCGCCCTGGGCATCCTGCCGAGGTACGCGGTGATGGCGGCCGGTCTGACGCGCCTCGACGACCAGCGGTCGGGCGGTGCCACGGTCAGCCGCCACCAGGTCGACACCGCGCTGGCCGCGACCCACCGCGGGCTCGCGCTGGCGACCGTGGCCGCGGCCGGATGCGTTGCCGTGGGCGGGTGGTTCGCGCTGCGCGAGGTCAACGGCTGGACCGTGGCGGTGGCCGCGCTGCTCGCGGTCGTCGTCATGGCGCGGGCGCGCGCGTTCCCCCTGGCCGTCGAGGTCGCGGCGCTGCTCGCGGCCGGAGCGGTGCTCGCCGTACGCCTGTGCGTCGTGTGGGCCGACCAGCCGGACCGGTCGCCCGCAGGCCCGCTGGCTGTGCTGTGCGGTCTCGCCCTCGTGCCGCTGGTGGTGTTCGTTGTCCGCCCGCCCGACCACGTGCGGGTACGGCTGCGGAGGTTCGGCAATGTCGTCGAGACGCTGGGGGTCGTGGCACTGATCCCCGTCTGCATCGGCGCGTTCGGAGTCTACGGGCGGCTGCTGGACACGTTCTGAGGCTTCTTGACGACAACGGGCACGGCGACGTGAGGACAGGAGAGGCGATGTCCACGCAGGGAAGTTGGCAGCGGGACGTGTTCGCGGAGATCGGCGGCGTGCCGGAATCCCCGGATCCCGAGTCGCCGCCCGCGCCGTACGCCGGTTCGGCCGCGGCGCGGTACGCGACGGAACCCGGTCCCGAAGCCGCCGTCCCCGCGCAGTTCGGCCCCCCGGCCGACGAACACCCGGCCGGAGCCCGCCCGACCAGGGCCGGCGAGCCGCAACCCGACGACGCCGTACCGGACTCCGTGCCGGTCATCGCCCCCGAGCTCGGCGAGGCACTCGGCCGCGTGCGGCGCGGCGACCCCCTGCTCCGGCGCGCTCTGCGGGCCGTGCGCGTCCTCGGTGCCTCCGCCGCGCACGACGGCGCATCGCGCGCCGAGACCGCCCGGGCCATCCAGCAACCGATCACCACCGGACGCCAGATCGCGGTGGGCAGCATCCGCGGCGGCGCCGGCAAGTCCACCGTCGCGGCACTCCTCGCCCTCACCTTCGCGCACTACCGCACCGACCCGGTCCTCGCCGTCGAGGCGGACGGCGTCCTGGGCACGCTGCCCCGCCGCCTCGGCGCGAAGGAAATCCGCTGGTCCTGCTCCGACATCGCGCACGTCATCGACGCCTCGACGCCGCTCGCGAACGTCACCGGCTACCTGGTGCCGTTCCACGGCGGCTGGCTGCTGCCCGGCAGCCGGGGGAGGGTCACGCGCAACCGCCTCGACCCGAAGGCGTACTACATGGCGATGGCCTCGCTGCGCCGCCACTTCGGGGTGACCGTCGTCGACTGCGAGACGCTGCCGACCGAGGTGGCACGGCTCGCCCTCTCCTCGACCCAGGCGCGCGTGCTGGCCACACCGGCGACCGTCGAAGGCGTCGCCAGTACGCGCCTGGTCCTCGACTGGCTCGACACCCTCGACCCGGCCATGCTGCCGACCACCGTCGTCGCCCTCGTGCACGCCTCGCCCGACACGGCCCTCGACACCCGAAAAGCCTTGCGACACCTGGAGGTTCGCGGCGCCACCGTGATCTCGGTGCCGTACGACCGGTCGCTGGCGGCCGGCGGCGAGATCCGCACCGCCGGGCTCGCCCGCGACACCCGCGACGCGGCCGCCCGGCTCGCCGCCGCGACCATGGACCGTGCCGTCGCCCACGGCCGCGGCGACGCACGCGCGCACAGCCCGCACGCCGGCGAGGCGCGCCCATGAGCACCCGCCTGGTCCACCGCCCCGCGCGCATCACCCGCCCCCTGCCCGAGCCCGCCGAACGCCATGTCGAATCGCCGCCGAACCTGCCCGAGGGCAAGGCCGGTTCGCCGATCACATCGCTGCTGCCCATGGTCGGCGTCATGGGCTCGGTGGTGATGATGACCATCGTCCGCAACAGCCGGTTCGCCGCCATCGGCGCGGTCGTCCTCGTCATCGCGCTGCTCGGCGGCGTCGTCCTCGTCTTCTCGCAGCGCGGCAAGGCGCAGCGCACCCGCCGCGTGCAGCGCGAGCGCTACCTGGAATACCTCGAAGAGCTCCGCGAGGAACTCGCCGCCGAGGACCGGAGCCGCCGCGCGACCGCCCGCGAGCTGCACCCCCTGCCCGAAGCGCTCTACGGCCTCGTCGCCGACCCGGCCCGCCTGTGGGAACGCCGCCGCCAGGACGCCGACTTCCTCCACGTGCGCATCGCCACCGGCGCCGTCACCGTGCGCATGCTCTCCCTCCAGAACCACGGCGGCACCGCACTGACCCCGCCGGACCGCTTCATGCTCAATGAGGCCGCCGGACTGCGCGAACGCTTCGCGACCGCCCCCGACATGCCGCTGACCGTGCCCTTGGACCGCGTCGGCGACGTCAGCGTCATCGGCGAACGCGACGACGTCGTCCGCGTCGTCCGCACCCTCGTGATGCAGGCCGCCGTCACCCACGCCCCCGACGACGTCGCCCTCGCCCTGGCCGCACCCGAAGAGCGGATGACCGACTGGGGATGGCTGAAATGGCTCCCGCACGTCCTCGACGCCGAGGCGTGGGACGGGCCGGTCAACGCCCGCCGGATCGCCCCGAGCCTGGCCGACCTCGGTCGCGGACTCGCCGCCGAGCTGCGGCAACGCGCCGCGTTCGCCGCCGAGTTGCGCCGCGGGCTGGCCCGGCGTGAGGCACTGGCGTTCGTGCGGCGCCTGCTCGTCGTCGACGACTGCCACGGTGAGCCCGCCCGGGAGGTCTTCCGCCCCGACACCGCCGTGCCGCTGCGGGACATGGGCGTCACCGTGCTGCACCTGCTCGCCGACCGCACGCACGAACCCGACCACGTGGCCGTACGCATCACCGTGTCCGGCACGACCGTCACCGTCGAAGACCTGCGCGGCGCCGAACCAACCACCGTCCAAGGCACGTTGGAGGAGGTCACCGCCGCCGGCGCCGACGGACTCGCCCGCATGTTGGCCCCGTTGCGGCTCTCCCCGGAATCCACCGCCACCGCCGGCACCCCGCTCTCCGGCCCGGTGGACTTCGGCGGCCAACTCGCCATCGACGACCCGGCCGCACTCGACCTGCCCCGGCTGTGGGCGTCGCGGCGCGGCGGCCAGTCGTTCCTGCGCGTACCGGTCGGCCTCGGCGACGACCACATGCCTGTCCTCCTGGACCTCAAGGAAGCCGCCGAGCTGGGCATGGGCCCGCACGGGCTGTGCGTCGGCGCGACCGGCTCGGGCAAAAGCGAACTGCTGCGCACACTTGTGCTCGCGCTCGTGGCCACCCACCCGCCCGAGGACCTCGCGATCGTGCTGGTCGACTACAAGGGCGGCGCCACCTTCGCGCCGTTCGCGTCCCTGCCGCACGTCGCCGGCGTCATCACCAACCTGGAGAACAAGGCGGGCCTCGTCGAACGCGTGCACGCCAGCCTCGCCGGCGAGGTCAAACGGCGCCAGCAGGTGTTGAAGGACGCCGGCAACATCGCCGACATCTCCACCTACGCCGCCACCCGCGCCCAGCGCCCCGAACTCGAACCGCTGCCGCACTTGTTCGTGGTGATCGACGAATTCGGTGAACTCCTCACCGCCAAACCGGACTTCATCGACCTCTTCCTGTCGATCGGCCGCATCGGGCGGTCCATCGGAATCCACCTGCTGCTGTCCAGCCAGCGCATCGAGGGCGGCAAACTCAAAGGCCTCGACACCTATTTGTCCTACCGGCTCGGCCTGCGCACCTTCTCCCCCGAGGAATCGCGCACCGTCCTCGACACGACCGACGCGTTCCACCTGCCGCCGATCCCCGGATTCGGCTACCTCAAGGTCGACACCAGCGTGTACGAGCGCTTCAAGGCGAGCTACGTCTCCGGCCCCTACCAAGGCCCCACCCGCCTGGACGCACCGCAGGACGACGGGCCCGCGGTCCTGCCGTACCCCGCCTTCAACACGCTCGGGCAGCCCGTCGGCCCGGACCCGCACGACGGCGCCGAGCCGGCGGCACCCGCACGGCGCACCGTCGGACCCACCCTGCTGTCCACGGTCGTCGACCAACTCGCCGACGCCGCACCGCCGGTGCCGAAGATCTGGCTTTCGCCGCTGCCCGAGGCGCTGACCCTGGACGCCACCGCCGGCCCCCTCGTGGCGGGCAGGCGCGGCATGCAGTTCACCGGCCGCGCAGCAGCCGCCGGAGCCGCCGCGGCCGACGCCGCCACGATGCGCGTAACGCTCGGCCTGCTCGACGACCCCGCACGCCAGTGGCAGGGCCGGTGGATGCTCGACCTGACGCGGGCGGGCGGCCACATCGCCGTCATCGGCGGCCCGCAGACCGGCAAGACGACCCTGCTGCGCACCCTCGTACTGTCCCTCGCACTCAGCCACACGCCCGAGGAAGTCGCCGTCTACGGCCTCGACCTGATGGGCGGCGGCCTCCAAGCGCTGGCCGGGCTGCCGCACGTCGGGGGAGTCGCCGGGCGCTCCGACCGCGAGCGCGCGTCCCGCGTCGTCGAGGAGGTCCGCGGCATGCTCGCGGCCCGCCAGGACGCCTTCCGCGACCACGGCATCGACTCGGTCGACCACCTGCGGCGGCTGCGCGCCGGGGGGCGGCTGCCCGAGCTCGGGCCCGCCGACATCGTGCTCGTGATCGACGGATTCGGCGCGCTGCGCGACGACTTCGACGCCCTCGACGACGGCGTGGCCGACCTGCTGAGGCGCGGCGGCGGCTACGGCGTTCACATCGTCGCCGGCATGCTGCGCTGGAACGACGTGCGCATCGCCGCGCAGTCCACCTTCGGCACACGCGTCGAACTGCGGCTCAACGACCCCGCGGACAGCAGCATCGACCGGCGCCTCGCCCAGACCATCGCCGCCGAGGAACAGGGCCGGGTCCTGACCGAGGCCAAACTGTTCGCGCAGGTCGCGCTGCCGCGCATCGACGGCGTGGCGTCCGACGCGGACCTCGGCAACGCGGTGGAGAGCGCCGTGCGCGCGGTGCGTTCGGCGTGGTCCGGCGCCACCGCACCGCCGGTTCGCGTGCTGCCCGCCAAGTTCTCCGCCGCCAAACTGCCGTCCCACACCGCCGAACCCGGGCGCGTGCCCATCGGCCTCGACCAGGCCGCCCTGCGGCCCGTGCTGCTCGACCTGTTCCACCGCGACCAACACCTCGTCGTGCTGGGTGACAGCGAGTGCGGCAAGACCAACCTGCTCAAGGTGGTCGCGCGCGGACTCATGGACCGGTACGCCGACGACGAACTGGTGTTCGCGGTCATGGACCCCCGGCGCGGCCTGCACAGCCTCGTGCCCGAGGCGTACCGCGGCGGCTACGCCCACAACGCGCGCCTCGCGGCCGCGCTCGCCACCGCGGTCGCGAGCGAACTGGAGAAGCGGATGCCCGACGACGTCCCCGAGCCGGAAGCGCTCGCGGCCGGACCCGCGGCACCGCCCGGCCCGCGCATCGTGGTCCTCGTCGACGACTACGACATCCTCACCACGGCCGGACAGCAGCCCCTCGGCGCGTTCGTCCCGTACATCCCCTCCGCGGCCGACATCGGCCTGCACTTCGTCGTCTCACGCCGCGTGGCCGGCGCGTCGCGGGCACTGTACGAGCCGTTCATGACGACGCTGCGGGAAAGCGGCACGACCGCGCTCGTGATGACCGGACACCGCTCGGAAGGCCAGCTCTTCCCCGGCGTGTACGCGGCCAAGCGCCCGCCCGGCCGCGGCACCTGGGTCGACCGCACCGGCGCCCACCGCCTGATCCAGACCGCACTCGCACCCGAGAACGCGGACGCCGCATCCGCCGAAGACTGAACCGGCCCGCCCCACAAGCAGATTGCGCACCCGGATGACGACCGACCTGATCGCGCTCACCGAACGCATGCCCGATCCCTGGAGCCTGGTCGCCGGGCTGATGTCCGCCGGCCCGGACACGACCATGGCCGTCGACGGCGAAGGCGCGGTGATCCGCCTCGCCGACGACGAAGGCCGCCCGCTCGCGTACGTCGAGGCGCCGTTCCTGGTCCACACCCCCGGCGAGGTCGCGCGCCTGCTCGGCGTCGAGGTGACCGGCCCGGTGTGGTGGACGGAGGTCCGCGCAGCCACGGCCGCCCGGCACGGCGAAGCCCTCGCGAGCACGATCGCCACCCGCCTGGCCGCGCTGCTCGGCGGCACCGTGTGGCCCGCGTCCGCCGCGGCGCCCGACGGCGGCTCCGCACCCGTCGCCGGGCTCGCCACCACGGTCGCGCACGCCGCCGCCCAGCCCGCCGTCGACGTGCTGACCGACAAAGTGGCCGCGGTCATCCAGGACCGCCCGGTGGTGGCCATGACGGCGTGGCTGTCCGACGCACTGCGCGCGACCACGCTCAGCGAACGCGGCCTCCACATCGTCACCCCGCGCAGTGCCAGGCTGTCGTTCCCCACCCGCACCGCCCTGTCCGGCCACCCGAACCGGTGGGTCGTGGGGGACGGCGAAGGCGGCTACCACGACGGCCTGACCGGCGCCGAACTCATCTGGCAAGACGGCGAGTTCGCGTCGACCAAAACCATGTCCCGGGCCTTCGCGGACGCCACCGCGCGAGCGGAGCACACCGGCGAGCAACAACTCCTCGTCACCTTCACCACCCGGCTCCCCGCCGCCCACGACCTGCTGGCCGGCGGAGGGCTGGAAGCCGCGTGGCGCCACGTCCTCGACGGCGCCGAACCGGCGGGCTGGGCCACGGCGGAACCCGCGGGGCTGTCCTGGTCGCGCGAAGACCTGACCGCGCTCGTCCGGCAGCGCGTACCCGAGCCGACATGGGCCGTCGTGTCCGGCGTACGCGACCCGGCCGCGCTCGGCGACGCCGCCGCCGTCATCGCCACTGCGCGGATCGCCCTCACCACCGGCGGCGTCGAGGAAGACGTCACCTTCGCCGTCGGCTACCCCGACGGCGCCGAACCGCCGCTCGCCGCCCTGCCCGGCCTGGCCGCCGAACTGGTCACCGACCACAACCTGGTCTCCATGCTCGTCCAGCGCCGCCGCGCCCGCGCCGACCTCACCATCCCACCCCATCTGGAACCCGCCCCTGCCCCGGTCGCGTTCGTGCTCGGTGCGGAGGGCGTACGCGCCATCGGCGCCGCCGCCGCCTCACACCCGCCGCTGCGCGCCCGCCCCACACCGCTCGGCACCCGTGCCGACCGCGGCCTGTACTACCCGCTCGGCGACGCGGGCTGGAAGGGCTTCGGGGAACTCATGGGCCACCTGCACAGCCTGGACCCCGAGAGGAAAACCGGCGGAAAAACCGGCTGATGTGCCGCCCGGGCGAATAGGTCGCGCGGACCAGGCAACCCGCCACGGCAGCCGCGCGTCTTCAGAACACCGAAACACCCCGTTTTCCGGAGGTGGATGCCGAATGTCCGTACCCCGACCCCGAAGAGTCCGACGAGCCCGCAGCGCCTGGCTCGCGGTCGCCTGCGCGGCCGGCCTGGTCGCGGCGGTCCCTGCGACCGCCGAGGCCGCGCAGCAGCAGGAGCAGTACACCGCCAAGCAGGTCTCGCGCTTCCTCAAGCACTTCTACGGCAAGACCGGTCCCACCGCGTGGGAGCGCGAGCACCTGGTCTCCGAAGACCTCAAGCAGCGCGCCGCCGAGGCCCCTCCCGGCTTCGACCTGATCCTCTGCCACAGCAACCAGCCCGAGGACATCGACATCGGCCCGGTCACCACCGCCCAGTCCGCCGGTGTCGGCTGGGCCACGGTCTTCCTCGGCTGGGGGCCCGGCCAGGAGGTCGCCGCGTTCACCGCGTACGTCGACCTCGACACCTCGAACCCGCTCAAACTCCTCGACGTGGACTGCGCGCCCCCCGAGGCGTGACCGCCGCGAAACGCGACGACGGGTCCGCACCCCAAGACTGCGGGGTGCGGACCCGTCGTGTCGCCGAGCCTTGCCGGGACGGGTCATCCCCGGCCCGTTCGGACCGAAGGTCACACGCGCCGGAAGATCAGCGCGCGCTTGACCTCCTGGATCGCCTTGGTGACCTCGATGCCGCGGGGGCACGCGTCGGTGCAGTTGAAGGTCGTGCGGCAGCGCCACACGCCCTCCTTCTCGTTGAGGATTTCGAGGCGCTGCTCGGCGGCCTCGTCCCGCGAGTCGAAGATGAACCGGTGCGCGTTGACGATCGCCGCCGGGCCGAAGTACTGCCCGTCCGTCCAGAAGACCGGGCAGGACGTCGTGCAGCACGCGCACAGGATGCACTTGGTCGTGTCGTCGAACCGCTCGCGGTCCTCGGGCGACTGCAGGCGCTCACGCGTCGGCTCGTTGCCGGACGTGACCAGGAACGGCATCACGTCCTTGAAGGACTGGAAGAACGGGTCCATGTCGACGACCAGGTCCTTCTCGACCTGAAGGCCCTTGATCGGCTCGACCGTGATGGGCTTGGAGATGTCGAGGTCCTTGACCAGCGTCTTGCACGCGAGCCGGTTGCGGCCGTTGATGCGCATGGCATCGGAGCCGCAGATGCCGTGCGCGCACGAGCGGCGGAACGTCAGCGACCCGTCCTGCTCGCCCTTGACCTTGTGCAGCGCGGTCAGGATCCGCTCGGTCGGGTCCGCCTCGACCTCGAAGTCCTGCCAGAACGGCACCGGGGGCTCACCGTTCGGGCCGACCAGGTCGGGCAGGTAGCGCCGGATCCGGAGCGTGATGGTCACGGGCGTCTGGTCCCGCGCCGGCTTCTGCACGGGGGCGGCGGCCGGGTTTTCGTCGATAACGGCAGTCATCAGTACTTACGCTCCATCGGCTGGTAGCGGGTGACGACGACCGGCTTCCAGTCCAGTCGGATCGAGTAGTCGCCGTTTGCGTCGACCTCGCGGTACGCCATCGTGTGCTTCATGAAGTTGACGTCGTCGCGCGTCTGGTAGTCCTCGCGCGCGTGGCCGCCGCGGGATTCCTTGCGGTTCGCGGCGCCGACGACCAGGACCTCGGCGAGGTCGAGCAGGAAGCCCAGCTCGACGGCCTCCAGCAGGTCGGTGTTGAACCGCTTGCCCTTGTCCTGGATCGAGACGTTCCGGTAGCGCTTCTGGAGCGCCTTGATGTCGTCGAGGGCCTGCTTGAGGGTCTCCTCGGTCCGGTAGACGCCGGCGTTGGCGTCCATCGTCTCCTGCATCTCGGCGCGGATCTGCGCGACCCGCTCGGTGCCGTCGCTGTCGCGCAGGCGCTCGATGAGCTCGATCACCCCGGCGGCCGGGTTCTCGGGCAGCTCCACGTAGTCCGCGGTCTGCGCGTACTTCGCGGCGGCGATGCCCGCGCGGCGGCCGAACACGTTGATGTCGAGGAGCGAGTTGGTGCCCAGGCGGTTCGACCCGTGGACGGACACGCAGGCCACCTCGCCCGCCGCGTACAGGCCGGGCACGACCGTGTCGTTGTCGGCCAGCACCTCGGCCTCGACGTTGGTCGGGATGCCGCCCATCGCGTAGTGCGCGGTCGGGTACACCGGCACGAGCTCGGTGGTCGGCTCGACACCGAGGTACGTGCGCGCGAACTCGGTGATGTCCGGCAGCTTCTCCTCGATCTGCTCGGCCGGCAGGTGGGTCAGGTCGAGGTAGACGTAGTCCTTGTTCGGCCCTGCGCCGCGGCCCTCCAGCACCTCCAGCACCATCGACCGGGCGACGATGTCACGCGGCGCGAGGTCCTTGATGGTCGGCGCGTACCGCTCCATGAAGCGCTCGCCGTCGGCGTTGCGCAGGATGCCGCCCTCGCCGCGGGCGCCTTCGGTGAGCAGGATGCCCAGGCCCGCGAGGCCGGTCGGGTGGAACTGGTAGAACTCCATGTCCTCCAGCGGCAGCCCGCGGCGCCACGCGATGCCCATGCCGTCGCCGGTCAGGGTGTGCGCGTTCGAGGTGGTCTTGAAGACCTTGCCGAAACCGCCGGTCGCGAAGATGACGGCCTTCGCCTGGAAGACGTGCACGTCGCCGGAGGCCAGTTCGTACGCGACGACGCCCGACGTGGTCTTGCGGCCGAGCGAGTCCTCCTGGAGCAGCAGGTCCAGGACGTAGAACTCGTTGTAGAACTCGACGTTCTGCTTGACGCAGTTCTGGAACAGCGTCTGAAGGATCATGTGGCCCGTGCGGTCCGCCGCGTAGCAGGAACGGCGGACGGCGGCCTTGCCGTGGTCGCGGGTGTGCCCGCCGAAGCGGCGCTGGTCGATGCGGCCCTCGGGCGTCCGGGAGAAGGGGAGGCCCATCTTCTCCAGGTCCAGGACCGCGTCGATCGCCTCCTTGCACATGATCTCGGCGGCGTCCTGGTCGGTGAGGTAGTCACCGCCCTTGACCGTGTCGAACGTGTGCCACTCCCAGTTGTCCTCCTCGACGTTCGCGAGGGCGGCGCACATGCCGCCCTGAGCGGCGCCGGTGTGGGAGCGGGTCGGGTAGAGCTTCGTGAGCACGGCCGTGCGGCTGCTCTTGCTCGCTTCGAGGGCGGCGCGCATGCCGGCGCCACCCGCACCGACGATGACGGTGTCGTACTTGTGGATCTGCATGACCTGTGTGTCCTCTGGTACCGATCTCCGCGCTCCGGGGTGACCGGGCACGCGTTCGGGTGCGTTCGAGTGCGGACCGCCGACTACTGGCCGATGTTCGGGTCGAAGGTGAAGATCACCAGGGTGCCGGTGAACAGCACGATGACAGCCGACGTGTACAGCAGCACCTTGAGCCAGAACCGGGTCTGGTCCCGCTCGGCGTAGTCGTTGATGATCGTGCGCAGACCGTTGACGCCGTGCAGCTCGGCGAGCCACAGCATGATCAGGTCCCACGCCTGCCAGAACGGATTCGCCCAGCGGCCCGCGACGAACGCGAAGCCGATGCGGGACACACCGCCGTCGATCACGAGCTGAATGATCAGGTGGCCGATGACGAGGACGACCAGCAGGATGCCCGACAGCCGCATGAACAGCCAGCTGTAGAGCTCGAAGTTGGTCTTGGTGGAGCGCGGCGAGCGCTTGGAGCGAGGGGCCTCGATGGATGGGCCGCCGCCGGTGATCTTGGGAGCGTTCTCGATCAAAGCCATGTGGATCAGCTCCCGAAGATCTCGCGGAGCGTGTGCTCCAGCACGGGGTAGAAGGCGCCGATCATGAGGACGGCCCACACGCCGATGACACCCCAGAACATCTGCTTCTGGAAGCGCGGGCCCTTCTCCCAGAAGTCGACCGCGACGATGCGCAGGCCGTTGAGGGCGTGGAAGAGGACGGCACCCACGAGGCCGTACTCCATCACGTTGACGAAAGGATTCTTGTAGATCTCGATCGTCTCGTCGTACGCCTCGGGGGACACGCGCACCAGCGCGGTGTCCAGGACGTGAGCGAACAGGAAGAAGAAGATGAGGACGCCGGTGACTCGATGAGCCACCCAGGACCACATGCCTTCCCGGCCGCGGTAGAGCGTTCCAGCCGGCACGGAAACTACCCTCCGGATGCGGTAGACGGGGCTCGGCCGGCAAGCCGTCGGTCGGCCCGGCCGGGACCCTTCCTCCGGCCCCGGCCATGTTAGCCACCGGAATAGGCGCCGCTGCCGCCGGGGGCGTGCGATGTGATCGATTCCGCACGCTCCCGGGAACCGAAAGCATGACGCCGCTCGTCTGGATTCCCCCGCATCGGCCGTCCTTTCGTGGCTCTGCGCAGGCGTTGTGACGCTGGGTGTCGGCCCCGCGCACCGATAAAATGCTTGTTTTCGGCAAGTTGTGCGCGCGACTGATGTCACACCGAGGCCGTGTATCGCTCGCCCCGCGCGAATCCCTACGATGCGGAATATGACGGAGGCTACTGTCGACGGCGGCACGTCTACCGGCTTCACCACCTTTGCCTCGCAGTTCCCGCAGCCGACGCGTGAACAGTGGCAACAGCTGGTGGCCGGCGTGCTCCGCAAGTCGCGGGTGATCGGTGCGGACGACGCACCCGAACACCCGGAGGAACTGCTCGCGACCACCACTTACGACGGCGTCAAACTGGCCCCTCTCTACACGGCCGACGACGCCTCGCCCGACCCCGGTGTCCCCGGACTGCCCGCGTACGTGCGCGGCGCCCGCGCGGCCGGAAGCTCGCTCGACGGCTGGGACGTACGCCAGTCGCACGGCGACCCCGACCCCGCGCGCACCGCCGAAGCCGTGCTCGCCGACCTGGAAAACGGCGTGACGTCCGTCTTCCTGTACACCGGCCCCGACGCCGTCGACCCCGCCGAGCTGCCGCGCGTGCTCGCCGGCGTCATGCTCGACCTGGCCCCGGTCGTCCTCGACCCCGGCACCGACTTCACCGCCGCGGCCGACATCCTCCTCGGCGTCTTCCGCGACCGCGGCATCCCCGCCGACCAGGTGCGCGGCAACCTTGGCGCCGACCCCGTCACCACCCACGCCCGCACCGGCACCGCCCCCGGGCCCGGCACCGACCTCGCCGCGGCCGCCGAACTCGCGGTGCGCGCGCACGCCGAATTCCCCGGCCTCCAGGCCATCGCCGTCGACGGCCAGCCCTACCACGAGGCCGGCGCCTCCGAAGCCCAGGAGCTCGGCGCCGCGACCGCGGCCGGCGTCGCCTACCTGCGCGCGCTCACCGCCGCCGGACTCGACGTCGAGACCGCCCTCGGCCTCGTCGAGTTCCGCTTCGCGGCCACCGCCGACCAGTTCCTCACCATCGCCAAGCTGCGCGCCGCCCGCCGCCTGTGGGCCCGCGTCGCCCAGGCCTGCGGCGCCGCGGGGGCGGGCGCGCAGAAGCAGCACGCCGTCACCTCGTGGTCGATGACCACCAAGCGCGACCCGTGGGTCAACATGCTGCGCACCACCGTCGCGTCGTTCGCGGCGGGCGTCGGCGGCGCGGACGCGGTGACCGTACGCCCGTTCGACTCCGCCCTCGGCCTCCCCGACGCCTTCGCCCGGCGGATAGCACGCAACACGCAGGCGCTGCTGCTGGAGGAATCCCACCTCGCCCAGGTCATCGACCCCGCCGGCGGCTCCTGGTACGTCGAGAAGCTGACCGACGAACTCGCCCACGCCGCTTGGGCGTTCTTCCAGGACATCGAGCGCGTCGGAGGCATCACGGCAGCCCTCGACTCCGGTCTGGTCGCCGACCGCGTCGGCGAGGTCCGCGAAGCCCGCGCCCGCGCGCTCGCCACCCGCAAGGACCCCATCACCGGCGTCAGCGAGTTCCCGCACCTCACCGAGGAAGCGGTCGTCCGCGAGCCCTACCCCGCCCGCGAAGGCGGCGGCCTCCCGCGCGTGCGCTACGCGGAGGACTACGAGGCCCTGCGCGACCGCTCCGACGACATCCTGCTCGCCACCGACGCCCGTCCCACGGTTTTCCTGGCCACCCTCGGCCCGGTCGCGCAGCACACCGCCCGCGCGCAGTTCGCCCGCAACCTCTTCGCGGCCGGCGGCATCGACGCGGTCGAGGCCGGGGCGACCGAGACCGTCGACGACGTCACCGCGGCCTACCGCGCCGCCGGCGCGCCCAAGGTCGCGGTCCTCGCCTCGTCCGACAAGCTCTACACCGACCAGGCCGCACCGGCCGCCGCCGCCCTCAAAGCCGCCGGCGCCGAGTACGTCTGGCTCGCCGGGGCAGCGAAGAAGTGGGCCGACACGGGCGCCGACGGCTTCCTGTTCGCCGGATGCGACGCGCTCGACGTCCTGCACACCACCTACGCGACCCTGACCGCAGGGGGAGACGCGCGATGACCATTCCCGACTTCACCGGAGTCGACCTCGGCACCCCCGAGGCCGCGACCCCCGACGCATGGCGCGACGCCGTCCGCGAGGCGACCGGCAAGGACGCCGACGAGCTGACCCGCGACACCCCCGAGGGCATCCCGGTCAAGGCGCTGTACACCGCGAAGGACACGGAGGGGCTGGACTTCCTCCGCACCTACCCGGGCGTCACGCCGTACCTGCGCGGCCCGTACCCGACGATGTACGTCAACCAGCCGTGGACCATCCGCCAGTACGCGGGCTTCTCCACCGCCGAGGCGTCCAACGCCTTCTACCGCCGCAACCTCGCGGCCGGCCAGAAGGGCCTGTCGATCGCCTTCGACCTGGCCACCCACCGCGGCTACGACTCCGACCACCCGCGCGTGTCCGGCGACGTCGGCATGGCGGGCGTCGCGATCGACTCCATCTACGACATGCGGCAGCTGTTCGACGGGATCCCCCTCGACCAGATGTCGGTCTCGATGACGATGAACGGCGCGGTGCTCCCGATCCTCGCCCTCTACATCGTCGCGGCGGAAGAGCAGGGGGTGACGCCGGAACAGCTCGCGGGGACCATCCAGAACGACATCCTCAAGGAGTTCATGGTCCGGAACACCTACATCTACCCGCCGAAGCCCTCGATGCGGATCATCTCCGACATCTTCGCGTACACCTCGCAGAAGATGCCGAAGTTCAACTCGATCTCCATCTCCGGCTACCACATTCAGGAGGCCGGGGCCACCGCCGACCTGGAGCTCGCCTACACCCTCGCGGACGGCGTCGAATACCTGAAGGCCGGCATGGAGGCGGGCCTCGACGTCGACGCCTTCGCCCCCCGGCTGTCCTTCTTCTGGGCGATCGGCATGAACTTCTTCATGGAGATCGCCAAGATGCGCGCGGCCCGCCTCATCTGGGCCGACCTCGTCCAGTCCGTCGGCGCGAAAAACCCCAAGTCTCTGTCGCTGCGCACCCATTCGCAGACCTCCGGATGGTCGCTCACCGCGCAGGACGTCTTCAACAACGTCGTGCGCACGTGCATCGAGGCGATGGCGTCCACCCAGGGGCACACGCAGTCGCTGCACACCAACGCCCTCGACGAGGCCCTCGCGCTGCCGACGGACTTCTCCGCCCGCATCGCCCGCAACACCCAGCTCCTGCTCCAGCAGGAGTCGGGCACGTGCAACGTCATCGACCCGTGGGGCGGCAGCGCGTACGTCGAACGCCTCACGTACGACCTGGCCATGCGCGCCCGCGAACACCTCGTCGAGATCGAGAAGGCCGGCGGCATGGCCGCCGCGATCGACGCCGGCATCCCCAAGCTGCGCATCGAGGAGGCCGCGGCGCGCACGCAGGCCCGCATCGACTCGGGCCGCCAGCCGCTGATCGGCGTCAACAAGTACCTCGTCGACAACGACCAGCCCATCGAGGTCCTCAAGGTCGACAACGCCCAGGTGCGCGCCGACCAGATCGCCAAGCTGGAACGCCTGCGCGCCGAGCGCGACAGCGCCGCGGTCGAACGCGCGCTCGCGGCCCTGACCGGCGCCGCCGAGGCCGACCTCGCCGGCGAGCGGCCGAACGACCTGGAGCACAACCTCCTCAAGCTCGCCGTCGACGCGGCCCGGGCGAAGGCCACGGTCGGGGAGATCTCCGACGCGTTGGAGAAGGCGTACGGTCGCCACCAGGCGACGATCCGCACGCTCACCGGCGTGTACCGCGAGGAGGTGGGGGCCACGGGCAGCGTGGACGAGGTCCGCAGGCTGGTCGAGCACTTCGAGGCCGAGGAGGGCCGCCGCCCGCGCATCCTCGTCGCCAAGATGGGCCAGGACGGCCACGACCGCGGACAGAAGGTCATCGCGACCGCCTTCGCCGACCTCGGTTTCGACGTCGACGTGGGCGCGTTGTTCCAGACCCCGGAGGAGGTCGCCCGCCAGGCCGTCGAGGCCGACGTGCACGTGGTCGGCGTCTCCTCCCTCGCGGCTGGACACCTGACGCTGGTGCCGGCCCTGCGCGACGAGCTTGCCAAGCTCGACGCCGCGGAGATCATGATCGTGGTCGGCGGGGTCATCCCGCCCTCCGACGTCCAGGAACTGCTCGACATGGGCGCCGCCGCGGTGTTCCCTCCCGGCACGGTCATCGCCGACGCCGCGGCCGACCTGCTGCGGCGCCTCGACGGCAGGTCGTCGGACGAACCGCCCACGACGACGGAGTGACGTGGCCCGCCGCGTAATCGATGTCGGCCAGTACGCGGAAGGCGTGCTGGCCGGCAACCGCACCCTGCTGGCCCGCGCGGTCACCCTGGTCGAGTCGACCCGGCCCGACCACCGCGACCTCGCCCAGGAGTTGCTGCTCAAACTGCTCCCGCACGCCGGCGGCGCGCACCGCGTCGGCATCACCGGCGTGCCCGGCGTGGGCAAGTCGACGTTCATCGAAGCGCTCGGCACCGACCTGACCGCCGCCGGGCACCGGGTCGCGGTGCTCGCCGTCGACCCGTCGTCCACGCGCACCGGCGGCAGCATCCTCGGCGACAAGACCCGCATGGGCCGCCTCGCCGTCGACCCGGCCGCGTTCGTGCGCCCGTCGCCGACCGCGGGCACGCTCGGCGGCGTCGCGCGCGCCACGCGCGAGTCGATCGTGCTGATGGAGGCGGCCGGGTACGACGTGGTGCTCGTCGAGACGGTCGGCGTCGGGCAGTCCGAGGTGACCGTCGCGAACATGGTCGACTGCTTCCTCTTCCTCACGCTCGCGCGCACCGGCGACCAGCTCCAGGGCATCAAGAAGGGGGTCCTGGAGATGGCCGACATCGTCGCGGTCAACAAGGCCGACGGCGACCACGCCCCGGCGGCTCGCGCGGCCGCCCGCGAACTCCAGGGCGCGCTGAGACTGATGCGCCGTCCGGGTGAACCTTGGTACACCCCCGTGCTGACCTGTTCGGGGCTCACCGGTACGGGTCTGGACGAGCTGTGGGAGACGGTGCTGAAGCACCGTCAGACCATGGAAGCGGCGGGACGGCTCACCGAGCTGCGGCGGCGCCAGCAGGTCGACTGGACGTGGTCCGCCGTACACGACGGCCTGCTGGCCGAACTGCATGCGAATCCCGAGGTCAAACGCCTCGTGCCGGAGCTCGAACAGCAGGTGCGGGACGGCGCGATCACGGCGACGCTCGCCGCCGCGCGCATCCTCGACGCGTTCCACGGACGGCACCGCGACACCGACTGAACGGCACCGGGCGAACAAACGTATTGGCATACCCCCGCCGGATCCCGGTCATGCACCGGGCCGTGCTTTTTTTCTCACACGAAGGGGGGTAATTCGCTGATCGACACGTGGCGGCAACACAGGGAACGTACCCTTGCGTGGGTGAGCACTCCCCAGCCCCACGGCGCCGGGGACCTGGCGTCAGCCGTGTCTTCCCGCGTCGCCGCGTACGCCGATGAGCTTGTGGCCCTCCGCCGCGACCTGCACATGCACCCCGAGTTGGGCCGGGAGGAGTTCCGCACCACCAAGCTGATCAACGACCGGCTGGTGAAGGCCGGGCTGACGCCCCGTCTGCTCCCCGGCACCGGCGTGGTGTGCGACATCCACCCGGAGCGCGGCGGTGGAGACGGGCGCGGCATGATCGCGTTCCGCGGCGACATCGACGCGCTGCCCGTCGAGGACATCAAGGACGTCCCGTACCGATCTACGGTGCCGGGCCGGGCGCATGCCTGCGGCCACGACGTCCACACCGCCGTCACCCTCGGGGCGGGCCTGGTGCTCGCCGACCTCGCGCGCGAGGGCATGCTGCCGCGCCCGGTCCGGTTGATCTTCCAGCCCGCCGAGGAAAAACTGCCCGGCGGCGCGCTCGACGTCATCAAGGCCGGCGGCCTGGACGGCGTCGAGGAGATCCACGCGGTCCACTGCGACCCCCGCGTCGAGGTCGGCCGCGTCGCGCTGCGGGTCGGCGCGATCACCTCGGCGTGCGACCGGCTTATCGTGACGCTCGGCGGGCCGGGCGGCCACACCGCGCGCCCGCACAAGTCCACGGACCTGGTGACCGCGCTCGCCAAGATGGCCGCCGAACTGCCCGCGGCGCTGGCCCGGCGCGTCGACCCGCGGTCGGGCGTCAGCGTCGTGTGGGGGCGCATCAACGCGGGCGTCGCGCCCAACGTCATCCCGCAGCGCGGCGAGCTCGACGGCACCCTGCGCTGCCTGGACATCGAGGCGTGGCGCCAGGCCCCCGACCTCTTGCAGGAGCTGATCGACTCCATCGCCGCGACCTACGGCGCCAAGTGGGAGCTGGAGCACCACCGGGGCGTGCCGCCGGTGGTGAACGACGCCGACGCGGTGGCGGCGGCGCGCACGGTCGCGACCGGGTTCCTCGGCGCGGCGTCGGTCGAGGTCACCGAGCAGAGCCTCGGCGGCGAGGACTTCTCGTGGTTCCTGGAGGACGTGCCGGGCCAGCTCACCCGGCTCGGGGTGCGCCCGGTCGGCGAGGCGCCGTACGACCTGCACCAGGGCCGCTTCGACGTCGACGAGCGGGCCATCGGGATCGGCGTGCGTCTCTTCGCCGGCCTCGCCACCCGGGCTCACCGGTAACCCGCGGCCCCGAGGCGGACGCCACCCGGGCACGGCCCCGGGAGCGCCGTCCGGATTACGCAGGACATCAGGACAAGAAGGACCCCGCACCCGGTGGTGCGGGGTCTTTGCTTTTAGCCGCACGCGAACCGGGGAAACCGTGCAGCGGTGAGGCGACCACCGTCACCCGCGCACGCGGGCCGTACGTCGCCTGCTCTGTGCGCGGATCGTTTCCAAGCGGTAATACGACCTGTATGCCGGAGATGTTGCGTTCGTAGGTATGCTCGGCGGCGATTCAGCCGTCTACGCGCGTACACCGCGGAATCTACACGCGTTGATCGACTGGACGACAGCTCTCTTCTCACACGGTTCCCTCGGAAGGAGAACCCCGTGCGCCGGGTATCCAAGGTCGTTGCGGTCGCGGTCACGGGGGCTCTCGCCCTCACCGCCTCCGCGTGTGGTGACAAGCCGGACGACGACGACAGCGCGTCGTCGCCCGCGCCGGGCGGCGCGAACGCCCGCGACTTCAAGGCGTGCATGGTGACGGACCAGGGCGGCGTCGACGACCGCTCGTTCAACGCGGCGTCGTGGGCCGCGCTGCAAAGAGCGCAGCAGAACCTCGGCATCCAGATCAAGAAGGCCGACTCGAAGACCGAGAACGACTACGTGCCCAACATCGACAGCATGCTCGCCGAGGACTGCGACGTGATCGTCGCGGTCGGCGGACTGATGGCGACCGCGACGGGCCAGGCGGCGGCGAAGAACCCGAACCAGAAGTTCATCATCGTCGACTCGCCCAGCGTCGAGCCGAACATCAAGGGCCTCGAATACAACACCGCGCAGGCGGCGTTCATGGGCGGCTACCTCGCCGCGGCGCAGTCGAAGACCGGCAAGGTCGGCACCTTCGGCGGCAAGAAGATCCCGCCGGTGACCATCTACATGGACGGCTTCGTCCAGGGCGTGCAGTACTACAACCAGCAGAAGGGCAAGAACGTCCAGGCCATAGGTTGGGACGCGGCAGCCCAGGAAGGCCAGTTCGCGGACAAGTTCGACAGCCCGAGCGACGGTCAGCGCATCGCCAAGGACCTCATCGCCCAAGGCGCGGACGTCATACACCCCGTCGCCGGCGCGACCGGCCTCGGCGCCGCCGCGGAAGCGCAGCAAAGCGGGCGGGCCGCCATATTGTGGGTCGACGTCGACGGCTACGTGAGCGCCGACCAGTACAAGAACGTCATGCTCTCGACCGTTACCAAGGGCATGACCGACTCGCTTTTCCTCGCCCTTCAGGAGTCGCTGAACGGCCAGTTCTCGACGCAGCCGTACCTCGGCAACCTGAAGAACGGCGGCGTCGGCATGGCCCCGTTCCACGACTTCGACGCGCAGGTCGGCCCCGAGACCAGAAGCGAGTTGGAAACGATCAAGAACGGCATCATCGCCGGCACGATCCCGATCACATCGCCGGCCCAGCCCAAGGGCTGACCTCCCGGCCGGGCGCCGTGGACGCGAGCGTTGTCCACGGCGCCC
>NZ_JBPKBI010000001.1:940711-970593 GCF_051388935.1 Yinghuangia sp. YIM S10712
CCGTGCGCTTGCCGCCGGCAACACCCGCCCCCGCCCCCGACCCCCGACCACCCTCGCCTGCCCCGCCGCCCGGGGCAACGCGCCCGCTGAGGAGGTGACCCAAAGCTGAAGCTCGAACTGCGCGGGATCACAAAACGGTTCGGATCCCTGGTCGCGAACGACCACATCGATCTCACCGTCGAACCCGGAGAAATCCACTGCCTCCTCGGCGAGAACGGCGCCGGCAAGTCGACGCTGATGAACGTCCTGTACGGGCTCTACGAACCCACCTCGGGCGAGATCGTCCTCGACGGGCAGCCGCGTACCTTCAAGACCGCAGGCGACGCGATCCACGCCGGAATCGGCATGGTGCACCAGCACTTCATGCTCGTGCCGGTCTTCACCGTCGCCGAGAACGTCATGCTCGGCAACGAGGAAACCCGCCCGCTCGGCCGGCTCGACCGCCGCAGGGCGCGCCGGAAAGTCCTCGACCTGGTCGCCGAATACGGCCTCGAAGTCGACCCCGACGCCATGGTCGAAGACCTCCCCGTCGGCCTCCAGCAGCGCGTCGAAATCCTCAAGGCCCTGGTCCGCGACGCCAAAATCCTCATCCTCGACGAACCCACCGCCGTCCTCACGCCCCAGGAGACGCAGGAACTCTTCCGCGTCATGCGCGCGCTGCGCGAATCCGGGCACGCGATCGTCTTCATCACGCACAAACTGAAAGAGGTCAAAGAGGTCGCCGACCGCATCACCGTCATCCGGCGCGGCAAAGTCGTCGGCAGCGCCGACCCGAACGCCTCCGAAGCCGAACTCGCGTCGCTCATGGTCGGACGCCCGGTCGAACTCGTCGTACACAAAGGACCCGCCAACCCCGGCCCCGTGCGCTTCGAACTTGACAACCTCACCGTCCTCGACGAAACCGGAGCCGTCCGCGTCGACAACGTCAGCCTGACGCTGCGCGACGGCGAAATCCTGTGCATCGCCGGGGTACAGGGCAACGGACAGACTGAACTGACCGAGGCGATCCTCGGGCTGCGCCGCCCCGCAGCCGGGTCGATCCGCCTCGACGGGCGGGACCTCGCCGCCATGAGTCCGCGCAAGACACTCGACGCCGGCGTCGGGTTCGTCCCTGAGGACCGCCAACACGACGGCATCGTCGGCGAGTTCACCGTCGCCGAAAACCTGGTCCTGGACCTGGTCACGCGACCGCCGTTCGGCGGCGGCGTGGCCGTCAACCCCAAAGCCGTGCGGAAGAACGCCTACAACAGGGTCGCGGAATTCGACATCCGCACCCACTCCATCGACGCGCCCGCCGCCACGCTGTCCGGCGGCAACCAGCAAAAAGTCGTCGTCGCCCGCGAAATGTCCCGCCCGCTGCGGCTGTTCATCGCCTCCCAACCCACCCGCGGAGTCGACGTCGGCGCGATGGAATTCATCCACCAGCGCATCGTCGCCGAACGCGACGTGGGCACCCCCGTCATCATCGTCTCCACCGAACTCGACGAAGTGGCCGCCCTGGCCGACCGCATCGCCGTGATGTACCGCGGCCGGATCGTGGGCATCGTGCCGCCCACCGCGACCCGCGAACAACTCGGCCTGCTCATGGCAGGCGTGGACGACCCCGACACGCTCGCCGAATGCGGCGGCCGGGTCGACGTCGACAAGCCGGGCACACCGCGACCGGACGCCGGGGAGGAGGACAACGCATGAACGAGACACCCGAAAGCGGCAAAGCCGGCGCCCCGCAGGACCCGGACACCGCCGCCCCGCGCACCCGCCGGCCGGAGGAACCGTCCCACGGAAAAGCGATCATCGACGCCATCGTGACCGGCAACTCCGCCGTCGTCACGACCCTCGCGATCTTCCTCGCCCTCGCGGTCGGCGCGATCCTGATGATCCTGTCCAACCAGGACGTCCTCGACAAGTACGCGTACTTCTTCGACGACCCGACCGACGCGCTGTCCGCGTCGTGGGACCTCGTCTCGGACGCGTACGTCGCGCTCTTCAAAGGCTCGATCGTCGACCCGGGCACCTTCGACAGCAACTACGCGCCCTACATCCTGAACCCGATCTCGGAGACCGTCTCCCAGGCCACCCCGCTCATCTTCGGCGGCCTCGCGGTGTCCGTCGCCTTCCGCGCCGGCCTGTTCAACATCGGCGCGCAGGGCCAACTGATCGCGGGCGCGATCGTCGCGGCATGGGTCGGCTTCCAGTTCGAGATGCCGGCCGGCCTCCACCTGATCGTCGTGATCATCGGCGGCCTGCTCGGCGGGGCGATCTACGCGGGCCTCGCCGGCGTCCTCAAGGCCCGGTTCGGCGCGCACGAGGTGATCGTCACGATCATGCTCAACTACATCGCGGTGTTCTTCCTGTCGTGGCTGCTGACCACCGACTCCTTCCGCCAACCGAACCAGCCGCAGCCCATCGGCAAACCGATGCACGACACCGCCCTGCTGCCCCGGCTGTTCGGGGACGAACTGCGCATCAACCTCGGCATCGTCCTGGCCCTTGCCGCGGTCCTGCTCTACTGGTGGCTCCTCAACCGCTCGGTCGTCGGATTCGAACTCCGCGCGGTCGGCGCCAACCCCGAAGCCGCCCGCACATCGGGCATGAGCGTCGGGCGAGCCCAAATCATCGCCATGGTGTTCGCCGGGGCGATGGCCGGAATGATCGGCGTGTCCCAGGTCGCCGGCCCCTACAACGCGGGCCACCAGCTCACCCAGACCATCGACGCCGGACTCGGCTTCACCGCGATCACCGTCGCGCTCCTCGGCCGCACCAAGCCGCTCGGGATCGTCTTCGCGGCGCTGCTGTTCGGCGCACTGCAGGCCGGCGGCTCCCGCATGCAGGCGTCGGCACAGGTGTCCATCGACATCGTCACGGTCATCCAGGCGGTCATCGTGCTGTGTGTCGCCGCACCGGCGCTGGTCCGTACGATCTTCCGCCTCAAAGGAGCCCACAAGGGCGGCGAAGGAAGCCTGGTGGCGAAGGAAACCGCAGGGGCGGAGGCCGTCTGATGTCGCAAACGCTCGTCACTCCCGGCGCGCAGGCGCCGAACGAGGCGGCCGACGCCGCCGCCCGCGCACTGCGGGACGCGTCGCGCCGACGCGCACTGATCACCGGAACCGGCTTCATCCTCGTCGGCGCCTACGCCCTGTGGGCGTTCGGCCTCGGCACCGACAGCGGCACCGACGCGGTGTTCGGCATGACCGTCACCGGCTCCGGACCCGAAGTCGGCGACCTCGAAGTCCCCGCGCGCGCCACGGCCATCGCGATGTCGGTGGTCTGCATGGCAGCCGGAGCCGCACGCATCGCCCTGGACGCGTCGAAACTCGCGCGGCGGCTCACCACCACGGTGTTCGTCGCCGCCTTCGTCGCCGCCTTCCTGTGCTGGGCGGTCGCCGGCAAGCAGATGTCGTTCGCGGGCGCCCTCCAGAACACCATGCTCGCCGCCACACCCCTGATCCTCGGCGCACTGGCAGGAGTCATCGGCGAGCGCTCCGGCGTCGTCAACATCGCCATCGAAGGACAGTTCCTCTCCGGCGCGTTCGCCGCGGCACTCGTCGCGTCGATCACCGACTCGCTGTGGGCCGGACTCGCCGCCGGAGCGGTCGCCGGCGGCCTGGTCGGCGCGCTGCTCGCCGTGTTCGCGGTCCGCTACCTCGTCGAGCAGGTCGTCCTCGGTGTCGTCATCAACCTGCTGGTGGCGGGCATGACGGGCTTCCTGTACTCGCAACTGCTGCGCCCCGACAGCGACAAATACAACAACCCGGGCGTCTTCCAAAACCACGCGGTCCCGGGCCTGTCCGAGATCCCCGTCCTCGGCCCGGTGCTGTTCGACGTCAACGCGATCGTTTATTTGATGTACGCGCTGGTCGCCCTCGTCCACCTCGCGCTGTTCCACACCCGGTGGGGCCTGCGCGCCCGCGCGGTAGGCGAACACCCGACCGCCGCGGACACCGTCGGCATCAGGGTCAACCGCACGCGCTACCTCAACGTCTCCGGAGCCGGCTGCATCGCGGGCATCGGCGGCGCGTTCCTGACCATCGGCACCGTGGGCACATTCAGCAAGGACATGGCCTCCGGCTCCGGCTACATCGCCCTCGCCGCGGTCATCTTCGGACGCTGGCGCCCGCTCGGCGCGGTCGCCGCCGCACTGCTCTTCGGCTTCTCCAAGGCACTCGCGACGTCGCTGCAAACGCTCCGGACGCCGATCCCGTCGGAGTTCCTGCAAATGCTGCCGTACGTTGTGACCGTCTTCGCGGTCGCCGGCCTCGTCGGCCGAATCCGCCCGCCGGCCGCCGCGAACAAGCCCTATCAGAAAGCGTGATCGTGACGGAGATCGACTGGATTTCGCTGCGTGAGGCCGCACACCGGGCCATGGCGCACGCCTACGCGCCCTACTCGAACTACCCGGTGGGCGCCGCCGCGCTGGTCGACGACGGGCGCACGGTGGTCGGCTGCAACGTGGAGAACGCGTCGTACGGCATGACCCTGTGCGCCGAATGCGGACTCGTCAGCGCACTGCACGCGAGCGGCGGCGGGCGCCTCGTCGCGTTCACGTGCTGCGACGGCGACGGGGCGGTGCTGATGCCGTGCGGCCGGTGCCGCCAACTCCTGTGGGAACACGGCGGCCCGGACCTGCTCGTGGACACCGTGTCGGGCATCCGGCCGATGCGCGAGGTGCTGCCGGACGCCTTCGGCCCCGACAACTTGCGCTGACTTGCGCCGACTCCGCCCCACCCCGCGACTCGGCCCCCCGTTGACCTGCGGCACCTCTCCGCTCGCTGGGGCAGCCGCCGCCGCCCACTCAGCCCCCTCCGCCACGTTCGCCGACCCGAGGAGCAACGCCGACCCATGGACGCCATCTCCGTCATCCGTACGAAGCGCGACCGCGGCGAGCTGACCGACCATCAGATCGACTGGGTGGTCGACGCCTACACGCGCGGCGAGGTCGCGGACGAGCAAATGTCGGCGCTGGCCATGGCGATCCTGCTCAACGGCATGACCGCCCGCGAGATCAGCCGGTGGACCGACGCGATGATCGCCTCCGGCGAACGCATGGACTTCTCCGGCCTCACACGGCCGACCGCCGACAAGCACTCCACCGGCGGCGTCGGAGACAAGATCACGCTGCCGCTCGCGCCGCTCGTGGCCGCGTGCGGGGTCGCCGTGCCGCAGTTGTCCGGCCGGGGCCTCGGCCACACCGGCGGCACGCTCGACAAGCTGGAGTCCGTGCCCGGCTGGCGCGCGACCCTGTCCAACGCCGAAATGCTCGCCGTGCTGGAGTCGGTCGGCGCCGTGATCTGCGCGGCCGGCGACGGCCTCGCCCCCGCCGACAAGAAGCTGTACGCGCTGCGCGACGTCACGGGGACCGTCGAATCGATCCCGCTGATCGCCAGTTCGATCATGAGCAAGAAGATCGCCGAAGGCACCGGCGCGCTGGTCCTCGACGTCAAGGTCGGCTCGGGCGCGTTCATGAAGGACCTCGCCGACGCCCGCGAACTCGCCCGCACGATGGTGGAGTTGGGCACGGCACACGGCGTGCGTACGGTCGCTCTCCTCACCGACATGTCCACGCCGCTCGGGCGTACCGCCGGCAACGCCCTCGAAGTCCGCGAATCCGTCGAGGTGTTGGCCGGAGGAGGCCCTGCGGATGTCGTGGAGCTGACCCTCGCCCTGGCCCGCGAAATGCTCACCGCCGCCGGAGTCGACGCCAAAGACCCCGCCGACGCCCTCGCCGACGGCTCCGCGATGGACGTCTGGCGCCGCATGATCACCGCCCAAGGCGGCGACCCCGACGCCCCCCTCCCCACCGCACGTGAGTCGCACGTCGTCACCGCACTGGAATCCGGTGTGCTGACCCGCCTCGACGCCTACGCCATCGGCGTGGCCGCCTGGCGCCTCGGCGCGGGCCGCGCCCGCAAGGAAGAACCAGTCCAGGCCGCCGCCGGCATCGAACTCCACGCCAAGCCCGGCGACTTGATCCGCACCGGGGACCCCCTGCTCACCCTCCACACCGACACCCCGGAACGCTTCCCCTACGCCATGGAGCCGGTGACCAGCGCCTTCGACATCGCCCCCGAAGGCACCCCCAACCACCACCGGCCACTCATCATCGACCGCATCACCCCGACCACCTGAAGGGCATGCACAGGCGGTCGATACCCTGACCGCCCTTGCGCCACATGCGGTGGCGCCCCTGCCGCAAAGGTGCCGCCCATGGCCGCAATACCCCGCCCCCGCAGATTCCTTGCGGCGGTGACCGTTTCGTCCGCTCTGCTCCTGGCGACGGCCTGCGGCGGCGGGAGCGGCTCGATCAAGGACTCGATGGAGTCGGACAGCCCGTCTTCGTCCGCTTCGTCGTCCGCGAAACCCAAGCCGACCGGTGCGAAATCCCCCACCGGCAGCTCAGGCGCCACCGACAACCGGCTCGAATCCGTCATCCTCACCCAGGACGACATGGCGGACCAGGTCACCGTGAGCTCCTTCACGCCCAGTGACAACGAGGCCGTCGCGGACAAAAAGGCTTGCCAGCCGGTCCTCGACCTGCTGGCCGGCGGTGTCAACAAGGGCCGGGACGAGGGCCACGCATCGAACCGGTACGAGTTCGACGGCCAGGAAAGCCAGATCAACGTCATCCTGCTCGCGTCCTATGCCCCAGGCGACGCCGAGAAGTTCATGAACGACGGCGTCGACGCCCTCGCGGACTGCGAGAAGTTCACTGCCGACGCGCCCGGTACGACCCAAACGGTCACGTACGAGACCCGCCAAGAAACGCTGAAGAGCAGCGCCGACGCGACTGCGGGCATAGAACTGACCACCTCCGCGGAAGGCGACACGATTCCGACCGCCTACGCCATCATCCGCGTCGGCGACCTCCTGGCGATCTTCATCAACCTCGACCAGCAGACAAGGGAAGCGGAATTCCCCGACCGCAAACTCCTGGATCTCCAGGCGGAAAAGATGCGAGCGGCGCTCAAGAACTGAACGAAACCTGTCTCCAGTTCGCGTCCCGACGCGAAGCCAGAGAAATCACGGGTTCCGCGCGGTTGCCCACTGCGAACCTTCGACTTCTCCTGGCTTCGAGGGGAGCGAGTAAAAACCGACCGGGCCGACTATCGCGTCAGCAGCGACAAATCGATGTCGATCGGGTACGGGACCGTCAGTTTCAGAACGCTGCGCTCGATGGCTGTGGGCACGTACGTAGCCGTCGTGACTTCCAACTCGAAGACGTGGACCACAGGTTGCCCCTTGTCCTCTTCTACACGCCAGTAGTGCGGGATGCCGGCTTGTGCGTATTTGCGGGGCTTCGTGTCCCGGTCGCGCTCCGCGGACTCGTCCGAGACGATCTCCACGGCGAGGAGGACGTCCTGAGGCAGGTAGTAGGTCCGGTCGGCTTGATAGGGCGGGGTGACCACGACCAAGTCGGGCTCCGGGCGGTTGCGCTTGCCCAGCTTGACGGCCATCTCCTGCTCGACGCTTATTCCGGGCGGCGCCTGGTCGATCAACTGGTAGCAGAGGTTGAACATCACTCTGGTGTGGAAGCTCCGCTGCGGAGCCATCATGAAGACCAGTGCTCCATCGATCAGTTCGACGTGCCGGGGCGCCTCGGGGGGCAGGAGGTCGAGGTCGTCCGCGGTCCAGCCACCGGGATTCGGCGGATACATCCACTCGGGCAAAACGCTCATAGCCACTCCTCGGTTCGCAGTCCACGGTAGCAATGCGCGTGTCCAGGGTGTGCCGCTCCGGTTGTGCCCAGCCCGCCGACGGCCTTGCCCCCTCAACGCCGTGGGATTCGCCGCGCGCGACACCATCCCCACCGCTTACGCCATCGTCCGTGTGGGCGACCTCCAGGCGATCTTCTCAACCTCGACCAGGAGACAAGGGAAGTGACCTTCCCCGAACGCGAACTCCTGGACCTCCAGGCGGAGAAGATGCGCGGGGCGCTCAAGAACGGCTGACGCTGGGGATCGGTGGTGGCGGGGCCGAGCTCAGGGGGCTGAACGCGACCGTCTGACGTTTCGATTGCCGCGTCGGCGAGCGTCCGCATTGACCCCAGTATCCACATCACGCCTCAACGAGCCCGGCAACCAGTCGGATGTTACTTGAGTGGTCAGAATTGCTTAAGTGAGCGCAGTCGCTTCGAGTTATCAAAACCGTCTGATGTGGCTGGTGTGAGTGGTGAGCCACACCGCCGGTGGCGAATCCGCGCCGCGGGAGCCTGTGGCTGATGGGACGGCCTCGTCCACCGGTCGAGGAAGAGCGGCCGTACCTTCCGCCGTCGCTGCCACCCGACCGCCCGCAGGGCTGACGGGCTCACGGCGTGGGCGCTTGGGACACGCCCACCGACACCGATCGGGAGGGCAGCCCGCCCGGCCCGAACCGTGCGCTGCCCAAGCCGACGGAATACGTCGAAGACGCCGATGTGCCGCAGGCATTCGGGCAGCCGACCGAGGGGCGTATCCATGGCAGAGACCCGGGGGCCGATCTTCCGCGCCGCATGGGAACGGCGCGAGGAGATCCGCGAATTCCGAGAACTCCTCCACAGGAACCCGGAACTGGCCTGGCAGGAGCGCGAGACAACGGAGCGCATCGGTAACGCGCTCGATTCATTCGGGGTGGACGCACGCGTCTCCAACACCGGTTTCGGGGTCGTTGCAGAGATCGGCCCGTCCGATGGAGACGTCGTTCTGCTGCGTAGCGACATCGACGCCCTGAAAATCACCGAGCAGGGCAACGCTCGTTACAAGTCGGAGAAACAGGGCGTCATGCATGCCTGCGGCCACGACGTCACCGCCGCAGGCCTTGTCCACGCCGCCGCCATTCTCAAACGCTACGACTACGAGAAGGGCTTGCCGAACAAGCTTCGCCTGGTTTTCCAACCTGCGGAGGAGGCAGGCAACGGCGGCGCGGAGGCGATGGTCCGTCGGGATGGTGTGCTGCGGAATGTCAAGGCTGCGTTCGGATTGCATTCTTGGCCCGAATATTACGTCGGAGAATACGCCACTCGCGAGGGACTCACGCAGTTCAGCCACCTACTGATGCAGGGAGAAATCCAGGGCGAGCAAGGTCACAGCGCCCGTCCTGAGGCCTCGTCGAACCTCGGATTGATCGGCCCGACGATCCTGGTCAAGATGAACGAGGAGTTCAACGGGCTGCACGCAGGCGAGGACCAGCCTCCGATCCTGGGCTGGACCGGTATCGAATTTGTCAGCGGCGCGACGAACGCGACGCCGCCGAACGGGTCGGTGCAGGCGACTGTGCGTTCGTCGACGGTTGAAGCGCACCAGGATTCTCGGGAGCAACTTGCGGACATGTTCAATCGAAAAATGGACGAATACAAGCTCAGGGGGACGCTGAAGCTCAGCTTGGACATCCCGCCCGTCATCAACACGCCTTGGGCCAAGCAGCATGTCGACAGGGTGCTGGCCGCGGAGGTCGGCCGTAAAGCTGTCAAGGAATTCCCAGGCTCAACCGGTGGCGACGACATGGCTTATTACGGGACCGGCGTCCCCGGGATTGAGGGTGCGCCCGAACTGCACTACACGCAATTGGGCGTCGTGCCGCGCGGCAAAAAGCTCGACGGGTACCCCGGTTTGCATACGGCGAAATTCGACGTACACCCGCACGCGTCAATGTACGCGGCAGTCCACTACGCCGCTCTGGGTGTTGCCGGTTTGTCCGGGCACCCCGGCAACCGCGGACCCGAACGCCAACTTGAACGCACCAAGTAGGCATGGCCGCCGAGTTCAGGCGGCCCGGACGGCGGAACGGGGGCGTTCGGAGGCGTTTGTCGTCGTCGGCGGGCGCAGGTGGTTCGTGGCCAAAGCCGCTGTGGCGCATACCAGAAGAACAAACAGCACGGCTCCCGGCCAGGCCATGTTGTTGTAAGCCACGCCACCCAGCGGTCCGCCCAGGCTGCTGCCGAGGTAGTAGGCGGCGACGTACAGGGCTGATGCCTGGGCACGTCCGTGCTTTGCGCGCAGGCCGACTGCGGCGCTCGCGGCGGTGTGGCCTGCGAAGAAGCCGACGGTGAGGATGATCAGGCCCGGGACGATGACCACGAGGTGGTTCGGGAGGGTTAGGAGCGCGCCGAGCGAGGTCACCGCTGCCGCCGCCCACAGGGTTCGGCGGTGGCCGAGGCGGCCGACCAGGCGGCCCGTGAAAGCGGAACTCGCGGTCCCGGCGAGGTAGATCGCGAAGATTGCACCGACGACGGCCTGCGGGAGGCCGAAGGGCTCGGCGAGCAGGCGGTAGCCGATGAAGTTGTAGATCGTTCCGAACGCCGCCATGAAGAGCATGCCGAGCAGGTACAGGCGGCGCAGGGTGGGGTCGGCCAAGTGCGTGCGAAGAGCAGACACGGCGGCGCGGTTGCCGTCGTGGTTCGCGCGGAAGTTCCGGGACGCGGGCACCAGGAGGCGGAAGGCGACCGCGCAGAGGAGCGCGACCACGCCCACCGTGAGCAGGGCCGTACGCCAGCCGCCCAGATCGCCGGCCACGCCGGTGATGAGCCGGCCGCCCATGCCGCCGACGCTGTTGCCCGCGACGTACAGGCCCATCGCGGCGCCAAGCGACGTGCCCTCGACCTCCTCGGCCAGGTAGGCCATGGCTGTGGCGGGCAAACCTGCGAGGGCCACGCCTTGGAGGGTGCGGAGCGTGACGAGTGTCCCGAAGTCCGGGGCGAAGGCGGCCAGTACGCCCAGCAGCGCGGCGGAGAAGACCGAGATGGTCATGATGCGCGTGCGTCCCCAGCGTTCGGACAGCATGCTCACCGGGATCACCGCGAGCGCCAGGGCGCCGGTCGCCACCGACACCGACATGCTCGCTTGGGCCGGTGTCAGATGGAACGCGTCGGAGAGCTGGGGGAGAAGCGTCTGCGTCGTGTAGAGCATCGCGAACGTCGCGCATCCGGCCAGGAACAGCGCGAGATTGACGCGGCGGTAGCCGGGCGAGCCGAGTGCGTGCCGAGTCGGGGGGTGAGGAGTGGGGACGGCGGTTCCTGATGCGGTGGACGCGGACATGTATGTGAACCTACGACCGCCCCAATCATGCGTCCAATACATCAAACGGCGATGATTGATGCCATGAAGCATGACAGCAGGTCAGGGCGGGCCGAAGCGCGTACGCAACCCGAAAATCCTGTTACAACCGCTGCGGACGACCGGCAGAGCGGTGGCCGGATTTCGCGGGACACCGGGCGGGAGCGGGCGGTCAATCTCGGCGGGGGCGGGGTCGGGGGCGAGCGGCGTCGTGGTGGGGCGGGGCTCGGGGATGAGTCCAATCCCGTCGCCGCGCTCGTGCCCAGGCTGGTGCAGTTCGTCGCTGTGGCGAAGGCGGAGCATGTCACGCGTGCGGCGGAGGCTCTAGGCATTCCGCAGCCGACGCTGAGCCGGACCATGGCCAAGCTTGAAGACGAGCTGGGCGCGCCGCTGCTTGTGCGGACCGGTCGGGGAGTACGCCTCACTCCGCAGGGCCATACCCTCCTCGCCGCCGTCGAGCCGATGCTCGATCGGCTGGACGAGGCCTGCGGCGAGATCCGGGGCGATGTGAGCGCGACGCGCGGCAAGGTCGCGTTCGGTTTCGTGCACACGATGGGTGCCGAGGCCGTCCCCGGGCTGCTGCGCGATTTTCGCGCCGACCACCCCGGTATTCGGTTCTCGCTCGTCCAGGACGCGGGCTCGGCGATGCTGGAGCGGGTGCGGGCGGGGGAACTGGACATGTGCCTCGTCTCGCCGCTCCCCGACGACCCGGTCCTCGCGGTACGCGCCCTGGACGAGCAGCGGCTGTACCTGGTGGTCCCGGCCGATCACCGGCTTGCGTCGCGCAGACGGGTACGTCTCGCCGAGGCATCGGACGAGCGCTTTGTGTGTATGGAACCGGGCTACGGTTTGCGGCGGATCACCGACGCGCTGTGTGCGGAGGCGGGGTTCGTGCCGCGCGTCGCGTTCGAGGGGGAGGAGGCTGAGACCTTGCGAGGCCTGGTCGCGGCCGGGCTCGGTGTGGCGTTGCTGCCGGCGCCCGAGGTTCCGCGTCCGGGTACCGTGCAACTCGCGGTGAGCGCGCCGCGCGCGTACCGCACGATCGGGCTGGCCTGGCTGCGCGACCGGGCGGAGACGGAACCGGTGCGGTTGTTCCGCGAGTTCGTCCTCGGCCGTCGGGGGAGTCTGCTGAATCAGCCGTGACGCGCTTCACCGGCACGCGCACCGGCTGAGTGCCGCAGCCGAGATCCCTCCCGGGTACCACGTGCGCGGTGGCCGCAAAGACTGTGCGGTGGTCGCCGGTCACCATCCGGTCGGGATACAGAACCCGTCCGGCTGCGCATGTTCAGCGGTAACCGGACGAAGCCCCCGCTCCCGCCCGGCCCTTCCATACCTCGGGAACGTTGGCCGGACCCCGAGCGTGCCGCGTACGGTCTCCGACCACACGAAATGACGTAGAGGTCATCGCGTTCTACCCGTGTTCGAGTCGGGACCGTGCTCCAATGCGTTACAGCTGCTTGATCGACTCCGTCAGAGCCGACCAGGACGCAGTCGACACCGCGAAGTACCCACGGGTCACGTCCTTGCTGTCACGGACGGGGACAACATTGGGGAAGCCACTGGCCACCTCGACGCACGCGCCGCCGTCGGTGTTGCTGTACGACGACTTGCGCCACGCGTCATGCGTTATTTGTGTCATGGCTCGTACTCCTTGATTGCCGCCGTGATCAAGTCCGCCGTCTCCCCAGGGGTCAAGGCTTCGGCTCGTAGCCGATCGTAGGCCCGTTGATAGGCGCGTGCCGCCGAAGGGTCATCAAGGATCTGCCCGTTGACCATCCCCTCCAGATAAGCCATACGCCCGCCGTCCGGCAGCGTGAGCACGATCAGAGGACCGCCGAGCGTGCTCCGCCCGCCACGGGCGAACGGCGCGATCTGGAGCATCGAGTGGCGCGTGTCCACGAGCGGCAACAGTGACGCGAGTTGATCCCGCATCACCTCGGGGCCGCCGATCACCCGACGGATCACCGCTTCGTCCAGGACAGCCGACAGGAACGGAGCATCATCACCGCGCAGGCGTTCCTGTCGGTCCATGCGAAGAGCGATCTTCCACTCGATCTCGTCAGCAGTCGCGTCCGGTGTGGTTGCCGCATGCGCGGCATGTGCGTACGCCTTTGTCTGCAATAAACCCGGAATCCAGTACGGCGCGTACTCGAAGATCTCAAGCGCGCGAGCTTCTTCCCGCATGTAGTCCTGGTACCGGTCCGGGTGCGCCTCCTCCTTGACCATCTCCCACAGCACGACGAACATCCCGTGCGTCCCGAACGCTTCGTCCAACTGCGCGGGCAGACTCGGCGGAATCGGACTGCCGTTCTCGTACCTCGACCATGCCGACGTCGAGTAGCCGAACACCTCGGCCGCATCCGCGACGCTCATGCCGCGTCGCTCGCGCTGGGCGCGGATGGCCTGGCCGTAGCGATGGCGGCGTTTCGCCCCGTCGCCCCGTTCGTTCGATCGAAACCGCGGCACGTCATCCCCCTTCATCCCGCCGAACCATGGGACGCAATCCCGCCACAACTTGGGACGGTCCGTCACTCCCAAGAGTACGACCGGAGAGTCAAGCTGTGAGCACAAAGAGTAAACGCGCTCAGAGTCTGCGAGGGAAGGTCCGGCATGCACGCGGTAGACGACAGCCACGGCCACGACGACAACGCGCCCCTCGCACGGCCGTACACCGCAGTTCTCACGCCGACGCCCGACGCACGCGCCTATCTCGATCAACTCGCCCGACGCACAAGGCCGTTCAAGCCCCCGCTCGTCGTGCTCCTCGCGTGGGGGACGGACACCACCCACGCGGCTTTCGCGATGCAGCGAGGCACGGTGTACGCCCGCACACTCCGCTACCGCGTACGCGAGACGTTCACCAGTTACTGCGAACACATGCGGGATGCAATGTTGTTCGACATCGCCACACGCCGCTTCGTACGGCGTGAAATCGACTACTCGCGAGCCTGGTGGCTCGTCCCGCACTCGGCGGTCTCGCTGCGAGACCTGGACATGGCACGCACCGCGCAGCAGCAGGCCGACATCGAACAAGCCGCCGCCGAAGGGCTGTTCATGCGCGACGCCGACCACGGCCCGAACGCGCTCAGCCCGGCCTATGACTCCCTCCCGCGTCCGTACTTGCGACAGCCGGACGCCGGCTGAGGGAACCAGGGTGCAGGTCGCAGTGGAACCGAGTGACTTCGCGCCGCACAGCCCCACCCAACCGACATCGCACGGAAAGGAATCACACGATGCCCCAGCTGAAGCACAAGGACCAGACCCCCAGGAAAGAACCGAGTCCGCCCGTCCCTCCGAGCCCCGACACGCACAAGGAGAAGAAGGACGACGGAAAGCACCGGAAGCCGTGACGACCATCGAACGACGGGACTTCATTCCCGATGTGGTGTGGCCCTTCGACACCGAGACCGACACCTACGGTTCCGCCGTCGACAGGGCCACGGCCCCCGAGGCGTGGGAGGCCGCCGTGGCCGCCGATGTCCCGTTGGTGACCCAGTGGGACGACGGTGCGCACGTCGGCCCGGAGCCCGGCCGGCTTGCGTCGTCGTCGGCGTCGATGCCCAAGGCCGTGGCGACGATGCTCGAAGCCGTCGCGGCGGCTCCGGGCATGCACGTCCTGGATGTGGGAACCGGCACCGGTTACACGGCCGCCCGGCTCTCCGAAATCGTCGGTCCCACCGGCTCCGTCGTGACCGTCGAAGTGGACGAACACCTTGCCCGGACCGCCCGCGACAACCTGGCACGCGCAGGTGTAAAGGGCGTGGAGGTCGTCACGGGCGACGGTTTCCGAGGGTGGCCGGCAGGGGCGCCGTACCAGCGCATCCACGTCACCTGTGGGATCCGCGTCGTCCCACGGCATTGGGTGCGGCAATGCGCACCCGGGGCACGCATCGTGATGCCCTGGGGTACGGACTACACGCCGCACGACCGGCTGCTCACGCTCGTTGTGGACGACGACGGAACAGCATCCGGCCGCTTCGGCGCGGGTCTGTCTTTCATGAAAATGCGCTCTCAGCGGCTCAGGTTCGACGGCCACGCGAGCTACGCGCCACCGGGATGGACGGATTCCGGCCGATGCTCGGACAGCGGGCCGACGTTGTCCGAGGCCAGGCAGGTCATCGAGGATGACGGGGCGTTCGCGGTCGGCCTGAGGGTGCCCGACTGCGTCCTGGCCACGGCCGAGGATGACGACGGGAGCGTCTCGATCTGGCTCTACTCGACCCGGGACCGGTCCGTCGCCGTCGCGGCGTTCGGTGAGGACACCGCGCCCGACATCGTCCAGTCCGGTCCGCGTTCCCTCTGGGACGAGGTGGAGCAAGCCCGAAGCTGGTGGGTGGCCAGGGGCCGACCCGAGCCGAAACGGTTCGGGCTGACCCTTCGGGACGACGAGAAGCGCGCATGGCTCGACGACCCCGAAGGCGAATCCTGGACTGTGGGCTGAGCCGACCCGGCCCCGTCCGTGTCGCGATGGCCGATGCGGACGGGGCTTTCCCGCACCCGGCGGTGACCGTGTCCGAGGCCCGGCGCGCGGCGCCACGGTCCGAATTCCGATGCCTTCTACGCGCGTAGGACTTACAGTCTCCCCATGCACAGCCAACACGCCGTCTCGCCCTCGGCCGAGCACATTCGCCGGGCGCCGAAGGTTCTTCTCCACGACCACCTCGACGGCGGCCTGCGTCCGGCCACGATCGTCGAACTCGCCGCGGCGGTTGGTTACGACCAACTGCCGTCCGCCGACCCCGACGCGCTCGGCGACTGGTTCCGCGCGGCGGCGAATTCCGGGTCACTCGAACGCTACTTGGAGACTTTCACGCACACCTGCGCGGTCATGCAGACCCGTGAGGCCCTGATCCGGGTGGCCATCGAATGTGCCGAAGACCTCGCTGCCGACGGCGTGGTGTACGCCGAAGTCCGGTACGCCCCCGAGCAGCATCTCCAAGGCGGTCTCACGCTCGACGAGGTCGTGGCCGCCGTCAACGAAGGCTTCCGGCTCGGTGAGCGCAATGCCTCGGCCCGCGGCCACCGCATCAAGGTCGGCGCGCTGTTGACCGCGATGCGTCACACGGCGCGTTCCCGCGAGATCGCCGAACTCGCCATCCGGTACCGCGATCAGGGCGTCGTCGGCTTCGACATCGCCGGCGCCGAGGCCGGGCATCCGCCCACGCGCCACCTCGACGCGTTCGAGTATCTCCAGCGCGAGAACTTCCACTTCACGATCCACGCGGGCGAGGCGTTCGGCCTGCCGTCGATCTGGGAGGCCGTGCAGTGGTGCGGCGCGGACCGCCTGGGCCACGGCGTCCGCATCATCGACGACATCACCGTGTCCGACGACGGCGGAGTCAGGCTCGGCCGGCTCGCGGCGTACGTCCGCGACAAGCGCATTCCGCTGGAGATGTGCCCGACGTCGAACCTCCAGACGGGCGCTGCCGATTCGTACGGCGACCACCCCATCGGCCTGCTGCGCCGACTGTACTTCCGGGTCACCGTCAACACCGACAACCGGCTTA
This sequence comes from Yinghuangia sp. YIM S10712, assembly GCF_051388935.1. Taxonomy (NCBI): domain Bacteria; kingdom Bacillati; phylum Actinomycetota; class Actinomycetes; order Kitasatosporales; family Streptomycetaceae; genus Yinghuangia; species Yinghuangia sp. YIM S10712. The sequence goes on from NZ_JBPKBI010000001.1 coordinate 957,243, forward strand.
TGAGCGGAACTTCGATGAGTCGCGAATTCGAGCACCTGGTCGAGGCGTTCGGGTACGACCTCGACGACATGCAGTGGTTCACGGTGAATGCGATGAAAAGCGCTTTCATCCCATTCGACGAACGCCTCGCGATGATCAACGAAGTGATCAAGCCGGGTTACGCCGCGCTGCGTTCGGAGTGGCTGTTCCCGCGGTCCTGACCCCCGCTGCATCGGGTGCGCGAGCCCGTGCGCACACGTGCGAACACCTGTGCGGCCAGGCCGTCTTGGCCGGTCCGAAACCGAAACCCGCCTGCCGCTTGCGGTTTTGCGCCCGACGCCCCGCGTTCGCTACGTTTCGTACGCAAGTTATTACGTGGCGTGAAGCCATGTCCGGAAATTGGGGTGCACATGGGATCGGTACGCAAGGTTGCAGTAACAGCCGGGCTCGGCGCGGCGATCGTCACCGGGGCCGCGGCTCCGGCGCTCGCCGACGACCACGCGGCGCCACTGCCGACGGTCCCGAAGGTGGCCGAGGAGAACGCCGGCAGCATCGGTCCGTTCCCCGTCAGCCAGGTGACCGACACGCTGGGCGCCGACACCATCACCGGCGGCCTTGGCGACACGGCCCAGCAGACGCTGCCGATGGAGACGCTGCCCACGGGCATGCTGCCGTCCGTTCCTTCCGGGACGCCGAGCCTTCCCGGCATCCCGGGTATGCCCGGCGCCGCCGACGCGACCGGCCAGCCGGCCCTTCCCGCCGTCCCCGACCTGGGCGTTCCCGGCCTGCCGGGCGTCACCGGCGCGGCGAGCTCCGTCACTTCCGCCCTGCCTGGCCTGCCCGGCCTGCCCGGTCTCTCGGGCGTGCTCGGCGCCGTGGGCTGACAGCGCAGCCCCCGCCGCCGGCCCGCGTCGTTCCCTCGCGACGCGGCCGGCGGCTTTCGCGTGTGCGGCGGCGAGTGCCCGAGCCGGAGCTACGCCGGTTCACTCGCAAGGATGAAAACAGAAAGCTGCGGCAGGGTCAGAAACCGTCGTACAACTCGTGTGCCGCGTTGCCGAGGTAGGGCCCGGTCATCGTCTTCGCCGTTCGCAGCGTGATGCCCAGCGATATGTTGCTGACCAGATAGAGGCGGCCCTCGATCTCGGCGAACCATCCTCCGCCGCTGGACCCCGCGGTCATCGTGCAGCCCATCCACAGCATCGCGGGATCGGGCCAGCCGTCATTTTGGAAGTCGGTGGTCGGCGATTTGCACGTGTACAACCGGCTGCCGTCGTAGGGCTCCTCGCCGGGATACCCGTACGACTCGACGGTCAGGTTGCGCGGCGCGTTGAACATGATCGGCGCGCTCGTCCCCAACTCCTCCTGCAACGACCCCTTGCCCGAAGGCGGTTCGACGATGAACGCCCCGAAGTCGAACGGTGAGGCCACACTGTCGCGTTCCGGGTCGGCGTCGCTGATCCACTGGTCGGGCACCGACACCTCGCGGACCGGCCAGCGGCCGAACGGCATCGCCTCGGCCGAGGTCTCGGCCTTGCCGTCGTAGCCCGGGATGAACGAGATGCGCTTGTAGTAGTCGGCGCCGCGGCCTCCGTGCAGGCAGTGCGCGGCCGTCCACACCATGTTGCCGCTGGGGTGGTCGACCACCGTCCCGCTGCACTCCGCGGGGCCTTCCGGCGTCACGAAGATGATCTTCCCCCGGATCGCCTTCTCCGGTTCGTCGTACGGCTCGTCGACGAGCTGGGCCTGGACCGTCTCGGGGGGCCGGAAATTCGGCGACGAAGGCGCCTCGACGCCTTGCGGTCCGACCGGCTTGGCCTCCCCGACGTTGCCCTCGTCGTCCCAGAAGCGGTTGGTGTCGTCGATCTCCTGGTCCGAATACCGCTTCGACGACATCGCGGACGTCTCGCCCGCCTTGATCGCCAACATCCCGCTGAGGAACAGCCCCAGCACGGTGACCAGCACGCCGCCCGACACGGACAGCGTGATGATCCGGTTCCTCTGGTGCACCGGCCCCACCGGGCCTCCCCCCCTCGCCTACGCCGTCCATCCGCCGTTCGGATGATAAGCGCAGGCCCGATCCCCCGGGCGGGCGCCGTCGCCGCACCCGGGGCCCCGCGTCACCGCTCCTTCGGAAGGACGATCCACAAGGCCAGGTAGAGCAGGAACTGCGGGCCGGGCAGCAGGCACGACACCACGAAGGCGATGCGGACGCCGGTCGGGGACCAGCCGAAGCGGTTGGCGATGCCGGCGCAGACACCGGCGATCATCCTGCCCTCGCGCGGACGTGTCAGCCTGGCGCTCCGCGGCGCTGCGTACATCGACATGGCGGGTGCCTCCTCGGCGCGGTGCGTCCATCGCACCGCCTCCCTTTCGAAGGTACGTCGCACTCATCGCTCTGCCGTCCTCCTCACGGCCGCACTCCGGCTGCGCCCGACGGAGTCGGGGACTCATCCGAACGGCGTAGGGGTCGCCTCGGGGATCCGCCCTACCGGGTGGGTGTCGCCGCCGTCCGGGCCGCCGTGGGCGGCGCCGCGGGCGTGCTGCCGAACGCCGCACAGTCCTGCGCCACGCCCGGCCCCTGCCGCGCGCCGAAGCTGATCGGATGCGACTTGGCCGCATGTTGCAGCGTGCACACGATCTGCCCGAGCGCGAGGGGGTCAAGCGCGTCGAGCGAGGCCAGGTCGAGGCGCACGAGCTCCACGGGATCGTTCGGCAGCGGATCGGCCGGCTTCACACCGCCCGGCGGCAGCGCGGTGCTCCACCCCTGCGCGGCCTCGTCGGCGCTGGGGCCCTGCCCGAGTTCGAGCAGCAGCCGGACGATCAGCGACCAACGCTCCGGGTCGTGCGGCGATGTCGGGCGCATCGTGTTCCGGGCGGGCGTGGGAAGCACGACCGCGCCGCCGCGCTGCACCGCCTGCGGACGCCCGTCACGGATCAGATAGATCGCGTGGTTGGCGGTGCCGGGCGAGGCGGTGTTGCCCTGCGTCGACGGCCGTCTCGCGGGATCACCCGCGTTGATCGGCCCCTCGGTCGCCCGGATGCCGCAGCCCGCGACCAGCAGCACCGCGCCCAGCGCGACGATCAGCGCGAGCACGGGACGCGGGGGCCGGGCCCTCGCGTCCCGCCCCGGGAGTACGGGAAAACGGCGGGCGGTCACCGTGAACCTCCCCGGTTGTGGGTTTCGGGGAACGCGTCACGGTCCGCGGCGTCGGCCGGACCTGCGGGGGCGCCTTCTGTGCCGTCGCCCCGCGAGGGGTCCGGGTCGCCGCCTGCGGCATCACCCGTGTCGGCCGCGGACGCGTGGTCGGCCGTCTGCGCGGTGCCGGTGCCGGTGCCGTTGTCCGAGCCCGCGTCCTGCGGGGTGTGCGAGTCGTCGGCCGCCGAAACCGAGCCTGACTCGGCCGCCTTATCGGACGAGCCGTTCCTGCGACCGCCGAGCCCCGCGTCGTCCGTACCGAAGTCCTCGTCCGGCCACACGCCCGGGTCCGGGTCGTTCGGGTCCGGCTCCCAAAGCTCGGCGTCCGGATCGCCTCCCATACCCCGGTCGTCGTCGGCCGGCGGAACCAGCGGGAGCCGCAGACTGAACTTCGCCCCGCCGCCCGGCACGTTGGAAGCCCGCGCCGTGCCGCCGTGAATACGCGCGTTCTCCATGACGATCGACAGCCCGAGCCCGCTGCCCTCCGAGCGGGCCCGCGAACTGTCCGCCTTGTAGAACCGGTCGAACACGTGCGGCAGCACGTCCTCCGGGATGCCCGGTCCGGTGTCGGAGACGTCGATCACCAGATCCTCCGCCCCCGGCTCGACCAACACCCCGGGTGCGTGCGCGCGCGGCTCGCGGCGGATCTCCACGGTGACCGGCGACCCGCCGTGCCGCAGCGCGTTGCCGACCAGGTTGGACACCATCACGTCGAGGCGCCGCGCGTCGACGCGGGCCACGATGCCGCGCGGCGAGCGCAGGTCCACCGCGTCCATCCACGCGCGGGCGTCGAGGCACGCGGTCACCAGGTCGGCGATGTCGACGTCGTCCAGGATCAGCGCGGCCGTCCCCGCGTCGAACCGCGAGACCTCCATCAGGTCCTCGACCAGCGTCGCGAGCCGGTCGATCTCGGCGACCACCAGCCGCGCGGCGGGCGCGCCCTGCTCGCCGAGCGAGTCCGCCTCCTCTTCGAGAAGTTCGCTCACCGCCGTCATCGCCGCCAACGGCGTACGCAGTTCGTGCGAGACGTCCGCGACAAAGCGCCGGGACGACGCCTCCAACGCGCGCAACTCGGTCACGCTGCGTTCCAGCTTCTCCGCGGCGTCGTTGAACGTCCTCGCCAGATCCGCGAGTTCGTCCGACCCGCTGACATCCAGGCGGGTGTCCAGGCGGCCCGCCCCCAACTGCCGCGCGGCGTCACCGAGTCGCCGTACCGGACGCAGCACGTGCCGCGCGCCGACCAGGGCCAACACCGCCGCGGCACCCAGCGCGAGCACCGCGCCGGTCGTCAGATAGCGGGCGAGTGACGTCAGGTCGGTCTGCTCGGCACGCAGCGACTGGAACATGTAGCCGGTCGGGCCGTCGGGCACGCCCTCCGCGCTGGAGACGACCTTCGTCCCGCAGATCAGATACGGCTCGCCGTCGATGTTCACGCGCTGGAAGTACATGTGGTACTCGCCCCGCGAGTCCGGCGTGTTCACGACCTCCTGGAGGTCCGCAGGCACGTCGGCCACGGTGAACTCGCCGGTACGCGGCGCCGAGTCGCCGTTGCCGACCAGCACCACCTCGTACCCGAAGCTCGTCCCCCGCAACTGCGCCGCGGCAGCCGCAAGCTGCTCCGAATTCGGGTTCGGCGGCAGGTTCTCCGACGCCCGGCCCAACCCGTCGCGGAACTCCTTGATGACCGAGTCCTGCGCACGCTGCAACACCGCGTTGCGCGTCAGCCAGTACGCGATCCCGGACGCCGCGACCGCCGAGATCAACGCGACGATCGCGAACACCGCGAGGATGCGCACACGCAGCGAACTCAGCCGCAGCGCGTGTCCGATCCGCGCGAGGACGGGCCGGTGCGGGCGGGGACGCGACGGCTTCCGCGAGGTCGCCGTCACGGCGGATCGAGGCGGTAACCCACGCCCCGGACGGTGCGAATGAGCGTCGGTGCGGACGGCACCAACTCGACCTTGGCGCGCAGCCGCTGCACACACGCGTCGACCAGCCGCGAGTCGCCGAGGTAGTCGTGCTCCCAGACCAGCCGCAGCAACTGCTGCCGGGACAACGCCTGTCCGGGACGCCTGCTCAACTCGACCAGCAGCCGCAACTCGGTCGGCGTGAGCGACAACTCCTCGCCGCCCTTCGTCACGATCATCGCGTTCCGGTCGACCACCAGGTCGCCGAACACCGACGCGTCCGACACCTCGCGCTCGCCGCGGCGCAGAACGGCTCGGATCCGCGCGTCCAACACGCGTGGCTGGACCGGCTTGACGACGTAGTCGTCCGCTCCGGACTCCAGCCCGACCACGACGTCGATGTCGTCGTTGCGCGCGGTCAGCAAGATGATCGGCAGCGAGTCGGTCCGGCGGATCCGCCGGCACACCTCGAATCCGTCGATGCCGGGCAGCATCACGTCCAGCACGATCAGGTCGGGGCGCTGCTCACGCCACCGCTCCAAGCCGAGTTCGCCGGTGGCTGCGGTCACCACGCGGTGACCCTGGCGGCCCAGGGCGAGTTCGAGGCCGGTGCGTACGGCCTCGTCATCCTCGATCAGCAACAGGTAGGGCACGCGAGCCATTGTGTCTGACGTCACGGGTGGGAAGAACACGGGGCTGCGTTACGCGGTTCGCAGGGCTGGGGCCCTGTTGCACATCTGTGACACGGGGGGGACGGTCCGATGAAGCCCGACCAGCAAAGTTGTCCCCGTGAACGAAGCTCGCGTTGGAGCAGGTGTTGGGGGAGGAACCATGCAGTCACAGATCGAACGCCAGGACAATCGCCGTACGGTCGTCGCGCTGGCCGCGGTGCCGAGCGACGGGGGGACGGCGTCGCGCGTCGCGGTGCAGGACACCGGCAGCATCGACGACGACTTCACGGCGTACGTGCGGGAGCGCCGCTCGGCGCTGTTCGCCACCGCGTACCACCTGACCGGGGACCGCAACGAGGCCGAAGACCTCTTGCAGAGCGCCCTGATGAGCACCTACCAGGCGTGGGGCCGCATCCAGGACAAGGCCGCGCTCGGCGGCTACCTGCGCCGCACGATGACGAACCTCCACATATCGGCCTGGCGTCGCCGCCGCATCGGCGAGTACCCGACCGAGGAGATGCCCGAGCGCCCCGACGGCTCGGACTCGATGGGCGACACGGAGTTGCGCGCGGTGCTGTGGTCGGCGCTGGCCAAGCTGCCCGAGCCGCAGCGCACGATGCTCGTGCTGCGCTACTACGAGGGCCGGACGGACCCCGAGGTCGCCGAGGTCCTCGGTGTCTCGGTCGGCACCGTCAAGAGCAGCATCTGGCGCGCGCTGCGCCGGCTGCGCGAGGACGAGGCGCTGAGCTTCGGCGCGGACGAGGCGTTCGCGGAGCTCGTCGCCTGACCCGTTGCCCGCATGGGCGGGTGCTGCGCGACGTCGAGTGTTCACATCGGTCCGGGGGGGCTTGATGGGGACCTGGAGTCCCGGGTGTGGTCCGTCGGACCGGCCCGGGACTTCGTCGTTTCCCGGGTTGGTGCGCGGCGCCGGTGCGGTGGTTCCTTCGGTTGCGGGGTTACGCGGATGAGGACGGCACTGTGACGGATTTGGTTCCGTGGCACGGCGGTTCTGTGGCGAATCGCCGCCGTTTTGCCCTGGGCCGGTGAACTTCGCTACCCTGCGTGGTTATTCGGGTGCTGTGTGTGCCCGCGGCGGTCTGCGTGTGCCGGCCGCGTACCGTTCGGCCTGTACGGAAGGACCCGCCATGGCTTCGGCTCTGCGTACCGTGATGACCGTGTCGATCGGGGCCGCCGCCGCCCTCGGCGCCGGTGCCTCGTCGGCGAGCGCCGCCACTCCGGCGGTCTCCCTGGCCCCCGTACAGGTGCAGCCGGCGCTCGGCGCGGCTGTTCCGGCCACGGTCGGCCCGGTCATGACCGCGGCGCTCAACCCCCTTGCCGGGACCGGGTTCAACCCGATCGACAACGCGGTCGGCACCCAGGTCGGCGACCTGCCGGTGAGCACCTCGTTCCTCACCGGAGAGCTCGCGGGCGGGACGAACCTCCAGGAGCTGCTGGGCGGTTGATCGGCCGGCGGGTCCGCGGGCCGGCCCTGCCGCAGGCGGAGGTTTGGTAACAGGCCCGAAGCAGAAGGCACTTCCGCGCGGCGCGGCATCGCCGCCGGGCCGCGTTCCCGGACACACAAGCGACAAAGAGATGGGCCCACCGGAGTTCGCCGATGGGCCCAACCTCTCTGCCATGGGTGAGAGTTCAGTTGCCCGTCGGGTGCCAGACCGTGCGGATCTCGGTGAAGGCGAGCATGCGGCCCACGCCGGGGTCCGCGGCCCAGTCGGGCTCCCTCGCCTCGGGGCGCAGAACACGCTTGAGGTTGTCGGCCGCGGCGATCTCCAGGTCGCGCACCGACGCGACGCCTGCGGTGTGCGACGCGCCCGCCAGGTCGATCGCGTTGACGTCCTGGTGGGCCGCGAGCCACGGCGCGATCTCGGCGACGGGGCCGCTGAGGATGTTCACCACACCGGCGGGTACGTCGGAGACCGCCGACACTTCGGCGAACGCGAGCGCGGGCAGCGGCGCCTTCTCGGAGGCGAGGACCACGGCGGTGTTGCCGGTGGCGACAACCGGGGCGAGAACGCTGGTCAGGCCCAGGAGCGACGACTTCTGCGGCGCGACGACCGCGACCACGCCGGTCGGTTCGGGGGTGGACCAGTTCGCGTACGGTCCGGCCACCGGGTTCGCGCCGCCGGCGATCTGGGCGAGCTTGTCGGTCCAGCCCGCGTACCAGACCCAGCGGTCGACCGCCGCGTCCACGGCGGCCAGTGCCTTGTTGCGGCCGGTGCCTTCCGCGGCGCCGACCTCGGCGGCGAACTCGTCGCGCCGCGCCTCCAGCATCTCCGCGACGCGGTACAGGACTTGGCCCCGGTTGAAGGCGGTCGCCCCCGACCAGCCGGGGTAGGCCTTGCGCGCGGCGACGACCGCGTCCCGCGCATCTTTGCGCGTGCCGCGCGGCGCGTTGGCGAGCGGGCGGCTCTTGGTATCGGTCACCGGATACACCCGTCCGCTCTCGGAGCGGGGGAACTTGCCCCCGATGAACAACTTGTAGGTCTTGTTGACCGCAAGGCGCGCGGTACCGGAACTGCGCATGAGCTTGTCGGACATCTCAGACATTCAGGTACGCCTCCAGGCCGTGCCGACCGCCTTCGCGGCCGAACCCGGACTCCTTGAACCCGCCGAACGGCGAGGCCGGGTCAAAGCGGTTGAACGTATTGGTCCACACGACCCCGGCACGCAGCCGCTGCGCGGTCCACAGCGCCTTCGCGCCTTTCTCCGTCCACACGCCCGCCGACAGGCCGTAGGGCGTGTTGTTCGCCTTCTCGACCGCCTCCGCGGGCGTGCGGAAGGTCAGGACGGACAGCACGGGCCCGAAGATCTCCTCCCGCGCGATGCGGTGCGCCTGGGTGACCCCCGTGAAGACGGTCGGCGGGAACCAGAAGCCCTTCGAGGGGAGTTCGCACGGCGCGGTCCAGCGCTGGGCCCCCTCGTCGTCGCCGGACGCCGCGAGGACCTTGATGCGGTCGAGCTGAGCGGCCGAGTTGATCGCGCCGACGTCGGTGTTCTTGTCGAGCGGGTCGCCGAGCCGCAGCGTCCGGAGGCGCCGGGTGAGCATCGCGAACACCTCGTCGGCGACGGACTCCTGCACGAGCAGGCGCGAACCGGCGCAGCACACCTGGCCCTGGTTGAAGAAGATGCCGTTGACGATGCCCTCGACCGCGGAGTCGAGTGCGGCGTCGTCGTAGACGATGTTGGCGGCCTTGCCGCCGAGTTCGAGAGTCAGCTTTTTGCCGGTGCCGGCGACCGTCCGGATGATCTCCTTGCCGACCTCGGTCGATCCGGTGAACGCGACCTTGTCGACGTCCGGGTGCGCGACGACCGCGCGTCCGGTGGGACCCGCGCCGGTCACGATGTTGACGACGCCGGGCGGCAGCCCGGCCTCGACGCAGATCTCGGCGAAGCGCAGGGCCGTGAGCGGGGTGGTCTCGGCCGGCTTGAGGACCACGGTGTTGCCCGTGGCCAGTGCGGGTGCGATCTTCCAGGCGAGCATCAGGAGCGGAAAGTTCCACGGGATGACCTGGCCGGCGACGCCGTGCGGCTTCGGGTTCGCGCCGAAGCCGGCGTACGCGAGCTTGTCGGCCCAGCCCGCGTAGTGGAAGAAGTGCGCGGCGACGAGCGGGATGTCGACATCGCGCGACTCGCGGATCGGCTTGCCGTTGTCCAGCGTCTCCAGCACCGCGAGTTCGCGGGCGTGCTCCTGGACCAGGCGCGCGATGCGGAAGAGGTATTTGGCGCGTTCGGCGCCCGGGAGCGCGGACCAGGCCTTGAACGCCTTGCGGGCGGCCTTGACCGCGCGGTCCACGTCGGCCTCGCCGCCGATGGCGACCTCGGCGAGGACTTCCTCGGTGGCCGGATTGACGGTCTTGAATGTGGCGCCGTCGGCGGCCTCGGCGAATCTGCCGTCGATGAACAGCCCGTACGAGGGTGCGATGTCGACGGCGGCGCGGGACTCGGGCGCGGGGGCGTACGCGAACCCCCGGCCGGTCGTGGATGGGGAAGTGGTCACGGTTCAGTCCACCGTCACGTAGTCGGGGCCGGAGTAGCGGCCGGTCGCCAGTTTTTGACGCTGCATCAGCAGATCGCCCAGCAGGCTCGACGCGCCGATGCGGAACCGGTCGGGAGTGAGCCAGTCGGGGCCCGTCGTCTCGTTGACCAGCACGAGGTACTTGATCGCGTCCTTGGTCGTGCGGATGCCGCCGGCCGCCTTGACGCCGACGGAGCGGCCCGTCGCGTCGTGGAAGTCGCGTACCGCCTCCAGCATCACGAGCGTGACCGGCGGCGTCGCGTTGGTCGCGACCTTGCCGGTCGACGTCTTGATGAAGTCGGCACCGGCCAGCATGGCGAGCCATGACGCCCGGCGCACGTTGTCGTACGTCGCCAGCTCGCCGGTCTCCAGGATCACCTTCAGGTGCGCGTCGCCGCAGGCGGCCTTGACCGCGACGACCTCGTCGAAGACCTGCCGGTAGCGACCGGCGAGGAAGGCACCCCGGTCGATGACCATGTCGACCTCGTCGGCGCCGTCGCGCACGGCCTGCCCGACGTCGGCCAGTTTGACGTCGAGCGCGGCGCGCCCGGACGGGAAGGCGGTCGCGACGGAGGCGACCTTGACGTCCGAGCCCTTGCCGCCGAGGGCTTGCCTGGCCTCGGCGACGAGGTCGGGATAGACGCAGATCGCGGCGGGGCGCGGGGTGTCGGGGGCGCTCGGGTCGGGGTGGCGGGCCTTGGCGCACAGGGCTCGGACCTTCCCCGGCGTGTCGGCGCCTTCGAGGGTGGTCAGGTCGATCATCGCGATGGCGAGATCGATCGCGAACGCTTTGGCGTCCTTCTTGATGGAACGCGTCCCGAGCATGGCGGCGCGTGATTCCGCACCCACCGCGTCGATGCCGGGAAGCCCATGGAGGAACCGGGCGAGCGCCGCGTCGGACGACGTCACCTCGGCGGGGTCGGCGGGGAAGGCAGACAGCATGGTCACCAGAGGAGCATATCTACACGCGTAGCTGCGGGGCCGGGTTCACGGTTGACGGGTTCCGACGGCGGTGCTGCGCATCCGGGACGCTGCGGAACCCACTTGGGAGCGTGGCTGCGGGCGAATCGGATCCGAGCCGACCAGGGGCGGTCTCGGGTCGAACACGGCTTTCGAACGCGGTGGCGTCTGCGTTCGTTGGGGTGGTTGGGCGCCGTGGGCGGCACTGTCCGAACCCGGAGAACGTTCCCGAGGTAAGGAAGGGAGTCGGGCGGGAGCGGGGGGCTTGGGGCCCGGCGCCCGTCGTGGGGGAGAATCCCCTTTATGGACAGCGACGACGGGGTCACCACCTACCGGTCACGGCCGGCTGTTTTCACCGGGGTCGTCCTGGTGGCCGTCGGCGTGTGGCTGATGATCGACAGCGCGGTGCGCGACGGGGGCAAGACCACGATGACCGTGGTCGGTGCCGTCCTCGCGGTCGGCGCGGTGGCCGTCGCGCTGACGTTGCGCGCGGCGGCCTTCGCCGGGCCGGACCGGCTGCGGATCCGCAACCCGTTCCGCACGATCGACATCCCATGGAGCGAGGTGCGCGAAGTGCGCGCCGAATACTCCCTCGAAGTGCGCACGTCCGGCGACCGCAAGTTCCACGTGTGGGCGATCCCGGTCTCCTTGCGCGAGCGCAAGCGGGCGATGCGGGTGAACGCCCGTTCGCAGGCGGAGGACCCGTACGGCGGACAGCACCCCACCGTGCCGCAGGCCGCTCTGGCGGATCACGCGGTGGCGGACTTCCGGGGCATGGCCGAGCAGTTCCGCAAGACGTCGACGGGCGACGTCAAGGCGGTCTGGTACTGGCCGGTGCCGGCTGTGGTCGCCCTGGGCGCGGCGCTCGCGATCGTGGGCTCGACCGTTTGAGTTTCGGCTGTCTGAGTTTCGCCTGCCTGATTTTCGGGACTGTTTGGCGTTTCGGGAGCGGTTGAGTTTCGGGAGCGCCTGAGTTTCGGGGGGGGGGGGGGGAGAAGAAGGGAAAGTGGGAGAAGAAACGAACCTCCCCCACCCCCCCCCCCCCCCCCCCCCCCCCCCCCCGCTCCCGGCCCTTCCCGGCTCAGAGGCAGCTCACCGTGAACGACGTGAACGTTGCATGAAATTGCCCGGAATTCGGGGTATTGAGCACCGTCATTCCCGCGCGTGCCCCGTTCGACGTGAACGGGGCTTCTCCCGGCAACTGCTCCCACAGCGCGTCGTCCTTCGCCCGCCACTGCGCGGTCACGATGTCGCCCCTGCGCTCCAGTCGCAACGTCACCGTGTCAGCTTCGGTTTTGACCACGTCGCCCGGTTCGTTGACGAACGGGGTCGTCAGTTTGTAGTGGGCACCGTTCAGGAAATATTCGAAAGCGATCGAGTTGAAGCTGCCGAAGCCGCGTTCAAGGCGGATGTAACTGTTCTTGTTCGCGAACAGCAGTAGACCCGCCGACTGGTAACTCCGCTGCGGATTCACCGAGACACGCGTCTCGATCGCGAAGTCGCCGTTGACCGGGACGCTGGAGAAGGGCGCGGTCACATTGCCCTGGAAGTCCGCCCGCGCGTCCGCCCCCGGCCCTGCGGTGATGGTGTAGCCGTTGACGGAAGTCGTGGGCGTGACCATGGTGTTGGCCGGTGAGAACTCAGGGCGGGGCGTGCCTTTGGTGAAGTCGGCACCGATGGCCCCGCACGCCGTGTCCGGCGTTGCGGTCGGCGGCCCGCTCGTGGCGCCCGCGCTCGTCTGAAGCCCGCTTGCGCCGCCGTTGTTCGAGGCCTGACCGTCCCCACCGCTCTTCTCGTCGTCGAGCAGCCCCGGCACGACCACCGCCGCCGCGATGCCGATCGCCGCGACCGCCAGCGCCGCGACGACGACCCTGCGACGCTTCTTCCGCGTTCCCGAGCCGGCGGCACCGCTCGCAGGCGGCCTCTCGCTCACCGGGAATTCCCTTGGCGGGTAAGTCGATTGCCCGTACGTCACCTGGCTGTACGGTCCGGGCGCGGCGGGCCTGGGCGGCAGGCCGGCGTACGCACCCGCTCCAAGCTCGGTCGGCTCCGCGCCCCGGCCTTCCGGCGGAACGGTGCCCGCGGGCGCCTGTCCCGCGCCCCCGCTCTCGCCGCCCAGTGGGTTCTCCGACAACAACGCGGCGGACTGCGCGACCACGAGATCGGTCAGCGGCTGCGGCAGCCACGCGCCGCCGCTGTCGCCTTCCAGCCCCAACACACCCAACTGCTCCAGGATCCGACGCGGCGTCGGTCGTTCGTCCGGATCCTTGACCAGCATGGAGGCAACCAGCGCCCGGTAGCGTTCCGGCACTCCGCCGAGATCCGGTTCGCCGTACAGAACCTTGAACAGCAGCTCAGTGAACACCCCGTCACCGAACGGGCTGGTCCCCGTCGCGGCGTACGTGAGGACCGAGCCGAGCGCGAACACGTCGGTCGCGGGCCCGATCTGCCCGCTCCCGGCCTGCTCCGGCGCGAGGAATCCGGGCGAGCCCACCAGAAACCCCGTACGCGTGATCGTCCCGCCTTCGAGCGCACGCGCGATCCCGAAGTCGATCAATCGCGGCCCGTCCGCGGCGAGTATCACGTTCGCCGGCTTGAGGTCGCGGGG
>NZ_JBPKBI010000001.1:970696-1007664 GCF_051388935.1 Yinghuangia sp. YIM S10712
GTCCCGCCTCGTGCACCGCGATCAGCGCCTCGGCGATTCCACCCGCAAGCTGCCCCAGCGAGTCCGGGATCGGCCCGAAACGCGCCACCGCGTCGTTGAGTGCGACTCCCGGCACGTAAGCCGTCGCCAACCAGGGCGGATCGCCCTGCGGATCGGCGTCGAGCACCGGCGCGGTGAACACCCCGCTCACCGACCGTGCTGCCGCGACCTCCCGCGCGAACCGCACCCGGAAATCGGGGTCGTCGCTCAGGTCACTGCGAATGACTTTGAACGCGACGGGTCTTCCTCCGGGCGACCGGGCAAGGTAAACCCGCCCCATCCCCCCGGCCCCGAGCCGCGCGAGCATGCGATAACCCGCAACGACGGCCGGATCCTCTGAACGCAGTGCTTCCACAGTTTGGCTCCCCTCCCAGCAAGCACGGTACGGCGAGCGGACCGGTTCACACCGCGCGACGAATGAGGAATACCCCTCATCGAACCCGGACGACAACCCGTCCCGTCATGTGGCGAGGGCGGCGGCCAAGTCGGCTTTCAGGGCCGACAGGGTGGTTGTGGCGATGGTTCGGGCTTGCGGGAGGTCGGCGCGTACGGGGACCACGACCTCCAAGTAGCTCTTGAGCTTTGGTTCCGTGCCGCTCGGACGGACGACGATGCGGGCCGCGCTGACGTCGTCGGTGCCCGCGAGGGTGTAGCGCAATCCGTCGGTGGGCGGGAGGTTCGCGGAGCCGACGGTCAGGTCGTCGGTGTGGGTGACGGCGAGGCCGCCCAACGACGTCGGCGGGGTTTCGCGGAGGCGGGCCATCGCGGTGGTGATCCGGTCGAGGCGGTCGACGCGGATCGAGTACTGGTCGGTCGCGTGGAGCCCGTGTTCGGTGGCGAGTTCGTCGAGGAGGTCGAGAAGCGTGCGGCCCTCCTGCTTCGCGGCGGCCGCGAGTTCGGCGATCAGGAGTGCGGCGGTGATGCCGTCCTTGTCGCGTACGCCGTCGGGGTCGACGCAGTAGCCCAGAGCCTCTTCGTAGCCGAACGTGAGGCCGGGCACGCGGGCCAGCCACTTGAAGCCGGTCAGTGTTTCGGCGTACGCGAGGCCGTGCCGCCGCGCGATCGAGCGAAGCAGCGAGGAGGACACGATCGTGGTCGCCAGCACGCCGCCTGTGCCCGCCGTACGCCGGGCCACCTCGGCGCCGAGCAGCGCGCCCACCTCGTCGCCGCGCAGCATGCGCCGGCCGGCAGGGGCGGCCGGGTCGGGCACCGCGACCGCGCAGCGGTCCGCGTCCGGGTCGTTCGCGATGACCAGTTCGGCACCCGATGCGGCGGCGGTTTCGAACGCGAGGTCCATCGCGCCGGGTTCCTCCGGATTGGGGAAGGCGACGGTCGGGAACTCCGGGTTCGGTTCGGCCTGCGCGGAGACCACGGTGACGTCGCCGAAACCCGCTCGTTCGAAGGCGCTGAGCATGACCGCGCCGCCGACCCCGTGCAGCGCGGTGTGCACGATCCGGATGTCGCGCGGGCCGTCCGGCCGGACGACTGTCGCCGCGCGGTCGAGGTACGCGTCGAGCAGTGTCTCGCCCAGGACCTCCCAACCTTCGTCCGCCATCGGCACGTTGGAGAGGGACCCGACTGCGGCGATCGCCGCCGCGATCTCGGCGTCGGCGGGCGGCACGATCTGTGATCCGTCGCCGAGGTAGACCTTGTAGCCGTTGTCGCGCGGCGGGTTGTGGCTTGCGGTCACCATGACCCCCGCGACACAACCGAGATGGCGGATCGCGTACGCCAACACCGGTGTCGGCAACGGGCGCGGCAGCAGCAGGGCGTGCAGGCCGGCGGCTTCCATGACCGCGGCGGTGTCGTGGGCGAAGACGTCCGATTTATGGCGGGCGTCGAAACCGATCACCACCGTTCCGGAGGAGTCGTCGGTGCCTTTCAGGTAGGCCGCCAACCCCGCCGCGGCGCGGATCACCACCGCGCGGTTCATGCGGTTGGGTCCCGCCCCCAACTCGCCGCGCAGGCCTGCCGTACCGAACTGGAGGAGTCCGGAGAACCGGTCTTCGAGCGCGGGGAGGTCGTCGGCGTCGAGCAGCGCGCGCAACTCGGCGCGGGTCTCCGGGTCGGGGTCCTCGGCCAGCCAGGCGCGGGCGGTCTCGACGACGTCGGTCAAGGCGGTCTCCTTACGGACGAGAGGTTGCCGTGTCGCGGGCGCCGACCCGGCACGTGCGGCGGCACGCCGGCCGCGAAGGCACCCGGGCCGAGGCGCGGCACGAGGGACACGAGGACGGAGGGCGCCGGGAAAGGCTGTGCCGAATTGTTCAGTTGGCCGTGGCCGGACCGGCTGCCGCATCCGACCACCTGTACGTGAGCGGTATCAGGTGCCGACCGATTATGCGTCCGTCGTGAGTGTTTCTCGTCGACTTTGCGCTCTCGTGTTCACTTTCGGGGCGTGGCGTCACCAAGTGTCAGATTCTGGGCAGTACTTCGGTGAGCAGGCGGCCCATGCGCACCGCCGACGCGCGGCCGGCCTCCAGGACCTCCTCGTGGTTGAGGGGTTCGCCGGTCATTCCGGCGGCGAGGTTGGTCACGAGCGAGATGCCGAGCACTTCCGCACCCGCCTCGCGTGCCGCGATGGCCTCCAGGGTGGTGGACATGCCGACGAGGTGGCCTCCGATCGCGCGGACCATGCCGATCTCCGCCGGGGTTTCGTAGTGGGGGCCGGGGAACTGGACGTACACACCCTCTTCGAGGCTCGGTTCCACCGTGCGGCACAGGTCGCGCAGGCGCGGGGAGTACAGGTCCGTCAGGTCGACGAAGTTGGCGCCGATGATGGGCGACGTCGCGGTCAGGTTGATGTGGTCCGAGATCAGGACCGGCTGGCCGGGCACGAACGACGGGCGCAGTCCGCCGCAGCCGTTGGTGAGGACGATGGTCTTGCAGCCCGCGGCGACAGCGGTACGGACACCGTGCACGACGGCGGCGACACCGCGGCCCTCGTACAGGTGCGTGCGCCCCAGGAACACCAGCGCCCGACGGTCGCCGACAGTGATCGACCGGATCCGCCCGGCGTGGCCCTCGACCATCGGCGCCGGGAAACCGGGCAGCTCGGTGACCGGGAACTCGTGCCCGGACGTGCCGAGCATGTCGGCGGCCGGCACCCAGCCGGAGCCCATGACCAGCGCGATGTCGTGCGTGGCCGCGCCGGTGATCTCCTGAAGCCGGCGGGCGGCGGCGGTCGCGGCGGCGGTCGGGTCGTTGCTGACGGAAGCGTTCACACCGTGAGCGTAAATGCTGGGTCTCGGATCGTCCGCCCCTGATTCTATGCGCGTAGAGATCGTGTCGGAATCGATGCGAAAACCGCTTCACGGGCGGACGGGACGCGTCGGTGGCGGCGGGGCATCTCGGGCTTCGTGCGCGGCGCATGGTCACGGCCCGCGAACGCGGACCAGCGCTTGCCGGCACCTGTCACCCGAGAAGGGGCGCGAGCGAAAGAGCTACCTGTTGGCGAGCGCGAACGGCCTGCAGGGCAGGTCGCGTGCGGACAGGTGGCCGGCCGGACCGCCGACCCTGGGCGCTACGGCCCGACCGACAGGCAGGGCCGGGTGCGGAGTTCCTTGACGTAGTCGTCCGGCGCTCCCGCCGACTCGGCCGCGTCGGCGACCATGCCGAGGTAGCGGGCGGAGGGGAGGCCGCCCTCGTAGTCGTTGAGGACGTAGAGCCAGGCCAGCTCCTCGCCGAAAAGGGTCTCCACCCGGACCTTCACCTTGCGGTAGAGGCCCAGGGACTCGCCCTCCCAGCGATCGAGGGCCGATTCGTCGGAGTCGGTGAGGTCGTACAGCGCGACGAAGACCTGGGAGATGTCGTCCTCGACCACGGTGGCAAGGGAACCCTCCCAGCCCAACTGCTCGCCGCCGAAGGTGAGGCGCCACCCCGGCAGCCAGCCGGTGACGCGGAGCGGGGAGTGGGGAGCGCGCCGTGCCATCTGCCGCGCGTCGAGGTTGCTGGCGTACGCGGCGTAGAGGGGCATGGGACCGCATCCTACGCGGCGATCGGGCATGCGGAAGAATGACACTCGTGACTCGCATTGTGATCGTTGGTGGAGGCCCCGGAGGCTACGAAGCCGCGCTTGTCGCGGCCCAGCTCGGAGCCGAGGTGACCGTGGTCGAGCGCGAGGGCGTCGGCGGCGCGGCGGTGCTGACCGACTGCGTCCCGTCGAAGACGCTCATCGCGACCGCCGAGGTCATGACGAGCTTCGCCGATTCGCACCGCGAGCTCGGCATCTACGTCGACGACGGTACGCCGGGCACTCTGGACCGGCCGATCGTCGGCGTCGACCTCGACGTGGTCAACAAGCGGGTGCTGGAGCTGGCTCAGGCGCAGTCTGTCGACATCGCCAACGGCCTGCGCCGCGCGGGGGTCACCGTGCTGCGGGGGTCCGGCCGCCTGGACGGTCCGCGCCGGGTCGTCGCGACGCTCGACGACGGCACCGAGCAGACGCTGGACGCCGACGCGCTGCTGATCTCGACGGGGGCGACCCCGCGCGTGCTGCCGGGTGCGGAGCCGGACGGGGAGCGCATCCTCGACTGGAAGCAGGTGTACGGCCTCACGCAGTTGCCGCGCGAGCTGATCGTGGTGGGCTCGGGTGTCACCGGCGCGGAGTTCGCGGGCGCGTACCAGGCGTTGGGCTCGAAGGTCACGCTGGTGTCGAGCCGGGATCGCGTGCTGCCGGGTGAGGACCCGGACGCGGCCGAGGTGCTGGAGGCGGTGTTCAAGCGCCGCGGCATGCGCGTCATGAGCCGCTCGCGGGCGGAGAGCGTCGAACGCCTCGGGGACAGTGTCATCGTGCGTCTCCAGGACGGCCAGACGCTGGAGGGCAGCCACTGCCTGATGGCCGTCGGCGCGGTCCCCAACACCGCGGACATGGGGTTGGAGGAGGCCGGCGTCGCGCTCAAGGAGTCGGGGCACGTCCGTGTCGACCGCGTCTCGCGGACCACGGCGGGCGGGGTGTACGCGGCGGGCGACTGCACGGGCGTGTTCGCTCTGGCGTCGGTGGCCGCGATGCAGGGCCGCATCGCGATGTACCACATGCTCGGCGACGCGGTCTCGCCGCTGGAACTCAAGGCTGTCGCCTCCAACGTCTTCACCGACCCGGAGATCGCGACCTGCGGCTATTCGCAGGCGGCGATCGAGGCGGGCGACATCGACGCGCACATCGTCAAGCTGCCGTTGTCGCGCAATCCGCGCGCGAAGATGCAGGGCATCCACGACGGGTTTGTGAAGCTGTTCTGCCTGCCGGGCACCGGGATCATCGTCGGCGGCGTGGTGGTCGCGCCGCGCGCGAGTGAGCTCATCCATGCGGTTTCGCTCGCCGTGGACCTGCACTTGACGGTGGATCAGGTCGCCAGCGCGTTCACGGTGTACCCGTCGATCTCGGGGTCGCTCGCGGAGGCCGCGCGGCGGCTGCACCGGCGCGACCGGGTTTGATCGCGGCCGGGTCCGCCGTCCCCGGGGGCTGCGGCAGCCGTGTACCGCCGATGCACAAAAGCGAATCGACGACGTGGCCGTGATTCCCGGAACGGGAATCACGGCCACGGGCGCATACGTTATCCGCCGCTCGATCGGGTGGCTTTCCGGGAACTCGCGCGACCGTGCTCGCCAAGCGCGCATACTCGTTTGCGAGTGGTCCCAAGTCGCGCACGGACGTGCACGACATGACCCCCGACGGCGCGCTGCGCTCCCCTGACGGCAAGTCAGAACCCTTGCCTGCACGGTGGATACGCGCCGATCCCGAGCGGTGTTTCGCGGCCTGTCCGGTCACCGTCGCCGCCGCGCGCCCTAAATGCCCCGGGTGTTCACCATCTTGGTGAACAAGTTTGGGTAAGACCTGCATCCGGCTGAAAAGAGGTGGTCGGTAGCGTTACCTTCGTCACGTGTTCGCTGCAGAGCGTCGTCAGTTGATTCTGGAAATGGTGCGGGCCAACGGAGCGGTCTCCCTCAGGGAGCTCGCGCGGGTGGTCCAGACGTCCGAGGTGACAGTTCGCCGGGACGTGCGTGCATTGGAGGCCGAAGGGTTACTCGATCGCAGGCACGGCGGAGCGGTGCTGCCCGGTGGACTCGCGCGGGAGCCCAGCTACTCGCAGAAGACCCATCTCGCCGCCGCCGAGAAGGCCGCGATCGCCGATCTCGCCGTGTCGCTGGTCGACGAGGGGGACGCGGTCGTCGTCGGTGCGGGGACCACGACACAGGAGCTGGCCAGGCGTCTGGCCCGGATCCCGGGCCTGACCGTGGTCACCAACTCGCTCCTGGTCGCTCAGGTTCTCGCGCATGCCAACCGCGTCGAGGTCGTGATGACCGGCGGTACGCTGCGGGGCTCGTCGTACGCCCTGGTCGGCAGCGGAGCCGAACAGGCCCTCGCGGGGCTGCGCGTGCGCCGGGCGTTCGTGTCGGGGAACGGGTTGACCGCGGAGCGCGGACTGTCCACGCCCAACATGCTTTCGGCGAGCGTCGACCGCGCGCTCGTGCAGGCCGCGAACGAAGTCGTCGTGCTGGTCGACCACACCAAGATGGGCGTCGACACGATGTTCCAGACGGTCGCCCCCGAGCGCATCACGCACCTGGTGACGGACGAGGACGCGCCGTCCGCCGAGTTGTCGGCACTCGCCGAGCTGGGCGCGCAGATCCACATCGCGCAACTGCCGCAGCGAGCCGTTCCGGGCGCACGTTCCGAGATCAACGGCGAACGCCTCCTGGGCGTCGACGCGGGCGGCGAGGGACGCGACCGTCGGCCGTGAGCGTCGGACGCACACAGGTGTTTCCCGCGCCGATCCGCTGACCGGGGTGAAACGACATCGGCCCCCGCCACATGGGCGGGGGCCGACATATATGCGTGTGGTCAGTCCTTGATCTCGCACAGGACGGCGCCGCTGGTGACGGTGGCGCCGACCTCGGCGACGAGGCCCTTGACGGTGCCCGCGCGGTGCGCGTTCAGCGGCTGCTCCATCTTCATGGCCTCCAGGACCACGATCAGGTCGCCCTCGGCGACCTCTTGGCCCTCCTCGACCGCGACCTTGACGATCGTGCCCTGCATGGGGCTGGTGAGCGCGTCGCCGCTCGCCGCCGCACCGGACTTCTTCCCGCCGCCGCGCTTGGGCGCCTTCTTCGCGGGGCCCGCAGGCGCCGCGCCGGAGGCACCGAGGCCCGCCGGAAGGGTGACCTCGACGCGCTTGCCGTTGACCTCGACGACGACGGTCTCGCGCTCGGCCGGCTCGTCGCCCTCGGCGCCGCCGCCCGCGTACGGCGGGATCGTGTTGTCGAACTCGGTCTCGATCCAGCGTGTGTGGACCGTGAACGGCCCGTCGCTGCCGTTGACCTCGGGGGCGAACGCCGGGTCGGTGATGACCGCGCGGTGGAACGTCAGCGCGGTGGCCATGCCGTCGACCTGGAACTCCGCGAGCGCGCGGGCCGCGCGCTGGATCGCCTGCTGCCGGGTCGCGCCGGTGACGATCAGCTTCGCGAGCAGCGAGTCGAACGCCTGCCCGATGACGGAGCCCTGCTCGACGCCGGAGTCGAGGCGTACGCCCGGACCCGACGGCGGGTTCCACACCGTGACGGCGCCGGGGGCGGGCAGGAAGCCGCGGCCCGGGTCCTCGCCGTTGATGCGGAACTCGAACGAGTGGCCGCGCAGCGGCGGGTCGTCGTATCCGAGCTCTTCGCCGTCCGCGATGCGGAACATCTCGCGGACCAGGTCGATGCCGGAGACCTCCTCGGTGACCGGGTGCTCGACCTGGAGGCGGGTGTTGACCTCAAGGAACGAGATCGTGCCGTCCTGGCCGACCAGGAACTCGCAGGTTCCGGCGCCGACGTAGCCGGCCTCCTTGAGGATGGCCTTGGACGCGCGGTAGAGCTCCGCGTTCTGCTCGTCGGACAGGAACGGCGCGGGCGCCTCCTCGACGAGCTTCTGGTGGCGGCGCTGGAGCGAGCAGTCGCGGGTGGAGACCACGACCACGTTGCCGTGCTTGTCGGCGAGGCACTGGGTCTCGACGTGGCGCGGCTTGTCGAGGTAGCGCTCGACGAAGCACTCGCCGCGGCCGAACGCGGTGACGGCCTCGCGGACCGCCGAGTCGTACAGCTCGGGGATCTCTTCGAGGGTGCGGGCGACCTTGAGGCCGCGACCGCCGCCGCCGAAGGCCGCCTTGATGGCGATCGGCAGGCCGTTCTGCTTGGCGAACTCGACGACTTCCTCGGAACCCGAGACCGGGTCGGGGGTGCCGGCCACGAGCGGCGCGCCGGCGCGCTGCGCGATGTGCCGTGCGGCGACCTTGTCGCCGAGGTCGCGGATGGCCTGCGGCGGCGGGCCGATCCAGATGAGGCCCGCGTCGATGACGGCCTGGGCGAAGTCGGCGTTCTCCGACAGGAAGCCGTACCCGGGGTGTACGGCGTCGGCGCCCGAGTCTGCGGCGGCCTTGAGCACCTTGGCGACGTCCAGGTAGCTCTCGCCCGGTGTGTTGCCGCCCAGCGCGTGGGCCTCGTCGGCCACCCGCACGTGCACGGCGTCGCGGTCCGGGTCCGCGTAGACGGCGACACTGGCGATGCCGGCGTCCTTGCAGGCACGGGCGACGCGTACGGCGATCTCCCCGCGGTTGGCGATCAGCACCTTGCGCACGATCTGGCTCCCTCCTAGAACTGGGCAGAGTCTAAGGAGTGGCACACAGAGACGCTGTGCCGCCCCACCCCGTCACAGGTCGGCGTCCCGGTCGACCTGACTGGTGACGGGACTTCGGCGGCGCTGCCGATTGCATCAAAAGTACTCCGAGCCGCAGCGCCGTCGATAGCAGGGCCGCCGGTCGGGGGCCTTCGGCCGATCGGTGACCGATCGGCCGAAGGCCTCGTGGAACGCGGGTCGGGAGGTGTTTCGGGGTGCCGGGGCGTGGTCGAAATCACATGGTTCGTTCCGGCGTTCCCGTCATTCCGGCCGGTGCGCGGCGCGGGTCACCGGAAAATGCCGGTGTGGCCCAGGGAGTAGCGTCCGGGCTGCGGGTAGACGGCCAGGCCGTGGGGGCCTTCGCCGACCGGGATACGGGCGATGAGGTGGCCGTCGGTGGTGTCGATCGCGTACACCTCGGAGTCGTAGCGCCCGGACAGCCACAGCACCTTGCCGTCGGCCGAGACGCCGCCCATGTCGGGGCTGCCGCCGCCGGGGATGTTCCACTTGGTCTTGATGTGGCCGCCGTTCTCGGCGCCGGGTGCGAACTCCCAGAGTGTGATCGAGCCTTCGCCGCGGTTGGAGATGTACATGTACTTCGAGTCGCGGCTGATGTAGAGGCCGTGCGCGCCGTCGCCGGTCTTGACGAGCTTGGGGGTGGTGAACGCGTCGCCGTCCAGGACCCACACGCCGTGGCTCATCATGTCGGCGATGTACCAGGTCCTGCCGTCGGGGGAGATCTTCACGTCCTGCGGCATCGTGCCGGAGAGCGGCAGTTTCTGACGGCCGATGATCTCCATCTTCTCGGTGTCGACCTTGAGCAGCGTGCCGTCGAACTCGCACGAGACGATGAAGTAGCGGCCGTCGGGCGAGAAGTCGGCGTGGTTGACGCCGTCGCAGCCGACCGGGACGTGCTTGACGGGCGCCATGGTGTGCGCGTCGCGGAACACGATCTCCATGTCCGCCGACGCCATGACGATGGCGTGCTTGCCGTTCGGTGTGAAGTAGAGGTTGTACGGGTCGTGTACGTCGACCGTCGGCCCGATCTTGCCGGTCGCCGGGTCGAGCGGCGTGAGGGTGTTGCCGAGGTCGTTGTTGACCCACAGCGTCTTCATGTCCCAGGAGGGCACGACGTGTTGCGGCTGGTCGCCGACCGGGATGGTCTCGATGACCTTGTACGTCGCCGGGTCGATGACCGACACGGTGTCGGACTCGGTGTTTGGCACGTACACGCGGGACGGGAAGTTCTTGACGGCGTCCGCGAGTTGGTTCGGTCGGTCGGCGGCGTACAGGTCGCCCGGGTCGAGCACCGGGGGCATGCCGGGCAGGCCGGTGTCGGGGGTTTCCCCGTGGGGGAGCGCGGGTTGCACGGAGTGGCCGTCGGGGGCTGGCGCGGCAGGCGCCGCGGGCGGCGGCGCTGACACCGCGGCGCGCGCGGCGGGTTGGCCCGAGTCGGAACTCGAACAGGCGGTGAAGGTCATGAGCCCGCCCAGCGTGAAGACGAGCGTTCCCGCGGTGGACAGGGCGACCGCGAAGCGCGACATATGGGTACGAGACACCAGGGCAGCCTAGGTCGCCCAACCGGGCATTCCGTGCCAACTTCACCCGAAAGAGGCGTACGTGTCGGGTGTGGGGACCAATGTCGGCCCTTACCGGGGACTGGGCGGGGGCCGCCCGGCCGTGCGTCCTTCCGTGACCGGACGGTTTGGTTTGTCGCCGCCGTGTACCGCTTCGAGTGCGAACTTGTCGCCGTGTCCCCGCGGTGTCCGGGTCGTCTCTATCATCCGAACAGCAATTGCCGTGCGGGTGCGGGGTTTCGGCAGTATTCATCGGGTTCCCGGGGCGTCTCGGGAGGGGTTGGGGGCGGCCATGGCCGTGGGCGGCGGACTGCTGCGCGGAACGTACGAGACAGGGGCCACGCTGGCCGAACGCACGGCGCGCAAGCCGGAGCCGACGGGTGTGCGCTCGGCGGAGTGGATCCCGGGCGTCCTGCTCGTGATCGTCGCGGTCGGCTCCGCGCTGATCCTGCTGCGGACCGGCGCCTCGGTCGGTGGGCCGGCTGCGGCGGAGGCCCCGGACGCCACCGGCTACGGGGCGCCGGCTCCCGCGTCGCCGACCGACCTGCTGCCGAGCTGGAACATCTGGGACCTGACCGCGGTACTGCTGCCGTGGTCGATCCCGCTGATCATCGGCGGTGTCGGCCTCACGGACACGGCTTACGTGCACCGGCGCGGCTCGGTCGCGGGCATCCTGCTCATCGGCCTCGGCGGCGCCGCGCTGACCTCGCTGCTCGACCTGGTCGCGGCCGGCGACGGGCAACCGCCGCGCTGGCTGGGGCTGGTCTACCTGCTGCGCTTCGGTTTCGCGGTGCAGATCCTGGTGGCCGTCGTGCTGTGGGTCCACCTCGCGCCGCAGCGCCACCGTACGGCCCTCAACGCCGCGTTGGCCGCGACCCTGGCGGCGGCGCTGCCGCTGATGTTCGCCGTCGTCGGCGACGACCTGCTGGTGCAACTGTGGAAGACCGACGCGGTGTTGCAGACCGCGCTGCCGCTCGCCGGGTTCCTGCTGGTCCTGATGCTGCTGCCGACCGGCATGCTGCTGGTGCGCCCGGGCCAGGGCTGGCCGCGCGCCTCGCGGGGCGCGTTCGGCGGCGTGGTGCTGCTCGGCCTCGCGGGAATCGGCGTCGCGGTCTGGACGCTCGTCGACTCCGACGGCCTCCCCAAGGTGATCGGGCTGTGGCCGGTCGTCGCACTCGCGGGCTGCCTGGTCGCGGCCGGGCTGACGTACACCGTCGACGGAGTGCGGTCGGTCGCGGGCTCGTTGCTCGCGATGGCGGTCGGACTCGCGGCGCTGCCCGCGGCGTTGCTCGGTTTCGACCGCACGTCGTTCAACCCGGGGCTCGGTTTCGACGGAGCCGCCGATTCGACGCTGTGGCTCGCCGGACTCGCGGCCGCCGGCGTGGTCGGCGCGGTCGCGGCACGGCTGTTGGGCGCGTACGCCATCGGCTTCGCGGCAATTGTGTTGGTGGTGGGGGAGGTTGCCGGACCGGACAGCGGCGAGACTCACGTTCTTCTTACGCGCTGTGCGGGAGCCTTGGCCCTCGGCGTCGTCATCGGCGGCCTGCGGCCCGAACCAGCGTTGGCCGCACTGGGGTTGACGGCGGCGTGCGGGCCGGTGTGGCCGGACCTCCAGACGGCTGCGACCGAATACTCGTGGGTGGAGGCGCTGACCGAACGGCCTTGGGGCGTACCGGTTCCGCTGCTGGTGCTCGCCGGGCTCGCGGTCCTGCTCAGCGTGTGGGCGGGGCTGCGCCGGCCGCAGGGAGGAGCCGCCGGACCGGACCCGGCCGCGGTGGGGGCGTACCCGTACGGCCCGGCGCCGATTCCGGTGCAGGTCGGTCTGGCCGAGCCGGGACCGATGGCGCCGGACGCCTTCGGGCCGGGGCCGATGACGGGCGGCTTGATCGGCCCGGGACCGTCGGCCGCGCAACCTCCGGCGCCCGGCGGTGACTTCGGTCAGGGGCTTGGCCCGGGGCCGCGTCGCGGGGAGCTCGGGGGCACCGATTCGGATGGGCGAGACTGAATCGCCGTCAGGGGATGCGAAATGTTCTCCGGTGCACGCCAAAAAACCTGAAGAACAGTTTCGCTAAAAGGTTTTGGTGACCATCGGAGAACTCCTAGGCTTTCGACCCATGACAACACCGGGTTATGGCGTTCAGAATTCTTCGGGGCAGGGTCCGCTGGGCGGCGCCAACCTGTCGTATGCGGGTGCGCTTGGCGGGCTCCTGGTTCTCATCGGGTCGTTCCTCTCCTGGGCGGAAGCCGAGGGCAACGGTGATTCGAAGAGCTTCAAGGGCATGGACGGCGACGGCATGTGGACACTGATCGCCGGCATCGTGGCGATCGGGCTCTTCCTCGCCGGGGTCTTCATGCAGAAGGCGATTCTCAGTGCGGCCGGTGCCGTCCCGGGGTTGATCGCCCTGGTATTCGGTATCCTCAACATCGCTGACAATGAGCGTGTCGTGAAGGCATGGCTGGAGGACGAAGGCGCGTCGAGCTCGCAAGCCAGCGCCATGGTAGAGGGCTTGGACATTTCCACGTCCTTCGGGCTCTACCTGCTCGTGATCGGCGCCCTCGTCGCCACCGCCGCAGGAGTGATGGCCTACATGCAGTCCCGTCGTCCCTGAACGGACTCCGGCACCGCGCAATCATCCGCCCGCCGGATCTGACCCCTCGGGTTGGATCCGGCGGGCGACCGCGTTCCACACCAGATTCAACGGATGGTCCTCGGCGAATTGCGCGCGGTCGCCCTTCCTCGCGAACACGCCGACAAGAACCTCCATCCCGGCACCGGTGTCGTCGAACACGTCGACGCCGCGCAGGGATTCGCTGCCGGGCACCCGGTTGTCGCCCACCGCCGCACCGAGGCCCTGCGTGACCAGCATGCAGCCGTCCACCGGCAGGCGTGAGCCGAGCAGTTCGAGCCCGAACGGCACCGCGTCGATCTCCGCGACGATAGTGAGCCGGTCGCGGTAATCCGGCCCGAACCAACCGCGCAGGAAGTCCGAGATCAGGCCGCTGTTCGGCACCACGAGCGGCAGCTTCGGCAGCGTGCTCGCCGCGATCGGAGCGTCCGGTACCTGATCGGTCGCCAGGTTCGTCAGCATGTGCAGGCCGCCGCGCGCCAGTTCGAGGACGTCGCAGTCCGCGGTGCCGTCGTCACCGGCGCGTGTGGCGAGGCTGCCGCAGACAAGGTCGACCTCCTTGCCGCGCAACTTGCCGAGAAGGTCGCGCGTACGCACGTGTTCGACCTTGAGTTCGACGCCGGTGCGTTGCAGCTCGGGGGCGATGTCGGCGCACGCATCGGCGATCACGCCCAAGGTGTAGCGCGTCGCCCCGACCGTCAGTGTGCGGTCGACACGCGCGCGGCAGTCGCGTATGCGCGCGGACCAGTCGCCGAGTGTCGTGTGCGCCATGTCGACCAGCGCCTCGCCGGTCCCGGTGAACAACACGTCCTTGCCGCGTCCCTGCTTCAGGACCAACGGCTCCCCGCACAACGTGAGGAAGTTCCGGTTGAGCGTGTCGATTTGCTTCTGCACGCTGGACTGTTCGCGGCCGAGTATCCGGGCTGCGCCGAGGGCGGTACCGGCTGCGTGGACGGCGATGAGCGTACGCAATTGGTCCAGCGTGGTGTCGAGCAGCGGTGCGGGGGCTCCCAACGGGGCGTCACGTCGGTCGGCCCGCCGCGGCCTTGTCCTGCCGGACGTGGACATCGCGGACGATGCAGACATTGGATATCGGTCCCGAGAGTCGAAGAGTCGGTGGGGAATTCGCTGACGAAGTCGGTGGGGACGGCACGAGGCACGGCCGAATAGCGCGGGCCCGAGAACCGGCGCATAGTCGTGCGCCGACAGACTGAGGGGCCAAGAAGCTAGCAGGCAAGAGGGAAGCCCATCGGAACAGCCGTCGTCCGTACGCAGAACGGACAGTTCCTTGCGACTGCCCGGCGCGCACTCGGGAATCGCGCGCGGGACGACTCCACCCGTACGCCTTACGTCCGCCGACTCAGGCGCCCGCCCACAAATCCGTGATGGCGACGTCGAGTTCGGCCAGCAGGGACCGCAGGAGGGGAAGTGACAGCCCGATAACGTTGCCGTGGTCGCCGTCGATGCCGTCGATGAACGGAGCCGAGCGGCCGTCGAGGGTGAAGGCGCCGGCCACATTCAGCGGTTCACCGGTGGCCACATACGCCGCGATTTCCGCGTCGGATGGATTGCCAAAACGGACAACAGTCGACGCGGTAGCGGCCGCCTGGCCGCCTTTGAGCGTGTCGACCACACAATGCCCCGTACGCAGCACCCCGGCCCGCCCGCGCATCGCGTGCCACCGCGCGATTGCCTCCTCTTCGGACGCGGGCTTCCCGAGCGCCTGCCCGTCGAGTTCGAGAACCGAGTCACACCCGATCACCAACTCGCCGTCGCCGCACGTGTCGGCGACAACGCGCGCCTTCGCCTCAGCGAGAACCAACGCCAGCTCACTCGGAGTCGCGGCACTGAGCGCGTCCTCGTCGACCCCGCTCACACGCACCTCGGGATCGAGCCCTGCGGAGCGGAGCAACGCGAGCCGGGCCGGAGACGCGGAGGCGAGAACGAGACGACGCGTGGGAACGTGGGGGGACGTTGAGCTGGACATGCGCCCCAAGGTAGTCGAGGCGGTGGAACGGCGTTGATGTGCCGGTTGTTTGGCAAATGAAGCGACAAAGGACTACGCTTCGTGCTCACATCACTACATAGCATTGACCCCGGCGGTGCGCCAACACCCCGGGGTCTGACACAGAAGAGAAAGCAGCTCTTCCATGCACATCCACCTTACCGCGCGTACGCACGCGTTCACGAGCATCGGCAACGAGGTCTTGCAGGACCGCCGACTCAGCTTCACCGCTCGCGGCATCCTGGTCTACCTGTTGTCGCTTCCGGACGGCTCGCCCATGGACGTACGCGCGCTCGCCGACGAGCACCCGCATCTGGGACGCCGGGCCATCTCGAAAGCCGTCGACGAACTGATCGAACTCGGTTACTACGAGCGCCGGACCGTGCGATACCGACAGACCGGCCAGGTGCGTACCGAGGTTCACGTGTACCACCCCAATTGACGTAGAGACACGGCGTTCGACCCCCGTTCGACTTGAGGGCGCGCTCTCACTCCGTCTCACTCGAACTGCCGGACACGATGGCACACCCATATCCGTGACGCCTCACGCCAGTCAGCCGAAGCGCGCGATGATCGTGCGGCTGATGCGCTGCAATTCCTGGTCGTTGTCGATGGTGGAGAACCGGCCGCCGCGCTCGGGCAAGGCAAGTTGCGTACGGATGTGCGGGAGAGCCGGTTCCGTTGCCGGGCCCATCCTGTCCAGGCACGCCACGACGTGATTGGCGGTCGCGGGGTTTTGCGTCCAGGCCAGGAGCAGGGTGTCCAGACGAGCGAGGTCTCGGTTGCGCCGCCGATATCCCAGAGCGCGGCGGCGCAGGGGACGCGGAACCACTCGTTCGACCGCCGCCGCGAGCCGAGTCCCGGGGGCGGCTGTGGTGTCGGCGGCCAGCTCGGAGAACCACGCCGTCGCGGTGCCCGCCACAGCCGGAATCGGCAGCGCCAGCACGGCCATGGTGTCCACGACCAGCAGTCGCTCGACCAAGTCGCGCTCGGCGGCCAGCCGTTCGCGCAGTAGCGCGGCGGCACGCTCGGCGTCCTCAACGAACAGCCCCAGCGCGGGAATTGCGGCCCGGCGTACGCGGGTGTCAGTCTCCGTGGCGAACCGACGAACGCGTCTGCTCGTGCACGCACTGCTGCTGCGGCGCCGACGTGGTCCATCGAGACGTATTCGTCTTCGCAACGGTTGACGGCCTCACGCCCGATGCTGACCAGCAGCGCGACAATTGCTGCGCGGTCAGGCGTCGCGGCATCGCCGGCAAGTTCGAAGAGAACGGCAGACTCACGGTCGTGTACGAGTAAACGTCGCCCTGGTGGTGCACCGCGCTGTGATACCGGTCGAGCGCTTTGTAGCGTTCACCCGGATCGGGGGAGCGCAACGCCCGCAAGATGTCCGGTACTTCGTCGGCCGTTCCGTACGCGTGATGCATCGACGCCCAGTCGATGCCGTCAAGTCCGTCGAACATGCACGGCACTATGCGCGACCACAACGACACACGGCAGCGTCGCCGGTGGGAGGCCCCTCAGCCAAGTTGGTCCAGAAAACTGCCCCAAGCGTCATGGGTGAAGCCGAGTATCGGGCCCGTGGGGCGCTTGGAGTCGCGGACGGGCACGACGTGGGCGGCGTTCACGGCGACTTCGACGCACTCGCCTTGTCCGCCACTGTGGCTGCTGACGCGCCAACTCGCGTGCGTGACATGGTCAAGGCGGGCCTGAGTCATTTTGTGTGCTCCTCGGCGATGCGGCGGATCAAGTCAAGCGATTCCGTCGGTGGCAGCGCTGAGGTCCGAGCGTCGTCGAAGAGGCCGCGGTAGCGGTCGACTTCCGACTTCTGCTCGATCCAGATGTTGCCGGTCGGTGTCTCCGTCAGCACCAAGTCGAGCGCCGATACCTGAGGAAAACTGAGCAGCAGGTACGGGCCGAACATACCCGAGTGGGCTCCCCGCGAGAATGGGAGCACCTGGACGGTGATGTTGTCGCGCTCGGCGAGGCTCGCCATGCACAGGAGTTGGTCGCGCATGACGGTCTTGCCGCCCACCTGCTGGCGCAATACCCCTTCAGTCAGGATGGCCCACAGTTCAAGTGGACTCTCCCCGGTCAGGCGTTCTTGGCGAGCCAAACGTACTTCGACGAACTGCTGGATCTCTTCCGGCGTTTGCCACGCACGCGACGCGACCGTGACCGCCCGGCCGTACTCCGGTGTCTGAAGCAGGCCCGGGATCAGTTGGGCTTGGAAGGTCCTGATGCTGTCGCAGATGTCTTCCATCTCGATGTAGTCGCGGTACGTGTCCGCAAGTACATCGCCGTATTGGTGCCACCAGCCCTCGCGGCGACGACGGTTGGCGCGCCTCGCCAACATGCCCAGCCGTTCGCGGGCTTCGACGTCGTCTACGCCGTACGCCTGGAGCAGCGCAACCAAATCCGGTGTGCGGACGGGTACGTGGCCATTCTCGATGCGGCTGATCTTCCCTTTGGTGCAGTCGAGGACTTCGGCGGCGGCAGCGGTGGACATCCCGGTGTTCTCACGGAACCGCCGTAGCTCGTCTCCGAGTTGGCGACCGAGCACTGTGGAGGGTTTGACCGAGGGCATGTGTCAGTGCCTACCAGACCTCAGGAAGCTCTGTCCGGAGCTTCCCCGAATGGGTGAATCTCGCACGGATTAACCATTCAACGTTGCCCCATTCGTCGTCTCGCGGGCAAGCTTCAAGCACCGGTGAGGTGACGATCGTCGATACGCATCAACGCGATTCATCGCTGGCGCCTCGGGAGGTGTCGTGGCAGAACAAGCCGAAGTCGACAAGGAA
The DNA here is from genome assembly GCF_051388935.1 of Yinghuangia sp. YIM S10712. Taxonomy (NCBI): domain Bacteria; kingdom Bacillati; phylum Actinomycetota; class Actinomycetes; order Kitasatosporales; family Streptomycetaceae; genus Yinghuangia; species Yinghuangia sp. YIM S10712. The sequence continues at coordinate 988,393 of NZ_JBPKBI010000001.1, forward strand.
TGCGCGTGCTTGCCGTGCGAAACCGTCAGCGTGCCTCAGGCAAGAGCATTGCTGAGCGCGGCGTTTGCCCGGTGGGCCCTCAGCGAGGAAGTCGCCGAAAGTGCCCGGTTGATTGTTTCTGAACTGGTGACCAATGCCGTGCGGGCCGGCAACCACACGGATCGTGGCGTACGTGTCGCATTTACCCTCGACGCCGCGCGCGGTGTCCTCCGTATCGAGGTCAGTGACGCAGGCGGCGGGGAGCCGCACGTACGGTCCCCTGAAAGCGACGAGACCTGCGGGCGCGGGCTCTTGCTCGTCGACGCACTCGCACAGGAGTGGGGCGTTCAACAAGACGACCGAGGCAAGACGGTGTGGGCCGAACTCAAGGCCCCGGTGGTGTGAGCGCCGACCTCATATCGCCAACAGAATCGCGGCGATGACAAGCAGTACGGGCAATATCACAACGACGCGCCGCAGGAGATCCACGGCGCGTCGCAGTTCTTCCGGGGGTTCCTCACGAACGCGGCGCATGCGGAACATGCTCCGCCGGGGGCGCCGGTTCGTTCTTGAGTACGGCTACTCAAACCGTCTGGGTCACACGCGAAAGTGTCGCGTTCAGCGCGCCCAACCGCTCGCCTGCCACGCGCCCGGGCCCGGGTGCAGCGGCGTGCGGACCAGGCGGGCCGGGGCGTTCCACTGGGACGGGGTGGCGGGCGCTTCGGCCGGGCCGGCGGCGGAGGCGCGTGCGGCGACCACGGTGACGATCGCGGCGAGCTCCTCGGGGGTCGGCTCCCCGCGGACGATCTTGATCATGGGGCTTTCTCTCCCGTTCAGCGGTGTGCGGCGAGTCCGCCGGGCCACAGGCAAGCCCGGGCCCGGCGGAACGCGGACTACAGCGGGATGTTGCCGTGCTTCTTCGGCGGCAGCGTCTCGCGCTTGCCGCGCAGCGCCCGCAGGGCCTTGACCACGTGCGCGCGCGTCGACGACGGCATGATCACCGCGTCGACGTAGCCGCGCTCGGCCGCGATGTACGGATTGCAGAGCGTGTCCTCGTACTCCTGGATCAGTTCCGCGCGGCGCTCGTCCGGGTTGTCGGAGGCCGCGAGCTCCTTGCGGTACACGATGTTCGCCGCGCCCTGCGCGCCCATGACCGCGATCTGCGCGGTCGGCCACGCCAGGTTGACGTCGGCGCCGAGGTGCTTCGAGCCCATGACGTCGTACGCGCCGCCGTACGCCTTGCGGGTGATCACCGTCACCAGCGGGACGGTCGCCTCGGCGTACGCGTAGATCAGCTTGGCGCCGCGTCGGATGATGCCCGTCCACTCCTGGTCGGTGCCCGGCAGGAAGCCCGGCACGTCGACGAAGGTGAGCACCGGGATGTTGAACGCGTCGCACGTGCGTACGAAGCGCGCGGCCTTCTCCGAGGCGTCGATGTCCAGCGTGCCCGCGAACTGCATCGGCTGGTTGGCGACTATGCCGACGCTGCGGCCCTCGACGCGGCCGAAGCCGACGATGATGTTCGGGGCGAAGAGGGGGTGGACCTCCTGGAACTCCGCGTCGTCGACGACATGCTCGATGACCTTGTGCATGTCGTACGGCTGGTTCGCGGAGTCCGGGATCAGCGTGTCGAGTTCGAGGTCGTACTCGCTGGTCTCCAGGTCGGCGGCCTCGGGGTAGGCGGGCGCCTCTTCGAGGTTGTTGCCGGGCAGGTACGACAGCAGCCCCTTGACGTAGTCCAGGGCGTCCTTCTCGTCGCCGCCCATGTAGTGGGCGTTGCCGGACTTGGTGTTGTGCGCGCGGGCGCCGCCGAGGTCCTCCATCGTGACGTCCTCGCCGGTGACCGTCTTGATGACGTCCGGGCCGGTGATGAACATCTGGGAGGTCTGGTCGACCATGACGACGAAGTCGGTCAGCGCGGGGGAGTAGACGTGCCCGCCGGCCGCGGCGCCCATGATGAGCGAGATCTGCGGGATCACGCCGGACGCGATGACGTTGCGGCGGAAGATCTCGCCGTACAGGCCGAGCGAGACGACGCCCTCCTGGATGCGGGCGCCACCGCCCTCGTTGATGCCGATGATCGGGCAGCCGGTCTTGATCGCCAGGTCGAGGACCTTGACGATCTTCTCGCCGTAGACCTCGCCGAGCGAGCCGCCGAAGATGGTGACGTCCTGGGAGAACACGCACACCTGGCGGCCGTCGACCGTGCCGTAGCCGGTCACGACGCCGTCGCCGTACGGACGGTTCTTCTCCAGCCCGAAGTTGGTCGACCGGTGCCGGGCGAACTCGTCAAGCTCGATGAACGAGCCCTCGTCGAGGAGGTACTCGATGCGCTCGCGCGCGGTCATCTTGCCTTTGGCGTGCTGCTTCTCGACCGCACGGGCAGAGCCCGCGTGCACCGCCTCGTCGATGCGGCGACTGAGGTCGGCGAGCTTGCCGGCCGTGGTGTGGATGTCGGGATCGCCCTGTACCGGGTCCATTGCGCGGGCTCCTGTCAAGTCGAACAGCGGCGAAACGTAGCGTAGCCGCGCCCCGAAACACGCCCTCACCGCCCCGGCGCAAGCGGGCGCAATGCGACGCTTCGGCCACCGCGCGACCCCGGTGAGTGGCCGGCTCCGCCGGCGGCCCCGCGGCGGTGTCGGGCCGGGTGACACGGGCGCCGTGCGATCGCACGCGCGACGCCACCGGTCCTAGTCTGCCGCCATGACTGGTTCCCCGGATTCCACGCCCTCCCCCTGGACCGACCCCGACCGGCCGCCGCTGCGGGAGGCCGATCTCCAGCGTGCGCTGGCGAGTGCGGGGGGCCTGTGGCGCGAGGTGCGCGTCGTCGCGGAGACCGGCTCGTCCAACGCCGACCTCGCGGCCCGGGCGGCCGAGGACGAGGGCCTGGTGCTCGTCGCCGAATACCAGAGCGCCGGACGCGGGCGGCTCGACCGTGCGTGGACCGCCCCCGCCCGCTCCGGCCTGTTCTTCTCCGTGCTGCTGCACCCCGAGGACGTGCCCGTGGCCCGCTGGGGCTGGCTGCCGCTGCTGGCCGGTGTCGGGGCGGCCGAGGCCACCACCCGCGTCTCGGGGGTCGACGTGCGGCTGAAGTGGCCGAACGACCTGATGGTCGGCGAGCGCAAGCTGGCCGGGATCCTCGCCGAGCGCGCCGGGACGGGGGTGGTGCTCGGCATCGGCCTCAACGTGTCCCTGCGCGAGGATGAACTCCCGGTGCCGGGTGCCATCTCCCTTGCCTTGGCCGGTGCGGGCACGACCGACCGCGGGCCGCTGCTGCGGGCGGTGCTGCGCGAGATCGAGACGCTGTACCGGCGCTGGTGCGCGGCGGGCGGCGACGCGCGCGCGAGCGGCCTGCACGACGCCTATGTCGGCATGTGCGCCACGATCGGCCGGCGGGTGCGCGTCCAACTCCCGGCGGGTCGCCTTCTGGTCGGCACCGCGACCGGCATCGACGACGACGGCCGCCTGCTGGTCGACGGGCCCGATGGGCCGGAGGCGGTGGGCGCGGGCGACGTGGTCCATGTACGGCCGGGCGGCGAGGCGCCGCAGGCGTAGGCCTCGCCGGGAGCCCGCGGAATCCACCGATTGCCGGGTTTCGGCGACGCCGGTCCGGCGGTGTACCGCGTGTCCCGTGGTCGCCCTGCTCCGTCCGGCGCACAATTCGGCGGAAAGGCCCGCAAGGGCGACGCCGGAGCGCAAGGTGGTGGCGGCGAATGGCCCGGCCGGACATGGTGTTGCGCGAGCACTGGCGCGCGCTTGTCGGCCCGGTCATGGTTCTCTTCGTCGTGGTCGGCGTCGCCTCCTATCTCGCGTCCATCGCACCGGACCGCGACGGGCGCAACTGGCCCCGCATCGCGGTCGTGGTGCTCGCGGCGGGGATCATCGCGCGTTGGACGGTGGTGCCGTGGCTGGGGTGGCTGACCGACCGGCACGTCGTGGTCGGGGGCCGGCTCGTGGAGCAGCGCGGCTTGTGGACGCAGGAGGGGCGGGCGATCGCTCTCGTCCGGGTCGCGGACGTGCGCGTCACCCAGGCCTCCTTCGTCGATCGCATGCTCGGCATGGGAAATCTGGTCGTGGTCCCCGCCGACGGCCGCGAGGCCGTGGAGTTGGTCGGACTACCGCAGGTCAAGCGGGTGCAGGCGCGGCTTTTGCGGTTGGTCGACCTGGCGCGAGACGCCGCGTACCACAGCGCCCGGCAGTCGGCCCCGCCGTCCTTGGCACAGACCATGAGGCAGCCCGTCGGGAAGCCCGCAGAGCAGCCCCCGCAGCAGACGACACAGCAGCTGTCCACCCGGCAGACGCTCCGGATCGACCGGCCGCCCGGCACGCTCCCCGCCGAACCCCGCGGAGAATCCGAGGGACCGGTGGGCTGACCAAGTGTGACGCCGGACACGTAAGGTTGCCCTGACGAGACACCCTTACCCCTGGTGGAGCGCATGCCCGAAGAGCGTGCCCGAGACGGGCACCCGATCGACGGCCGGACGACCCCGGCCCGTGATCGCCGCAACATCGGCCGCAGTAACGGCCGTGGAAGCAACGGCCGTGAGGCCGACCACAAGAGCGACAAGGAGCGGCCCATACCGGTGCCGGACCTTGAGGACACCGAGTTCGTGCTGCCGTCGATCATCGACGTGGAGGAACTGGTGCTCGGCGCCCCTCGGCGCTACACGTCCGGCCAGGTCGCGCAACTGGTCGGGGTGTCGCTGGAGGAGGCCCGGCGGATGTGGCGCGCGCTGGGTTTCGCCGACTTCGGCCCGGCCCGCGCGTTCACCGACGCCGACGTCGAAGCGCTGCGGCACCTGCGCAAACTGATCAAATCCGGTCTGCTGCCCGAGCCGGTCGCGGCGCAGTTCGTCCGCTCGGTCGGGCAGACGATGGCCCGCTTCGCCGAGTGGCAGACCGAGGCGTGGATCGAGTACATCAGCGGCGAGCTGAACGGCCAGCGGTCCGACCGCATCCTCGGCGCCGCCGAGGAGGTCATGCCCCAGCTCGAACCACTCGTTTTGTACGCGTGGCGCCGCCACCTCGCCGCCGCCGGTACGCGCGCGATGCAGTCGGTGACCGACCACAACACCGTCGGCCAGCGCCTCGCGGTGGGATTCGCCGACCTCGTCGGCTTCACGCGCCTGTCGCGCAGCCTGTCGGAGAACGAACTCGGCCGTGTGGTCGAGACGTTCGAGGACGCGGCGGCCGATGTCATCACCTCGCTCGGCGGACGCCTGGTCAAGACCCTCGGCGACGAGGTGTTGTACGTCGCCTTCAACCCGCAGGCCGCCGCGGAGCTCGGGTTGCGGCTGGTCGAGGCGATGGCCGAGGAGTCGGTGCTGCCCGAGCTGCGGGTGGGCATCGCCTACGGCCAGGTCCTGTCGCGGATGGGCGACGTCTTCGGGACCACGGTGAACCTCGCGAGCCGGCTGACCGCTCTCGCGCCGAAGAACTCCGTCGTCGTGGACCGCGAGTTGGCCACCGCGTTGAAGGGCGTCCCGGATTTCGACGTGCAGCCAATGTGGCGGCGGCCGGTTCGGGGTCTCGGGCTGGTGGAGCCGTTCATGGTCCAGCGGCCCGGCGTACCCGCGCCCGAGGAGGACGGGCCCGCGCTGCCGGACAGGGCCGGGCCGACGACGTAGACCGCGCGTTGACCCGCCGGTGCCGGGTGGTCCGAAACCTGGCCGAAACTTCCTCGGCATCCCGGCACCGCAACGTGCACCGAAAGAGCCGGATTCCGGTGGAAACGCCCTGGCCGAAGTGTGTGTCGGTATGGACACGGGGCGTCGCCGTGTCGGTACGGAGGAGTAAGGTTTCCAGGCGTGGGTGGAGGTTCCGCGGCGGTCCGGGGGCTCGGATGACCGTCGTCGGGATGTTCCCGGGGGATGACCAACGGCAGACAACACACTGTGACATCTTGTCTACAGATGTGACCTTTTTCTGCTGCAAATTCGGCAAATAGCGACATACTCTTCAGTAGTGTCGAGCGGGGTCGGCGAGGGTCGGCCCGCGCGTCGGCGAGCCCGTACGGAGGCGGTGAGGAAAGTCGTAGCGCGCGCTGATCCGCACGGGCACGAACGCCCCGACCCCGGCGGCCAACCTTCCGGAGAACCCGCGGGCAACTCCGCGGGCAAGAACGGCAGCGGCTCGGCTCCGCCGCCGGGCGGGAGGGACGCGGCCCGCCGCCTGCACGCCGTCATGGAGCTCGCCAAGGCGCTGGCCACCGCCCACACGCTGACGGACGTCGTGCGGATCTCCGCCGGGCAGGCCCGCGTCGCCATGGACGCCGCACTCGCCTCCATCTCCGTCTGGGAGCGTGACTCCGGGCACCTGCGCGTCCTGATCAACGACGGCGACCTGGCGGACGGCGAGGAGGCCCTGCCGCACGCCGAGATGTACGCCGTCACCGACTTCCCCGAGATCATCGCCCCCGCGACGTGGCCCACCGCGTGGTCCAACACCGTCGACGAGCGCGACTCCGAGCACGAGCGCGTCGTGGCGCTGCGGCGCCGCGGCCGACACGGCTGCATGGTCGCGCCGATCATGGTCGAGGGGCGGGTATGGGGCGAGCTCTATCTCGCCCGGCACGCCGAGCAGCCGCGCTTCGACTCCGTCGACGCCGAGTTCGCCGCTGTTCTCGCGGCGCAGATCTCCGCGGGGCTCGCGCAGGCGGAGCACTACCAGCGCATCGAGAAGCTGGCGTTCACCGACCCGCTGACCGGGCTCGCCAACCGCCGCGCGATCGACGCGCGCCTGGACGCCGCGATCACCCGGCATTACCGCGAGGGAACCGTCGTCAGTCTCATCGTGTGCGACGTCAACGGCCTCAAGCGGCTCAACGACGAGCGCGGCCATGATGTCGGTGACCGGCTCCTGGAGCGCTTCGCCGACCAGCTCTCCGCGTGCAGCGCGATGCTTCCCGGGTCGATGGCGGCCCGTCTCGGCGGCGACGAATTCTGTGTGCTGGTCGAGGGTTTCAGCCCCGACGAGGTCGTGGCGGTGGCCGAGGAGCTGTGCCGGCGCGCGCTGCGGATGCACGACGGCGAGGGGGTCGCGTGCGGCGTCGCGTCGACCGGCGACCCGGTCGGCCCGGTGACCAGCGCCGACCGGCTGTTCCGGCTCGCCGACGCGGCGCAGTATCGGGCCAAGGGCAGCCGCGCGATCCACCCCGTGGTGGCCGGGCGCGGGCAACCGCCCGACCCCACGGTGTCGCTCGCGGTCGACGACGACGCGGTCCTGCCCGCGGATTCCGCACCGGCGGGCCGACCGCACCGCGACCGCCGCCGGTTCCGCGGCGCACTGCACAACGCGGAGCCCGGCCGCCTGCTCGCCGCGGTACTCGGCGCCCTCGACGAGCGCGTGCCCGGCCGGGTGCACCGCGCGGACACGCTCGGCCGGCTGGAAATCGTCGCGGACACCTTCGCGCGCATGCTCGACGGCGTTTCGTGGTGGATCTCGTACGTCCCGCCGCAGGGGCGTTCGCTGCGGACCGTGCGGTATTCGATCCACCGCATGACCGGATCGCCGGGCGCCGCGCGGGCCCGGTACGAGGCGGGCACCGCGGAATACGACCTGAGCGCCTACCCGGCGGCGGCCGAGGCAGTACAGGGCGGCGGCTTCGTGCAGGAGGTCGGGGACGCCGGCAACGACCCGGCGGAAGAGGACCTGCTGCTGGTCGGGGGCTACAAGGCGATGGTCGTCGCGGGCGGCACCAACGCCGCCGGGGGATGGCTGGTCGAGATCTTCACCGACGAGTTGAGCCTGTCGGCGCAGGGACTCGCCCCGGTGCTGCGGGCATTGGTCGCGGTGGCCCTCACCGGAGGGGCGTCGCTGCCGGAGTGAGGCGCCGGCCGGAAACGGGCGGCCTTTTCCCCGCCCGGTCGGAGTCGAAGGGACGAAAAGCGTTGCTCCACGGCACTTTCCGTCCCGCGACCGGGCTCAGGCGACGACGCGGTGGGTGTGCGTGTAGACGTTCGCGGACTGCCCGCGCAGGAATCCGACCAGGGTCACGCCCGCGTCGTCGGCGAGTTCGACCGCGAGCGACGAGGGCGCGGAGACCGCGGTCAGCACCGGGATTCCCGCCATCAACGCCTTCTGCGTCAGCTCGAAAGACGCGCGCCCGCTGACCGCCAGAATGTGGCCGGTCAGCGGCAGCCGGCCTTCGCGCAGGGCCCAGCCGACCACCTTGTCGACGGCGTTGTGGCGGCCCACGTCCTCGCGTACGCAGACCAGTTCCCCGTCCGGGGTGAACAGGCCCGCGGCGTGCAGGCCGCCGGTCGCATCGAACACCTTCTGCGCGCGCCGGAGTTCGCCGGGAAGGCCGTACAACACCTCGGGGGTGAGCCGGATTTGGTCGTCCGCCACGTCGAAGCGCGAGATCTTGCGCAGGCCTTCGATGCCCGTCGTGCCGCAGATCCCACACGAACTGGACGTCCACACGCCGCGCTGGAGCCCGGGGGCGAGCGGAGGCACATGCGCGCCGAGTGCCGCGTCGACGACGTTGTACGTGTTGCGGCCCTCATCGTCGGTCCCGGCGCAATAACGCAGCGCGACAAGGTCGTCTTTGCCGTGGACGACGCCCTCCGCGACAAGGAAGCCCGCGACCAGATCGAAGTCGTCGCCCGGAGTGCGCATCGTGACCGTCAGCGTTCGTCCGCCCACGCGGATGTCCAGCGGCTCCTCGGCCGCGAGCGTGTCGGTGCGACGTGATGCGGCACCGCCGTCCAGACGCAGGATCTTGCGGCGGCTGGTGACGCGGCCCACGAGGCGGCCCCTTTGCGGCTCGGATGCTCGGATGCTCGGATGCGGTGTGTGTCCTGAAAAGAGTGACGCAGAGCGTGGGCGTGGGATTCCCCGGGCGGGCGGCGACCACTCCGTGCCGCGTCATCTCTGCACATGATCCATGCACATAATGTGGTGGTGAATAAGGATCTGCAAAACCCGTCCGGCGGCGCGGAGGCCGGGCGTATGCACGTCACCGTCGCCGAGGCCGGGCTCACCCCCGCCGACGTCCTCGCCGTCGCCCGGCACGGCGCCCGCGTCGACCTCTCCGCCGGCGCGCTCGCGGCGATGGCCCGCACCCGCGCGGTCGTCGACGACCTGGCCGCGTCCCCTCGCCCGGTCTACGGCGTGTCCACCGGCTTCGGCGCGCTCGCCACCCGGCACATCAGCGCCGAGCTGCGCACCCGCCTTCAGCACTCCCTCGTCCGGTCGCACGCCGCAGGAACGGGCCCGCGCGTGGAGACCGAGGTCGTGCGCGCGCTGATGCTGCTGCGCCTGAAGACCCTCGCGTCGGGCCGTACCGGTGTCCGCCCCCTGGTCGCCCGAGGCATCGCCGCGCTGCTCAACGCCGACATCACCCCCGTCGTCCACGAATACGGATCGCTCGGCTGCTCCGGCGACCTCGCGCCGCTCTCGCACTGCGCCCTCGTGCTGACCGGCGAAGGCGAAGCCGAGGGCCCGGACAAAGTGGTCCGACCCGCCGCCGAGCTGCTGGACGCGCACGGCCTCGCCCCGATCGAGTTGCGCGAGAAGGAGGGCCTTGCCCTCATCAACGGCACCGACGGCATGCTCGGCATGCTGCTGCTGGCCATCGCCGATCTGTCCGCGCTGTTCACCGCGGCCGACGTGACCGCGGCCATGACCCTCGAAGCGCTGCTCGGCACCGACAAGGTCCTGGACCCGGCGCTGCACGCGATCCGCCCGCACCCGGGCCAGGCCGCCAGCGCCGACAACATGCTTCGTGTCCTCGCCGGATCGAACATGACCGGGCACCACCAGGACCAGCAGCCGCGCGTCCAGGACGCATACTCGGTGCGCTGTGCGCCGCAGGTCGCGGGCGCGGGCCGCGACACACTCGCCCACGCGGCGGCCGTCGCCGAACGCGAGCTGGCCGCCGCCATCGACAACCCGGTCATCCTCGACGACGGACGCATCGAGTCGAACGGCAACTTCCACGGCGCGCCCGTCGGGTACGTCCTCGACTTCCTCGCGATCGCCGTCGCCGACCTCGGCTCGATCGCCGAACGCCGCACCGACCGTCTCCTCGACCCGTGCCGCTCGCACGGCCTGCCCGCGTTCCTCGCCGACGACCCGGGTGTGGACTCCGGCCTGATGATCGCCCAGTACACCCAGGCGGCCCTGGTCGCCGAGAGCAAGCGTCTCGCGGTGCCGGCGTCGGTCGACTCGATCCCGTCGTCGGCGATGCAGGAGGACCACGTGTCGATGGGCTGGAGCGCGGCCAGGAAGCTGCGTACGGCGATCGCGAATCTCACGCGGATCCTCGCGATCGAACTGGTCGCCGCCGCCCGCGCCGTCGATCTGCGCACCCAGTCCGGAGACCTGGCCCCGGCTCCCGCCACCGCCGCGGTCATCGCCGCACTGCGCGCCGCCGGCGTCGCCGGCCCTGACGCCGACCGGTTTCTGTCCCCGGAACTCGCGGTCGCCGAGGACTTTGTACGCTCGGGCGCGCTCACCCGCGCGGCGGCGACGGTGACAGGGCCACTGGCCTGACGCGAGGTACGCCGATGCGGCGGGCGCCGCCCGCCGGGCCGGCACCGCACGGGAAATGCCGCCGGACCGGAGGACAGGGGAGAGGGCAAGCTGTGAACGACAACGCGACGGACGCCAGGCCGCCGGCCGACCGCCCACGGCCGGATGACGGCGGGCGCGGCGCCCGGACAGGCCCGGGCCGCGACTCCCACCGCGCCGACACGGCCGGTGAGGCCCCCGGCACCACCACGACCTCCGCCACGACTCGCGCCGCTGATGCGCTCGACAGCCCGTCGTCCCGTCTCCTCGCGCTTTTCGACCAACACCGCCTCACCCCGACGCAGCGCCGCATCGCGCACAGCCTCGTCCGGCACGCCGGCGAGGCGCCGTACCTGTCCAGCGTCGAGGTCGCGCAGCTCGCCGACGTCAGCCAGCCGTCGGTCACCCGCTTCGCTGTCGCGCTCGGCTTCGACGGCTATCCGGCGCTGCGCGCTCGCCTGCGCACCCTCGGCCTTCCCGCGCGGGCCGAGACAGATGCCGAGGTGCACCGCAACGAGTACGTCGGCGCCGTCCACGCAGAAATCGACAACCTGACGCGGCTCGCCGAACAACTCGCCGACCCGGGGCCCGTCACCCGCGCCGCCGAACTGCTGGCCGACTCACGGCCGCTCGTCGTGCTCGGCCTGCGCACCGGCGTGGCACCGGCACGCAGCTTCGGCTACTTCGCGGCGAAGGTGCTGCCGGACGTGCGCGTGATCGACGAAGGTGGCTCGCTCCTCGGCGACCGGCTCGACCAGGCGCACGCGGCCGGCGCGACAGCCCTGCTGTGCTTCGCGCTTCCGCGCCATCCCCGCGAGCTGACCGACGCGCTGCGCACCGCGAAGAACCTCGGCCTCCGGATCGCCACCATCGCCGACGGCCCGTTCGCCCCCGCCGCCGCGCTCTCCGACGCCGTCCTGGTGGCGGGCGTCGGCAGCCGGCTCGTCTTCGACTCCTGCGGTGCTCCCCTGCTGCTCGGCCAGGTCCTCCTCCAAGCCATCTGCGACCTCGCACCCGGCCGCGCGCAAGCGCGGCTGGAGGACTTCGACCGCCGCGCGGCGGAGCGCGGCCTGTTCGAGGACTGACAGTGAGGACGTGTGGTGGCTTTTTCGCCGGGGCTGCCTCACGGACTGACCGACGCTGACAGGTTGCTTTTCCGGCGATTCGTCGGCCTGGTGGCCGGGGCGGGGGCCGGGGGCGGGGGTGGGGACCGGTATTGGTCAGGTCCGGGAGCGCGCCCGATCCGGGCGGGCTGCGACGGCCCACACCAGGCCGATGAGGATTCCCACCACCGCGCCACCGCCCGCGATGGCGCCGGTGTCGGCGTAGCGCGGGGTGCTCAGCAGGAATCCGCCGGCGGTGAAGAGCAGGCCGGTCAGAAGCAGCGTGGCCACCACGCCGCGTTCGCGGGCACGGCCGGAGACCAGCAGGGTGAGCGCCGCGCCGGCCCCGAAGGCGCCGAGGGCCGTGACCGCCCAGATGAGCTGCTCAAGTTGCATGTTCCACCGGTCCGTGGAGGTCGGGATTCTGCGCTGGTCGCAGTCGTTTCGCGACCGTTCGCATAGCGGACAAAAGTCTTCAGAAAGCGTAACTGTCCGGGTGGGCGATGCGTGATCCGGGTGTCTTTGACAGCTTTTTCGGGGGTTTCTTCCACGGATCGATCTCGGGTTCTCGGCCGTGTCGGTCGGGCCCGTCGCGCCGAGTGATGGGCTATATTCATAGAGCGATGCGATGAAGAGTTCCATTCAGGAGGTGCGTCATGACCGCTCCGACCGCAGGCGCCCGACCGGTCCGCGCACCGCGTGGTACCGGGCTCAACACCCTCGGCTGGGCGCAGGAAGGCGCCCTGCGGATGCTCATGAACAACCTCGATCCGGAGGTCGCGGAGCACCCGGACAACCTGGTGGTCTACGGCGGCACCGGCAAGGCCGCGCGCGACTGGGGGTCGTACGACGCGATCGTGCGCACGCTGACGACGCTGCGGGGCGACGAGACGCTGCTTGTGCAGTCCGGGCGCCCGGTCGGGGTCATGCGGACCCACGAATGGGCTCCACGCGTCCTGCTCGCGAACTCGAACCTGGTCGGCGACTGGGCCCACTGGGAGGAGTTCCGCCGCCTGGAGGCCCAAGGCCTGACCATGTACGGCCAGATGACCGCCGGTTCATGGATCTACATCGGCACGCAGGGCATCCTCCAGGGCACGTACGAAACGTTCGCCGCCGTCGCCGCCAAGCACTTCGGCGGCACGCTCGCCGGCACGGTCACGCTCACCGCCGGGCTCGGGGGCATGGGCGGCGCGCAGCCGCTTGCCGTGACGATGAACGGCGGCGTGGCGATCTGTGTCGAGTGCGATCCGACGCGTATCGAGCGGCGCATCGCCCACGGCTTCTGCGATGTGCGGACCGAGAGCGTCGACGAGGCGCTGCGCCTGGCCGCCGAGGCCCGCGACGCCCGCCGGCCGTTGTCGATCGCGCTGCTCGGCAATGCCGCCGAGATCGTGCCGCGGCTTCTCGCGATGGACGCACCGATCGATGTCGTCACCGACCAGACGAGCGCGCACGATCCGCTGGCCTACCTCCCGGCGGGTGTGGCGTTCGACGACATGGCGGAGTTCGCGCGTGCCCGGCCGGCGGAATTCACCATCGCCGCCCGGGAGTCCATGGCCCGGCACGTCGAGGCGATGGTGGGCTTCCAGGACAAGGGCGCCGAGGTCTTCGACTATGGGAACTCCATCCGAGGCGAGGCCCGACTCGCCGGATACGCACGGGCGTTCGACTTCCCGGGCTTCGTGCCGGCGTATATTCGCCCGCTGTTCTGCGAGGGCAAGGGGCCGTTCCGCTGGGCCGCGCTCTCCGGTGACCCGAAGGACATCGCCGCGACCGATCGCGCGGTGCTGGAGCTGTTCCCCGAGAACGCCTCACTCGCGCGCTGGATCACGCTGGCCCGCGACAAGGTGCGATTCCAGGGGCTGCCCGCCCGGATCTGCTGGCTCGGCTACGGCGAACGCGACAAGGCCGGCGAGCGCTTCAACGCCATGGTCGCGAGCGGCGAACTGTCCGCGCCCGTGGTCATCGGCCGCGACCATCTCGACTGCGGCTCGGTGGCGTCGCCGTACCGCGAGACCGAGGGCATGCGCGACGGATCCGACGCGATCGCCGACTGGCCGCTGCTCAACGCCATGGTCAACGTGGCGTCGGGCGCGTCGTGGGTGTCGATCCACCACGGCGGCGGTGTCGGAATCGGGAGGTCGATCCACGCCGGGCAGGTCACCGTCGCCGACGGCACCGCGCTTGCCGGGGAGAAGATTCGGCGTGTGCTCACCAACGACCCCGGCATGGGCGTCATCCGGCACGTCGACGCGGGTTACGAGCGCGCGGTCGAAGTCGCGGAAGAGCGAGGCGTACGCGTGCCCATGCGGGAGGGGGACGCATGAGCTCCGACCAGACGTTCGACCGTATGTGGCGGGACCTGCTCCCCATCGGCCGTGACTCACGGACCGGCGGATACCGGCGCTTCGCCTGGAATGCCGCCGACCTCGAATGCCGGGCGTGGTTCCGTGAGCAAGCGCTGCGGCGGGGGCTGGTGTACGAAACCGACCGCAACGGCAACCAGTGGGCGTGGTCCGGAGTGCCGGCGAACTCCCGCTCGGATGTCCCAGTCCCCGATCCTTCCGCCTCGTGGTCGCCTGCCGACGCCCGCGACGCGGTCGTCACCGGGTCGCACCTCGACTCCGTGCCCGACGGCGGGGCCTTCGACGGGCCACTCGGCGTGGTCTCGGCCTTCGCCGCCTTCGACCGCCTCATCGCCCGCGGCACCGCCTTTCGACGGCCTTTCGCGATCGTCAACTTCGGCGACGAGGAAGGCGCCCGGTTCGGTGTCGCGTGCGTCGGATCGCGGCTCGCCACCGGCGTCCTCGCGGCCGACCGGGCCCGGGCCTTGCGCGACGGCGACGGCGTCGCGCTGGCCGATGCGGTGGCCGCCGCGGGCCACGATCCCGCGTTGCTCGGCGCCGACCCCGAACTCCTCGGCCGCATCGGCTGTTTCGTCGAGCTCCACATCGAACAGGGCCGCGCGCTCGTGGACCGCGACGCACCCGTCGGCGTCGCCTCCGCGATCTGGCCGCACGGCCGGTGGCGGTTCGACTTCCGCGGCACGGCCGACCACGCGGGCACCACGCGGCTGGAAGACCGCCGCGACCCGATGCTCACGTATGCCACGACCGTGCTCGCCGCCCGCAAGAAGGCCCGGCTCGCGGGCGCGCTGGCGACCTTCGGCAAGGTCTCCGTCGAGCCCAACGCCACCAACGCCATCGCCTCGCTCGTGCGCGGCTGGCTGGACGCGCGTGCCCCCGAGGAGGACCTCCTCGACGACGTGGTCGCCGCGATCGCCCAGGCCGCCCTCGAACGCGCCGCGCGCGACGGAACCCACGTCGACGTCGACCGCGAGTCGTACACACCGGTCGTCGAGTTCGCCGGGCCGCTGCGCGACCGCATCGCGCGGTGCCTGCACGACGCGCCGGTGCTGCCGACCGGCGCCGGCCACGACGCGGGCATCCTGTCGGCCGCGTTGCCCACCGCGATGGTGTTCGTCCGGAACCCGACCGGGGTATCGCATTCCCCGGCCGAGTCCGCCGAGCCGTCCGACTGCCTCGCCGGGGTCGACGCGCTCACGACCGTGCTGGCCGACCTGCTCGCGAACGGCGGCCCGCTCACACCCGAGGAACCGACGCCGTGACCCCTCAACCCTCCCGACTCCTGTGGTGCGAGATCGTGCACACCCGCAACGGCGTGGAGCGCGACGTCGCCCTCGGCATCCACGACGGCCGGATCACCGACATCCGGCCGGACACGGTCCCGCCGCCCGGCGCCGAAATCCGACGCGGGCTCACCATCCCCGGCTTCGCCAACACCCACTCGCACGCGTTCCACCGCGTCCTGCGCGGGCGTACGCAGGCCGGCACCGGCACCTTCTGGACCTGGCGAGCGCTGATGTACTCCGCCGCCGACAAACTCGACCCCGACACCTACCTCGCGCTCGCCCGTGCCGTCTACGCCGAGATGGCCCTCGCGGGCATCACCACCGTCGGCGAGTTCCACTACCTCCACCACGGCCCCGGCGGCACACCGTACGCCGAGCCCAACACGATGGGCCACGTCCTCGTCGAAGCCGCACGGCAGGCAGGCATTCGCATCACCCTGCTCGATACCTGTTACCTGACCGGCGGCATCGGCGAGCCACTCGACGGCACCCAGCGGCGCTTCGGCGACGGCGATGTCGACGGCTGGGCCATGCGGACCGGCGAACTCGCCGACGCCTACCGCGATTCCGACGACGTGCGCGTCGGCGCGGCCGTTCACTCCGTGCGTGCCGTCCCCGACACGCAGATCCCCGTCGTCGCCGCCTGGGCCGCCGAACGCGCCGCGCCGCTGCACGCCCACGTGTCCGAGCAGCCCGCCGAGAACCACGCGTCCCTTGAGGCGTACGGCAGAACCCCCGTCGAGGTCTTCGACGCCGCCGGTGCACTCGGCGCACGCTTCACCGCCGTGCACGCCACCCACCTCAGCGACCACGACATCGCCGTCCTCGGCCCGTCGGGCGCCGGCGTCTGCCTGTGCCCGACCACCGAGCGCGACCTCGCCGACGGCATCGGCCCGGCAGGCGAACTCGCCCGCGCCGGCGTCCCGTTGTCGCTGGGCACCGACAGCCAGGCCGTCATCGACATGTTCGAGGAGGCCCGCGCCGTCGAGCTCGGCGAACGCCTGCGGACCGGCAGCCGCGGCCACTTTACGACCACCAGGCTCCTCGCCCACGGCACCGTCTTGGGCCAGGCCGCCCTGGGCCGCGACGACATCGGCCGCATCGAGACCGGCATGCGCGCCGACCTGGTCACCGTCGGGCTCGATTCGGTCCGCCTGGCCGGCACCGTGCCGCGCCTCGCGTCGGCGTCCGCCGTCTTCGCCGCCACCGCCGCGGACGTCACCCACGTGATGGTCGCCGGACGCACCATCGTCGCGGACGGCGTCCACCGGCTCATCGAGGATGTCCAGGGAGAACTCGCCGCAGCCGTAAGGGCGTTGGTCGCATGACCGCACTGCTCATCGACGGCATCGCGGCCCTGGTCACCAACGACCCCGGTTTGGGCGCGGGCCCGTTGGGCCTGCTCGCCGACGCCGCCGTGGTCGTCGACAGCGGCCGTGTGGCGTGGGTCGGCCCGTCCTCCGCCGCGCCGGCCGCCGACGCGCGCCACGACACCGAAGGGCGCGCGGTGCTCCCAGGGTTCGTCGACTCGCACGCCCACCTGGTCTTCGCGGGCGACCGCACCGCCGAGTTCGCGGCACGCATGGCCGGTGAGGCGTACACCGCCGGCGGCATCCGGGCGACCGTCGCCGCCACGCGTGCCGCGAGCGACAGCGAACTGGCCGCCAACCTCGACCGGCTCGCCGCCGAGGCCGCCCGCCAGGGCACCACCCTGATCGAATGCAAGTCCGGGTACGGCCTGACCGTCGGCGACGAGGCGCGGGCCGTCCGGCTCGCGCACCGCGTCACCGACGAAGTCACCTACCTGGGCGCGCACATCGTCGCCCCCGAGTTCGCCGACGACCCGGCCGGCTACGTCGACCTGGTCACCGGGCCCATGCTGGACGCCTGCGCTCCCCACGCCCGCTGGATCGACGTGTTCTGCGAGCGCGGCGCGTTCGACGGAGACCAGGCCCGCGCGATCCTCGCCGCCGGACTCGCGCGCGGACTCGTGCCGCGCGTCCACGCCAACCAGCTCGGCCCGGGGCCCGGCGTGCGAATCGCGGTCGAAACGGGCGCGGCCTCGGCCGACCACTGCACACATCTCACCGACGCCGACATCGACGCGCTCGCCGGTTCCGCGACCGTGGCGACGCTGCTGCCCGGCGCCGAGTTCGCCACCAGGTCCGCCTATCCGGACGCGCGGCGCCTGATCGACGCGGGGGCGACCGTCGCGCTGTCGACCGACTGCAACCCCGGCACGAGCTTCACGACGTCCATGCCCTTCTGCGTCGCTCTCGCCGTCCGCGAGATGGGGATGACGCCCGACGAAGCCGTGTGGTCGGCCACAGCCGGCGGCGCGGCGGCACTGCGGCGCGACGACGTGGGGCGCGTCACACCGGGTATTCGCGCCGACCTCGTCGAGCTGGACGCCCCGTCGCACGTGCACGTGGCGTACCGGCCGGGAGTTCCGGTGGTCCGCACGGTGTGGCGCGCCGGGGAGGTGGTCGCTCGTGGTTGACCGGCGGCCCGGGCGGTCCCAGGCGGTCCGGGCGGGGCGGCACGCACCCGAGCGGGGGGCCCAAGGCCGGTGTGAGGAGGGTCCCCTTCTCGGCACACCACCCGGTCGTACATACTCCGGAGTAATCCTCACGACCAGACGCGTGGCCGGGACCGGCGTGCCGAGCAGGCCCGGACATGCGCGTACACGAGAAGGAGGCGCCTGGTGGGCCGCCTTGCGCAGACCGATGGGCTGAACGACGTCCAGCGGGAGATTCTGGCGACCGTCCGCACCTTCGTGGACAAGCAGATCCTCCCGGTGGCGACCGAGCTGGAGCACCGGGACGAGTACCCGACGGAGATCGTCGAGGGCATGAAGAAGATGGGGCTCTTCGGCCTCATGATCCCGGAGGAGTACGGCGGTCTCGGCGAGTCGCTGCTGACGTACGCGCTGGTGGTCGAGGAGATCGCGCGCGGCTGGATGAGCGTGTCGGGCATCATCAACACGCACTTCATCGTCGCGTACATGATCAAGCAGCACGGCACGCAGGAGCAGAAGGACTACTTCCTTCCCAAGATGGCCGAGGGCGAGATCCGCGGCGCGTTCTCGATGTCGGAGCCGCACTGCGGTTCGGACGTGTCGTCGATCCGCACCAAGGCGGTCAAGGACGGCGAGTTCTACGTCATCAACGGCCAGAAGATGTGGCTGACCAACGGCGGCTCGTCCAACCTCGTCGCGGTGCTCACCAAGACCGACGAGGGCGCCGACTCGGTCTACAAGAACATGACGACCTTCCTGGTCGAGAAGGAGCCCGGCTTCGGCGAGACCCGCCCGGGCCTGACCGTGCCCGGCAAGATCGACAAGATGGGCTACAAGGGCGTCGACACGACCGAGCTCGTGCTCGACGGTGTCAAGGTGCCCGCCGACCGCATCCTGGGCGGGGTGCCCGGCAAGGGCTTCTACCAGATGATGGACGGCGTCGAGGTCGGCCGCGTCAACGTCGCCGCGCGCGGCTGCGGCCTCGCGCAGCGCGCCTTCGAGCTCGGCATCCAGTACTCGCAGCAGCGCGAGACCTTCGGCAAGCAACTGCACGAGCACCAGGCGATCCAGTTCAAGCTCGCCGAGATGGCCACCAAGGTCGAGGCCGCCCACCAGATGATGGTCATGGCCGCCCGCAAGAAGGACGCGGGCGAGCGCAACGACCTAGAGGCCGGCATGGCGAAGTACCTGGCGTCGGAGTACTGCAAGGAGGTCGTCGAGGACGCGTTCCGCATCCACGGCGGCTACGCGTACTCGAAGGAGTTCGAGATCGAACGCCTCTACCGCGAGGCCCCGATGCTGCTCATCGGCGAGGGCACGGCGGAGGTCCAGAAGATGATCATCGGGCGTCGGCTCATGGAGGAGTACAAGCTCAAGGGCTGACCCACGCCCGACCCGGGTGCCGGGGGGGGGGGGGGGGGGGGGGGGGGGGGGGGGGGGGGGGGGGGGGGGGGGGGGGGGGGGGGGGGGGGGGGGGGGGGGGGGGGGGGGGGGGGGGGGGG
>NZ_JBPKBI010000001.1:1007700-1014445 GCF_051388935.1 Yinghuangia sp. YIM S10712
GCCTTGTGGGCTCCCGGACCACGGCGTTCCCGCGTGATGACAGGGACGAAGTTTCCCGGCGAGACCCGGGCGATCCCCGCGGGCGGGGACCGCGGCGCACGTTTCCGCGCTTACGCGGCACAACGACGGACCGCCCTCCCGGTTACGCCGAACGGCGGTCGATTTCGCCGACGACCCGCAAAACTCACCGGCGGGGCCCGCACGGCGTATTCGCCGGGGCGTGCCCCTGCGGCGTTGTGGCCCCGCCACGCGGCGTCCTGCGTGCGCATCCGGCGCAGCGCCCCTGTTGCTTCCGGCAGCCCCGGCGCGTTCGACGGCGGCCTCCCAGCCGATCACCGCCGGCACTGCTGTACCGACGTCGTCGAGCGGCCCGGGCACGAATCGCGAGGCCGGGGGCAGGTCGACGCATTGCGGGCGCCCGCCACGCGCTGTCGTAGCTGGTCGTGGGCCCACGGCTTGGTGGTGAGGAACGGCTCCCGCGCGCAATCCCCGACGCGGCTGCCCGTGCGGGACCGGCCCCGCGCGGGCGATGGCGGGGACCGGCTCACACGCACCAAGCCGCCCTGCACGTCCGACCGCGAACGAGCGCGGCCGGCTCGTGGACAGCGTGTGCACGAGCCCGTCTCGTATGGTTTCGGGCCATTCGGGTACCCGGATCAGCGGCACAAAGTGGACCACCCGGTCCGCTGCCGACCGACCTGGGAGAGAATGCCATGTTCGGACAGGAGAAGTTCCGGCCGACCGCGGGCGGTGCGCCCGGTGGTGGGGTCGGCGAGGTTGTGGCGTCGTACACCGACTACGCGGGTGCTCAGCGGGCCGTCGACTACCTGTCCGACAACGAGTTCCCCGTCGAGCACACCTCGATCGTCGGCGCCGACCTGCGTCTTGTGGAGAACGTGCTGGGCCGCCTCGACGCGAAGAAGGCCGCCCTGGCCGGTGCCGCGAGCGGTGTGTGGTTCGGTCTGCTGATCGGTCTGTTCCTCGGCATTTTCGCCGAGCGCGCCACCGGGTGGATCTGGATCGTGTTCATGGGTGTCGTGTGGGGTGCCCTCGCGGGCGCGCTGTTCGGCTGGATCGGTTACCGCAGCATGGGCGGCAAGCGCGACTTCGTCTCGACGAGCCAGCTCGTCGCCGCGCGCTACGACGTGCTGGTCGAGACGTCGTACGCGGAACGCGCGCGCAACATCGTCGGAAGACTCAACCTGTAGGACCAGCGCGGTACGAGGGGCGGGCGCCACACGACGGCGCCCGCCCCTCGAACGCGGGCCGGCGCCTACAGCCACCCGTTGCGCCGGAACCCGCGGTGGATCATCAGACACACCGTCAGCGTGACCCCCAGCACGGTCGGATAGCCGTACCGCCATTGCAGTTCGGGCATGTGCTCGAAGTTCATGCCGTAGATGCCCGCGATCATCGTGGGCACCGCGCAGATGGCCACCCAGGCCGAGATGCGCCGCATGTCCTCGTTCTGCGCGACCGTCACCTGCGCGAGGTTGGCCTGGAGGATCGACGTCAGCAACTCGTCGAAAGACGCGATCTGTTCGCTGACGCGTGCGAGGTGGTCCTCGACGTCGCGGAAGTACTCGCGGATGTCGGGGTGCACCTGGCGCATCGGGCGTTCCGCGAGCGTCTGGAGCGGGCGGCCGAGCGGGGTGACCGCCCGCTTGAGCTCCAGCAGTTCGCGCTTGAGCTGGTAGATGCGGCCCGCGTCGCCCGAACCCCGGTTGCCGAACACCTCGTTCTCGACCTCGTCGATGTCGTCCTGCATCGACTGCGTCACGTCCAGGTACGCGTCCACCACGCGGTCGGCGACCGCGTGCAGGACCGACGACGGGCCGGCGGCCAGCAGATCGGGTGCCGCCTCCAGCCGGTGCCGCAGTTCCCCCAGCCCGCCGTGCCGGCCATGGCGGACGGTGACGACGAAGTCGCGGCCGAGGAACACCATGATCTCGCCGGTCTCGACGACCTCGCTGGTCGCGGTGAGGTGTTCGTGCTCGACGTACCGGACGGTCTTGAACACCGCGAAGAGCGTGTCGTCGTAGCGCTCCAGCTTGGGACGCTGATGGGCTTTCACCGCGTCCTCGACCGCGAGCGGGTGCAGACCGAACCGCTCGGCGATTCCTGCGAGTTCGGCGGACGTCGGCTCGTGCAGACCGATCCACACGAAGCCGTCGCCGCGCGCGTGGACGTCCTCGATCGCCGCCTCGGGCGCCGTGCAGCCCTGCTGCCGGGCGCCGTTGCGGTACACCGCGCAGTCCACGACGCAGTCGCCCGTGACCGGATCGGGTACGGCGGCAAGCGTCGGCCTGCGCCGGATCACGGCGGGACGGACGGCGGCACGCAGATCGCGGATCATCGACATGGCGGGCTCCTTCACAGGAGGGCGCGTCAAGGCACGCGGCGTCCTCGCGCTGCGGCGCGCAAGGCGTGGCATGCCCGGGGCGGGCTTGCGGCAAGGGAAGAAGAGCCGGTCCGAAGGCCTGATGGGAAAACGGGCACGGCTCGCGTACGTCACCAGAGCCAACGCTCGTCGGCGATCGACGACAGGTGGCGCGGGATCAGCCGTGCCGCGGCTCAGAGGGCGCGGACGCGGACGGGGTATCGAGGGAGGTCGGGGGAACCGCCGGTACTGCACGATGAGCCGGTATGCACGACAACCACCTCCCTGGGCCGGTCCCCGCCAGGGGAAGCCAGTTCCGCACGACGGCGCCGCACCGGAATTCCGAGCGGGCCAGCAAATCAGGGTAGCAGGCGGCAAGTTGCCGCGAGGTGACGTCGCGGCGAACGCGTACGATGCCGCCCATGCTCGACTTGACGCCGCCCCCCGAACCGATCGACCCGATTCCCCTGGTCGAAGCCCACGTCGTCGCGGCGTTCGGCGAGCCGTCCGGGCGCGCCGGTGTCACGTTCGTCGGCACCGACCGCATCGAGGTTTTGCGCTTCGGTCCCGACGAGGGCGGTGTCGTGCGCTACGTGACGCTGGGCATGTCGCGGTCCCCGATGACCGACCCCGCCGCCGCCCTCGCCGACCCGGTCCGGGGACCGCGCGCCGAGCTGGTGCTCTCGGTCCGCGGCGCCCATGACACCGTCCTGCGGCCCCTCGCGGTGCTGGCCGCGTCGCCGCAGGTGGAAGGCGTCGTGGTGGCGTCAGGCGCGTCCCTCGACGTCGGCGGGCCGCTGTGGGAGGGCGCGGCGTTCAGCGCGGTCCTGGTCGCCGAACCCGGCGGCCTGCTCCCGGATCTCGGCCTCCCCGAACCGGCGGAGCCCGTACGGTTTTTGCCGCTGCTGCCGATGACGGCGGCGGAGACCGCCTGGAAGCGGGTGCACGGCGCCGAAGCGCTCCAGGAACGCTGGCTCGAACACGGCACCGACCTTCGCGACCCGGGCCGCAAGGCGGTTCCCCTCACCTGACCTGCCCGTGGCCAGGCAGGCCCCCATCCCGTTCCGAAGCCTCAGGGCACCAGCAGAATCGGGCACGGCGCGTGGTGCGACACGGCGTTGCTGACGCTGCCGAAGAACACGCCGGACAGGCCGTGGTGGCGGCGGGCGCCGAGGACCAGCATGTCGGCGCCGTAGTCCTTCGCGTGCTTGACCACCGTGTCGGCGACGTCGCTGCGCAGCGTCTCGCCGGCCCAGCCCTCGACGTTCTCCACTCCCGCCGCGCGGAGTGTCTCGACGGCGTCGGTCACGAGCTTCTTGGCGGCCTCGTCGGGTTCCGCCTCGACCACGTTGCCGAGGGTCCCGCCGCCGACCACGTCGATCGTCTGGATGTGCAGGACGCGCACCGCGGCGCCCAGCGACACGGCGAGCTCGGCGGTGTGGGCGAGGACGCCGGCGGACTCGGGGGTGGCGTCGACGGCGACGAGGATGCGCTGGTACATGGGGCTCCTGACTTTCCTGGCGGTCCCGGGGACGGCCTGCTCGACCCGGTCGGCTTCGGTCACTTCGCAATTGATCCGAACAGCACACGCCAAACGGTTACTCCCGTCACCGGCCCATTGGGGGTGTCCGGTGCTTCTCGCCGCCGACGGGGGAAACATCCCGAGAGAACGTGCCCCGACCAGCCTAGGGAGACCCATGCACGCGCCGCCGTCCGACCCCGTGGACGCCGTGCGCATGATCGACGCCCTCGACCAGGCCGGTGAAGCCCTCGGCGTGGTCGCCGACGGCCCGACGGTGTGGGGCCGGTCCGGACGCGCCGCGGGTCGCCGCGTGCGCTACGAGCGCGGCGCCGCGTGGCTGGCGGTGCGGTCGGCCCCGGTCGCGCGTGCGCGCGGGGGGAGTTGGGACGGCAACGCGGCCGCCGAGAAGGCCTTCGGTGACCTGGCCGGGGTGCGGCCGCCGCTGCTCAACCTGTACGACTGGGCGGACGGCGGTACGGCGTACCGCGCCGAACTGGCCGCCTGCCTCGACGAGCCGATGTGCTCGTCCACACCGGAGGCGTCCCTTGGTCCGGACCCCGGTGACCGTTGGTGGGCCACGCTGCGGCGCACGCTGGAGACCGTCGGCCGCGCCGACACCGACCGCGTCGCCGTGGACCAGACGCGGATCGACGCGACGGTCCCGCGGCTCCTCGGTGTGCCGGCCCCGCGCATCGAGCGGACCGTCCCGTCGCACGCCGACCTGCACTGGGCGCACGTGACCGCGCACGGGCCACACGTCATCGGCTGGGACCGCTGGGGCCATGCCCCCGTCGGCTACGACGCGGCGAAGCTGTACGCCTGGTCGCTGGCGAGCCCCGGGACGGCAGCGCGAGTCCGCAGCGAATTCCCGGTGCTGGAAACAGAGTTGGGTCGCATCGCCGAAGTCGTCGCGGTGGCGGAGTTGATCGCGACCGTCGACCCCGCCGGGCACCCGGCGCTCTTCGCCGCCCTGCGCACGCGGGCCCGCGACCTGCTCCCTCCCGCGTCCCGGCGGCGCGGATCCGCCGGGCGCTGAAGCCCTCGTCCTCACTTGCCCGGTATGCGTCGTCGGCGCGAACCGGCGGGGTTCCTATCATCGAGGTCTCATGCCGGGTCGGGTGTTGATCGTTTTCGGTCGCGGCCGACGTGTATGGGTACGCCATCGCCCCCGCATCTGACCGTCCGCGGCAGGTACCCGACGGGGTGCGGCGTGCCCGGCGGCTGAGGGTGGGAGCCGGTGCCGGTGCGGTGCCGGGCCCGTCAGCAGAGCCGAGAAAAGCCGAGACGACGTTTCCGCAGCTCAGAGGGGACCACGATGCAGTTCGGCCGCTACTACGAGGAGTTCGAGGTCGGTGCGATCTACAAGCACTGGCCAGGCAAGACGGTCACCGAGTACGACGACCACCTGTTCTGTCTGCTCACGATGAACCACCACCCGCTCCACATGGACGTCAACTACGCCGAGAAGACGACCGACTTCGGCAAGAACGTCGTGGTCGGCAACTACATCTACTCGCTGCTGCTCGGCATGTCCGTGCCGGACGTCTCGGGCAAGGCCATCGCCAACCTGGAGATCGAGTCCCTGCGCCACGTCGCGCCGACCTTCCACGGCGACACCATCTACGGCGAGACGGTCGTGCTCGACAAGTGGGAGTCGAAGTCCAAGAACGACCGCGGCGTCGTCCATGTCGAGACCAAGGGCTACAAGCAGGACGGCACGCTGGTGTGCGTCTTCAAGCGCAAGGTGATGGTGCCGAAGACCTCGTACGGCGAAGCACGCGGCGGCGAGCAGCCCGGCCGTCCGGAGTTGCGCGAGGACTGAGCCGCGCGAACACGTCGCGGGAGAACCCCACCGACGGCTCCGGCCGACCGCATCCGCGCGTCGCCCCGGGGCCGTCGGCCGTTGCCGGCCCCGTGAGGGCGACCGGGCCGGGCTACCCGCGGCCGGGCAAGTCGCCCGGAGTCGGGAACGACGTCTGGGCGCCCTCGGCCGTGACGGCCGCCGCGCCGACGCGCACCGCGAACCGCACCGCGTCCGCAAGGGAGTCGCCGCGGGCCAGGCACCTGCCGAGCGCTCCGGTGAACGCGTCGCCCGCGCCCGTGGTGTCGACGGCGTGTACGGCCGGTGCGGGCACGTGGAGCGTCCGTCCGTCGCCGGTGACGCACACGGCGCCGGCCGCGCCGAACGTCACCACCAGCGAGCGCGGCCGGGCACCTGCCGCGCGCAGGCCGGCGAGTGCGCGCCGGGCGCGTTCCACGGGAGCGTGCGACGCGGCGGCCACGCGCCCGGTGTCCGGCTCGGCCGCGGCGCCGGACGCCGCGACGTCTCCCGCCTCGTGTTCGTTGACCACCAGCGGATCGCACAGCTCCAGCACGTCTTCCGGCGCGCGCCACGGACCCGGCGACGCGTTCACGACCACGCGCGTGCCCGCATCGCGGCACCGGCGCAGCAGTTCGGTGACGGTCTCGTGGGGGATCTCCAACTGCACCGACACCACACGGACGCGGCGCAACACCGGCACCAGCGCCGCGACGTGCTCCGGACGGAAGCGGCCGTTGGCCCCCGGGGAGACCGTGATCGTGTTCTCGCCGTGCTCGTCGACGGTGATCAGCGCGATCCCGGTCGGACCGTCACCGACCGTCACGAGCGACGTGTCGACGCCGTTCGCGCGCAACCCGCTAAGCAGCATCGAGCCGTACGCGTCCGACCCCACCCGCCCCGCGAAGGCGACGTCCGCGCCGAGCCGAGCCGCCGCGACGGCCTGGTTCGCGCCCTTGCCGCCGGGGTGCACGGCCATGTCTGAGCCGAGGACCGTTTCCCCGGGCCGGGGGGGGGGGGGGGG
>NZ_JBPKBI010000001.1:1014524-1025036 GCF_051388935.1 Yinghuangia sp. YIM S10712
CGTGCCGGGGCACGCGCACCACCAGGTCGGCGTTGACCGAGCCGACCACCAGCAACCGGGGGGACGGGAGGTCACCGGACACCGGGGACGTTCCACTCCCGCAACGCGTCCAGCAGGCCGTGCGTCAGCGGCAGATCCGGCAGCAGCTCGGGGGTGATCCACCGCGCGTCCTCCGCGTCGTCGCCGGCGCGCAGCACGCCGCCGTGGACGATGCACGCGTAGTCGCGGATCTCGTAGACACCGCCGTCGGGCGCCGGACGCCGCACACTGCCGACGAGCGGCCCCACGGTGATGTCGAGCCCGGTCTCCTCGGCGAGCTCGCGCATCAGCGCCTGCGTGTCGGACTCACCCGCCTCGACGCGGCCCCCCGGCAGCGACCACAGGCCTTTGCCCGGAGGCGTGCCGCGACGGATGAGGAGGAGACGCCCCTCGCCGTCGAGGACGATCGCGCCGACACAGGGAGTAGACCGCATATCCGCGAGCGTATCCACCGTATGGCGGATCGTGAGGCCTATGCGTCCGCGTGTCGCCACAAGATCGCGGGCCGTTACGGTATGTGCCCAGCCTGTGCGGCCGGGCGTCAGCCCGCGAGCTTCGGCGACAGCGCCCCGCACGGCAGATTGTCGAGTCCGACCTTGGATTCGCGCAGGTCGCTCAGCTCGACGTCGTCGTAGACCAGATGCCCGGCCCGGCCCGGCCACAGGATCGCCCACAGCCACAGGCCCATCGCCTCGCCGGCGTACACCGCGCGGTCGGAGGGCGCGCCGGGGACGCACCACAGCGCGGTCGGCCGCCCGGCGGCAAGCACCTTCGCGGGGGCCAGGCCGTTTTCGACCATCGCCGTGCCGGGATCGGGACCCGGCAGCCCCGCGTAGCGGGCGCCGAGGCCCACCCCGAGCTCCTCGGCCACCAGCACCAGCTCGCCCGGCCCGCCCAGCGGCGCGGGACCGGTACACGCCACTGCGACCGCGCGCGGCCCCGAACGGTCGTCTCCGGCATGCGCGACCCCGGTGAAAAGCCACCCCGCCGGCAGCGGCCAGGGCAGCCAGACGGGCACGCGGGAACGGCGTACGACCACGTCCAGCGCCTCGACGCTCGGCGGGACCACGGGCTGGAGCGGTGGCACGGATCCGTGCAACTCGCATTGCCACGTCGCGGAGAACAGGCCCGGCGCCCGGACCCGGGCACCACAGCGTGGGCAGCTCGGCTCGCCCTTCATACGCACGACGGTCCCTTGCCGAGGCGCCCGAGTCAAGACGATCACCCCATCAGCCGCGATCGTGGACAGCGGACGACCGGGTTTCGGACGCCCGGGCTGAACCATCTCGGCCGGATACGGCTCGCCCGCCCGTGCCACCGCGACACGCCGCAGTCCGCCCATCTCGCCTCGCAGAATGCGGCGCCCGGGCGGACGCGAGGCGTCACAGCGCGAGCGGCGCGACGCCCCGGGCCCGGTCCATGATCGCCTCATACGCGTCCGGGTCGGTGGTGTACCGCCCGAGCGAGACGGTCTTGCGGCTGCCGTGGTAGTCGCTCGACCCGGTGGTCGGCAGACCGAGCCCGCGCGCGAGATCGCGCAGGTGGGCGCGCGTGTCGTCGTCGTGGTCGAGGTGGTCCACCTCGATCCCGGCCAGGCCCTGGGCGGCAAGGGACTCGATTGTCGCGTCGGAGACCGTGCGACCGCGTTTGTTCGCGCCCGGGTGCGCGAACACAGCCACGCCGCCGGCGGCCTGGATCATGCGCACCGCCTCCGCGGCCGAGACTTCGTACTTGTCGACGAAGGCCCGCCCGCCGTCCTTGAGCCACTCCGGAGTGAACGCGCCGGACACATCGGCCACGACGCCCGCCTCGACCAGCGCGGTCGCCACGTGCGGGCGGCCGACCGCACCGCCGCCGGCGATCTCGACGACGCGCTCCCACCTGATCGGTGCGCCGAGCGCGATACAGCGCTCGACCATCGCGCGCGCCCGGCGCACGCGGTCGGTGCGCACCAGCTCACGCGCCCGCGCGAACTCCGGCTCGTCGGGGTCGAACAGATATCCGAGCATGTGCAGGCTGATGCCGTCGTCGTCGATGCAGCTGATTTCGGCGCCCCGCACCAGAGTCAGCCCGTCCGGCAGCGCCTCCGCCGCCTCGCGCCACCCGTCGGTCGTGTCGTGGTCGGTCAGCGCGACGACGTCCAGCCCGGCCTCGCGCGCCAGGCGCACAAGCTCGGCCGGGCGGTCTGTGCCGTCCGAGGCGGTGCTGTGGGTGTGCAGGTCGATGCGCACGCGGACCTCGCAAGGGGTCGATCGGGTGATCGACCCACAGTAGCCGGGGCCGAAAGCGCAGCCCGCGCCGCCGCCGACCCGCGACTTCGAGCAGAATCACGATGAACGCCCCGACCGGCCCCGCGGTCTTCGCCCCGCGCGAGCACACCGGTCCCTCCACGAGCGCGCAAGGCCTGCTCCCACCCGCCGACGGACCGCGCAGGGCGCGACCACGCCGGTGAGAGCGGCCTCGTACGTCTCGGTGGCTCCCGCCGTTCGCGCTGACCCGGGCCGGTTGCGCGGTTACAGTGCGGGTCGGTCCGGACAAGCGGAGGTGAGCGGCACATGAGCCGACGGGTTCGCGGCGTCGTCGCGCGGAGCAAGGGCGCGCCGGTGAGCGTCGAAACGATCGTCGTCCCCGATCCGGGGCCTGGCGAGGCGCGGGTGCAGGTTCAGGCCTGCGGGGTCTGCCACACGGATCTGCACTACCGAGAGGGCGGGATCAACGACGAATTCCCGTTCCTCCTCGGCCACGAGGCGGCGGGTGTCGTGGAGTCCGTCGGCGCGGGAGTCTCCGGCCTCGCGCCCGGCGACTACGTCGTCATCGCGTGGCGGGCGCCGTGCGGTGAGTGCCGCTCGTGTCTGCGCGGCCGCCCGTGGTACTGCTTCGCCTCGCTCAACGCCGAGCAGCCGATGACGTTGGAGGACGGTACGCCGCTGAGCCCCGCGCTCGGCATCGGCGCGTTCGCCGAGATGACCCTGGTCGCGGCCGGGCAGTGCGTCAAGGTCGACCCCGCCGCGCGCCCCGAGGCGGCCGGGCTCATCGGTTGCGGCGTGATGGCCGGATTCGGTGCCGCGGCCAACACCGGCAATGTGCAGCGCGGTGACACCGTCGCGGTGATCGGCTGCGGCGGCGTCGGCAACGCGGCCATCGCGGCGGCCCATCTGGCCGGGGCGCGCAAGGTCATCGCGGTCGACATCGACGACCGCAAGCTGGAGTGGGCCAAGGGCTTCGGTGCGACGGACACGGTCAACTCCCGCGAAACCGACCCGGTCGAGGCGATCAGGGTACTGACCGACGGCAACGGCGCCGACCTGGTCGTGGAGGCGGTCGGGCGCCCGCAGACGTACGAACAGGCCTTTTACGCCCGCGACCTGGCCGGGACCCTTGTCCTGGTCGGGGTTCCGACACCCGAGCTCAAGATCGAGCTGCCGATGATCGAGGTCTTCGGGCGCGGCGGCGCGCTCAAGTCCTCGTGGTACGGCGACTGCCTGCCGACCCGCGACTTCCCGATGCTCGTCGACCTGTACCTGCGCGGCCGCCTGCCGCTGGACGGTTTCGTGTCGGAGACCATCACCCTGGACGAGGTGGAGGCGGCGTTCACCAAGATGCACCACGGCGACGTCCTGCGCTCGGTGGTGGTCCTGTGACTGTCGAACACGTCGTCACCTCCGGGATCTTCTCGCTCGACGGGCAGGACTTCGACGTCGACAACAACGTGTGGATCGTCGGCGACGCGAGCGAGGCCGTCGTCATCGACGCCGCACACGACGCCGACGCCATCGCCGCCGCGATCGGCGACCGCCGGCTGACCGCGATCGTGTGCACACACGGCCACAACGACCACATCAACGCCGCCGCCGCACTGGCCGATCGCTACGACGCGCCGATCCACCTGCACCCGCAGGACCGCATGCTGTGGGACGCCGTGTACCCCGACCGGGCGCCGGACGCCGAGCTTGCGGACGGACAGGTGGTCCGGGCGGCGGGGACCGAGCTGCGGGTCGTCCACACGCCGGGGCACGCGCCGGGCGCGGTGTGCCTGTACGCGCCGGAGCTCGACACGCTCTTCTCCGGCGACACGCTCTTCCGCGGCGGCCCGGGGGCGACCGGGCGGTCGTTCTCGTCGTTCCCGGTGATCCTCGACTCGATCCGCGAGCGCCTGCTGACGCTCCCCGCCGGGACGCGCGTCCTGACCGGGCACGGCGACGCCACGACGATCGGCGACGAGGCGGGCGACTACGAGGCGTGGGTGGTGCGGGGGCACTGAGCAGGCGGGTCGAGCAGATCGGTGCTCGGCGGGAGCCGGGCAGGCGACCGCCGGCCTCTCGGCCCGCATGCAACGCCTGGCAGCGTCACGGTGCGTTGGAGGCTTCGGCGGTGGGTTCGAGGCGGGCGCGCAGGGTGGCGGCGAACTCTTCGGCGCGGGAGAGCAGGCGCGGAGCCGGTCGACTTGTTCGGTCGCCGCCTGTTCGTAGGCGCCGATCCGAGGCCACTCGCCGGGCGGGCCGGCGCCGCGAGGCACCGCTGCCAGGCGGCGTACACCCCGGAACGCTGAGGGCGCCGCACCCGGAGTGGGTGCGGCGCCCTCGGCGCGTATAGATCAAATGATCTGCGGCTCGGCCGGGGCCTCGGCCACGGTCGAGATGTCGGACGGCCGGACGGGCCGGATGTAGAGGCTCTCGCCGCGCGCGGCGGCCCGGGCGACGGCTTCGTTGACCGCTTCGATGTCGACGGCCGCCGGCTTGTTGTGGGTGTCGGTGGTCTTGCTGTCTTCGGCGCTGGTGAGGTTAGTGATTCGGTAGCGCATACGCGCCTCCTCTTCTCCTCGAATGCGGAGCATGCCGAGGCCGCCCGGCATGGGCGGCCCCGAACACGACATAGCGTATAAATCCCCCGCCCATCGCGCGCGGTGAACGACGCGACTCGTCCGGCAGCGCCCCCGTACCCGCCCGGAAGTTCTGGGCGGGACACGGAGGCGCAACGTCGGCGGTGAAGTCGCTGCATACAACACCGACCTCGGGCGGCCCATTCCCTGACCGGGAATTTCCATACCGCGATTCGCACATGGCGCAGCACGTGGACAATGCGAGTCAGTGACTCCTCCCCCGGAAGGATCCGAGGGCTTCTCCCGTCGGTGGCGAGGCCCCGTCGGGAAGGACCAGCCCGGCCCTGAGTGAGTACGATGCTACAAGCGGTGTCCGCAGACGAACGCTGGCATTCCGGACTTCACCCGTACGTGTGAGGCCGCCGAAAGAGGCTTGATGGACCAGCTTGGACCGACGCCGGAGCGCGCGGTGACCGACGAGGCGACACCTGAGCCGGGCGCCAAGCCCGAGACCGACCGGATCGATCAGACCGACCAGACCGACCGGAGCGACCGGGCCGGACGCGCCGAAGGGACCGCCCTGCTGTCCGGCCCCGCGCACGGCTCCACGACACCCCCGGTCGTCCCCGTGCGCCTGGTCTCCGCACCGCCGCACGCCGGCACGCACGCACTTTTCGTCGACGTGGGCTACGTCTACGCCGCGATCGGCCTGCTCGTCACCGGCACCGCCGAACGCCGGTCGTTCCGCATCGACGCCGAATTCCTGATCAGCTCCCTGATCGACGAGGCGCGCGTGGTCTTCCCCGAAGGCCGCCTCCTGCGCGTTTACTGGTACGACGGAGCCCGCAACCGCGTCCCCACCTTCGAGCAGAAGCAGGTCGCCGAACTCCCCGACGTCAAGGTCAGGCTCGGCAACCTCAACGCGCACAACCAGCAGAAGGGCGTCGACTCGCTCATCCGCAGCGACCTCGAATCACTCGCCCGCAACCGGGCGATCGAGGACGCGGTCGTGGTCAGCGGCGACGAAGACCTCGTCCTCGCCGTCGAGACCGCCCAGTCGTACGGCGTCCGCGTCCACCTGTGGGGCATCGAACCCGCGTACGGCCTCAACCAGGCCGAGCCGCTGGTGTGGGAGGCCGATGTGACCCGCACACTGCACCGCGACTTCTGCGCACCGTGCGTCTTCCAGCCCGCACCGACCACGATCGCGTCCGCGTTCGTCACCCCGTCCGCCCCGGTGCCGAGCGGCGGCCCGGCACCGACGTTCGACCAGGTGTGGCGGCTCGGCGGGAAGATCGCCGAACGCTGGCTGAGCGCGCGCGGGCGCGAGGACATGGCCGACCTCATGCCCGGCCCCCGCCTTCCGGAGAACGTCGACAAGGCCCTGCTGGTCGAGGCCGAGGGCGAGTTGCAGTTCTCGCTGCGCCCCTACGAAGACCTGCGACGCGCGCTGCGCAACGGTTTCTGGGACCGGCTCAGCCAGGAGTTCGGAACCGTGCACGGCGAACCGTGACACCGCACGGTCAGGCGGCATCCCAGAAGTCCGCGAGACCCTTGGCGGTCGCGTCCGGCTGCTCCGCGCCCGGGGAGTGCGCGGCCCCGTCGACGGCCACATACGGCACGCCGAGCCGGCGTGCGGTCTCCCGCTGCCACGCGACCGGCCACGCGTAGTCGTGCGTTCCGGACATGACCAGCACGCGCAACCCCGCCGCGACGCGCGCGGCGAGCAAGTCGGTGAGATCCGGTTCGGTACGCAACTGCCGCGCGGCGGCGGTGATCCCGGCCGGTGAATTGGCCAGCCATCGGTTTCGCAGGTAGGTCGTGACCGCCGGATCCGGATGCGGCAGCACGCCGGCGTCGCGATCCGCCTGCCGGATGGCCTCCCAGACCTCATGCAGCGACAGCCCGGCCAGGGCGTCTTCCAGCAGGAGCAGCCGCGCGGTCTCGTCGTCGCGGATCGCGGCGGGTCCGGTGCTCAGGAGGGTCAGCGACGCGAGCCGCGCGTGGTCGTCGAGTGCGGCGGAACGCGCGACCAAGCCGCCGAACGAGTGCCCGACCAGATGCAGGCGCTCGTCCGCGGCGAGGGCGTCGTGCAACGCCCAGAGGTCGGCGACCATTTCGGGGCGTTCGTAGGCGGCCGGGTCGTCGAGCGGCCCGGGGGTCTCGTACTGCCCGCGCTGGTCGAGCGCGATCGTGCGGTAGCCGCGGCGGGCCAGCGGGTCGAGGAGGGCGATGAAGTCCTCCTTGCCGCCGGTGAAACCGGGCACGAGCAGCGCCGTGCCCCTCGCCTCGCGCCCGTCCGGCGGCAGCCCCTCAAGGCAGGCGAAAACGCCACGCTTCGTCGTGACCCGGTGCGCCCGGACGGTGCCGGGCAGGTCGAGGAAAGGCGGAGTGCTCACGTACCCGAGGGTAGGACAGCGGCTGTCTCACGTTCGCGTGGAGACGCAAAGCCGCTTGCATCCTCGATGCCTCGGCGCGACTTCGCGTCTCTGCGACAGCGGCCGACCCGAACCGCGACGCCGCCGCGTCGAGCGGCGGCTGCGCCGGGCCGTGCGGGCACGGCGGGCCCGAGCCCCGCGCGACCGCAAGCCGTCGCAGGCGCCCAGCCCGGTGCCCATACCGCAGCGGACGGCCGGGCGGTCTCCGGTGGCACCCGCGCGCAACAATCCGCGCGCGCAAGGTCCGCTGTCGGCCCTGCCTCAGCCGCGCGGCCGACCGGTTCACGCGGCCGGTTGCCCGGCCCGGCCTGCGCTGTCGCCGGTCGTTTTCCGTCGTCTCAGTCGGTGGCTTCTGCAGCGGCCGAGCCGGATGACGCGTCCGGACGACGGCGGCGGCGCCGACGGCGAGGAGCCGAAGCCTCGCCCTCCACCGTGTCGTTCGCCTCGTCGGCGACCGCGGCGTCGGCCTTCTCGGCAGTCCCGGCCGCCTCGGTCGCGTTCTCGGCGACCGTGTCCGGCGCGGTGCTCCGCGAGCGCGTCCGAGTCCGCGTCCGCTTCCTCGGCTCGCGTACCTCTGCGGCGTCCTTCGCCCCCGCGTCCACGACCGCGGCCTCGGCGACAGTCTCGGCCGCGTCACCGGTCTCGACCGCCCCGGGCGCACCGGCCTCGGCCGCCACGCTCTCGTTCAGACGACGACGGCGACGGCTGCCCGGCGCGCGCCGGCGGCTCGGCTCGGCGGTACCGGACTCGCCCTCCGAGGACTGCGCACGCGATCCGCCGTGGCCCCGGCCACCGGGACGCGAGGTGCCCGACCGGCCGCGACCGCCCTTGCCCGTCTCACCCAGGTCCTCGACCACCTCGGCACCGAGGCCCGCACGCGTGCGGTCGGCGCGCGGCAGCACGCCCGTCGCCGACTCGGGGATCTGCAACTCGCTGTAGAGGTGCGACGACGTCGAATAGGTCTCGGGCGGCTCGGGGAACGGCAGGTCCAGCGCCTTGTTGATCAGGCCCCAGCGCGGCATGTCCTCCCAGTCGACCAGCGTGACCGCGACACCCGACGCGCCCGCGCGGCCGGTGCGGCCGATGCGGTGCAGGTACGTCTTCTCGTCCTCGGGGCACTGGTAGTTCACGACGTGGGTGACGCCGTCGACGTCGATGCCGCGCGCCGCGACGTCCGTCGCCACGAGCACGTCCACCTTGCCGTTGCGGAACGCCCGCAGCGCCTGCTCGCGCGCGCCCTGGCCGAGGTCGCCGTGCACCGCCGCCGCGGCGAAGCCGCGTTCGGTCAGGCCCTCGGCGAGGTCCGCGCATGTGCGCTTGGTACGGCAGAACACCATGACCAGGCCGCGGTCCTTCGCCTGGAGGATGCGGGCCAGCATCTCCGGCTTGTCCATCGCGTGGGCGCGGTAGATGTGCTGCGCGACGGACGCGACCGTGGTGCCCTGGTCGTCGGGCGCGGACGCACGGATGTGCGTCGGGCGGTTCATGTAGCGGCGGGCCAGCGTGATGATCTGGCCCGGCATGGTGGCCGAGAACAGCATTGTCTGCCGGCGGGCCGGCAGCCGGTCGACGATCTTCTCGACGTCCGGGAGGAAGCCCAGGTCGAGCATCTCGTCGGCCTCGTCGAGGACCAGCATGCGCACCTGCGACAGGTCCAGGTGGCCCTGCCCGGCGAGGTCGAGCAGTCGGCCGGGCGTGCCGACGACGACCTCGACGCCCTTGCGGAGTGCGTCGACCTGCGGCTCGTACGCGCGTCCGCCGTACACCGACAGCACACGCACCGCGCGCATCTTGCCGGCGCCGAGGAGGTCGTTGGTGACCTGGACGCACAGCTCGCGGGTGGGGACGACGACAAGCGCCTGCGGGCTCGTGCCCGGAACGGCGGTCGCGCGGCCGGACTCGACGTCGACGGCGGTCACGACGCGTTGGAGGAGGGGGATGCCGAAACCGAGGGTCTTGCCGGTACCGGTCTTGGCCTGGCCGATCACGTCGCTGCCCGCGAGCGCGACCGGGAGCGTCATCTCCTGGACGGGGAACGCCTCGACAATGCCGAGGCTCTCCAGGGCCTCGGCAGTCTCGGGAAATACACCAAGTTCTCTGAAAGTCGTCAGGGGTCCAGCCTCTTCTGTGTGTGTAGGGCCGCCGTCATCTTCCGAGGCGGGTCAGGACCGCGTTGCCGCAACCAGGCCATCGAGCTGGACCGTTTTGTCCGCAAATCAACCTGGGGCACGACACGGGACCTCGGCCTCGGGCGGGGGCCCGAGCGGGGCGGTCGGAGCCGATCGTCCTCCGACCGGGCATCCGCGTTCCCTACCACTGTACCCGTCGAGGTACTCCACGCGGGGTGATGCTGGTTACCCTCTGGTCTCATGACCGAGGGAATGCAGTCCGACAGCGCGGCAGCGGATCAGGCGGGCCGGGCGGCCGTCATCGAGCTGCTCGGCGTTCTCGCGTACGGCGAGATCACCGCCTTCGAACGCCTCGCCGAGGACGCCAAAATGGCCCCGTCCGTCGACGACAAGGCCGCACTCGCCGCCATGGCCGTCGCCGAGTTCCACCATTTCGAACGCCTCCGCGCGCACATCGCGTCGCTCGGCGCCGACCCGGCCGAGGCGATGGCGCCCTTCGTGGCCCCGCTCGACGACTTCCACCGCCACACCGCGCCGGCGGACTGGCTGGAAGGCCTGGTCAAGGCGTACGTCGGCGATGGCATCGCAGCCGACTTCTACCGCGAGGTGGCCAAGCACCTCGACCCGGCGAGCCGCGCACTGGTCGAAGAGGTCCTCGCGGACACCGGCCATGCCGACTTCGTCGTCGGCGCCGTCCGCGCGGCCATCGACCGCGAGCCCCGCGTCGCCGGCCGCCTCGCCCTGTGGGGCCGCCGCCTGATGGGCGAAGCGCTCAGCCAGGCCCAACGCGTCGCCGCCGAACGCGACGCCCTCTCCGCTCTCCTCGTCGGCGGCCTCGCCGTTCCCGGCTTCGACCTCGCCGAGATCGGCCGCATGTTCACCCGCATCACCGAGGCCCACACCAAGCGCATGGCGGCACTGGGGCTCGCTTCATGACGTGAGTCGGGTGGGGCCACGGGCTCGGTGGGCAGGAATCCGCAGCCGCCGCGGCTGCGCGATGCCGGGCCGGACACGGCAGACCCGAGTCCGCGCGGGTGGAGCGCCTTTTGTACGCGACCGCAATATCGAGGGGCGGGCCGCACCTGGT
>NZ_JBPKBI010000001.1:1025150-1060395 GCF_051388935.1 Yinghuangia sp. YIM S10712
GGCCGCACCTGGTGGTGCGGCCCGCCCCTCGATATTGCGGTCAGACGGCGCCGAAGCCGACGCGGCGGACGCTCGGCTCGCCGATCTCGACGTAGGCGAGACGGTCGGCGGGGACGATGACCCGGCGGCCCTTCTCGTCCTGGAGCGAGAGCACTCCGGCGGTGCCGGTGAGCGCGTCGGCCACCGCGCGTTCGACGTCTTCGGCGGTGTCGGTGCTTTCCAGCACCAGTTCCCGTCCGGCGTGCTGCACGCCGATCTTGACCTCCACGGCTGTCCCTCCGGTTCAGACGAGTGGGAGCGGCCATCGAACTGCGCGCGCCCGTACACAGGGAAGGCTAATCGAGTCGCACGGCCGCGAAGCCCCGCACCCGGTACGCCGAGCGCGAACGTGAAGACGGAGCGGAGGGGGCGGCACGGGCACTCGGTGTGATTGTCGGACCGGGTTCGCACGCCCACTCCGGGGGCTTACGCGAGGTGTGGAGGCCCGTGCGCCGAGCCGTCCACAACCTCGCGTTGTCCACAGGGCGTGACCGCGAAGCCCGTCGTTGATCCCCGTCATTCCGCCCGCACGCCGGTCAACCCGTCTGCGGCGCCGCCTCGTCCTTGCGCGGGAAGCGGGAGATCCCGCGCCAGCCGAGGGTCGAGATCAGGCGCGACGCGGTGTCGCGGGGGATCGGGACGCCCTTGGAGATCCAGTAGCGGGCGGTCACCTGGGCCTGGCCGGTCAGGCCGATGGCCAGCAGCATCGCCTCGGCCTGGCCGAGGCCGGTGTCCTCGGCGATGACCTCGCTGACCGCTTCGGCGCAGGTTTCGGCCACCCGGTCGACGCGGTCGCGGACCGCAGCCTCGTTCGTCAGGTCGGACTCGAACACCAGGCGGAAGGCACCGCCGTGGTCGTCGACGAAAGCGAAGTACGCGTCGACCGTCGCCGCGACACGCAACTTGTTGTCGTGGGTCGACGCGAGCGCGTTGCGCACCGCGCCGACCAGGGCCTCGCAGTGCTGGTCGAGCAGGGCGAGGTAGAGCTCCAGCTTGCCGGGAAAGTGCTGGTAGAGGACGGGTTTGCTGACCCCTGCGCGCTCGGCGATGTCGTCCATCGCCGCCGCGTGGTAGCCCTGCGCCACGAACACTTCCTGGGCGGCGCCGAGCAGTTGGTTCCTGCGGGCCAGCCGGGGCAGGCGGGTGCCTCGCGGGCGGGGTTCCGCATCCTGGATGGCTGTCACGGCGCTCCTCAGACGTGTCAAGCGTGTCAAGCGTGGTCGAACGTGTCCTGATCCCGGGACGATCCCCGAGACGTCGGGGCGCCGTCAGGCGTTTCCGCCTCGTCATCCTACTTTTGGGTAATCCTTCGTCGTAGGTTTCGTGGCGCAACGAACAGGGTTCTGGAAACGGTGCTTGCCGTGCAAGGCCCCGACGGCCCGCACATCTGACGTTTTGTCAGGGTGGCGTTCGAACCACGCGTGGGATCAGCGGTATTCGTCCTCGTCGGGAGTGACGACGCGCTGCTGGTCGGTGCGGTCGGCCGGATCGACACCGTCGGGCACCGGGGCCCAGACGAGTGCGTCCTCGTCCTCCACAATCGTCGCGCGCTGCTCGGCGACGTCCGCCTCCGGCGCTTCGAGGTCGAGGTCGTCGGGAGCGGGGACCTCCCCGGGGTCCTCGTGCGTCGCCGGGTCCTCGGTGCGCGGGCCCGCGATATCGCTTTTCGCGGTGCCGCGGTGGCCGGGTGCGTTCGTCTTGTCTGGCATGTCACTCCTTCTTCTGCTGCTTCCGACCTTTCCCATGGTGTCGCCGGGGGGCCGAAAACTCGCGCGCGGTGCCGAATAGGTCTCTTTCGGACTACTACCCCGGTCGGCCGTGTTGCCCCGTGCGGATCATCGATACCGAACCGTTGCCATCCACATGGTTGGCCGTGGGTCCAAAAATGCCCATTCGAGCGCCAAATCGCCGCTCCGTGTGTCCCGATCACGTGCCGTGGGCCTTCCGTCCCGGTGACCGTCTCGTAATATTGGCGACCGTGACGACGACTCAGGGGGTTTCCGGCGCTCCGGCGGCCTGGCCTGTGCGTACGGCGGCGAGCGCCGGCGAGACGACGGTGGCCGTTCGGCGGCATCCCGCGCACGACCCGGACCTGCCGCCCGCCGTCCTCGTCCACGGCCTCGGCGGCTCGTCGCTCAACTGGAGCCACCTCGCGCACGACCTGCGCGATGTCGTCGCCGCCGACATGGTCGATCTTCCGGGATTCGGCTTCTCGCCACCCCCGCACGACGGCGACTACTCGATTTCGTCGCACTGCCGGGTGGTCGAAGGGCTGATCCTGAGCCTCGGCCGCGGGCCCGTGCACCTGATGGGCAATTCGATGGGCGGGGCGGTCGCCACCCGCGTCGCCGCCCGCCGGCCGGACCTCGTGCGTACGCTCACCCTCGTCTCGCCCGCGCTGCCCGACCTCAAGCCGCAGGCCACCGCGTTGCCCACGGCGCTGATGGCGGTCCCGGGGGCGGCCGCCGCACTTGGGCGGTTCACCCGGAACATGACCGCCGAGCAACGCACGCGTGTGTCGGTCGGGCTGTGTTTCGGGCAGCCGCAGTTGCTGCCCGAGCACGAATTCACAGATTTCGTGGCCGAATACCAGCGGCGCCTCGGGCTGCCGTACATGGTCGACGCCTTCACCCGCTCGGCGCGCGGCGTCGTCTCCTCCTACCTCGAACGCGGCCCCCGGTCGCTGTGGAAGCAGGCTGCTCTGGTGCAGGCACCCACGCTGCTGATCTACGGACGCCGCGACAAGCTGGTCGACTCGCGCGTCGCGCGCCGGGCCGCGGCGACCTTCCCGGACCCGAGGCTGGTGATGGTGCCCGACTCCGGGCACGTCGCGATGATGGAGCACCCGCGCGTCGTCGCCCGCGCGGTCCGCGACCTTCTCGCCGAGACCGCGCAACAGAGCAAGACGCCCATGTCCCCGGCCCAGGCGGGGTGACCGCGCACATGGGCCGACACTCCGGTACTTCGGATACATATTCGGACACCTACTCGGACACGCAGACGGGCATGTACGCGGACGCCTACGGCGGCACCCCGCAGGACACGTATCCGGGTTATCCGGACCACGGCCTCGGGGGATACGACACCCCCGCCCCGGCGCCGTACTACGAGACGGTCGGCGGGTCAGGCGAATACGCGACGGCCGGGCACGGCTACGCGGGTGAGGCCGCGTACGCGCACGACTACGCCGCGCCGAGTCACCCCGGCGGGCATCACCGGCCGTACCAGGA
Organism: Yinghuangia sp. YIM S10712; assembly: GCF_051388935.1. Lineage (NCBI taxonomy): Bacteria > Bacillati > Actinomycetota > Actinomycetes > Kitasatosporales > Streptomycetaceae > Yinghuangia > Yinghuangia sp. YIM S10712. The sequence goes on from NZ_JBPKBI010000001.1 coordinate 1,028,420, forward strand.
CGCGGTGTATCCGGAGCCCGGCTACCAGGAGCCGGTCCTCCACGACACCGGCGGTGTGGAGCAGGTCGCCTACGACTACGCCCCGGAGAACCCGCAGACTCCGCAGCAGCCGTACTGGGACGAGTCCACAGCGTGGGAGGCCCCCGCCGACCCGGGCTTCGGCACCGCGGGACAGCCCCGGCTAGGCGGGCAGTTCGAGCCGCAGCCCCAGCATGCCTTCGCGTACGCCCCCGAGGCCTACACGGATACGTACGCACAACCGCTGCCGCAGCACTCGTTCGCGCCGGAATACGAAGAACCCGTTTTCGCCCCCGAGCCCGCGGCATGGCACGACGCCGTCCACATCGAGCCCGTCGACGAGCCGATGGCGGTTCCGCAGCGCGGCCGCGCCGACGCCCGGTCCGATGTGCTTGCCGACGACATCGAGGACGACGCCGAATCCGGCGCCGCGCCCCCCGGATATGTTCCCCGCCCGGCCCCCGCCGACCGGTCCGCGGGCGGGCGCGCCGCCTCGCGCCGGGCCTCGCGCACGACCTCCCGCAAGCCGCGCCGGCTCGCCGCCGCGGGCGGGGCCGTGGTGACCGGCGCCGTGCTGGCCGGCGTGGTCGTCGTCCAGATGCCGGACGGCCACTCCCAGGCCCAGGCCAGCGGCGACACCGCTCCCGACGGCACCCAGGACCGCGACACCGAGGACGCCGCGTCGCGGGACTCCGAGCGCGGCCAGGTGCAGGCGGGCACGCCCGCCGCGTCGGGCGCGCCGGGGCCGAGCACGATCCCGATCCCCACGCCGTCGGCGCCGCAGACCACGACGGACCGCATGAAGGTCCGGTTCTCGCTGGACCCGCTGCTGTCGCTGTCCGGCAAGTTCGACGTGCTGCCGGGCCAGTCGGACAGCCCGGCCAAGTCCGGGACGACGAAGAAGACCTACCGGATCGAGATCGAGCAGGGCCTCGCGCTCGACGGCAATTTGTTCGCCGAAGCCGTGCAGCAGACGCTGAACGACCCGCGTTCGTGGGCGCACGACGGCCGGTCCTTCGTGCGCACCGACGGCAGCGCCGACTTCGTCGTCCGGCTGGCCAGCCCCGGCACGACGCACCGGCTGTGCGGCGTCGTGGGTCTGGACACCTCCCAGGACAACGTGTCGTGCGACGCCGCCGGCACCCCGTACGTCGTCATCAACGCGTGGCGCTGGGCGGAGGGTTCGCCCACCTTCGGCGACGAGATGCTCGCCTACCGCCAGATGCTCATCAACCACGAGGTCGGCCACCGCCTCGGCCGCAACCACGAGACCGAGGCGTGCCTGCCGGGCGAACTCGCGCCGGTGATGATGCAGCAGACCAAGAGCCTCGAAGCCGACAACGGGCTCATCTGCAAGCCGAACGCCTGGCCCTACCCGGCCTGACCGACCGCTCGGCCCCGGTTCGCTGCCTGGCGAGGAGCCCTGCCGCGGCACTCGCGTGCCGCGGTGGGACGCATGTCTCACGCACCGGACCCGGCGCCCGGGAATCGGACACGCCGTGGCACTGTTGAGGGCGAAAACAACGCAGAACTAGGTCTGACCATCGGAGATCCCGTGTCGCTACCACCCTTGGTCGAGCCCGCCGCCGAGCTCACCGTCGACGAGGTCCGCCGGTATTCGCGCCACCTGATCATCCCCGACTTCGGGATGAGCGGGCAGAAGCGCCTGAAGAACGCCAAGGTCCTGTGTGTGGGCGCCGGCGGTCTCGGTTCGCCGGCGCTGCTCTACCTCGCCGCGGCCGGCGTCGGCACGCTCGGCATCATCGAGTTCGACACCGTCGACGAGTCGAATCTCCAGCGCCAGATCATCCACGGCCAGTCGGACATCGGCAAGTCGAAGGCGCAGTCGGCCCGCGAGAGCGTCCTGGAAGCCAACCCGTACGTCGACGTGGTGCTGCACGAGGAGCGCCTCGACGCGTCGAACGTCATGGAGATCTTCGCGCAGTACGACCTGATCGTGGACGGCACCGACAACTTCGCCACGCGCTACCTGGTCAACGACGCGTGTGTGCTGCTCGGCAAGCCGTACGTGTGGGGTTCGATCTACCGCTTCGACGGCCAGGCGTCGGTCTTCTGGGCCGAGCACGGGCCGTGCTACCGCTGCCTGTACCCGGAGCCCCCGCCGCCCGGCATGGTCCCGTCGTGCGCCGAGGGCGGCGTGCTCGGTGTGCTGTGCGCGTCGATCGGGTCGATCCAGGTCAACGAGGCCATCAAGATGCTCACCGGCATGGGCGACCCGCTGCTCGGCCGGCTGATGATCTACGACGCCCTGGAGATGACGTACCGCCAGGTCAAGGTCCGCAAGGACCCCGAGTGCGCGGTGTGCGGCAAGAACCCGACGGTCACCGAGCTGATCGACTACGAGGCGTTCTGCGGCGTGGTCTCCGAGGAGGCCCAGGAGGCCGCGCTCGGCTCGACCATCACGCCGCGGCAGCTCAAGGAGTGGATGGACGCGGACGAGGAGATCCACGTCATCGACGTCCGCGAGCCCAACGAGTACGAGATCGTCTCGATCCCGGGCGCGGTGCTCGTCCCGAAGAACGAGTTCCTGATGGGCAACGCCCTCGAAGGCCTGCCGCAGGACAAGCGCATCGTGCTGCACTGCAAGACCGGGGTGCGCTCCGCCGAGGTGCTGGCCGTGCTGAAGGCCGCGGGCTTCCAGGACGCGGTGCACGTCGGCGGCGGCGTGATCGGCTGGGTCAACCAGATCGAGCCGCACAAGCCCGTTTACTGAGACTGTCCGCCCGACCGTCTCCCGAGCCCGGTCGGCGAACGCCGTCCGGGCCGGACACGCGTGAAGGCCGGCGCCCCGCTGTGGGGGCGCCGGCCTTCACGCGTTCCGGGCGAGAGGTCAGATCGCCTGCTTGCGCTGGAGGTAGGTGAACGCCAGCCAGCCCGGCAGCACCGGCAGCCAGAAGGTCAGGAACCGGAACAGCAGCACCGCGGCCGTGGCCGTTTCGATCGGCAGCTTCCCCGTGGTCGTCAGACCCGCGATCAGCGCCGCCTCGATCGCCCCGATCCCGCCCGGCACGGGAGCCGCCGAACCGATCGCGTTGCCGGCGAGGAAGACGACGGCGATCGCCGCGAAGCTCGCCGAGCCGCCGAAGGAGCGCACGCACGCGTCCAGGCACAGGATGAACGACACCGTGAGCATGATCGTGCCGCCCAGGCCCGCGGCGAGCTTCGCCGGTGTCTGGAGGACGTCGAGCAGGCGCGGCACGATGCCGGAGAACAGCGGTCCCAGGCGCCGGACGATGAACCGCCGCAGCGGGCCCACCGCCATCACCAGCAGGCAGATCATCGCGAGCGCCAGCAGCCCCGCGATGACCGCGCCCGACGGGGCGAACGACGGCGTCTGCTCGGTGCCCGCGATGTAGCCGAAGAAGACCAGCAGCCCGATGTGGAAGACCAGGCCGCCCAGTTGCGAGACGCCGATGCTCGCCGCGGCGAGTGCCGGGGGCACACCCGCCTTCTGAAGGTAGCGGGCGTTGAGTGCGACGCCGCTCACCGCCGCCGGCATCACGAGCTTCACGAACGATCCCGCCAATTGGACGACCGTCGTCCGCCACACGGACAGCCGCTCGGGGACGAACCCGAGCAGCATGAAGGCCGCCGCGACATAGCTGAGCGACGCCGCGAGGAGCCCGATCGCGGCCCAGCCCCAGTTGGCCCGTTCGAAGATGTCGCCGAGGTTCGCGTCGGTGAGCTGGGACAGCAGGAAGTAGCCCGCGAACGCCGACGCGACGACGGTGACCAGCGTCCGCGGCCGGATGCGTTCCAGCCGCACCGGCTCGGCCTCGGCGCGGGGCCGCAGCTCCAGGATCTGTTCGCGGATGCGGGAGAGCAGGTTCTCGTTCTTGCGCAGCGCGGCGCGCGTCGAGCGGTTCAGCGCGACCTTCTGGAGCAGCGGCAGGCACGCCGCGACCGCGTCGACGCCCAGGCCCTCGGTGGCGGTGCGGACCGCGCGCTCCTCGCCCACGCGCAGCGCGACCGAGGTCAGCATCTGCGCTGTGTCGATGCGCAGCGACAGGTCGCCGGACGCGATCTCGCCGGCCCGCAGGTCGATCAGCCACGGGTCGCCGTGTTCGTCGATGAGGAAGCTGTTGGTGCCCAGCCGCCGGTGGGTCAGGCGGTGTGCCTGCATCAAGGCGATCTGCCGCCAGATCTCGACCAGCAGGTCGTCGGTGAACTCTTCGTCGGCGAGCCCGTCGAGCCCGCGTCCGGGGATGTGCGCGTACGCCAGCAGCGCGGCGTCCGAGCCGACTTCGGTCGTGGCGACCAGGCGCGGTGTGCGTACGCCCGCGTCCGCCGCCGCGTAGGCCATCAGCGACTCCTGTTCGAGTGCGCGGCGCAGCGACAGGAAGGTGCGGCGGGCGGTGATCACGCGCAGCCGGACGCGGCGGTAGAAGCGGTAGACCGCGCCCGAGGTCTGCTGGTCGCGGTCGAGGACGGTCACGTCGAGGAGTTGGTCGTCGGTCAGCCGCACGGCATAGCGGCGGCTTTCCTCGGGGCCGTCGTCGGTGCGCACGGCCGAGGCGGCGACCAGCCCGAAGCGGCGCAGTGCGGCCACGACCGCGTCGGCGGGCGGGCGGCGGTTGGGCACGCCGACGGTGTACATCGTGGCGTACGCGATCGTGCGGCCGAGCAGCAGGCTCGTCAGCAGCGCGAGCGGCGTGGTGTAGCCGCCGACCAGGACGGTCGCGGCGTTGAGGGCGAGCAGCGTCCACACCGACGCCTGCCAGACCGGGCGGCGCGTGAGTCCGACGGCGGTGATGTAGGCGACGATCGGCGCGAGGTAGCCGTGGACCGGGTCGGTCAGCCCGCCGCCGGGCAGCGGCCGGGTGAGCGCCGCCTCCAGGGCGTCGGGGCCTGGGCCGGTGACCCACCAGCCCAGGCCGAGCGAAGCGGCGTAGGTGAGGGCCGCGGCCAGGACGCCGTCGGCGACGCGCAGGCCGTCGCGGCGCAGCAGGCGGTCGACGCCGTACGCCACGGGCATGACGAGGACCGCGACGGCGAAGACACCGCCGGACACGTTGAGCAGCAGGCGCGGCAGGCTGTTCTGCGCCCCGCGCACGATGTCCGACTCCAGGCCCGACGTGGTCTCGCGGGCGATGCTCGCGAGGAAGAACACGACAGCGAGGGCCAGCACGCCGATCAGCACGCGCAGCAGGTCGCTCGACCGGTGCACGCGCGCGGGTTGTGAGGGCTCGACGACGAGGGCGCGCCCGACGTGGGGAGCGCCCGTTGGGGAAGCGTCCTCGTGCTCTCGAATCACCGGTCACCGCCGCCTCGATGGTGGCACGGAGTCCGGGGGAAGGCTGGCCGGGGGACCGGTCTGGCACGATTCGGGGCGTGAGTCTGCCCACGCCGATCGCCGAACGCGTCCTCGATCTCGTCGCGCGCATTCCCCCGGGGCGGGTGATGGCGTACGGGGACGTCGCCGCCTGGTTCGCCGGCGAGGCGCCCGCGAGCGAAGGGCCCCCGGAGTCCGAGGCCGACGGGGGCGCCGGGGACGCCGGGTCGGATCGCGTCACGCTCGGCCCGCGGCAGGTAGGCCGCGTCATGTCCCGGTACGGAGGCGGCGTGCCGTGGTGGCGCGTGCTGCGCTCGGACGGAACCCACGCGCCGGGCCTGGCCGAGGAGGGCCTGCGGCGCCTGCGTGCCGAAGGCGTCCCGATGCGCGCGGGCGGCACCCGCGTCGACATGGCGAGGGCCCGCTGGGACGGCAGCGCGGAGGCCGACGGGTCTGCGGGAGGGGCGGGGAGCGGCTGAGGGCGCCGTGGCGCGAGGGTCCGGTGTGATCTGATGGGGCACGGCCGCGCCCTGCCGATTGGGGCGCGGCCCCCTGCGTAGCCCGAGCGCCCGGAAGGATCCCTGTTTGGCACGGTCGCAGGCCTGGTCGCCCGTGTGTCGTGCCGCCTCGATGAGCCTCTCCACCATTCCCCGCTTCTCGGCGTCCCCGCTGTCGTGTTTTCGGCGGCCACCGCCTCCGCACTTGTTCCCCGTCTGCCCCGAACCCTCGGCTTCCCCGTAAGGCCCTGTGCCATGACGACCGCGACATCCGCCTACCGCTTGCGGCGTTCCGACATCAGCCCGCTGCCGGAGCTGACGCTCGACGCGCGCCAGCGTGCCGTCGTCGCGCACCCGGGCGGCCCGCTGCTGGTGCTCGCGGGTCCCGGCACGGGAAAGACAACCACCTTGGTGGAGGCTGTCGCCGACCGGGTCGCCCGGGGGACGCTCCCCGAGGAGATCTTGGTCCTCACCTTCAGCCGCAAGGCGGCGGGGGAGTTGCGCGACCGTATCGCGACGCGGCTGCGCGGCGGTGCAGGCGCGGCGCGTGGCGGTGCGCTGCCGAACGCGACGACGTTCCACTCGTTTTGCTATGCCCTCGTGCGGCGGCACCAGCCGCCGGAGCTGTTCACGTACCCGCTGCGGCTGCTGTCGGGGCCGGAGCAGGACGTGTTCGTGCGCGAACTGCTCGCGGGCGAGGCTGAGGACGGGACGGTGCGCTGGCCGGACGAGTTGCGCGCGGCCCTTGGTACGCGCGGCTTCGCCGACGAGGTGCGCGCGGTCGCGGCCCGGACGCGTGAGCTCGGTCTCGACCCCGACGCGCTGGCCCGGTTCGCGGAGGGCATCGGTCGGCGCGACTGGCGGGCCGCGGCCGACTTCCTCGCCGAGTATCTCGACGTGTTGGACGCGCAAGGCGTGGTCGACTACGCGGAGTTGGTGCACCGTGCGGTGATACTCGCCGAGCGGCCGGAGGTGTCGGACGAGCTTCGTCGCCGCTACCGCGTGGTGTTCGTGGACGAGTACCAGGACACCGACGCGGCGCAGGTGCGGCTGCTGCGGGCGCTCGCGGGCGACGGCCGCGACCTGGTCGTGGTCGGTGACCCGGACCAGTCGATCTACGCGTTCCGCGGTGCGGACGTCAACGGGATCCTGGACTTCCGGCACCAGTTCCCGGACCGGCGCGGCAACCCCGCGCCCACGGTGGTCCTGCAGACCTCGCGGCGCGCGGGCGAGGGCCTGCTGCGGGCCTCCCGCGAGATCACCAGGCGCATGCCGCTGTCGCGACTGACCGCCGCCGACGCCGAGGCGCACCGCAGGCTGATCCCCGACCGCACCGGCGACGACGACCCCAGCCGCGTCCAGGTGTTCACCTACCCGACGCCGGGGGCGGAGCTCGACAACATCGCCGACATCCTGCGCCGCGCGCATTTGGAGGACGGCGTGCCGTGGGGCGAGATGGCGGTTCTCGTACGCTCCGGCGCACGGTCGATCGCGTCGATCCGCCGCGCGCTGACGGTGGCGGGTGTGCCGCTGGAGATCGCGGGCGACGAACTGCCGCTGGCCGCCGAGCAGGCGGTCACCCCGCTGCTGACCGCGCTGCGGGTCGCGGCCGATCCGTCGGCGTTGGACGAGGACACCGCGCGGATGCTGCTGATGTCCCCGATGTGCGGGATGGATTCGGCGGATCTGCGTGTCCTCGGGCGGGCGCTGCGGGCCGAGGAGCGGGCGGCGGCGATCGCGGAGGCCCGGGCGGCGGCCGGGGCCCGCGGCGACGCCGCAGACGGGGAACCGGAGCAGTTGGCGGCGTTCGCCGAACTCGACGCGGCCGACGACCCCCAGGACGCGGGGGGCCGGCCCGCCTACGACGCGGCCGACGAGCCCGCCGCGTCCGAGGCCGCGGCGTACCCGGTGGTGGCCCGGCCGTCCGCCGAGCTCATCCGGGACGCGCTCGCGCATCCTGAGCAACTGGTCGCCGTCGACGCGCAGATCGGGGCGGGCGCGTACCGGTTGGGCACGCTCATCGCCAAGGCGCGCGCGGTGCTGGAGGCGAACGGCACGACGGAGGCCGCGCTGTGGGAGCTGTGGCACGGCACCCCGTGGCCGGCCCGCCTGGAGCGGGCGGTTTTGCGCGGCGGCCCCACCGGGCGCAACGCGGACCGCGATCTCGATGCCGTCGTGGCGTTGTTCGAGGTCGCCGCGCGGGCCGAGGAACGAGCCGGGCACCGGGGCGCGTTGAACTTCCTGGAGGAGCTGACAGCCCAGCAGATCCCGGGTGACCGGCTCGACGACAAGGCCGTGCGCGGCGAATCCGTGCGGCTGTTGACCGCGCACCGCTCCAAAGGCCTTCAGTGGCGCCTGGTCGTCGTCGCCGGGGTGCAGGAGGGCCTGTGGCCCGACCTGCGGCGCCGGGGCTCGCTGCTGGAGGCCGACCGGATCGGTGCCGACGGGCTCGCCGAACCGCTGTCGCCGGGCGCCTTGTTGGCGGAGGAGCGACGGTTGTTCTACGTCGCCGTCACCCGCGCCCGCGAGCGGCTCGTGGTGACCGCGGTGAAGTCGGTCGACGAGGAAGGCGACCAGCCGTCGCGCTTCCTGAAGGAGTTGGGCGACGAGGGGGTCGAGCGCGCCGACATCACCTCGCGTCCGCGTCGGCCGCTGTCGACCGCCGCACTGGTCGCCGAGCTGCGGGCTTCTGCGGTGGACCCGAAGGCCCCGCGCACGGTCCAGCTCGCCGCCGCGCGCCGCCTGGCCAAACTGGCGTCGCTGCGCGACAGCGACGGATATCCGCTCGTTCCCGCGGCCCACCCGGAGCGCTGGTGGGGGTTGGTCGACCCCACCGATCCGGGCGTTCCGGTACGCGACCCGCGCGGGCCGCTGCGGTTGTCCGGCAGCGCGGTGGAGAAGGTCGACGCGTGCGCGTTGAACTGGTTCCTCGGCCGCGAGGTGCGCGCGGAGTCGGCGCGCAGTGCCGCGCTCGGCTTCGGCAATGTCGTCCACGCCCTCGCGGACGAGGTCGGCACCGGTGCCACCCCGGCCGAACTCCCGGTGCTGATGGACCGGTTGGACCGGGTGTGGGACGCCCTCGCGTTCGACGCGCCGTGGCAGTCGGACCAGCAGAAGGAGGAGGCGCGCGCGGCGCTCGAACGCTTCCTCGCCTGGCACACCCACGAGCGGCGCCGGGTGGTCGCCGCCACGGAACACGAGTTCGAGGTCGAACTGACCGTCGGCGACCACGAGATTGTCATCCGCGGCTCGATGGACCGTGTCGAGCGCGGCGAGGACGGGCTGGCCTACGTCGTCGATTTCAAGACCGGCAAGGGCAAGCCCGGAGCCGCCGAGGTCGCCGCGCACCCGCAGTTGGCGGTGTATCAGGCCGCCGTCGAGGGTGGGGCGTTGGACGACGTCGAGGCTTTCGGCGGGGTGCGCCCGGCGTCCGGCGGCGCGGAACTCGTGCAGTTGCGGCACCAGGCGTCCGCGAAGGACGGCCCGGGCGCGGAGCTTCTGCCGCTGGTCCAGGAGCAGACAGCGCCGGTGCCCGACGCGGAGGGGCGTACGTGGGTGTCGGCACTGCTCGCCGACGTCGCGGGTCGCATTCTCGGGGAACGCTTTACCCCCAAGTCCGGTACGCACTGCGACCGTTGCGATTTCCGTCGGTGCTGTAGCGCGCGGAGCGAGGGGCGTACCGTTGTCGAGTAGGTGTACGAGCGGCGGGCTGCCGTTCACCGCCGGTGAGCCGATGCCGCGCCTGCCGCCGCCGCGCCTGTTGGATAGGCTTTCTTTGCTCAACCCTGTGACCCGCATGGGCACTTCGTGACGCCGGGCCGTTCCGGCTTCCTGCCCGACAGCTCCGCTGGGAGATCACGTGCGCCCTGCCCGCATCGCAGCCTCGGTTTCCGCCGCCGGTCTGGCCCTGGCCGTCCTGACCGGGTGTGGCACGACGAAAGAGGAATCGGGTCCCCCGAACTCGTCGCTCGACGCGCAGACCCTCGCCCGCAACACGCAGACCGCGGTCGACGAGACGGACACCATCCGCTTCTCGGGCGAGGCGGTCTTCACCGAAGATGGCACCAGTGTGAAGGTCGGCGTGGAGGCGTGTGCCGACCCGGGGAAGAAGGCCGTCGACGCCCACATCACCGCGGACGGGAAGCCGATCGACGTGCTTGTCGTGGACGGCAAGCCGTACATCAAGGCGCCGAGCGAAACATGGCGGTATGTCCTCGACCTCCCGCAGGGCGGGGATGACGGCGAGGACGGCCCGGACCCGGCCGCAGTCGACGAGTTGATCCGGCTGGTCGGTGACCGGTATGTCGGACTCGGCGGTCTGATCGACGACTTCGGCCTGGACGACGCCGAAGACGCGGACGGAGCCGGGGAAGCCGAGGAATCCGGGGAGCCCGACGGAACCGGCCTGTTCGACAACGAGCCTGATGCCGCCGACGGGTCCGAGACATCCGAGAAGTCCAACGAAGAACGACTCCTCGACCTCGCCGACATCGACGACCTCTTCGGCGACGACGCGGGCTCCGTCGTCAAGGGCGAGCCGGTCGAGTACGAAGGCCGAACCGTGATCCCGCTGACCGCCACCGACAAGGAGAGCGGCGACGTGGTGACCGTGTACGTCCCCGAGTCCGGCGATCCGATCCCGGTGCGCGTGACGCTCGAAACGCCGGGCACCGAACAGTCGGCCGACGTCAAGATCGAAACGGGCGGCGAGGCCTGCGCCCCGAAGGCTCCGCCCGCCGATCAACAGGTCGACGAGGCCGCGTTCTTCGTGGCGTTCATGAAGGTGCTGGGCTTCGACGACTCGGACGCGGACGACTTCGACTTCGACGACACGGAATCGGACATCTCCGAGCCGGGAACCGGAACTTCGACCACCGGACGCTGAGCCCGGATATGCGGCTTGCCATACTGGCGCGCGCAAAGTCCTGATCGTCCCCGTCAGCAATGGAGTTTCCCGTGCGCATCCGTCGTATCGCCGTGGCCACGTCAGCGGCGGTCTTGGCCGCCCTCTCTCTTGGTGCGTGTTCCGACGACGAGGAGAAGGACAACACCAAGACCGAGGGGCCGGCGCTGGCCGCCGAGGCGATCGAGGCGATGAACAAGATCAAGTTCCTCGACAACAACGGCACGACCACCGACGAGGACGGCAAGACCGAGACCATCAAGGCGTGCGCGGTCATGGCGACCAAAGCGGTCAAGGGCACGACCGAGAAGGGGGGCGAGAAGGTCGAGCAGATTCAGGTCGGCGGGTTCTACTACACGAAGACCTCGGGCAAGGGCTGGGCGCACCTGATCGGCGAACCGGACAACGCCGCGCTCGAGCAGGGCCTCGATGAGGTCACGGCGGGCAAGTGGGTCAAGTCCGAGATGGACGAGGGCGACGAGACCATCGACTTCTTCGACAACAAGACGGATGACGTCACCAAGGGTGAGGTGATGGAGTTCCGTGGCAAGAAGGTCGTCCCGCTGATGAAGACCGCCAAGAACGGCGCGAAGAAGACCTACTACGTCGCGGCCAAGGGCGATCCGGTGATTGTCGGCCAGATTGAAGAGGGGCCGGAGCCCAAGGAGCGCTCCGAGTCAGTGATCACCAAGGCCGACAACTGCGATGCCGTCGAGCCGCCTGCTGACCAGGTCGTCGAGGACACCGAGGTCAACAAGACGGTCGCGCAGCTCAGGGGCGAATAGTTCCCCACGCGGCCGCATCGCGTTCGGCGGGGGCTTTCCCCCGCCCGTTCGCGCATGGGCGCAACTGCACGTGCTGCCGTGAACCGCAGGTGAATCCGGAGCGAATCGGGCACATCGTCACGGCTCTCTGCCGCTCGTATCCCGCTTCCGGACACGATGCGGACGTTGTCCTCACGTCCGTCTACCCTTGCGCCGGTGCGACCCGCTCACCAGACCCTCATCCGCGACGAGGACGACCTCAAGCGCGTCCTCGACGTCGACTACTCGCCCGAGCAGATCGCCGCCATCACCGCGCCCCTCGAACCCGGCGTGATCGTCGCGGGCGCCGGGTCCGGCAAGACGACCGTCATGACGGCCCGCGTCGTGTGGCTGGTCGGCACCGGCGCGGTACGCCCCGACGCGGTGCTCGGCCTGACGTTCACCAACAAGGCCGCGGGCGAACTCGCCGAACGCGTCGACCGGGCGCTGATGCGGCTGTGGCCGAATGCCGACGCTCGCGGCGACGACGACGAGGCCGGCGAGCCGACGATCTCGACGTACCACGCCTTCGCGGGCCGCTTGTTGACCGAACACGGCCTGCGCATCGGTCTGGAGCCGTCCGCGCGCCTGCTTGCCGACGCGACGCGCTTCCAGCTCGCCGCCCGCGCCGCGCGCGGCGCGCCTGGGCCGTTTCCCACACTGACCAAGACGCTGTCCGCGATCACCGCCGACGTGCTCGCGCTCAGCGGCGAACTCGCCGAACACCTGGTGCCCGTCGAGCGGTTGCGCGAGTTCGACCGTGCGCTGATCGCCGAGGTGGAGGCCGCGGAGAAGCCGTCCGCGGGAGCCAGGGCCGCCGCCGACGCCGCGCGCAACCGGCTCGACTTGTCCCGGCTGGTGGCCGAGTACGCGGACGCGCGGCGCCGACGGGACCTGCTCGACTTCGGCGACCAGATCGCGTACGCCGCACAACTCGCCGAGGAGCGCCCCGAGGTGGGGGAGATGCTGCGCGAGACGTACAAGGTCGTGCTGCTCGACGAATACCAGGACACCTCCGTCGCGCAACGGCGCCTGCTGTCAGGCCTGTTCGGCGTTCCCGAGGGCGTCGCCCCCGAGGACGCCCCCGGTCGCGGCCACCCCGTCACCGCGGTCGGCGACCCCTGTCAGGCCATCTACGGGTGGCGCGGCGCGTCGGTGGCGAACCTCGACGAGTTTCCCCGCCACTTCCCGCGCCGCGACGGTTCGCCCGCCCCGCGCTTCTCCCTCGCCGAGAATCGACGCAGCGGCGGCCGACTGCTCAGCTTCGCCAACGCACTCGCCGAGCCGCTGCGCGACATGCACGAAGGCGTGGAGGCGCTGCGCCCCGGGCCGGGGGCCGGCGCCGACGGATGGGTGCGCTGCGCGCTGCTGGAGACGCAGGACGGCGAGATCGCGTGGCTCGCCGATCAGGTGCAGCACGTGATCGGGACGCGCTTCACCCCGGACGGCGACCTGATCGGGCCGCGCGATGTGGCGGTGCTCGCCCGTACCGCCGCCGACTTCGCCGAGATCCACAAGGCACTCGTGGAACGCGACATCCCCGTCGAGGTCGTCGGCCTGAGCGGCCTGCTCAACCTCCCCGAGGTGGCCGATCTCGTGGCCACCTGCGAAGTGCTCGACGACCCCACCGCGAACGCGGCCCTCGTCCGCCTCCTGGTCGGACCGCGCTGGCGCATAGGCCCGCGCGACCTCGCGCTGCTCGGGCGGCGCGCCGGTGACCTCGTACGGTTCGACCACGGGACGGCGGAAGGACCCGACGCGCGCCTGGAGCAGGCCGTCGCGGGCGTGGACCCCACCGAGGTCGTCTCGCTGTCGGACGCGCTGTCGGATCCCGGCGACGACTACCCCTTCTCGACGGACGCGCGGATCCGGTTCGCCCGGCTCGCCGCCGAGATCCGCGAACTGCGCCGCCACCTGGGCGAACCGCTCATGGACGTGCTGCACCGCGTACTCACGGCCACCGGTCTCGAAGTCGAGCTGTCCGCGTCGCCGGGCGCGGTCGCGGCCCGGCGCCGGGAGACGCTGCACTCCTTCCTCGACGTCGCGGCCGGCTTCGCGGACCTGGACGGCGACCCGTCGCTGACCGCCTTCCTCGCCTTCCTTCGGACGGCCGCCGAGCACGACAAAGGGCTCGACGGAAGCCTGCCGAGCGCCCGCGACTCGGTGCAGGTGCTGACCGCGCACAAGTCGAAGGGCATGGAGTGGGAGGTCGTCGTCGTCCCCGGGCTCGTGGACGGCGCGTTTCCGAGCGTGCAGGCGCAGGCAAAATGGACTAAAAGCGGGCGTACCCTCCCGCATCCGCTGCGTGGCGACACCGACGGCCTCCCCGAGCTCGCCGACCTGACGCCGAAGAGCTTCAAGGCCTTCGACGCCGAGATGCGCGCCCACAAGGCCACTGAGGAACTGCGCCTGGGATACGTCACGTTCACTCGTCCCAAGCAGTTGCTGATCGCATCCGGCCACTGGTGGGGCCGCACGCGCAAGAAGCCGCGTGGCCCGTCGGAATTCCTCCTCGGCCTCGCCGAGCACTGCGCGGCCGGCAACGGCGACATCCTCACGTGGGCCCCCGAACCCGCCGAGACCGACAACCCCCACCTCGCCGGGCAGGTCGAACACGCGTGGCCGCTGCCGCTCGACGCCGTGGCCCTGGAGGAGCGCCGCCGCGCGGCCCGCGACGTGATCGACGAACTCGCCCGTCTCGAACGAGCCGCGCGCGAGGACGTACACCCCGGACCGGCCTCGGAGACCGCGCCCGCCGACCCGCCGGCCGTCTTCGCGGACGTCGAAGCTGCGGAGTTCTTCGACGAACCCCCGCCGGACGACGAGGAGTTCCCCCCGCCACCGGACGACGACCACGGCGGCTGGTGGGACGACGACGCGGCGACCGCCGGGTCTGTCGGGCCGCCGCCGGTGTCCTCCCCGCGCACGATGGCCCAGCCGGCCCAGCCGGCCCAGCCGGCCCAGCCGGGCGACGGCCTTGTCGACCCGACCGACCCGACCGACCCGACCGACCGATTCGGCTCGCACGGCTCGCTTGGCCCGCCCGAGATGCCCGACCCGTCGGACCCGTCGGACCTGTCCGACCCGTCCGGGCGGACGGTGCACGACCCGACCCTCGTGCCCGTCGCCGAAGACGACACCGACCACCTCGGCCCCGCCGACCGCGAGCTCATCGAATCGTGGGACCACGACCTCGACCGCCTCGTCCAGGAACTCCTGCGCGGGCGGTCGGGGGTGCGCGAGGTCGAACTGCCCGCCTCGTTGTCGGCGTCGCAACTTCTGCGCCTCGCCTCCGACCCCGACGGCCTCGCCCGCGAGCTGGCTCGGCCCATGCCGCGCCCACCGGCGCCCGCCGCCCGGCGCGGGACGCGGTTCCACGCCTGGATCGAGGCGCAGTTCGGCGAGCGTCCGCTGCTGGAACCCGACGATCTGCCCGGTGCGGCCGACGAGGACATCGCCGACGAGGCGGATCTGGTCGAGTTGCAGCAGGCGTTTTTGCGTACGCCGTACGCTCAGCGTGCGCCGTACCGCATCGAGGAGTCGTTCCAACTCGTTCTGGGCGGGCGTGTGGTGCGCGGCCGGATCGACGCCGTTTACCGGGACGCGGACGGCCGGTTCGAGGTCGTCGACTGGAAGACCAACCGGTCCTTCAACGCCGACCCCCTCCAGCTCGCCGTTTACCGCCTCGCGTGGGCCGAGCGGGCGGGGGTGCCGCTCGACGAGGTCACCGCGTCGTTCGTCTACGTCCGATCGGGCGAGGTCGTCCGACCGCGTGGGCTGCCCGACCGGGCCGGAATCGAACGGGTCCTCGCGGGGAAGCCGACAGCCGACGCGTGAGGCGGCCGGGTCGTGAGTCGTGCGTCACGCAGCCGCCGTCACGCGCGTGGTCGCAGGCTGACTGGATGCGTCGACTCTTGATCGATTCGTATCGTGGTGTGACGCATCGTTTCGCGTCGTCCGGCTCGGATGCCGAAAGTCTGCAGTGAGCCTGCGGGGGAATCTGCGGAGAAAAGAGGACAGGACCCGATATGGGAGCATCGCTGCCGGACGCCGCGCCGCCGCCCACGGACCACGGGCCGTTCAACCGTGCGCGTCTGCTGCCGATCGTCAACTGGATACTGCGGCTGCTCCCCTTGGCGGTGATCGCCTTCGTCGTGGTGGTCGGCTACACCACGCCTCCCGAAGTGCGCATCGGCCCGCTCCTCGCGGTCGCGCCCGCTCTCGCGGGCCTGTTCCCGCGCTCGCCGCGCACACCGCTGTGGGTCGGCCTGACCGCGATCGCCGCCGGCGGCGCGCTCGCCGGCACCGGTGAGAACGAGGGCACCGGAGAGCCCTTCGTGACGCTGCTCGCGGTGCTGCTGGTGACCATGACCAGTTCGGCGGGGGTCCTGCTCCGGGAACGACAGGAACGCACGATCGAAGAGGTGCGCAGCGTCGCCGAAGCCGTGCAGCAGGTTCTCCTCACCCCCGTGCCGCGGCGCATCGGCCCTGTCCGGGTCGCGGTGCGCTACCGCGCGGCGGCGGCCGAGGCACGCATCGGCGGTGACCTCTACGAGGTGATCCTGACGCCCTACGGCGTGCGCGCGGTGATCGGTGACGTACGCGGCAAGGGCCTGGGCGCCGTGCAGACCGCGGCGGCCGTCCTGGGTGCGTTTCGGGAGGCCGCGTACGAGGAGCCGCAACTGCCCGGCGTGGTCGGCCGGATCGCGGCCAGCATGGGCCGGCGCCTGGAGGAGGACTTCGAGGAGTTCGTGACACTCCTGCTGGTCTGCTTCCCGCCGGAGGGCGGTATGCAGGTGGTCAACTGCGGCCATCCCTCGCCGCTCCTGCTGCACGCCTCCCACGCCGAGATGCTGGACCCGCCGTCGCCCGTGCCGCCGCTGGGCATCATCGATCCCGACCTGATCGACATCCCCGTACGCCGCGTCGCCATCGAGCCGGGCGACCGCGTGCTGCTCTACACCGACGGCATCGTCGAGGCCCGCGACGAGGCCGGCGACTTCTACCCGCTGCTGGACCGCGCCCCCGACAGCCTGCCCGGCGTCGAGGAGACCCTGGACCGGATCTCCGCCGACGTGCAACGCCACGTCGGGCGCCCGCTGGAGGACGACGCGGCGATGCTGCTCATCAAGTACGCGCCCACGATCGGCGGCGTCCACGACGCCGGCCACCACCCGGTGGGCGCCCACCAGTCCTGAGCGGGCCGCCGTCCGTCACAGGCGCAACTCGACCACCAGCGCACAGTGGTCGGACACGCCGAGCCGGACCGCCTCGCTTCTGCGGACCACATCCGGCGGAAAGCCGTGTCCGAATACGTGGTCGAACTGCACGCGCGGACGGTACGACGGGTACGTGGGCACCCGGGCCAACGAGTGCCACCGCACCCGGTGCCGGCGATTCCTCCCCGCCGCGCCGCGCTCCCGGCGCCCCACCACCGCCTGCGGGACCCGCCCCGGAAGGTTGAAGTCACCCAGCAGCAACTGCGGACGCGGCAGATCCGCCGACGACCGCCCGATCCGGGCCAACTGCGAGACGTTCCAACCCGGCACGAACGAAAGATGCGCGGCCAGCACAGTCAGCGGCCCGTGCGGTCCGTCGACCACCGCCGCCAGCACCGACCGCGGCTCGTCCGGCACCCGAGTCAGTCCCGGCCGCCCCTGCACACGCAGCGGCAGACTCAACGGCGCCGCCGGGAAGCGCCGCGCACGCCAGCGCCGCACGGGAAGCCGCGACAAGAGTGCGATTCCGTACGACGGCCCGCCCTCCCCGTCGTGCTCCGGCCCGTAGACGTGACGCACGGGTGCCTCCGCGGTCGGCAACCACCCGGAGACGGGCGCCGGCACCCCGTGCACGGCTGCCAGGAACCGCCACGCCTCGGCCCCCATCGCGCGGGCCGCAACGGCAGCCTGGTCGACCCCGCCGGACCGCTCCTGGTGCCGGTCCACCTCCTGCAACGCGACGATGTCCGCGTCCAGCTCGGCCATGGCCTCGGCCAGCCGCTCGGGTCCCGTGCTTCCGTCGTCCAGCGCCATTCCGTGCAGCAGGTTGAACGTCGCCACCTTGAGGACAGTCATATTTCGACCGTACGGGCGCGAACAGACAGGGTCTTTACCCGACCGGGCAAATGTCCTGATCTTGCATCTGATCGGCCCCGCCGAGTCTCCCCCGACCGTGCTCCCGTGCTCCCGCGCTGCCACACGATCGTGTACACCGGAGTGACGACGTCGCACGCGAACACGTGATCGACGCAGCAGCAAGAGGCGGCAAGTCGCAAGAGGAGCGTGTTGGTGGACGACCGCGACCCACAACTGGCCATGACCCGGGCGACGCATGATCGCGCGGCGGAACATCGGCTCGACGACGCATGGTTGGCGAAGACCTGGGAGTCCTCCGATGCCCGAGTCCTGGTCACCGCGCGGGGCAAAGTGCACTGGACCGACAGGTCGGCGGACGGCAACGGCCCCGCCCTCGTCCTCGTCCCGCCCGCCGACGCCCCGGAGGGGGAGCGGTACTTCCTCGGCGTCGACCCCGACGGCACCCCGCACTTCGCGGTGGCCGCGGAAGCCCTGCCCGAGAGCATCGACGCACAGGTCGGGAGCCTCTACACGCTCGGCTCCGTGTTGGGCGACCGCGACGCGGGCCTGCTCGTGCACGCCGTCGGCCTGGAGAACTGGCACCGGACGCACACCTTCTGCGCCCGGTGCGGCAAGCCGACCCGATCCGCCTCGGCGGGACACGTCCGAAAGTGCACCGAGTGCGCCGCCGATCACTTCCCGCGCACCGATCCGGCTGTGATCATGCTCGTCATCGACCCCCTCGGCCGGGCGCTGCTCGGACGGCAGGCGAGCTGGCCCGAGAAGCGGTTCTCGACCCTGGCCGGTTTCGTGGAGCCCGGCGAGTCGCTGCGGCAGGCGGTGGCGCGCGAGGTCGCCGAGGAGGTCGGCGTCCGCATTGAGGACGCGACGTACGTCGACAGCCAGCCGTGGCCGTTCCCGTCGAGCCTGATGCTCGGGTTCCACGCCACGGCGGCGGACGACCGCATCCGCGTGGACGGAAACGAAATCGCCGAGGCCCGCTGGTTCACCCGCGACGAGCTGCGTGCCGCGGTGGACGGCGGCGAGGTGCTGCTGCCCGGCCGCATCTCCATCTCGCGGCATCTGATCGAACTGTGGTTCGGCGAGAGGTTCTCCGACTCCGTCAAGTGGTGAACGCGCGAAAGCCCCGCCGGGAGGCGGGGCTTTCACATGTGCGCGAGGGTCAGGCCGCAGCCGCCGCGAAGGCGTCCTTGACCTGAGCGAGGCTCGGGTTGGTCGCCACCCACTGGATTTCGCCGCCCACCGTCACGACCACGGTCGGGACGGTCTGGTTGCCGCCGTTGACGCTCATCACGTAGTCGGCGGCCTTGGCGTCCTGCTCGATGTCGACCTCGTCGTACGCCAGGCCCTCACGCTCCATCTGGCTCTTGAGGCGGCGGCAGTACCCGCACCACGGGGTGCTGTACATCGTCACGGTGGCCGACATCCTGGGGTCTCCTTCTTGTGGTGGCTGCTGTCCGGGTTGGTCAACGCACAGCGGAAGCGTTTTTCTTCCGCGTCCGTGCCGTCGCTCGTCCACAGACCCGTCGCCTGTGGACAACCTCACGGCGGTGAGAGTGTGCCCTGAGAGGATGAACCGGTGACCGACCACCACGGGCCGCAGCCCACCGCCGACGAGATCTTGGACGCACTCGACCCCGAGCAGCGCCGGGTCGCGAAGTCCGTCGACGGCGCCGTGTGCGTGCTTGCGGGTGCGGGCACCGGAAAGACCCGGGCGATCACGCACCGCATCGCGTACGGCGTGCTCACCGGCGTCATGCAGCCCATGCAAACCCTCGCGGTGACCTTCACCGCGCGCGCGGCGGGGGAGATGCGCGGGCGATTGCGGCAACTGGGCGTCTCGGGCGTGCAGGCCCGCACGTTCCACGCCGCGGCGCTTCGCCAGTTGCAGTTCTTCTGGCCGCGCACCTACGGCGTCGACCCGCCCCGGCTCACGGAGAGCAAGATCGCCTTGGTCGCCGAGGCCGTGCACGACTGCCGGCTGCGCGCCGACCGCACCGAACTGCGCGACCTGACCGGCGAGATCGAGTGGGCCAAGGCGACCCAGACCGCACCCGACGACTACCCGGGCCAGGTGCGGGCGACCAAGCGCAAACCGCCCCGCGACGCCGCCGAGATCGCCCGGGTGTACGCGGCGTACGAGAAGATCAAAGCCGGTCGCGGCCAGATGGACTTCGAGGACGTCCTGCTGCTGACCATCGGCCTGCTGGACGACCGCATCGAAGTACGCGAGCAGGTCCAGGCGCAGTACCGGCACTTCACCGTCGACGAATACCAGGACGTCAACCCCCTCCAGCAGCGCCTGCTCGACCTGTGGTCCCAGCAGGCGCGCAGCCTGTGCGTGGTCGGCGACGCCAGCCAGACCATCTACTCCTTCACCGGGGCGACCCCCGCCTTCCTGCTCGGCTTCCGACACCGGCACCGGACGTCGGAAGTGGTCGAGCTCGTCCGCGACTACCGTTCGACGCCTCAGGTCGTGCGGCTGGCCAACCGGCTGCTCACCCACGCCACCGGCGAGGCGGCCAGGCACCGGCTCGAACTCGTCTCGCAGCGCGAGGACGGGCCCGCGCCCGAGTTCGTGGAGTTCGCCGACGAGCCGGCGGAGGCCGAAGGGGTCGCGCGCCGTATCAGGAAACTGCTCGACCGAGGGGTGCGCGCCGCCGAGATCGCGGTGCTGTTCCGCACCAACGCGCAGTCCGAGGGCTACGAACAAGCTCTCGCGGACCACGGCATCCCTTATGTCCTGCGCGGCGCCGAGCGCTTCTTCGAGCGGCCCGAGGTGCGCCAGGCCGCGGTGTTGCTGCGCGGCGCGGCGCGTTCCGGGGGCGGCCCGGGGGCGGGTGGCGACGCCGGCAGCCTCGCCGCGGAGGTGGGCGCGGTCCTCGTCGCGGGCGGTTGGTCCCCCGAGCCGCCGAGCGGATCCGGCCAGGTCCGCGAGCGCTGGGAGTCGCTCAACGCGATCGTGCGGCTGGCCGAGGACTTCGCGGCGGCCCGCCCGGGGGCGGCCCTGCCGAGTTTCGTCGAGGAGCTCGCCGAGCGGGCCAACGCGCAGCACGCGCCGACGGTCGACGGCGTCACGCTGGCATCGCTGCACGCCGCCAAGGGCCTGGAGTGGGACGCCGTCTTCCTGGTGGGTCTGACCGAGGGCATGATGCCGATCACCTACGCCGACACCGACGACAAGGTCGAGGAAGAGCGGCGGCTGCTGTACGTCGGGATCACCAGGGCCCGCGAGCACCTGACGATGTCGTGGGCGCTCGCGCGGTCGCCCGGCGGGCGGGCCGGCCGGCGACCGTCGCGGTTCCTCGACGGGCTGCGCGGCGGCGCCGTGTCCCCCGGGCGCGCGGCTGCGGGACGCACGGGCGAGGGCGCCGCACAGGGGTCCGCGTGGCATCCGGGAGAGTCGCGTGCGCGGCGGGCCAAGGCCGGGCCGGTGCGGTGCAGGGTCTGCGGGCGGGGGCTGGCCGACGCCGCCGAACGCAAACTGGGCCGCTGCCTGGAGTGCCCGACGGACCTCGACGAGGCGCTTTTCGAGCGGCTGCGCGACTGGCGGCTGGGGCAGGCCCGGGTCCTCGGCCAGCCGGCGTACTGCGTGTTCACCGACGCCACTTTGACCGCGATCGCGGAAGCCGAGCCGAGTTCCGTGCAGCAATTGGCGAGAATCTCCGGCGTCACCCGCACCAAGATCGACAAGTACGGTCCGGACATCCTGGCGATCATCGCCGGGAGCTCTGCGGAAGACCTTGCCGAAGCGGCGGAGGCGCTGATCGCGGCGCGTGACGACGACGCGGTTCCGGGCCCGGAAGATCCGGTATGAGACGGTGCCGGGAGGCCTTTGCGAGAGGCCGGTTGAGGGACTTCCCTCAAGTGACCCCGGAGACGCGAAAAATAGTTTGCGCTTCTCTCAGCGGCCCATCTAACCTCACGAGCACGGTCAACGTGTTGACCGTGCCGGCTGCGAAGCCGAGCCGACCGACACGGCCGTGAGATAGCTGCGAGACTGAGCAAAACGCTGAACAAAGCGTTGCGCGAGACACTGCGCAACAGCGAGATCCTGTACCAGTCCGAATCACGGAACCGCCCAGCGGCGGGACCCGAGACCTCTGCGGAAGGGAGGCGAACGTCATGTCGAGCAACATCATCCTCGTTGCTGCCGCCACGGCTGTCGCGCCCGCCGCGATGTCGGTGCGTTCTGCTGAGCTGGGTGCGCTGAAGCCTGCCTCCGTCGTGGCCCTGAAGGGCCGCAACCTCTCGGCCTATGCCGAGACCGATGCCCGCGTGATTTCCGACGACAAAGCCGTGTTGCGGCGTCTCGGTCAAGGCATCGGTCTGGCGTCCAACGTCGAGCGCGGTTGGCAGGGCAGCGAGCGTACGAGTGTCGTCACGCCAGATGAGCGTCCGGCGGCATGTGAACAGCAGCAGGTCGAGGGCATGGCCCACGCCGTGGGCACGACCGGATTTGCCGGTATGCACGGGTATCCGTCCTGGAGGACGCGAACCTGACGAATCGTCAGGTCGGCACTCCAGGGCCGCGGAACCCGTACACACCGGGATCCGCGGCCCTTGTCTTTGTCCTGAGGCAACCCAGCCGAACGCGTCCGCCAGGACCGCAGGCCTTGGCCCCCTTGGTCCAAGTGGCAGCAGCACCAACCGAGTTCACCACAAGGAGCACCACGTGCCGTTCGACAGTCCGCCCACTCCCGACGCCCCAGCTGTTCCTGTACCGGAGGTAGACCTGATGACTCTGACCGCGTTCGACGACATCGACGCCGTCGAGGGCACCATCCCGTGCCGTTCCTACGACCCCGAGGTGTTCTTCGCCGAGTCGCCCGCCGACGTCGAGTACGCGAAGGCCCTCTGCGGCGAGTGCCCGGTCCGTGCCGCGTGCCTCCAGGGCGCGCTGGAGCGCCGCGAGCCGTGGGGCGTCTGGGGTGGCGAGCTGTTCATCCAGGGTGTGGTCGTGGCCCGCAAGCGGCCCCGTGGGCGTCCGCGCAAGACGGAGGTCGCCGCGTGAACCCCGCCGATCTCCCGCGAGCCACCACCGCCGAGCGCACCCCGACCGCACGCCAGGAACCAATGGACACCCCGACCACCGCCGCCGACACCCACCCCACGCTGATCCTGGACAGGAGCCGTGACATGCATCTTCTCCATGAAGCGCTCGCAAGAGCACAGATGGAGGACCGACTACGCGAGGCGGAACTGCAACGCAGGGCCGCGCACGTCCGCGTCGCAAGGAAGATGAAGCGCCGCGCAGAGGTCGCCTCCCTACGCGCCCGCAGGGCCCTCGCCCTCGCGGTCATGCAGTAGGCAAGCGCCGCACCAAGTGCGGTAGACAAGCGCAACCGACAGGCGGGGGGGGGGGGGGGGGGGGGGGGGGGGGGGGNGAAGCGCCGCGCAGAGGTCGCCTCCCTACGCGCCCGCAGGGCCCTCGCCCTCGCGGTCATGCAGTAGGCAAGCGCCGCACCAAGTGCGGTAGACAAGCGCAACCGACAGGCGGGGCCCGTTCGGATCCTTCGGATCCGAACGGGCCCCGCCTCGTTGAGGACTCAACGCCGGTGCTTGGCAAGGAGGTTGGCGCGTTGGAAGCCCGTTGCCCTCGCCGAACGGATTCGCCCTCGCCCCGCCTCGTCGAGCCCCCAACCCCAGCGTGCGGCACGGAGGTTCGCACGTTGGGAGCCTGCGGCCTCGCGGAATCGGATTCGACCAGGGCCTGCCTGGTCGAGCAGCCAACGCTTGTGCGCAGCACGGAAGTCCGTGCGCTCGGAGCCTGTGGCCTTGGTGGCCCACAGGACGAGACACCTCAAGTGCCGGCCGTGGGTGGGGTGTTGCGGGTCCCTGGTCCTGTCGTCATCCAACGCGGGGTCATCCGGAAGCACGTGCGACCAGCGTCCGCCGCATGTGGGGCGCACACCGACGGCCTTACGCAGCAGGCAGGTTGCCGCCGCCGGAGATGCCGTGAGGCGCCGAGTGGTCCGGCCGCGCCCACCGACCACCGCACGGAGGGGCTCACCGAGCGACAGACCACGCCGGACCGGTTCCCGTGCCTCGCCCGGCGTCGACGCCTCGCGACGCGCGTCTCACCGAGCGACAGCCCGGGCCGAGATCGTCCCCGGCTCGCCCGCGACCACCGCACGGCTGGGTTACTCCGCTTCGTCGGTCTCCCCGTATTCGTCGAGGTCGTCCTCGATGTCGTACTCCAGCTCGGCGAAACCCGGGAGCCAGCACTCCAGTTCCTCGCGAAAGGGAACCTCCGCATTGAGCTGGCACAGCACGCCGATCGTGCTGAGTGTGACGCGGTGGATCAGCAGGTAGCTCGGCGGGAGGTTGAGCTGGCGGGCCATCTGCGAGGCCGGGTTGCGGGGGTCGCCGATGCGCGCGCCCTGGACGCGCATCCACGCGCGCGTGAAACGGAAGCGTTCGACCTGCGCCGGTTCGACCATGGGCAGCAGGTAGTCCAGCACCTCCTGCGCGTCCAGCTTGATCGACGGCTTGACGAAGCCTTCCGTGCGCAGGACCTCCATGACGCCCTCGGCCTCGTTGTCGAGCGCGAGGCGCATGGCGACGCCTATGGGTTCCGGCAGACCGTCCGGCAGCCGGTTGACCGTGCCGAAGTCCAGCACGCCGAGTCGGCCGTCCGGCAGCAGCCGGAAGTTGCCCGGGTGCGAGTCGGCGTGCAGCATCCCGGTGCGCACCGGTCCGGAGAACAGGAAGCGCACCAGAAGGTGTCCGGCCTGGTCGCGTTCCTCCGGCGTGCCCTTGTCGATGATCCGGGACAGCGGCGTCCCGTCCATCCATTCGGTGACCAGAACGCGTTCGGCCTGGAAGACCACGTGCGGGACGAAGATGTCCGGGTCGCCGTCGAATTCGTCGGCGTGGGCCTGCTGGGCCTCCGCTTCCAACTGGTAGTCGAGTTCTTCCGCGACGCGGGTCTTGAGCTCGGCGATCAGCGGCTTGACGTCGATTCCCGGGATCAGCGCGCCGGCGAAGCGGGCGACATGGCTGAGTTGGTTCAGGTCGGAGATCAACGCGTCGCCCGCACCCGGGTACTGGATCTTGACCGCGACTTCGCGCCCGTCGTGCCACACCGCCCGGTGCACCTGCCCGATCGACGCGGCGGCGGCCGGCTTGTCGCTGAACTCCCGGAACAGCGAACGCCAATCGCTGCCGAGATTCTCGGCGAGCGCCTTGTGGACGCTGCGCGTCGGCATCGGCGGCGCGGCGTCCTGCAGCTTGGTCAACGCGGCGCGGTACGGCTGCGCCACCTCTTCGGGAAGCGCGGCCTCGAACACCGAGAGCGCCTGGCCGAGCTTCATCGCCCCGCCCTTGAGCTCGCCCAGCACTTTGAACATCTGCTGGGCGGTGCGCTGCTGCAATTCGGCGGCGACGATCTCCGCCGGTCGGCCTCCTATCCGCCGACCGAGACCCAACGTCGCCCGCCCGGCCACCCCGAGAGGCAAGGAGGCGAGCTTGGCCGTCCTGGTCACCGCTTTGCGCGGAAGTTCACTCACGCAGCACCTCGCCGGCGCGTGGTGTCGCCTTCGCGAACCGCGCCTGTGGTTTCCGATCGCTCATTTCGCTCGATCACACTTTCCATTGTGGGGGACGTTCCTCCCTGCCATACGGGAGAGTGCGCGCGCGAGGGCGGCAGCGCGGTACCGGCTGCGTCGCGGGTGTGGTAGGCGAAGGCTCCGCAGTCGCATTCCCGGTGCGGCAGCCACGTGCGCCGCCGCGAGGTTCCGTCGGGCAGGGCGATGTGGAACGTCGTGTCGGTGGCGGTCGGTGTGTCGCCGTCCAGGTGCATCAGCACTTGGAGGGCGGCACGCGCCGCGACGGCGGTGGCCAGGACGCCGTCGCAGGCCCGGCCGGGCGGCGGGCCCTGTGGCGCGGCGAGTTGGGTGAGCAGCCGGGGCCACGCCGGGTCGCGGTCGCGGCGGTGCAGGTCGAGGCAGCGTCCGCACGCCGCGCGCCCGGGCAGGACGAACGGCCCGACGATGCCTGTGGTCTCGCGAACGTCGGCGTACAGATGGGCGGTGCCGTGGGCCATCAGCCGTGCGGCGAGCGCCGGCTCCGGACGTCCTTCCGGTGCGATCACCGCGGCATCGGGGCCGCGTCGCCCGGCCGGGAGCGTCAAACGGATATCCGGTTCCACGCGTCGCAGTGCCTCGCGTGCGGCGGTCTCGCGGCGCTTGCGCACGCCGTCCCATGCACCGCCGGCAGGGCCCGCGTCGGCGCGGGTGAAGGCGCGCTGGTCGGTCACTTCGACGGTTCCCACGCCGGCCGCGGCAAGCAGGGTGGCCACCGCCGCGCCCACGCGCCCGGCGCCGCGTACCGCAACGGTGGCCGCGGCGCGACGGGCGAAGAGACCGCCGCCGCCGTCCGGTGGGCGTCGCAGCAGAGCGGCCGAGGCACGGTCCGGTGCCAGTCGGTCGCCGCGAGCCGGACGGTGCGGCGGGCCGGCGTCGGCGTCCTCCAGGGCGCCCTGCCCGGCCAGCAGATCGAGCAGCGCGCGGGTGCGTCCCGGGACGATCCCCAGCCGCGACGCCAGGGTGTACAGCTCGTCGGGGGTGCGGGTGCCGTCGAGTTGTGCGACGACGCGGGCGAGTGCCGGATCGAGGCCGGCGAGCAGGAACGCGCGTGCCGGATCGAGCCCGAGTTGCAGCGTGTGGCGGTCGCGCCAAAGGCGTACGAGGGAAGTGCGGAGTCGGGGGCGCATAGGGGTTTCCTGGAGTCCGAGATCTGCGAGAGGCGGGCGGAAATCCGGAGTCGGCAAGGGAGTCGGACGGTCGACCGGTGGGGCCGGAGTGATCGTTGTGCGGTCAGGGGCGATGAATGGTGAGAGGTCCAGGGTGGCTCCTGGTGCCAAAGCGGCCCCGTCGGTTGTCCACAGCCTCGATGTGATAATCCGAACAATCTGGGAGGAAAAAGCCAGGAAAGCCACCAAATCCACGCGATTCCGGGTCGCTGAAACCGATGATTTGTGGACGCGGCGTCCGCGGGACGGCTCGTTCCGAGTGCCTTTGGGTAACGTCGGGTTGTGGCCGCCGAACCCGGGGCCGGACGCTTCGGCGTGCCCGGAAACCCGCATGAGAACGCCGTCGAGATCCGCCGCAGCACTCGACGGCGCAGAACCGTGTCGGCCTACCGCGACGGAGATCGCACGGTAGTCCTGCTGCCCGCGCGCATGTCCGAGGCCGAGGAACAGCGCTGGGTCGGGGTCATGTTGGACCGGCTCGCGGCCCAGGAGAAGCGCCGGCGCCCGACGGACGCGGCTCTCACCCAGCGCGCCCGCGAGCTGTCCGACCGTTATCTGTCCGGCCGTGCGGTTCCGTCGAGCGTCCGCTGGGTCGACAACCAGCACACCCGCTGGGGCTCGTGCACGCCCCTCGACGCGTCGATCCGGCTGTCCAGCCGCTTGCAGGGCATGCCGCCGTACGTCGTCGACTACGTGCTGCTGCACGAGCTTGCCCATCTGCTCGTGCCTGGTCACGGCCCGCGCTTCTGGACCCTCCTTGCCGCGTATCCGCGCACCGAGCGCGCCCGCGGCTACCTGGAAGGAGTCGCGGCGGCGGGCGGCTTCGCAGTGACGGACGAGGACGACGACGTCGAGGGCGTTGCCGAGACCGCCGCCGACGCGGATCCGGGTCCTGTGGCGGCCGGAGAGGCGATCGCCGACGACGCCGCGATAGCTGCGGAAGAGCGCGCCGACCGTGCGCGGACCACCCGCAACAGCGCCGCCGAGGGAGGCCGCACCCGCAAGGCCACGACAGGCCGCACACCACGCGAGCGCGCCTAGGGTCTCTCCTCAAACGCCTGCCGCGGTCGCACGCCGGGCCTGGCAGCCCTCCCAAGCCCGGCGCCGCCCCTCGCGGAGTCGCTGATTTCTCCCAGTACGCGCAGCACCGACCCGCTCGGGCGCGCTTCTCGCAGAGGGGCCGCAGATGCGGTGTCGCCTCGGGCTCCGGTGGCGGTGAGACCGTGGACAGAAGCTCGGGTCCGGAGGCCCCTTTTCCGGCGGCCCCCGGTGAGCCTCCGCTCTCCGCTGGGGCTCGTCGTGTCGGTGCTCGGTTGCGGGGCGGGGGTCGGGCGACTGCCGCTTTCGCGAACTCAAGGGTTACCCCTCGATCCGTACGAACGAGCGGACTTTTCATCGCGGTGGTGCGCCGGTCCGTAATAACGTGAGGGCTTGCCCATGGACGGCCGTGCGGCGACGCGGCTGCCCGCGCGGAACCGGAAGCCCGGTGTCCACGTCGGGATTCCACAGGGGGTCAGCCGGGGTTCACACGGGCCCGGGCACCGGGCCCGGCACATGCCGGGATGTTGTAGCGTGCCGTGCGCGGTGGGGGTCATGCCCGGGTGGGCCCCTTCTGACGGGAAGGGAGCCACGAGGTGGTCGAGTTCAGGAAGGGTCAAAAGGCCAAGCTGGCCGATCTGACCCCGGGAACCGATCTGTACGTCGGCCTGCGGCTTGACGCCCCGGGCCTGACATTCGACATCAGTTGCTTCGGCCTGGACATGAGCGACCGGTTGTCCGACGACCGGTACTTCGTGTTCTTCAACCAGCCGAAGTCGCCCGAGGAGTCGATCCAACTCCTCGGCGAACAAGCCGGCGACCAGGAGTCGTTCCGGGTCACGCTGGACCGCGTGCCGCCGCAGATCGGCAAGCTCGCGTTCACCGCGACCATCGACGGCCAGGGCCAGATGTCGCAGGTCGCGTCCGGCTACATCCGCATCGCCGTGGGCGGCCAGGAAGTCGTCCGCTATTCCTTCACCGGTGCGGAGTTCAGCACCGAGCGCGCGGTGATGATCGCCGACATCTACCGCAAGGAGCCGTCGGTCTGGCGGTTCGCCGCGGTCGGTCAGGGCTTCGACGGCGGTCTCAAGGCGCTGTTGGAGAACTTCGGCGGCGAGGCGATGGAAGAGGACGACGCGCCTCCGCCGCAGCAGCAGGCCCCGGCGTTCGGCGCACCCCCCGCCGCCCCGGCGCCGTCCTTCGGCCCGCCGCCCGGAGCGCCGCAACAGCAGGCGCCCGCACCGGCGTTCGGCGCCCCCGGTGGCCAGCCGCAGCCGATGGCCGCGCAGGCTCCGCCGCCTCCGCCGCCCCCGCCGCAGCCGATGCACCAGCAGCCGCCGATGGGCCAGCCGCCGGGCCAGTTCCCCGGCCAGATGCCGCCAGGTCAGATGCCCCCGGGGCAGATGCCCCCCGGCCAAATGCCTCCGGGCATGCCCCCCGGTCAAATGCCCCCGGGGCAGTTCCCGCCGCAAGGTCCGCCGCAGGGCCATATGGCTCCGCCGATGGCCCCCGGCCAGATGCCGGGCCAGATGCCGCCGGGACAAATGCCAGGTCAGATGCCTCCCGGCCAGTTCCCCGGCCAGCCGGGCATGCCGGGGCAGGGCGGGATGCCGCTGGGCACCGCCCAAGGCGGCATGAACCAGGCCGGCATGGGCCAGGCGGGCCTGCCGATGGAAGCCCAATACGGCTACGGGCTCGAACAGTTCCAAGAGGTCCAGGGCCAGGGCCGCTGGGTGCAGCAGAATCCCAAGCTCATCAAGGCACGGCTTGCCGGCAGCACCGTCAAGGTGATCGCCAAGCAGGGCTCGATGGTCGCCTACCAGGGCAAGGTCGACTTCAAGTTCCAAGGGCAGGGCTGGGGCCAGCGCCGCGACAACCGGCTGACCGGTCAGTCGATGGAGCTCATGCGCTGCGAAGGCGACGGCGAGGTGTTCTTCGCCGAGGACGCCGGCAACCTCCACTTGGTGGAACTGGCGGGCCAGGCCCTGTGCGTGAACGCCGCCAACCTCCTGTGCTGGGACGAGGGCCTGAACCTCGAGGTGCAGCGCATCGAAGGCCAGGGCATTCCCGGCGGCGGCCTGTTTGTGCAGACCATCAGCGGCAACGGGACCGTCGTCATCAAGACGAAGGGCATTCCGATGGTGCTGCCGGTCAACCCGGGCGCACCCACCTTCGCGGACACCAACGCGATCGTCGCGTGGACGAACGGCATGCAGGTCTCGACGAGCACCGCGGTGCGCGTGCGCCGTACGGCCTACCCCGGCCACAGCGGCGAGACTGTCTCGCTGCAATTCCGGGGTATGCAGGGCCACTTCATCGTCGTCCAGCCGTACGAGGTGTGAGGGGATCATGGACCAGCAGATGATGATGTCCGCGTACGGTCAGCAGGCGCCGACCGCACGCATGAGCCCCCACGGCAACAAGATCTGCCGGGTGAGCCTGCAACAGGGCCAGGACCTGTTCGCCAAGCAGGGCTCGATGATCGCCTACAACGGCTTCATCAACTTCATGCCCTACCGGGAGAGCCGCGGCAACCGTGTCCGCGGGCGTACCGCGGGCGAGCAACTGGCGCTGATGCAGTGTCAGGGGCAGGGTGACCTCTACCTCGCCGACTACGGCGCCGACGTCGTCATGCTCCAACTCCAGGGCAACGGCATCTCGGTGAACGGCGCGAACATCCTCGCGTTCGACGCGACGCTGACGAAGTCGATCGGCTGGGTCTCCGGCATCGCCAACAAGTTCAGCGGCAACGGCATGACCAACATCGAACTCAGCGGCAACGGCTGGGTCGCGATCACCACGCGCGGCACGCCCGTCGTGTTGAACCCGTCGGAGCAGGAGACGTGCGTCGACCCCGACGCGCTCGTCGCGTGGTCGACCGGGCTGCGCATCAAGAGCAAGCGTTCGGCCCGCATGGGTGCGCTGGTCGGGCGCGGCACGGGCGAGGCGATGCAGGTCGCGTTCAGCGGCGCCGGCTTCGTCGTCGTCCAGCCGTCGGAGGACTCCACCGACCGCTTCCACATCCGCGGCTGAGCGGGGAGAGACCATGCAGAGTTCACTGTTCGGCTACACCGAGGTCCAGTCGCAGGACCGCTGGGCGCTTCAGAACCGCCAGATGCTGCGCGTTCTGCTCGGCCCGCAGAACCAGGAAGTCCTGGCCCGCAAGGGGTCGATGGTCGCCTTCACCGGCGGCGTCGACTTCGACGGGCACATGCAGGCGGCCGGCGAACGCCAGGCCGCGCGGCAGACAGGCGAACAGCTCGACCTGATGCGGTGCAGCGGCAACGGCACCGTCTTCCTGGCCAACATGGCGCAGGCCGTTCAGATCCTCGACCTCAACAACGAGGGCCTGACCGTGGACGGCCAGTACGTGCTGGCCCTCGACTCGACGCTGAGCTGGAACGTCGTCCGCATCGAGAGCCAGCACGGCATCGCGGGCGCCGGCGGCTACAACCTCGAAGTCGGCGGCACCGGCAAACTGGCCGTCATGACCTCGGGCAAGCCGCTGGTCATGCAGGTCACCCCGCAGCAGGAATGCTTCGCGGACGCTGACGCGGTCGTCGCGTGGACCACCAGCCTCGTGACCCGCATGGAGGCGCAGACCACCTCGCAGCGCATCTGGAGCCGCCGCGGCGGCACCGGCGAGGGCTGGAACCTGAGCTTCCAGGGCCAGGGCTACGTCATCGTGCAGCCGAGCGAGCTGCTGCCGCCGACCACGTTCACCGACGCGGGCGGCTACCTGGCCAACCGCGGCATGGGCCAGCAGGGCATGCGCGGCAACACCTGGGGAAGCTGACCGATCACCGACGAACGACGCAGGGCGTGCCCGGACCTCGGGCACGCCCTGCGTGCGTGTGCACAGAAGCAGGGGCCCTGCTGATGGTGCGCCGATGGGCAGTCGGTCCACCGGGCGTTGGGGATGCGGTACGTCCCGCTGCCGCCCGTCAGCCCAGCAGCACCGCCGCGCGTGCGACGAGGGTACGGACCGCGTCGTCGGTCTGCTCCGGCAGCGCGTCGTACGCGAACCACCGCAGATCCAAGGACTCTTCGCTGATCCGAGCGGTCGCGTCCGGCTCGGCGACCGCGACGTATTCGACGTCGTAGTGCACGCTCCACTGGTCGGGGCCACCGCAGCGCACATCGTGCCGGTCGAGACAGACTGGTTCGTGACGAAGCGTCAGGTCGCGGATGCCGGACTCCTCGACGGCCTCGCGCAACGCCGCGTCGGCGAGTGTGGCGTCGGCGGCCTCGCAATGCCCGCCCGTCTGAAGCCACAGCCCGACCTTCGGATGCAGGGTCAGCAGAACCCGCCCGCGCGTCGGATCGACGATCAGCGCACTGGCCGTGATGTGCCCTTCCCGGCGCGACCGCCACACACCGTCGGCGAACCGGCCGAGGTGGGCGAGGTACGCGTCACGCAGCTTCGCCTGGGCGGCGTCCGGCGCGTCCCAGGCCGCGAGAACCCGGCGGGCGTCGTCGTGGAGTGAGGCGGACGGCGTCGTGGTTGCGGACGAAGTCATGCGCACAGCCTGCCGCATATACGCGCCTTTCCCGAACCGGCCCTGGGGGGGGGG
>NZ_JBPKBI010000001.1:1060466-1107511 GCF_051388935.1 Yinghuangia sp. YIM S10712
CTTCCCAGAACCTGCCCTTCCGCCGCGGCGACACCGCAGTGCGCATTCGTGCCACACGACCGCACGACCCGATGCGGGTCCGAAAGGTCGCCGATCTTGCGCGGAGGACCAGCCGGGCGCTGCGAACCGCGGACGGCCCGGGAACCGGCGCACGGAACGAGTCGGGCCGCCGGCCGTCGGCGGCTGGGACAGCCACGCAATTCGCGAGGGGCCCGATGCTTACCGCCCAGCCGACGCGCCCCAACCGGGCACGCCGACCGGATGCGTGACGGCACCGGTCCGCTGCGCGTCTCAGCCCTCGTCGCCGCGGTCCTTGCCGTCGTCCTCCTCGGGCTTGCCGCGTTCGCCTTGGCCTTCCTCGCCGCGCTCTTCTTCGAGCTTCTCCAGGTCGGCGTCCATTTGCGCGGTGAGCCCCGACAGGTCCAGCTCCTCGCGGTGGACGAAGCCGTCCGGGTCGTCGAGGTCCGCGGCGGTCGGCAGCATGTCCGGGTGCGCCCACAGCGCGTCGCGTCCGTCGGCGCCGCGTGCGTCGGCGAGCGAGGCCCACAGCCGCGACGCGTCGCGCAGGCGGCGGGGACGCAGTTCGAGGCCGACAAGCGTCGCGAAGGTCTGCTCGGCGGGGCCGCCGGAGGCGCGGCGGCGGCGCAGCGTCTCGCGGAGCGCCGCGGCGGACGGAAGCCGCGGCGCGGCGGCGGCGTGCACCACCGCGTCGACCCAGCCCTCGACGAGGGCGAGCGCGGTCTCCAGCCGGGCCAGGGCAGCCTTCTGCTCGGGGGTCTCCTCCGGCTCGAAGAGGCCCTGGGTGAAAGCCTCTTGCAGCGCCTCGGGGTTCGTCGGGTCGATGCGTCCGGCGGCCTCCTCCAGGCGGCTCATGTCGACCTTGATGCCGCGCGCGTACGCGTCGACCGCGCCGAACAGGTGCTGTCGCAGCCATGGCACATGCGCGAAAAGCCGCTGGTGGGCGGCCTCACGCAGCGCGAGATACAGGCGTACCTCGTCCTGCGGCAGGCCGAGGCCGGAGCCGAACGCCGCGAGGTTCGCCGGGAGCAGCGCCGCGCGCCCGGCCGGGCCGATCGGCAGGCCGATGTCGGCCGAGCCGACGACCTCGCCGGCGAGCGCGCCAAGCGCTTGGCCGACCTGAGCCCCGAACATCGCCCCGCCCATGCCGCGCATCATGCCGATCAGCGGACCGGCCATCTGCTGCATCTCGGCGGGCATCATGTCGCCCATCGCGCTGACGACGCGCGTGGCCAGCGGCTCGACGAGTTCCTTCCACTGCGGAAGGGTCGCCTCGATCCACTCCGCGCGGCTCCACGCCAGCGTCGTGGACGCGCCGGACGGCAGCGGTGTCGCCTCGTCCAGCCACAGCTCGGCGAGGCGCACGGCCTCCTCGACCGCCGTGCGGTCGACGGTGCCGACGCTTGTGTCGCCGCCCTTCTGGGCCACGGTCTGCCGGGCGATGTCGTGCGCGAGGTCCCAGTTGACCGGCCCGCCTTCGTACGACAGCAGCTTGCCGAGCTGCTGGAACGCCGCGCCGATGTCCGCCGGGTTCATGTTGCCGAACAGCGCACCGAACGGGTTGTTCGGATCGCCGCCGAACGGATCGAAACCGCCCTGCCCACCGGGCCCCGGCGGCTCTCCGGGACCCTTGCCGCCGCCCGAGCCCCCGGACCCGCCGGCGCTGCCGGATCCGAAGCCCGGGGAACTTCCGGACCCGCCTGACGCGTCGGAGGAATCAGGGTCGCGACGCTCGGGATCACCGCCGCCCGACGGCTTGCCGAAACCGAAGGGGAAGTCACCCATGACAACCTCCGTGCCGACCCCCGTCACCGGGGGTATGGGGGCGGTCGCCTGTGTGGCTCGCCCCGCCTTGTCTGACCAGGCCCGGGGGTCGGGCAGCGGACCGGTCGGAGCGCGCCGGGGCGCCTCGTGTCATGGTCATGGCCACACCTCGGGCAGGATGGATTGCGGATGCTGCGTCTCTTGCGGGCTTTCCGGACGCGTACTCCATGGTGAGCGCAGTAAACGCAGGCGAGCCGCACATACCAAACTAACCACGGGAGGCGGTCAGTGAGTTCCCAGCCTCCGCACGTTCGCTCTGGGCGGAGTGGGCGGGACCGTACGACCGAGACGCCCCAGGAGGACGACATCGAGAGCCCCCGACGCGGGATGGGGCCGGGTGCGCGCCCGGTTGTGGCGGTCACCGGCGCGGCCTCCGGCATGGGCCACCGCCTGGCCATGCTCCTGTCCGAGAACGAGCACGTCAAACGGCTTGTCGCGATCGACGAGCGGCGCGGCGACATCCCCGGCGCGCAGTGGCGGATCATGGACGTACGCGACCCCGCGCTGGCCGGCCGCCTCGAAGGTGTCGACGTCGTCGTGCACCTCGCGCTGGACCTGTCGCTCGACTCGGAGCCCCGCGCGCGAGGCGCCCGCAATGTCCGCGGCACCCAGACGGTCCTGACCGCCGCGGCGGCGGCCGGGGTGCCGCGCGTCGTGTTGTGCACGTCGGCCATGGTCTACGGCGCGCTGCCGGAGAACGAGACACCGCTCGACGAGGACTCCCCGCTCAAGGCGACCGCCGACGCCTCGCTGGTCGGCGACCTGCTGGAGATCGAGGAGCTGGCCGCCCGCGCGCCGAAGGCGCATCGCGCGCTCAGCGTCACGGTGGTGCGTCCGGCGACGCTGGTCGGCGGCCCCGAGGCGGACAGCGTGCTGACCCGGCACTTCGAGGCGCCGCGCCTGCTGGTGGTGTCCGGCAGCCAACCGAAGTGGCAGTTCTGCCATGTCGACGATCTGGCCGAGGCGCTCGTGTACGCGGCGCTCGGCAAGGTCGAGGGCGTCGTCACGGTCGGCTGCGACGGGTGGCTGGAACAGGAGGACATCGAGGAGTTGTCGGGCATGCGCCGCATGGAGCTGCCCGCGACGCTCGCGCTCGGCACCGCGGAGCGCCTGCACCGGCTCGGCCTCACCCCCGCACCGGCGGGGGATCTGGCGTACACGATGCACGGCTGGGTGGTGCCGTCGACCCGCTTGCGGGAAGCGGGCTGGCGGCCGTTGTGGACCAACGAGCTGGCGTTCGCGTCGCTTCTGGAGGACGTCGCAGGCCGGCACGCGCTGGTGGCGCGCCGGCTGGGCCGCAAGGACGCCACCACCCTGGGGGCCGCCGGGGCGACGGTCGCCCTCATCGGTACGGCGGCGATCGTGCGGAAGGTCCGCAAACGCCGCGGCATCTGACGCGGACCGGGCCGCTGTACGCTCCGCGCCGGGGCCGAGGCATACTGCGCCGGGTGGGCACCCGGTGGGCGAACCGGTGGGCAACGAGCCAGTGGAGGGCGCGAGCATGGGCACCGATGTGATCCGTTTGTTGGACATCCGCGACACCCCGCTCTCGCTCGACGAGGTCTTCGCGGCCGTGGGCGACCCGACCGCAGGCGGGACCGACCTGTTCGTCGGCACCGTCCGCGACCACGACGGCGGCAAGGGCGTCACGACGCTGGAGTACTCCGCGCATCCCAGCGCCGCCGACGAATTGCGGCGGGTCGCGGAGAAGGTGGCCGCCGACTTCCCGGTCGCGGCGCTGGCCGCCGTGCACCGCGTGGGCCGGCTCGAAATCGGCGACATCGCGGTGATCGTCGCGGTCTCGTGCCCGCATCGCGGCGAGGCCTTCGAGGCCTGCCGCCGCCTGATCGACACCCTCAAGCACGAGGTGCCGATCTGGAAGCACCAGCACTTCGCCGACGGCACGTCGGAGTGGGTCGGCGCCTGCTGACCGGGAGCGCCTGCCGACCGAGGCGCCGGCTGACCGAGGTGACGTTCACACCGGTTTCCGACGTGCGACCCGGATGACCCGTAGATACGCTTAACGCACTATTCCGTTGGGTTTCGGGCGGGGGTGCGGCATGGCGTCGATCGCAGGTTGGTGGGCCATCCCGGCGGTGGCCTTCGTGGCCGTCGTCCTGTGGACCGCGTGGCGCGGTCGCGCCCCGAAACCGCTCGGCATGCGCGACTCGGTGGCCCAGTACGAACACTTCCAGGCCGTGCTGACGCGCGTCGTGGGCGGTGACGCGACCGAGACCCCCGCCGCGAAGTCCCCCGATGCGTCGGCCGCGACCAGGAACGGCTTCCGCCGCGCCGACACCGTGTGGAAGCACGGAAGGAACGGCCGGCCGGGCGGTGCCACCGACTGGGCAGCCGACCGCTTGGCCTTCCCCGAGGAGCCGGACGCCGCCGAGCCCCGGGCTGCCGCACAGGGCGACGTGCCGTAGTCTCGCGCCCATGTCGCGTCGTACCGCCACCTTGGTCGTCACCGGCCTGTTGTTCATAGCCCTCGCGTGCGCCGCCGCGTTCACCAAGGTTCCGTACGGCGAACTGACGCCCGGCCCGACCGTCAACACCCTCGGCGACTACCGCGGCAAGCCCGTGATCGAGGTCGTCGGCGCGCAGACCTACCCGGCGTCCGGGCACCTCAACATGACGACCGTGTCGGTGACCAGCAAGAGCTACGACATGCCCCTGCTCACGGCCTTCGTCGGCTGGGTCAAGGGCGACGCCGACGTCGTGCCGAAGGGCGACCTCTACCCCGACGACAAGACCGAGAAGGAAGTCGAGCAGGAGAACGCCGAGGAGTTCACCTCGTCGCAGGAGCACGCCAAGATCGCGGCGTTCCGGAAGCTGGGCATCGCCGTCGAGGAGCAGGTGATCGTCGCGACGGTGGCCAAGGGCATGCCCGCGACCGGCCACCTGCACGCGGGCGACATCATCCTGTCCGTCGACGGCGTTCCCGTGCGCACCCCCGACGAGGTCGGCGCGGCGATCATCCGGCACAAGCCCGGTGAGACCGTGCAGTTCGTGGTCGATCCGGCCGACGCGCGCGGGACGCAGCGGACCATCGCGGTCGCGACCGCGGCCGCCGAGGACGACGGCCGCGCGGTCGTCGGCATCACCCCCGGTGTGCTGCCGAAGTTCCCCTTCCAGGTCACCATCCACCTGGAGGACGTCGGCGGTCCCAGCGCGGGCCTGATGTTCGCGCTCGGCATCATCGACACGCTGTCGCCCGGCGACCTCACCGGCGGCAAGTTCGTCGCCGGCACCGGCACGATCGACGACGAAGGCAACGTCGGCCCGATCGGCGGCGTGCAGATGAAGACGATCGCCGCCGAGCGAGCCGGAGCGAAGTACTTCCTCACGCCGAAGGCCAACTGCACCGAGGCGGCCAAGGAGAAGCCCGGCGGCCTCACCCTCGTCGAGGTCGAGACGCTGGACGAGGCGGTGGCCGCGCTCGATGTGATCCGTACCGGTCAGGGCACCTTGACCGAGTGCCCCGGCTGACGACCCGACCGGTACGTCACGGCTCCCGCACGCCGGTCACGCGAACGTCGCGCGCAGCGCTTCCGCGAGACCGGGGACCAGGCCCGCTCCCGACAGCACCTCGGTGTCCGCGTCCTTGTCGCGCAGTCGCAGCACCGACTCGCGGCTGCCGTCGCGCAGCACCCCCACCGCGATGCGTACTTCCTGGCGGTCGGGGCGCGCGGCCACCCACGCGGCGATCTCCTCGTCGGACCCGGTCGCCGGCATCTCGGCCTCGGCGGCGGGCGGCAGCATCAGGCGCTCCAGCACGATCGCGCAGCCGAGCACCGGATCCGGCCATGCGATGCCGGCCAGGAATTCGTCGACCGGCGTCTCGGCCGGGATCTCGTCCTGCTCGACGGGGGTGAGCGTGGTCGGTGTGCCCTCCTCGGCTGCGAGGCCGAGCTCTTTCGCCAACTGTGGTTCCGAGCGGACCAGAGCGGCGGTGTCCACGAGCGCGTACAGTCGGGCGGGCTGGTCCCACCCGAGCGCCGCGACGTGGCGTTCGATCTCGACGACGGCCTGGGTCAGTGCAACGGTCATGACCCCATCATCCCGGACTGCTCCCGACCGACCGGCGGGCCGGGTCGGTCGCCCGGCTGCCCGGGTGGTTCCGAGGTGCCTGTGGGGAACCATGCCCGGGCTCGGTAAGTTGACGAGTCGAGCGCCGACCGGGCGCAACCAGGTAATGATCGAGGTGCGCACCCTTGGTTTTTCAGATGCCCGAACGCGGCGACCCAGGAGGTCGCCGCATCAGATTGGGAGCCCCGTCCCGCAGACTGCGAACACTCCTGCTGACGCTCGCCATCCTCGTGGTGGTCGGCGTCGCGTGGGTGCTGTTCGCCAACTTCTGGACCGAGTGGCTCTGGTACAAGTCGGTCGGCTACGGCGGTGTCTTCCGCACCAAGCTGTGGACGCGCCTCGGACTGTTCCTGGTGTTCGGCCTTCTCATGGCTGCCGCCGTCGGTCTGAACATGTACTTCGCGTACCGACTGCGCCCGGCGTTCCGCGGCATGTCGATGGAGCAGCAGAGCCTCGACCGCTACCGCTCGGCCCTCGCGCCGTTCCGCATGTGGATCCTCATCGGCCTGTCGCTGATCGTCGGCGTCATCGCCGGTACGTCCGCGGCCGGGCACTGGGGTACCTGGCTGCAATTCGTGCACGGGGTGTCCTTCGGGGTCAAAGACCCGCAGTTCCACAAGGACGTCTCGTTCTACGCGTTCGAGCTGCCGTTCTACCGGTTCCTGGTGAACTTCAGCTTCGTCGCGGTCGTCGTCGGGCTGGTCGTCGCGGTGCTCACGCACTATCTGTACGGCGGCCTGCGCGTGCAGAGCCCCGGCGCCCGGGCGACCCCGGCCGCGCAGGCCCATCTGTCGCTGCTGCTGGGCCTGTTCGTGCTGCTGAAGGCGATCGCCTACTGGCTGGACCGCTATTCGCTCGCCGTGCACTCCGGTGACTTCAAGGAAGCGACCGAATTCACCGGCCTGCGCTACACCGACGCCAACGCCGTGCTGCCGGCCAAGACGATTCTGTTCATCGTCGCGCTGATCTGCGCGGTGTTGTTCTTCGTCAACGTCTTCCGGCGCACCTGGGCGCTGCCGATCGTCGGTTTCGGCCTGATGGTGCTGTCCGCGATCCTGATCGGCGGGCTGTACCCGTTCATCGTGGAGCGCTTCCAGGTCAAGCCGAACCAGCAGGCCAAGGAAGAGAAGTACATCTCGCGCAACATCGAGGCGACCCGCGACGCGTACAACATCGCGGACGTGCAGGCCGAGGGTTACGCGGGCAAGACGGACATCGCCCCGGGGCTCAAGAACGAGGCGACGACGGTCGCCAGCGTGCGCCTGCTCGACCCGAACGTGGTCGGCCCGACCTTCCAGCAGCTCCAACAGCTCCGCCAGTACTACGGGTTCGCCACGACGCTCGACGTCGACCGCTACAAGGTGGGCGGCGAGACGACCGACACGGTCATCGCGCTGCGCGAGCTCAACCCCAACGGCGGCCAGACCCGCAACTGGGTCAACGACCACACGAAGTACACGCACGGCTACGGCGTCGTCGCCGCGCAGGGCGACACGATCGCGGCCGAGGGCTACCCGGAGTTCCTGGACAAGGACATCACGCCGGACGGCTCGGGCACGATCGGGCACTACGAGCCGCGCATCTACTTCGGTGAGAAGACCACCGAGTACTCGATCGTCGGGGCGCCCCAGGGTACGACGCCCACGGAAATCGACTATCCGACGAGTGATGCCGCCGGCCAGCAGGTGTACACGTACGAGGGCGACGGCGGCGTACCGATCGGATCGACGTTCAACAAGCTGCTCTACGCGACGAAGTTCGCCGAGGGCAACATCCTGTTGTCCGACACGATCAACGAGAAGTCGAAGATCCTCTACAACCGCACGCCGAAGGAACGAGTCGAGGCGGTCGCGCCGTGGCTCACCATCGACGGCGACGCGTACCCGGCGATCGTCGACGGGCGCATTCTGTGGATCGTCGACGCCTACACGACGACGAACGGCTATCCGTACGCGACCCGGACGACGCTCGGCGAGGCGACGACGGACGAGCTCGTACGGCAGAACGAGAACCGCGGCACGGTCGGCAACACCGGCCAGGTCAACTACATCCGCAACGCGGTCAAGGCCACCGTCGACGCGTACAGCGGCAAGGTCGTGCTCTACCAGTGGGACGAGCAGGACCCGGTGCTCAAGACGTGGATGAAGGCGTTCCCCGGCACGGTAGAGAAGAAGTCGGAGATCTCGCCCGCGCTGATGGAGCATCTGCGGTACCCGCAGGACCTGTTCAAGGTGCAGCGCGAACTGCTCACGCGCTACCACGTCACCGACCCGAAGACGTTCTTCAACGGCTCGGACTTCTGGAAGGTGCCGAGGGACCCGAGCAGCGGGCGGCAGGCGAGCGGTGACCAGCCGCCGTACTACCTGTCCATGAGCCTGCCGCCGGCCCAGGGCCAAGTCGCCGAGACGCAGCAGTCGTTCCGCTTGACCACGACGTTCGTGCCGAAGGAACGCCAGAACCTCGCGGCGTTCATGGCGGTGAACGCCGAACCGGGCCCGGAATACGGCAGGATCAGACTTCTGACCCTGCCGACGGAGACTCAGATCCCGGGCCCCGAACAGGTGCAGAACAACTTCACGTCGGACCAAGTGGTCGCGGACAGACTCAACGTCCTCCAAATCGGCGGCTCGCAAGTGGTGTACGGCAACTTGCTGAGTCTCCCGGTGGGCGGAGGCATGTTGTACGTCGAACCGGTCTACGTGCGGGCGAACACCGCGAACAGTTATCCGCTCATGCGAAGTGTGCTCGCCGCGTTCGGCAACAAGGTCGTC
This sequence comes from Yinghuangia sp. YIM S10712, assembly GCF_051388935.1. NCBI lineage: Bacteria > Bacillati > Actinomycetota > Actinomycetes > Kitasatosporales > Streptomycetaceae > Yinghuangia > Yinghuangia sp. YIM S10712. Next base: position 1,069,169 of record NZ_JBPKBI010000001.1, read on the forward strand.
ATCGAGAACAGCCTTGACGCGGCGCTGAACGCGTTGTTCTCGGGGACGGCGCCGGGCACACCGACGACGCCGCCGGGCGCCACCCCGCAGCCGCCGGGTACGACGCCGACGCCGGGTCAGACGACCCCGGCCCCGGGCCAGACCACGCCCGCTCCGGGGCAGACGACGCCTCCGGCGCAGAGTCCGCCGCTGAAGCAGGCGCTGGAGGACGCGCAGAAGGCGATCGCCGACGCGGACGCCGCACTGAAGGCCGGTGACCTCGCGGGCTACCAGGAGGCACAGCGCCGGGTCGCGGACGCGGTGGCCAGGGCGGCCCAGGCGGAAGCCGCGGCAACGGTGTCGCCGCCGGCGGCGACGTCTCCACCGGCGACGTCTCCCCCGGCGACGTCTCCACCGGCGACGTCTCCCCCGGCGACGTCTCCACCGGCGACGTCTCCCCCGGCGACGTCTCCACCGGCGACGTCTCCACCCGCGTCGCCATAGCGGTCCGCCGCGATCGCCTCTGAGCAGTGCGCCTGACCGGGTTGTCCCGGGCCCTCCACCGCGTGTGGCGGCCTCGGGGCAACCCGGTTGGCGTTCTCCGTGGGGATCGCGTAAGGTAAAGGCATACCGACGCGGGGTGGAGCAGCTCGGTAGCTCGCTGGGCTCATAACCCAGAGGTCGCAGGTTCAAATCCTGTCCCCGCTACCACACCGAAGGCGGCGCACGATATGTGCGCCGCCTTCGTCGTTTCGCGACGCTGTTTCGCGGCGCCGCCGAACGGTCGCCGGGAGGCATGGCCCCGGCTTTCGGGCCGAGGGCGGGTTCGGCGCCTTGCGAACGCACGCCGGCGGTCTCAGCGACCGCACGCGGGCCGATCGGAAGCGGTGCACGAGGAGGGCCCTACCGCGCGACGGAGCGATGCTCGGTGCCCGGGGAAGCGAAAACGCCGCACCCGACCGGTCGTTCCCGGTCGGGTGCGGCGGGGTGTCGGGGGATCCGTGTGCGGTGGGCGGGTGCCGGTCGTCAGAGGGCGACGCGACGACGGAGCCCGCGCAGCGGCGCCGTCAGGACCGCACGGGCCAAACGGTGGTTGGGCCGAGCGGGGCGCGGGGGTGTCAGCTCCTGGATGATGCTCGCCGACTCGCGCGCGGCCACGGCGGAAGCCTCGGGGACCGAGGCCGGAGCCTGGTCATGCCCGAGGAGAGCGACGTGCCGTTCGAGCCGTTCGCCGGTGCCGCCCCGCATCGCGTCGACCGCGGGGATCGGAACCCGGCGCGGCCTGCTCGAATGGTCCATTCCTGGTATGACCACGAAGCAGACGGTACCCCATCGGCGGCCCTCCGTGACCGTTTCCTCCGGTAAGAGGCCGGCGCGCTCCGGGGGCCTTCTGCGGGTGTCGCGACGTCGATTTCACGCCGCGGGTCACCAAACATCCGCAGGCTACGCGACAGTTGGAACAAAACCGCCCTTATCGTGTGGACATATATCGATTCGGAGATGTGAGAGCGGGTGGTGAAAGGGCCTCCGGTTCTCGCTTTCTCGCGGAAGCGAGAATTCCGCGGCATTTCGGTGTGATGAACATCATGCTGAACTGCCTTGCCGGGCAGTCGTGTTCGAAAGCCGAGCGAAGTCCGGCGCGGGCCGCTGGTGGAGGGGCGCGGATGAGGGCAGGCTGAATCTGAGCGCTCGTCAACTCCGGTGCGGGCCGGATGTGTCGCGGGCGGCTGCCGCACGATGACTCACGTGGCCGTGTCGGCCCGGCGCCCGGTCGGCTCGGCGTTCCGGTCGGCTCGGACGTTCGTCGCCGACCGCGGCGTCGGGCCCTCGGCCTCCATCGCGGCGGCGGGTGTCGCTCGATCGGGTAAGACGTGCGCCGGCAAACGATTTGGCGCTCGAAGCGTCGTGCCGTACTGTTGGGTTCACCGACGCGGGGTGGAGCAGCTCGGTAGCTCGCTGGGCTCATAACCCAGAGGTCGCAGGTTCAAATCCTGTCCCCGCTACCACGAATGAGGGTCCGATCACCAAAAGGTGATCGGACCTTCGTCGTTGCGACACCGCATTGTCATCTTTCTATCGAGAAATCGACCCTACCGGCTGCGTCCGTTGATGCGACGATGGATGCATGGGGGCACGGCGGGGCAGAGAAGAGCGGAGCGCGTCCGCGCAGCCGCCGACTCGCCCTGCCCGAAATCAGGTCGGGGACCCGGGCGAAGGGACGTACGACGCCTACGAGTCGGCGCCCGACGGACCCGACACCGTCGTACTCGGCCGGGGCGGTGGGGAAGCGCGCGCGTCGTCGTTCGCACCGCGGTTCGCCTCGCGCACTCCTCCCGCTTCCGCTTCTGTCACCTCAACGGGGCCCGTGCCACCGGCCAAACGGCCCGACGACTACGCGGTGTTGGTGCCGTTCCGTCCGCGCCGGGCGTCCGATGGCGGCCTGGCCGGCGCCGACGCGGCGTCCGACGAGGACCTGGACCGCCGCGAACTCGCCGAGCTGGAGCGCCGGTACCGCGAACGTGCGGGCCGCGACGCGACCGCCGCGAGCCGACTCGGCCTGATGCTGCTGCGGCGCGGAGAGGAAGACGAGGCGGAGGCCTGGTTGCGCCGGGCCGCCGAGGCGGGACACCGGGGCGCCGCGACGAATCTGGGGGTGCTGATGCACCGTCAGGATCGTCTTCCGGAGGCGCGGCGCTGGTGGTTCCGTGCCGCCGAGGCGGGCAGCCGGATCGCGGCGTTCTCGCTCGGCGCGCTGCTGTTGGACAGCGTGCCGCAGGCCGCCGGACAACATGACAGCGAGGACCTGAACCAGGCCCTGTACTGGCTGCGGAATGCGGCGGAGGCGGGCCACGTACGAGCCGCGCTGGTGCTCGGGGAGTATCACGAGCAGCAGGGGCACGAGTCCGCCGAGCGGTGGTACCGGCGTGCGGCGGAGGCGGGGCATCCGGAGGCGGCGTACCGCCTCGGGTGCCTGAACCATGAACGCGGCGACGAACGCGGTGCGTCCGCTTGGTACTTGCGGGCTGCGTCGTGCGGGCACACGGCTTCCGCGGTCCGGCTCGCACGGCTGCTCCAGCAGGCAGGCGACGTCGTGGAGGCCGAGGAGTGGTACCGCCTGGCGGCCGAGGAGGGCGACCCGGGCGCGGCGCGGGCTCTGGGATTCCTCCGCCAGGACGCCGGCGACGCCGAGGCCGCCGCGCACTGGTGGCGGCACGCGGCCGAAGCCGGCGACGGCACGGCCGCGAACGCGCTCGGCGCGCTGCTGGCCGCGCAGGGACGCGACGGGGAGGCCGCGCACTGGTACGAACAGGCCGCGGCGACGGGGGAGTCCAACGGCGCCTTCAACCTGGGCCTGCTGCACACCGCCCGCGACGACGACGCGGCGGCGGAGCGCTGGTACCGCATGGCCGCGTATGCGGGCCACGCCGAAGCGGCCAACGCGCTCGCGGGGTTGCTGCTGTCCCGCGGCGACGCCGAGGAAGCCGAGGTCTGGTTCGCCCGGGCGAGCGAAGGCGGAAGCCTCGACGGGGCCTACAACCTCGGCATCCTCTACGCGCGTCGTACCACGTCGGACGGCCAGTCGGCGGCCGAACGCTGCTGGGAACGCGCGGCCGAGGGCGGGCATCCGGACGCGGCGCTGCAACTCGGTCTGATCCGCGAACGCCGGGGCGACGAGCAGGCGGCCGTACGCGCCTACCGCATTGCGGCGGGTGAAGGCCGCACCATCGCCGCGGTGCGCCTCGCGGGCATCCTCGCCCGGCTCGGCGACCGCGACGGTGCCGAGCACTGGTACGCGTCGGCCGCCGACGCCGGGCATGTCACCGCGATGCTGCGCTGCGGCGTGCTCCTGGCCCGCCGCGGCGCGGAGGCCGCCGCGGCCCGCCGCTTCCGCGCGGCCGCCGACGCGGGCAGCATCGCGGGCGCCTGGAACCTCGCCCTGACCCACCTGCGCCGCGGCGACTTCGACGGCGCCGAACCCTGGCTGCGCATCGCGGCCGAACACGGCCACGGCCGCGCGGCGATGCGCTTGGTGGTGCTGGCCCTCAAGGCCGGCGACGTCGCCGGAGCGGAACACTGGTGCGGACCGGTCGTCGCACACGGGCCGCCGGAACTGGCCGACCGCGCCCGGCGGTTGCTGCGGGCGCTGCGGGAGGAGATGGCTTCGTGAGCGGGGATGTGCCCGGACACGTCGCGGGTTCGCGTCCCCTCGCGCTCACCGTGCGAAGCCCGCGCGGCGGGGACCGGGTGTGTCCGGTTCCCGGCGAAGGCGTTCGCATGTTCGAAGGGATGGCGTGCGCGGTCCCCCGGGAGTGTGCGGCACTCTGATACCTGCGGGTCGCGTACGGCAAGTGCGTGACGGTGTGGGGGTGAGGAGGCGGTCGTGGTGCACGGTGTGGGGCAGCGGGCGTTGGCGGATGCCGCGGCGATGGCGGCCGCGGGGTACCCGCGCGCGGACATCGCCGGGCTGCTCGCCGTGCTCCGGGCAGCGGCGCTCGGTGACGCGAGGGACCACGACGCGGTCGCGGAGGTGATGACCGGGTTGCCCGCGTCGGTGCTGGTCGACCTCGACGCCCTGGCCCGACCGGCGGATCGTCTCGGTGACCTCGGGGATCTTGGCGATCTCGGCCCGCTCGCCGATCCGGGCGGCCTCAAGGAGCGGCGTGAGCTCTTGCGGCGGAGCGGACACCCGGGCGTCGCCGCGTTGTCGAGCATGGACGAGAACGGCGGGCTGCGCGAGGAGGCGCTGATCCGGCTGGCCGGCGTGCCGGGGCCGTTGGCCGCGGCGATGTTGGCGCTGCGCACGGACGACTGGGTCGAGTCGGTGCGGCACCGGGCCCGCATCGGACTCATGTGGCGGCTCGAACCGGACGAGGCCGCCGCGGTCGTGCCGATCCTCGACGCACGGCGAGGACGCGCGCGGTCCGAGGGCATCTTCGAGGTGTACCGGGACGCTTACCGGGACGCTTACCGGGCCGAACACCTCCCGACCCGTCGCCACGGCCACGCGCGCGACCTGGCGGCGTCGCCCACCCCGCAGCTCCGGCGTTTCGGGCACGAACTCGCGCGCGGGCTCGGTATCGCGGACGACTCGCTGCTGCTGCGTACCGCGCTGCGCGACCCGGACCATTCCTGCCGGGCCGCCGCCGGACACGAGTTGCTGCGCCGCGTCCGCGGCCGGCACCGCGACCGCACGGCACTTCGCCTGCTCAAGGTCGCCGACCCGCTGGTGCGCGAGCGTGCGGTCGAGGCGCTGCCGCCGTTCAGCGACCCGTTTCCGCTGGCCTCGGCACTCGCCGACCGGTCCCCGAACGTCCGTGCCGCGGCGCGGAGAAGGCTTGTCGCGGGCGGGACCGACCCGGCCGCGGCGTACCGTCGGCTCCTCGAACTCCCGCCCGCCCCGGGGATGGTCCCGGGCCTGCTCATCGGGCTGGGGGAGTGCGGCGGCGAGGAGGATCTGGCCGAGCTGCACGACCACCTTGACACCGAACACCAGGCCCAGCGCCGCGCGGCCCGTGCGGGCGCGGTGCGGCTGACGAGGACCTGGCTGCCGGAACAGCCCGACGGCAGGTCGTGACGGTCCGCCGACCGCTGCCGTGGGGGCCGGCCGCACGGCCGTCTCCCCGGTCGTGCCTCAGTGTTCCTCGGGCGCGGTACGGCAGTCGGGGCACAGGCCCCGGTAGGTGATCTCGATCGCGGAGACGGAGAAGCCGAAAGAGGCCTCCGGAGACAGCGCGGTCGCGGCGGTGTCGGTCGGGACGTCCCGGATGGTGTGGCAGCGGGTGCACACCAGGTGGTGGTGGGCGGTGCGGGCGTTGGGGTCGTAGCGCTTCGCTCGGCCGTCCGAGGTCACCTCGACGACCTCGCCGAGGTCGACGAGTTCGCCGAGGGTGTTGTAGACCGTCGCCCGGCTGATCTCGGGCAGCAGGCGGCCCGCGCGGGCGTGCACCTCGTCGGCGGTGAGGTGCACGTGCTCGCCGCCCAGGACCTCGGCCACGACGCGGCGCTGCGCGGTGAGCCGCCATCCCCGGTCGCGGAGCCGCTCCAGGAGGTCGCTCATGCACCCGAGACTACATCAGAGACAACTTTGGAACTAGTCCAAAGTGAGAACTGGACAAATTCTAAATCAGGAACTAGGTTAGGCGCTGTTCGAAGGCCGGGGCGGCGATGTCCCGGGGGTACGAAGGGGAGAAGCACCATGACCGACAGCACCTCGCGCGCCGTCCTCACCACCGAGTCGGGCGCGCCGGTCGCCGACAACCAGAACAGCGCCACGGCCGGCCCGGGCGGTCCGCTGCTGATCCAGGACCAATACCTGCTGGAGAAGCTCGCCCGGTTCAACCGCGAGCGCATTCCGGAGCGCGTGGTGCACGCCCGCGGCTCCGGTGCGTACGGCCACTTCGAGGTGACTGCCGACGTCAGCCGCTTCACCAAGGCGCACTTCCTCGGCGAACCCGGGCGCCGCACCGAGGTGTTCGCGCGCTTCTCGACGGTCGCCGGCAACCTGGGCGCGGCCGACGCGGTCCGTGACCCGCGCGGTTTCGCGCTGAAGTTCTACACCGAGCAGGGCAACTACGACCTGGTCGGCAACAACACCCCGGTGTTCTTCATCAAGGACCCGTCGAAGTTCCCGGACTTCATCCACACGCAGAAGCGCGACCCCTACACCGGCGTCCAGGAGGCCGACAACGTCTGGGACTTCTGGTCGCTGTCGCCCGAGGCCACGCACCAGGTCACGTGGTTGTTCGGCGACCGCGGGATACCGGCGTCATACCGGCACATGGACGGCTTCTCGTCGCACACGTACCAGTGGGTCAACGCCGAGGGGCGGGCCTTCTGGGTCAAGTACCACTTCAAGACCGACCAGGGCATCCGCAACCTGACCGCGGCCGAGGCCGCCGCGGTCGCGGGCGCCGACCCCGACTCGCACCAGCGCGACCTGCGCGAGGCGATCGACGCCGGCGACTTCCCGTCGTGGACGCTCAAGGTGCAGGTCATGCCGGTGGAGGACGCGGCGACGTACCGCTTCAACCCGTTCGACCTCACCAAGGTGTGGCCGCACGCCGACTACCCGCTCATCGAGGTCGGCCGCCTGGTGCTGGACCGCAACCCGGAGGACGTCTTCGCCGAGGTCGAGCAGGCCGCGTTCAGCCCGGCGAACTTCGTGCCCGGCATCGGCCCGTCGCCCGACAAGATGCTCCAGGGGCGCCTGTTCGCCTACGCCGACGCGCACCGCTACCGCCTGGGCGTCAACCACACGCAGCTCGCGGTCAACGCCCCGCACGCCACCGTCGCGCGCAACCACGGGCGGGACGGCGCGATGGCGGTCAACGCGGCCGGCCGGGCGAAGAACTACGAGCCGAACAGCTTCGGCGGCCCGTACGAGACTGGCGAGCCGCTGTGGGCGCCCACACAGGTGTCCGGCCCCACCGGTACGCACGCGGCCCCGGCGCACGCGGAGGACGACGACTTCGTGCAGGCCGGCAACCTGTACCGGCTGATGTCCGAAGAGGAGAAGGGCCGCCTGATCGACAACCTCGCGGGCGGGCTCGCGCAGGTGTCGCGCGACGACATCGTCGCGCGGGCGATCGGCAACTTCCGTGCCGCGGACGCCGATTACGGCGACCGCTTGGAGGCGGCGGTCAAGGAGCTGCGCAGCGCCTGAGCCGCCCGTTCGAACCCGCCGCGTCAGGGCCCGGCCCCCCAGACCGCCCTGATGCGGCGTCAACTCCGGTGTCCGGCCGGGCTGATCCCAGTGCCGAGGCTGGGCGGCCCGGCCGGACACCGTTCGTCATCCCACGAGTTCGGTGGCCAAGGTCCTCTCCTGTTGCCGCAACGCGCAGCGGACGATGTCGCGGACCGAGATCATCCCGACCACGTCGTCGTGCTCCAGCACGACCAGGTGGCGGAAGTTTCCGCGCGTCATCGCGGTGGCCGCCTCCGAAAGCGTCCAATGCGGCGTGGCGAAGACGACGTTCGACGTCAGATGGTCCCCGGCGATCTCGTGGTCGGGGTCCTGGCCGGAGCCGAGGGATACGAGGATGTCGCGCTCGGTCAGAATGCCGATCCCGCTGGTGTCGGGATCGATGACGACGGCCGCGCCGATGTGCCGCGCGGCCATGAGCCGGGCGGCGGCACGGAGTGTGTGGGTCGGGCCGATGGTCAGGATGACCGTGCTCATGCCGTCGCGGACGAGCATGACGCACCACCTCCGGGTGGGGGGTCGGGTCGGGCCGGGGATCGGGTTGACGTGCGTGGTGAGCCGCCTGAGCGGCGTGCGTGAGCTGCGTGCGTGGTTCTTGAGCCGGTGCTTGAGCCGGCGCTTGAGAAGGAATTCACAAATTCACAAGCCCGCTCAGGCTCATAGTCACACGGCTCCGCCGACTGGCGGAAGCTTTGTCAGGATTTACCGAGAATTTCTTGCATTCCGACGCAATGAGGGCGGCAGCCGACGCAACGCGCCCGCAACTGCCCGCACCGTCAACCGCGTTGGTTCAGATACCCGAGCAAGTCCTCGTGCAGCAGCCCGTTCGACGCCGCGGCATGCCCTCCGGCCGGGCCCGGCGCGCCGTCCAGCGACGTGAACCGGCCGCCGGCCTCCGTCACGATCACCGAGAGCGCGGCCAGGTCCCACAGATTCACCTCGGGCTCCGCACAGATGTCCACGGCACCCTCGGCGACCAGCATGTACGACCAGAAGTCCCCGTACGCCCGGCTCCGCCACACCGCGCGGGTCAGGTCGAGCATGCCGTCGAGGGCGCCGCGGTCCTCCCAGCCGCCGAGGCTGGAGTACGCGAACGACGCGTTCTCGATGTCGGCGACCTTCGAGACGTGCATGCGCGAAGCCTGCGTCAGACTGCGTCCGGTGTACGCGCCCGCGCCCTTCGAAGCCCACCAGCGACGCCCGAGCGCGGGAGCGGAGACCAGGCCGACGACGACCTCGTCACCGTCCATGAGCGCGATGAGCGTCGCCCACACGGGTACGCCGCGCACGAAGTTCTTGGTTCCGTCGATCGGGTCGATCACCCAGCGGCGCGGCCCGTGGCCCGTCGAGCCGTACTCCTCGCCCAGGACGGCGTCCCGTGGCCGCACACGGCCCAATTGCGTGCGGATCAGCTCCTCGGCGGCCTTGTCGGCATCGCTCACCGGCGTCATGTCCGGCTTCGTCTCGATCTTCAGGTCGAGCGACTTGAACCGGTCGAGCGTGGTCGCGTCGGCGGCGTCCGCGAGGACGTGGGCGAGGCGCAGGTCGTCGTCGTAGCCGGGCATGCCGCGAACACTAGCCGCTCGAAGGCGCGCGGTGCCACGCCTGATCGGGGGCTGGACACGGACGAATGACGAGGTCGCACGGGGATGTGGCCGACTGGCCGGCAGGGAAGGGACCCGCGCCCGTGCGGGAACGCGGGCGACCGCGACCTGCCGGACAGCCGGCAAGGAGATGCGCCGAATACAACGATGCGGTCCGTTCATGTGGGATTGACCCGGGATCATCCGACACTGCCGAGTCCGTCACCGGGACCGGACGGCCACGCGCCCCCGCCCGCTTGCGGGTTTCCTTTCCCGGCGTCGTGGAGGCCTCGTACGCTTCGCAGTACATGGGACGGCACGCGCCGATCGCGGGGGGAAGTCCGCGCGCTCTGCTGTGCCGTCGGGGAAACACGACTTCGGTCACGAGAAGGTCGACGGCAGGTCGACGGAAGGCTGCGGGAGCCGTACATGGCACTTTTCGGCGTCGGGCGCGGCAGAGCGCGCGACAAGGAGGCCGTCCCGGGACCCGAGGTGTACGCACCGCGCCGGGGCCTCGAAGGCTGGACGCTGGAGGGCACCCCGCTGGAAGCCCGCTTCGGACGCGAGGATTTGCGGGAGCTCGCGACGCTCCTGCACGGGGTGAGCGCGGGCATGGACACCGCGTGGACGTACGACCGCGCCGCCGAGATGCTCGAACGCGCCGGCGAACGCCCTCAGGCGCTGGCCGTGTTGGACGCCTACTTCCACCTTCCCGCGCACATACGCGAAGCCAATTCCGGCGCGACCCGCAACCTCGCCCGGCGCCGCCAGCGCCTCCGCAAACGCCTGGGCACGCCGCCTCCGCGCCACCCCGACGACCCACAGCCCGCCGCACTCCCGCCCGGCAGTGTGCCGAGGCCCCTCCGGGCCGGGCGCGAGCCGTTGGCGCTTCCCCCGGCGCCGAGCGCGCCGCCGCCGACGGTCCCGGCGCTGCCTCCCGCGCCCGACAAGCCCCCGGCGGTCAGAGCCGAGATCGCGGTCGCCGAGACGTCGACGGCCGTCGTGATCCCCCCGCGTCCGACCCGTCCGGCGCTGCCGACGGCGCCTCCGGAACCCGGTCGCTGACGGACGGTCACCCCGGTCCGGGCGCCCGAGCCCCAAGGCCGCGCGAACCGGCCTGATCGCTCTCCGGGCCCGTCCGGACGAGGAGTTCGCATCGCGCGGACGGCTGTCGCCACGGCCGTCCGCGGCGAACGCCCCCACGGACGAGCGGCGCGAGGAAGATCCGGCGACCCGGGCGGGGTGCGACCGGAAACGGCACGCGACCTCCCCGACAGGGCGCGTGGCCCCGGACGTGCTCGGGTGCGGCAGTAAGTTGGCCGATATGACCGATCTTGTTCACCCGCCCGCGCCCGCATTCGTCTTCGACCTCGACGGCACACTCGTCGACTCGGTCTACCAGCACGTCATTTCGTGGCAGGAGGCACTCGCCGAGGCCGGCATCAAGCTCGCGACATGGCGTATCCACCGCAAGATCGGCATGAGCGGAGGCCTGTTCGTACGCGGCGTCCAGCGCGAGACCGGAGTCGAGCTCACAGCCGAACAGGTCGAGAACCTCCAGGACGCGCACGGGCGCCACTACGCCGCGCGCGTACCGGACGTCCAACCGCTTCCCGGCGCACCGGAGTTGCTGCGCTACCTCACCGAAGCGGGCATCAAGTGGACGATCGCCACCAGCGGTCGCCGCGCCGCCGCCGAGCCCATGCTCGCCAAGCTCGGCGCGCCCGCCGGCCTGCCGATGGTCACCCGCGACGAAGTCGCCCGGGCCAAGCCCGACCCCGACCTCTTCCTCGCCGGGGCCGCCAAGCTCGGCATCGACCCGCGCCACTGCGTCGTCGTCGGCGACAGCATCTGGGACCTCCTCGCCGCCCGCCGCGCCGGGGCGCTGGGGGTGGGGTTGCTCTCCGGGGGCTACGGGGAAGAGGAGTTGCAGCGCGCACAGGCCTTCCGCGTCTACGAGGAACCGGGTGATCTCCTCGCACACATCGACGAGTTGGGGGTGCGCGGCGCCTGACTCACGGCCGCGGCTCGGGAAGCGGGCGGGGCGGGTAGGTGCCGTACTGCGCCTTCACCGAGCCGTTGTCGGAGAGCAGCGTCAAGCGGAACCGGGAGTACGGATCGTGCATGTCGTGCGGCTGCTTCGCGACGCTCTGGCTCCCGTTGTCCGTCTTGGCGTCGACGCTGTAGCGCCTCTCCGAAAGCGGCACGGTGACCCGGACGCTGCCGTTGTCCGACTCCGCCCGCACGCTCTGCGGTTCGTTCTCCAGCGCCATCTTCACGCTGCCGTTGTCCGACTTGGCCTCGACCGTCTCGGCCCACGACGTGTCGACGGAGATGGATCCGTTGTCGCTCTCCAACGTCAGGTGCCCGACCGAATCACGCACCTTGATCGCCCCGTTGTCGCTGCGGAGATCGAACCGCTCCGCGGTCAGCCCCTCGGCGCGGACCGCCCCGTTGTCGCTGCGCACGGTGATCGTGTTCACATTGCGCGGCACGGTGACGGTGTAACTGCCGTCGCACGTCACGTTCATGAAGCCCGGGCAGTTCGTGTCGAGCCGCAACCTGCCGTCGACCATCTCCCACTCGGGGTCGGCGCCGTGGATGCTCTCGGTCGTGGTGCGGTTGACGTGGACCTTGCCGGGCTCGTTGCCGCGCACCAGGCGGACACTGCCGCCGTCGCTGGTCACCCACAGCGAGTTGCCCGGCAGGTCGAACGTCGTCTCGGCCTTCACGTCGTGGGACGACAGGACCAACAGGCCCGTGTACGACGCCGTTCCGATGCCTCCGGCCAGCAGGACACCGCCGAGCGAGAAGAGGGCGACGCGCATCGGCGTGGACATGGGGACTCCCGGGGTCGTCACTGGCGGGGCTGTGTCGTTCGACTTCTGGCGAGGTCTTCTCGACACTGCCGAGCCTATGAGCGGGCCCTGTCCGGGCGGCATGCGGCACTCTCCCGGAAACGGGGTAGGGACAACCCCACCCCGGGCGCCGCCGCACACGCTCGCGGACCTGTGCCGCGCATCGAACCGGGGAAGCCTCCCGCACGTGCTGAACGTGCCGGGCTGCGACCCGGCGACCGACCAGCCGTCCTGCGCCTAAGGAGCGTTCGCGCATGTTCGACACGAGTTTCGGGCTGCCTGTACACATCCTGATCCTGCACGCCGCGGTGATCGGGGTCCCGCTGGCCGCACTCGCGACGGTCGCCGTCGCCGTCCGGCCCGCGTGGCTGCCGCGCTGGGGCTGGTGGGTCGTCGGCCTCGACGCCGTGATCCTGCTCGTGGTCTTCGTCACCCGGCAGAGCGGCGAGGAATTCCTCGACCGCCTCTTCCCCGACCCGGCCGGCCGGTCCGACGACCTCAACACGCACATTGAGCGCGGCGAGGACATGCTCTGGTACGCCATCGCGCTGTTCGCCGTCGCACTCATCCTCGTGCTCGTCGCCCGGCAGCAGACCCGCGCCCGGACGGCCGGCCGGCCCCTCCCGGCGTTCGCCGTGCCGACGGTCGCGGTGCTCGCGGTCGCAGCGGCCGTCCTGGCCACCATCCAGGTCGTCCGCGTCGGGCATTCAGGGTCGTCGGCGGTGTGGGAGGACGTCGTGAAGTCGACGGACGCGCAGTCGGCCCCGCGCTGACCCCCGCACCGCCCCCGCGCGAACTCTCAGTCGCCCTCGGCCTGTTCGCGGGTCGCCAGCAGCCGCCTCAGTGAGTACAGCCGCGCCGGGTCGGCGTGCCCCTCCTCGACCCACGCGTCGAGCGCGCAGTCCGGCTCGTCGTGCGAACACGCGCGCGGGCAGCCCTCGGTGCCCGGCTCCAGGTCCGGGAACGCGTGGATGATGCGGCCCAAGTCGATGTGGTTGAGACCGAACGACCGGACGCCGGGGGTGTCCACCACCCACCCCGACACGCCGTCCTCGCCGTGCGGCGGAAGGCGCAGCGTCAGCGCCGACGTGGTCGTGTGGCGACCTCGCCCGGTGACCACGTTGACGTGCCCGACCGCCCGCTTCCGGTCCGGCACGAGTGCGTTGACCAGCGTCGTCTTGCCGACCCCGGAATGGCCGACGAACACCGTCGTCCGGTCGTCGAGATACGCGCGCATCGCGTCGAGGTCCCAGTCGTCGTACGCGTCGCCGCCGCGTGTGACGACATAGGGCACGCCGAGCGGGCCGTACAACTCCAACAGCGACTCGGGCGGCGCGAGATCCGCCTTCGTGAGCACGAGCAGCGGTTCGAGGCCGGCGTCGTACGCCGCGACCAGGCACCGGTCGATGAGCCGAGGGCGCGGCTCGGGGTCCGCCAGCGCGGTCACGATCGCGAGTTGATCGGCGTTGGCGACGATGATGCGCTCGTACGGGTCGTCGTCGTCCGCCGTGCGCCGCAGCACCGAGTCGCGGTCCTCGACGCGCACGATCCTCGCGAGTGCGCCCTTGTCGCCGCTGAGGTCTCCGACGATCGCCACCCGGTCGCCCACCACGACGCCCTTGCGGCCCAACTCGCGGGCCTTCATCGCGGTGATCTCGTGCTCGCGCCTGGTGCCCTCGTCGACCAGGCACGTGTAACGGCCCCGGTCGATGGTCAGGACGCGCCCGGTCTCGGCGTCCTCGTGCTTGGGCCGGGTCCGCGTCCTGGGACGCGAGCCGCGCCGCGACGGGCGCACCCGGACATCGTCCTCGTCGAAATCTGTGCGGCGCGTCGACCGGGCCTTGGCCATGCCGCGTCAGCCCGCCGATCCGAGAAGTCGCGCCCACAGCGCCGGGAAGTCCGGCAGCGTCTTGCCCGTCGTCGCGATGTTCTCCACCTCGACACCCGGCACGACCAGCCCGATCACTGCGGCGGCCGTGGCCAGCCGGTGGTCGTCGTAGGTGTGGAACACACCGCCGTGCAGCGGGCGAGGCCGGATCTCCAGGCCGTCCGCGGTGTCGGTGACGTCGCCGCCGAGCGCGTTGATCTCCTTGGCCAGCGCCGCCAGCCGGTCGGTCTCGTGCATGCGCAGGTGTGCGATTCCGGTGAGCGTCGACGGAGAGTCGGCGAGCGCGGCCACCGCCGCGATCACCGGCGTCAGCTCGCCGACATCGTGCAGGTCGGCCGTGATGCCGTGCACGGTGCCGGTCCCGTCGAAGGTCAGCCCCTCGTCCGTGAACACGCACCCGCCGCCCATGCGCGTGAACAGTTCGCGCAGCCAGTCACCCGGCTGCGTCGTCGTCTCCGGCCAGTCCCGTACCGTCACCGTGCCACCCGCCACCAGGGCGGCTGCCAGGAACGGCGCGGCGTTGGACAGATCCGGCTCGACAACCATGTCCCGCGCGGCAAGCGGCCCGGCGGCCACGCGCCACACATCGGGCTCGGAGTCGTCCACCTGCGCTCCCGCCGCGCGCAGCATCGCCACGGTCATCGCGATGTGCGGCATCGACGGCACCAACGTACCGACGTGCCGGACCTCCACACCCTCCGTGAACTTGGGCGCCGACAACAACAGCGCACTCACAAACTGCGACGACGACGAAGCGTCGATCTCCACAATGCCGCCGCGCAGGCCACCCGACCCGCGCACCGTCATCGGCAGCCGCCCCGCGCCTCCGTCGTCGATATCGGCCCCCAGCTCGCGCAGGGCAAGGATCACCGCATCGAGAGGCCGTTCGTACGCCCGAGGATCTCCCTCGAACCGCACCTCGCCGTCGGCCAGCGCCGACACCGGCGGCAGGAAGCGCATAACCGTTCCGGCATTGCCGACATCGACGTGCGCCGGGCCGCGCAGCGGAGCCGGTACCACGTACCAGTCGCCCTCCGCCGTGTCCTCGACCGTCACCCCCATCGCCCGCAACCCGGCCGCCATCAGACTCGTGTCCCGGCTCCGCAGTGGACGCCGCACATATCCCGGCCCGTCCGCCAGCGCCGCGAGCACGAGTGCCCGGTTGGTGACCGACTTGGAGCCGGGCAGCGTGACGGTCGCATCCACGGGAGCGGACGCGAGGGGAGCAGGCCAGTGCGGAGACGTCATGGGCAAGAAGCCTATACGGGCGCGCGGCCCCGCTCCCGGGGAAAACCGGGGCGCCCGGAGCCTGCCGTACGCCCCGGACGCCCGGCGTCCCGGACGCGTACCGTCACCTGCCCGGACGGCCGTCCCCAAGGGCTCAGACGTGCAGGGTGGGCCGGTAGACGAGCTCTTGGATGTGGCCGTCGAGCGTCCGGTGCTCGATCAGCTCAAGGTCGAAGTCGGCCGCACCCGCGAAGATCGGGGCCGATCCGGTCTCACCCGTGATCACCGGAAAGAGCGTCACCTGCACGCGGTCGACCAGGCCGGCCGCCATCAGCGCCCGGTTCATCGCCAGGCTGCCGTGCGAGCGCAACGGCACGTCGGACTCCTCCTTGAGCCGGGCGACGACGTCGACCGCGTCGCCGCTCGCCACCGTCGCGTCCGGCCAGTCAAGGGGGCCTTCCAACGTGGTCGAAACCACCGTCGCCGGCAGGTTCCACATCCGGGTGACCCACGGGTCGCGCACCTCGGACTCCTCGGTGCTCTCGGCCAGCATCTGCACGAACTCCCGATGCGTGTTGGCCCCGAACACCATCCGCTGCTCGTCGCTGTAGAGCGAGAGCCGGTGATCAAGCAGCTCCGGCCCCTGCTTGCCCCAGTAACCCGTCCAGTTCCCCCCGGCGGCTCCGAAACCGTCGAGGCTGGAGAAGACGTCGAAGGTGTAGGTCGCGGTCATGATGGGCTCCTCGCGTGCGGTCGATCGCTTGTTGCCAATACAGACCGGCGACCACGGCAAAACTCATCGCCCCGGGCTTCCCGAGGTTCGGCCGTCCCCAGGCACGCACGACAATCCGGCCGTACGCCGATCAGCGGCCGCGCGTCAGCACCAGAATGTCGTGCAGCACGGCACCGTCCCACGGGTTCCCGCGACCCACCCGCCGGTAACCCCACGACCGATAGGCCGCTTGCGCAGCCTCCGCATCCGGCCGCGCGTTGAGGATCACCCGCTCCTCCAGCCCCTCCACGACCAGATCGTGCACATGGCGCCCGACGCCCCGCCGCCGCCAAGGCGCACGCACCGCAAGCTCCATGAGCCCAAACGTCCGCCGTCCGTCCTCGCGCCGCATCTCCTCGGTCACCGGCGGTTGAACAACGTCCCACCACCCGGTCGAAGCCCCGAGCGGAAAGCCGTACGCCATTCCCACGGGTTCGCCATCGTCGCCATAGCCCACCACCGCCCGAAACCCAGGGCGCCTGACCTGCCGCGCGAACCGCCGAAAGTTCGCGGCAACGTCGTCGCCGGACTTCAGGTACGGCGCCTCAGCGAACGCCTCCGCATAAATGAGCCGCAGGTCAGCCTCGGACCCGACTGTGCCCGTGCCGTCCAAGCGTTCGTACCGCAATGCATACCTCCGGGTACGGGGTCACGGTCAGTCGAGATACGGGGTGGCCCGGTCTTGCTGATAGTGGCTCAGGCGCAGTCGCTGCGTGGGGTGGATCGGGAGTTGGTCGAGTCGAGAGGCTTCGACAAACGCGATCGCGGTCGACTCGGTGGAGGACCGAAGTTCGCCTCCCACGATGCGGGCTGTCAGGCAGACATTGAACTGCTGACGTACCTCCCCATCGGAGTAGGCGATGACGTGACGGGGATCGCTGTAGATGCCCACCAGCCCGGTGACCTCCACATCGAGCCCGGTTTCCTCGCGAGCCTCGCGCACGGCGCATTGGGCCAGGGATTCACCGAACTCGATACCGCCACCGGGAAGGGCCCAAGTGCCGGAGTCCGCCCGTTTTAGGAGCAGTATCCGTCCGTTGTCGTCGGTGAGCACGGTCGATGCTGCTACCACGAGGGAGTTGGGCTGGGGGGCCGCAGGATCGTCGTAGTAGTCGGTTCGCGTCACGTATGGACGTTTCCGGGACAGGGGTCCATTTACTCGGCCGAGCCTGCGGAGAAGTACGGGTACCGCTCGCTGAGCGTCCGTTGGAGTTCGCGGAGCTGGCGTACGGGCCGAGGCGAGGTTGACTCGTCGATGATCTCCTTCTGCTCTTCGATCACGAGCGCTGCTTGGGCGGGTTCGTCGGCGTTCAGGTACGACATCGCCAATGCCTCGCGGTAGTCGGACGTCCACTCCGCATGGCGGAGCTCGCCGAGGTCACGGAGCCCGGTGCTCAGCAATTCGATGGCCTGGCGCGCGTGCCGGGTGCTGCGATCGCCGAGGTATCGGTGGACACTGCCGCGTTGAAGAGTCAGGAAGGCGGGCGTGTGGTAGTACGACCAGGGAGGTGCCGGCTGTTCGCGTTCCTCGGCGGCCAGCTCCATCCCTCGTTCCAAGTGGCTTAGGGCCTCGGTTTCGTCGCCGTCCATGGCGTGTCCGCGAGCCTCTTGCAGGTGGTCGTACGCCCTTTGGCCGGCGAATACGCGGGGGTCACGCCGCGCTGCCCGGGACAGGCCGACCACCGCACCGCCGTGGCCTGCCATCCAGGCCAGATGACCGCGGAAGCTCAACGAATTGGCCAACATGTTTGCGTTGTCCGTTTCGGCCGCCCATTGCGCAGCGCGGTCAAACCACGCTCGTGCTGCGGCGTGCTTGTCCACGGCGGCATGCAGCCAGCCGGCGAACTGAGCCCACTGCGATGCGATATCGACAAGGCTGTTCCTGGCGGTGCCCCGCGCACCGTTCACCAACGGTTCCAGTATGCCCAGTTGGGCGAGTACGGGCTCGATGACCGCGACGGCGCCGATCACGTCTTCGGTGTGCCGCTGCGCTTCGAGTGCGCGCGCCAACGGTACGACCAACTTCGTGCCCGCACGCGATGGCACGACCAACGCCCGTGCCATGCGGGCTCGTTCGTCGGGGTCGAAGCTGGTCTGCATCGCGTCCTGCTCCGGTACGCGGCGGTTCTCCACCGTCGCGGCTTCCAGGACTTCTCGGGGGATGTCGAGCACAGCCGCAAGGTGCGGCATCCACCCTTTGGGCGTTCGCCTGGCGGTCTCCCAGCGGTAGACGTCGACGCGAGTCACGGTGGGCCGACCGCTGACTTCGTTCAGCTTCTCGGCCAGGCGCGCCTGACTCCAGCCGCGTTCCTCGCGTAAGCGGCGGATCAAGGCTCCGAGTTGGTTTCCCTGCCCCATGCCAACAGTTTGGACTGCAGATTGGCATACAGGGAGGAAGATCCTGAATATCCACATTGCCGGAACCCTTGTTGCATGTCCGGAACAGGAACGCGGCGGCATCACGCACGGTGGGTCCGCAGCCAGGCTGAACTGCCTGGCGTGGCGCAGGCTTCGCCGACTGACGACGACTGGTTGTCGGCGGCGATGCGAAGGGATCTCCGCAGCGGCATCGAGTTGGAGTGGAAACGCGAGAAGACGTGGCCGGTCCAGAAGGCATCCGTGAGCCGCGCGCGGCAGCTCGTGGACGGGGCGCTCATTGATTGGTGGCCGGTGTCGTCGCTGCGGCGCGATGTACGGCTGTGCGTCTCGGAGTTGGTCACGAACGCAGTTCAGCACCCGGAGTATTTGCCGGAAGGCGCGTGCCGATCGTGCACCGTCACGCTGCGGTTGCGGTACCGGCCGAAGTCGTTCCTGATCGTCGAGGTGGACGACTGGGACCGTCGTCCACCTCGTTGGCCTGCGGGTGCGCCGGAAGTGAATGCGGCTGATCCGGACTCGCTACCGACGTCGGGTCGAGGGCTGTTTCTGGTCGACGTATTTGCGGACGGCCGCGACTGGCGGCCGTGGCATCTGGGCGGGAAGACCGTCCGGTGCTGGTGGAACCTGACCGCGCGCGGCCTCGCCACGGCGTTCACAGCGCGGTCGAACCCCTAAGAAGTCGCCAACCCGCACCGGCTCCCCGCTGAGGCGCGCCCCGGGCGCGTCCGAGACCTCGTTGACGCTCGGCCGTGGCGGTTCCCCGCGTTCGAGGCCGTCGTCACCGCGTGCCTCGATCCGAAACCCGCCGTCCGGCCGTCGGCCTCGGCCGTTGCGGCGGCGTTCGCCGCAGTGTGATTCGGCGACCGCGCCGACGGATGGGGGACCGGCGTGCGAAGGTTGGGCGCATGTGTGGTCGGTACGCGTCTACGCAACAGCCTGACGATCTGATCGAGCTGTTCGAGATAGAGAAGCTGTCATCCGAAGTCCGGGAGCAGGCGTTGCCGCCGGACTGGAACATCGCGCCCACCAAGCAGGTGTACGCGGTGCTGGAGCGCGCCGCCGAGCGGGAGGGCCCGCCGGTTCGGCAGTTGCGGACGCTCAAGTGGGGGCTGATTCCATCGTGGGCGAAGTCGCCCGAGATGGGCGCCAAGATGATCAACGCGCGGTCCGAAACGGTGTTCGAGAAGTCCGCGTACCGCAAGGCCTTCGCGTCGCGGCGGTGCCTGCTACCCGCCGACGGCTACTACGAGTGGTACACCCCCGAGACCGCCCCCGACGGCCCCAAGGGCAAGTCGCGCAAGCAGCCGTTCTGGATCCACGCCGCCGACGGCTCCCCGATCGCGTTCGCAGGTCTGTACGAATGGTGGCGCGACCGCACGCGCCCCGATGACGACCCGCTCGCGTGGCTGTGGACCTGCACGATCATCACCACCGACGCCGAGCCGGATCTCGCCAGGATCCACCCCCGCATGCCGTTGGTGCTGGAAAAGGACCGATGGGACGCGTGGCTTGACCCGAAACTGTCCGACACCGAGCAGACCCGCGCGCTTCTGACTCCGCCGACGCCGGGCCTGATGGCCGCGTATCCGGTGTCGCCCGAGGTCAACAGCGTCAAGAACAACTCACCGCACCTGGTCGAGCCGCTGCCGCCGGAGGACGTACTGGGCGACGACACGCTGTTTTGAGCGGTTGTTGGCTTCGGACAGCAGCGGGGCGGACCCTGGTGGCCGTCACCAGGCGCTTTCGCGGACGGCCGCGAGGCCGTGCAGCCTTTCCGTGGCGTCGGCTCCCGCGCGGCGATTGGCGGCCGTCCCGCGCGTGCTGAAGGATCCGCAGAATGACCACTGCTTCTGCCGACGCGTCCGGTGCTCCGAGCTCGCGGCTGATCCCCACTCCGCTCGGGGACGCGCGGGTGACCGTTCATGCCGCTTCCGGGAAGGTCCGCGGTTGGATCCTCGCCGGGCACGGCGCCGGGGGCGGGATCGAGGCTCGGGATCTGGTCGCGCTTGCCGGGATACTGCCTGAGCGCGGTGTCACGGTCGCGCTCGTCGAGCAGCCGTGGCGCGTTGCGGGGAAGAAGCTCGCGCCTGCTCCGAAGCGGCTCGACGAGGGGTGGCTGCCGGTCGTCGCGGCGCTGCGGAAGGACGAGATGGCCGGTCTGCCGTTCGTGGCGGCGGGACGCAGCGCCGGGGCGCGTGTGGCCTGTCGTACCGCCGCGGCTTCGGGCGCGGCCGGTGTCGTCGCACTGGCGTTCCCCCTGCACCCGCCCGGCAAGCCGCAGTCTTCGCGGGCCGAGGAACTGCTCGGCACCGGGGTGCCCACCCTGGTCGTCCAGGGCGAACGCGATCCGTTCGGGGCGCCGTCGGAGTTTCCGGAGCTTCCCGACGACTGCACGCTTACGCCCGTGCCGTACGCCGACCACGGATTCTCGGTCGCGAAGAAGGCCCCCGTGGACGCGGCCGAGACGCTCACGCTGGTCACGCGCGCCGCGGGGGACTGGCTCACCTCGCTGTTCGGCTGATCGCGGAGGCAGCCCGCCCGATCACCGGTACGAGGTGCACGCTCGCCGAAACATCGCTGGTCAGTGCCTTGTCACCGCCCAACCGCGGCGGATCCGCAGCAGTTCGCGGCGGTCCCTCGGCGCCGGGGAATGATCCCGTCCGGCACCGCGTTGTGGCCGGTACATCCTCGACCTTGCGGAGGCGCTACATGCTTACTGCCACGCCCTCGGTCGGCCGTCCTGAGGCCGCTCCGGACCCCGCCGTGCTGGGCTGGGCGGAGTGGGTGCCGGGCGATGATCGCCGTCGACCGATATCGTCGACGTCGAGCGGGTCCGTGGTGGTCCGCGAGGATCAGCGGGTGGAGGAGGTGGGTCCGGTCGCGGAGACAGAGACCCTGGAGCAGCGGGATGCGCGGTTCGAGCGCGACGCGCTGCCGTTTTTGGACCAGTTGTATTCGGCCGCGCTGCGTATGACGCGCAACCCCGCCGACGCGGAGGATCTGGTCCAGGAGACGTTCGCCAAGGCGTACGGGTCGTTCCACCAGTTCCGCGAGGGCACCAACCTGAAGGCCTGGCTCTACCGGATCCTCACGAACACGTTCATCAACAACTACCGCAAGAAGCAGCGGGAGCCCCAGCAGAGCGCCACCGAGGAGATCGAGGACTGGCAGCTCGCGCGCGCCGAGTCGCACATGTCGACCGGCCTGCGTTCCGCCGAGGCGCAGGCGCTCGACCGGCTGCCGGACTCGGACGTCAAGGAGGCCCTGCAGGCGATCCCCGAGGAGTTCCGTATCGCGGTCTACCTGGCCGACGTCGAGGGATTCCCGTACAAAGAGATCGCCGACATCATGGGGACCCCCATCGGTACGGTGATGTCCCGGCTCCACCGCGGACGCCGTCAGTTGCGCACCCTCCTGGAGGACTACGCCCGTGAGCGCGGGCTGGTTCCGGCCGGGTCGGGTACGGATCGGAAGGACTCGGTCTCATGAGTTGCGGCGACCACCACGAGGTGGACTGCTCTCAGATCCTTGAGCGGTTGTACGAGTACATCGACAACGAGCTCGCGGACGCGGACTGCGGCGACATCCGGACGCATTTGGACGAATGCTCGCCGTGTCTGGAGAAGTACGGCCTTGAGCAGCACGTCAAGGCGCTCGTGCAGCGCTGTTGCGGCTGCGACGACGTTCCCGTGGACCTGCGCGGCAAGGTGCTCGCGCGGATCCGCGAGGTGAAGGTCGAGGTCGACGCGGGTGCGGGCGGTTCGTACACGTCCATCGAACGCCAGGTCGAGATCGGCGAGTTCGCGGCGGACGCCGAAACGCCGTAGCCGCCACGCGCATCGTCGGTGTGCCGGAGGCGCACGGGGACGCGGAAACGTTGCCGCAGGGCTCGCGCGGGGTCGTGCTGCGGTGTGAAAAGCCCGGAATAAGCCACCCGTTCGGGTTAATCCATCGGCTGTGCATGCAGGAAACGGGGCAGACGGCGTTCTGCTCCCATAGGGGGTCCTATCCTCGGTTGGCGGTTTGATTTCCCGCCCGGAGCCGAGGAGGCAGTCGCATGGGAACGCTGCCGATTGTGCTCGACCGGTCCACGGTCGTGGACTCGTGCGCCCGAGACCGGCACCTGCGTTCGAGGGCCGGGTTCGCCCTGCAAGGGGCCGTCGTCGTGTCGGCGGCCCTGCTGTACCTGCGTCGAAACCTCGACCGCGTGCGCGGTGAGGCCGCCCGGGACGCCACCGTGCGCAGTCTGCTGCGCGCCGTCGAGGTCAAGGACGGCTACACCCGGGCACACAGCGAACGCGTCGCCCACGCCTCGGCGTTGATCGGCCGTCAGCTCGGGCTGCCGAAGCAGCGCGTGGTGTCGCTGCGGTACGCGGCGCTGCTGCACGACGTCGGCAAGCTCGGGGTGCCGACCCGGCTGCTGACCAAGTCCGGTCCGCTGGACGCCGACGAGCGCGAGACCATCCAGCGGCACCCGCAGTGCGGCGCCGACCTCGTGCGCGACCTGGCGTTCCTCGGCGAGGGCCGGGACGGCATCCTGCACCACCACGAGCGCATGGACGGGCGCGGCTATCCGGCCGGGCTGCGCGGTGACGAGATCCCCGAGTTCGCGCGCATCATCGCGGTCGCGGACGCGTTCGACGCGATGACGTCGACGCGGTCGTACCGCCGTTCGCGTCCGATCGAGGCGGCGCTGACGGAGCTGAACCGGTGCAGCGACGACCAGTTCGACCGGCGCATGGTGGACGCGTTGGAGGCCGCGCTGCGCCGGCACGGCTGGCCGCTCGCGGAGCGTCCGGTGTCGGTGCCGCCGGGGGGTTATCCGTGTGCGCACGGTTTGGTCCCGCCGCAGCCCGTTGTGCAGAACGCAAGCGGTCAGGATTTGCACAGTGTGGCGGGCGCTCCGGGCGACGAACGGGCCGGCGGTGCGGAGGACACCCCGAGAGCCGGCTGACGCCGCCGTTCCGGGTGTGCGGCCGCGGGGTGGTTCAGGACGCGAACCAGGATGTGTCGCGGGCGACTTCGGCCACGGTTGCCTTGTCGAGCGGGGGCGCGTCCATCGGCGTGCCGTACTCGTCCGAGCCGGTGATGCCGGCCAGCGACGTGATGACCACGGCGCGGCCGTCGGGGTAGGTGACGGACGCGGCGTAGCCCTTGCCGTACACCAAAGACGACTCGGAGTCCGGTTGGTTGCCGGGGCGCGTCCATGTTTTGACGACCGAGCCGTCGGACCGCTGCTGTGTCGTGCAGTCGGTGTTCGGCGGCGCGTAGGGGTCGGGGGCGCAGTGGTTGTAGGTGAGTTCGTCCTCGACCGTGCGGTACGGCTGGTCCGGGTTGACCGCGGGGTCGTGGATGGCGACCTGGACGATCCCGGTTCGGCCGTTCTTGGTCACCAGGTACGTCCCGCCCAGCGGGTGCGACTGCGAGGCCGCCGTGGCACGGCTGTCCTTGGTCACGGTGCCGGCGTCGGGCGGGAGACGGCCCGCGACGACCTGAGCCGGCGTCGGGTTGCGCGTGTTCGTCGTCGAGTCGGCCGCCGTCGGCGAAGGGGCGGAACTCGCTGGGCTCTTCGTTGTCGGCGGACGGGAAGTCGCCTGCGTGGTCGGCGTCTTCGTGGCGGGGGTGGATGCCGTCGACGGGGCGGAGGAGGTCTCGGTGGGAGTCGGCGCGGGTGGTGGCGCGCTTTCGGCCGACGTGGTGGCCGAAGGGGTCGGGGAGGTGCCGGGGACGGTGCCCGGCGTCCGGTCTTGCGGTGTGCGCTCGGGAGCGGCCGGGGACGGCACTGCGGGGGGTACCGGCAACTCGCTTGCGGCGATACGGGTGTTCGGCGCACCCATCCCCGGCTGGGGCAGCAGCGCCGTACCCACGCCCACGGCGACCACGGCGACCGCCGAACAGGTCGCCAGGGCGATCCGGCGACGCCGCCGCAGTCGGTCGGCCCGCGCCATGATCGCGTCGACCGCCGACGGATCGTCGTGCACCGTGAGCCCCTGGGCGGCGAGTCCCAGGAGTTCCTTCACGCGCATGTCCTTCAAAGCCGGGCCTCCTCGGCATCGGTGGACCGGTCCACGGCGTCCGGCAGCGCGTCGCCGAGCGCGGACCGCAGGGTCGCCAGGCCGCGTGCGCTCTGGCTCTTGACCGTCCCCGTGCTGACTCCCAGTATCTGCGCGGTCTCCTCGACGCTCAGGTCCTCCCAGTAGCGCAGCACCAGGACGGCGCGTTGCCTCGGCGGAACCTCCGCGAGGGCGGTACGGACCGCGAGTCCCATGTCGATGTCGCCGTACACCGCCGCCGGGTGGTCGGGCGGTGCCGCGTGCGGGTGTTCGCGCCGCCAGAGTCGGCGGCGCGAGGAGATGAACACACTCATCAGCGTGCGACGCGTGTAGGCCTCGATGTTGTCGATCCGGTCCAGACGGCGTCCGGCCATCACCACCTTGACCAGCGTCGACTGCACCAGGTCCTCCGCCTCGTGGACGTCGCCGCACAGCAGGAACGCGCTGCGCAGCAGCGGCCCACGCCGTAACGCGATGAACTCACGCAGGGCTTCGTCGTCTCCCGCCAACATCCCACCCCCTTGCCAGGGCGCCGGGCACGCGGCGGCCCTTGACAAGGAAGAGCGGCGGGAGGCCTGCTGGGTTGCCTGACGAGACGGGAAAAATCGGAAATCGCCGCCGCCGCGCGGGCAGACGGCGGTCAGCGGCCCGGGACGACGCCTCGCGCGGGGCGTGCGCGGGCGGCGACCGCGCGCAGCCGGTCGTGCAGGCGGTGGCGCAGACCCGTGAGCGGGGGCGTGCCGGGGGAGAGGAGCATGCCGTACACGACCACCAGCCCCACCCCTGCCGCGACAAGGACGTCGCCGGGGCCGACGACCTCGGGGTGCACCGGCAGCGGTACGGGGATCCACTCGCCGAGCACGTCCCACCGCGTGTCGGCGCCGGCCGCGATGTGCCCCGCGCCGGCGGTACGCTCTGCTCCCGCACGGGCGGCGGCCTGCTCCGACACGGGCATGCCGCCGTTGACGACGGTCACCAAGGTGTTGAGTACCAGGCCGGCCGCGGCGAGGGGGATGCCCGCGATGTGCCTGTGGGCCGCCGCGAAGCGCACGGCAAGCGCGGTGGAGGCGAGCAGGAGCACTTGGCGCACGGTCGGGTCGCCGACCGGCATGGCGAGGATGTACAGCCCGAACGCCCAGGCCAACAGGCGGAGATGGCGAACGGGCAGCCGGGTGAGTCCGGAAAGGCGACCGCCGAGGAGCGCGCCGGTTCCGAGGGCGAGGAGGACGACCAGTACCGCGAGACCCATCGCGCCAGTGTGACAAGCCAGTTGGCGCGGCCCGGCCCGCGACACGGCGCGACCGGGTGAGTGCGGTGGGCCCGCACCCGCCGCATCACAAGGTTTCCGGGCGGGAGTTGTCGTGTGTGCCGCAGTCGGCGGCGTACGGGCGCATGGTTGGATTTCCCAGGAGCGGGCCGTCCGCAAGCGGCCCGCCGAGACCGGAAAGAGGGACCGGCATGGCCGAGGAGGTCCACGCGGAGATGGTGGCCAACGTCGCCAAGATCGTCGTCGCGGAAGGCGACGCGGTCGAGGCGGGGGCGACCCTGGTGATCCTGGAGTCCATGAAGATGGAGATCCCGGTGCTCACCGAGGGCCCGGGCACCGTCGCGGCGATCAAGGTCGCCGAGGGCGATGTCATCCAGGAAGGCGACCTGATCGCCGTCATCGCCTAGCGGCTGCCCGCCGCCGACGACGGGTCAGCTCGTCCGCACCCCGTGTTCGACGCACTTCGCCGTCCAACCGCGCGGGGTCACCTGGACGACCATGCGCCGCCGACAGTCGGCGCAGTAACGCGGCGGTTCGAGTTCCCGGCGCCGGGCGCACGCGCTGTGCGCGCCGGTGTCGCCGGGCTCGCCGCACTGGTCGCAGAAGAGGGCCGTGGCGCCCGGGAGCGCCGAGGACGAGGGCGTGTTCGCTGCGTTCACCGTCGTAGAGTACGGGCCCATGCCGCAGCAGCCCATTCCGGTGTCACCGGGAACACACGCCGAATTGACCCATACCGTGGCCGACGCCGACACGGCCGCCGCGATCGGCAGCGGCGACCTGGCCGTCCTTGGTACGCCGCGCCTTCTGGCGCTGGCCGAGGCGGCCACCGTCCAGGCCCTCGACGGTCTGCTCGGCCCCGACCGTACGTCCGTCGGCACACGCGTCTCACTCGAACACCTGCTTGCCACACCCGTCGGTGGCACCGTGACCGTGCGCGCCGAGGTCGTGTACGTCGACGGACGCCTCGTCCGGTTCGCCGTGGTGGCCGAGGACGCCGCGCGTCGCCTCGTGGGCCGGGGCGAGCTGACCCGGGTCGTCGTCGACCGCGAGCGCTTCCTGGCACGCGTGCCAGGAAGCGGCGACTGACGTTCGGCGACCGGCCGCGGTGGGACCGTCCGGCGCCGCGAGTGCGCGGTCTGCGGCGCCGGCCACCGGCCCGGGGCGAGTGTCCCCGTCAGAGCGTCAGGGTCAGAGCGTCTGGTTGAGCGCCTTCACCGGCATCTGGAGGTCCGACAGCAGCTCCAGGTCGCTCTCCGGATTGCGTCCGAGAGTCGTGAGGTAGTTGCCGACGATGACCGCGTTGATACCGCCCAGCAGGCCCTTCTCGGTGCCCAGGTCGCCGAGTGCGATCTCCCGGCCGCCCGCGTACCGCAGGATGGTGCGCGGCAGCGCGAGCCGGAACGCACCGATGATCTTCAGCGCCTCGCGCGGTTCCAGCACGGCCTGCTCCTCGAACGGCGTGCCGGGCCGCGGGTTGAGGAAGTTGAGCGGCACCTCGTCCGGCTCCAGCTCGGCGAGCTGACCGGCGAACTCCGCGCGCTGCTCGGGGGTTTCGCCCATGCCGACGATGCCGCCGCAGCAGACCTCCATGCCGGCGTCGCGCACCATCCGCAGCGTGTCCCAGCGCTCCTCCCACGTGTGCGTGGTGACCACGTTGGGGAAGTACGAGCGGGCCGTCTCCAGGTTGTGGTTGTAGCGGTGGATGCCCATCTCGGCGAGCTCGTCGACCTGTTCCTGGCTGAGCATGCCGAGCGACGCGGCGATGTTGATGTCGACGGCCTCGCGGATCGCCTTGACGCCCTCGCGCATCTGGTCCATCAGGCGCTTGTCGGGACCGCGTACGGCCGCCACGATGCAGAACTCGGTCGCACCCGTCGCGGCGGTCTCCTCGGCGGCCTTGACCAGCGACGGGATGTCGAGCCACGCGGCGCGCACGGGGGAGGGGAACAGGCCCGACTGCGAG
This sequence comes from Yinghuangia sp. YIM S10712, assembly GCF_051388935.1. Classification (NCBI taxonomy): domain Bacteria; kingdom Bacillati; phylum Actinomycetota; class Actinomycetes; order Kitasatosporales; family Streptomycetaceae; genus Yinghuangia; species Yinghuangia sp. YIM S10712. The sequence goes on from NZ_JBPKBI010000001.1 coordinate 1,096,840, forward strand.
CAGAAGTGGCAGTCCTCGGGGCAGCCACCGGTCTTGACCGACACGATGCCCTCGACCTCGACCTCGGGGCCGCAGTGCCGCATCCGGACCTCGTGGGCCAGTTGCAGCAACTCCTCCAGGCGCTCGTCGGGCAGGCGGAGCACCTGTAGCACCTGGTCGGCGGACAGTCCGCGGCCGTTTTCGAGCACCTGTTCGCGTGCGACGGCGAGGATGTCCTCTCCTGCTTCTCGGCGGCCACCGACTCCGCTTGTTTCTTGGCGGCCACCGACTCCGCTGTGGGTCGCCGCGACACCGGTCGTCACATCGAGCGTTTCCGTCACCGTTCACCTCGCGCTGGATCGTGGGCGGCACGGAATGCGCCCGGATCGAAGGTACCGCCCAGGGTGGGGCCGAGGCCCGACCGGGCCGCCATGAGGAACTCCGCCGGGTGCAGCGAGCCCGCTCCCGCGCCGATGGCGCCGGCCAGCGGACGGGCCGCCAGCGTCTCCAAGTCGCGGATGTTGCACCGCATCGCGAGGTCCGGTTCGTCCGGCCACGACCCGATGACCACGCCGGCGAGATCGATGCCGCGGTTGGCCATCGCCTCCAGCGTCAGCGCGGTGTGGTTGAGCGTGCCGAGATCCGGACGGGCGACGACGAGCACCTGCGCGCGCAGGGTGTGCGCGAGATCGGCGAGCGTCGTGCCGTCGTCGTCGAACCGCACCAGCAGCCCGCCGGCGCCCTCCACGATCACCAGACGCCGTGTCTCGGCGAGTTCGCGTACGCTGCCGACCGCCTCCGAGACGTCCACCGGCGCCCGCCCGGACATCCGCGCGGCGGCGGCCGGCGACAACGGGTCGGGAAACCGTGCGAACTCATGCAGATCGGTCACTCCGGCAAGCCGCCCGATGTCGTCGACATCACCGGCTTCCCCGGCCGCGGCCCCGGTCTGCGCGACCTTCACGACCGCAACGGACGCCCCACGCGCGGCAGCCAACGCCGCGACGGCGGCGGTCACCACCGTCTTTCCGACCCCGGTGTCAGTACCGGTCACGACAAGAACACTCACGGCAGGAGCGTAAGGGGTCCGCTCACAGGCGGAATTTGCAGCGGTCGCCCCGGTAGACCGCTCGGGTCCATTCCACCGGAGTCCCGTCGGCGTCGAAGCTGTGCCGCGACAGAGCCAACAGGGGCATCCCGACATCCGTCGCCAGCAGGCTCGCCTCCCTCGGGCTCGCCAACGCCGTTTCGACGACCTCCTCGGTCTCGGCCAGGCGAACGCCGTACACCTCGCGCAGCGCCGCACGAAGCGACATGTGGCGGTCGAGGGCCCGGTCGAGGCCCGGGAAGCGCCCGGCGGCCAGATGGGTGGTTTCGAGGGCCACGGGTTCGGCGTCGGCGAGGCGGAGGCGTTCGATGCGCAGGGCGCGGCTGCCGGGGGTGATGCCGAGGCGTTCGGCGAGTTCGACGTCGGCGGTGAGGCGGACGGCGCCGAGGATGCGCGAGGCGGGTTCGAGACCTTGGGCGCGCACGTCCTCGGTGTACGACCCGAGCCGGAGGCGGTGGGCGACCTTCGGCTTGGCGACGAACGTACCGCGGCCCTGGACGCGTTCGAGGCGGCCCTCGATCACCAGTTCGCCGAGCGCCTGGCGCACGGTCGATCGGGAGATGTCGAAGTCGCCGGCGAGGGTCCGCTCCGGCGGCACGGGGGTGCCGGGCGGTTGCGTGCGGGTGAGTTCGAGCAGGTGCATTTTGAGCCGGTAGTACTTCGGCTCGCGCGCGGCGCTTTCGGCGACGGGGTTCGCGGTCAACTGTGCCTCCTGACGCGCTGACGCGTTGCGCCCCATCGTGGCACGCACGAACGCTCCATCAGCGACTCTAAGGAGCGGGCGCGGTCGCGAGGTGTTCGAGTGAACGGAAGTGAGGCGGTCATGACCGTGGTGGCACTGGTGACGGGGGCGAACCGGGGGATCGGGTACGAGGTCGTGCGGCAACTCGCCGTGCTCGGCCACACCGTCCTGCTGTCCGCGCGGTCGAAGGACGCCGCCGGTGCCGCGGCGGCCCGGCTCACCGGGATGCCGGGCGAGGTCCACCCGTTGGTCCTCGACGTGACCGACGAGGCGGGGGTGGCGCGCGCCGCCGAGACCGTCGCCGATCGGTTCGGGCGCCTGGACGTGCTGGTCAACAACGCGGCCGTCCACTACGACACGTGGCAGCGGGCCGTCGGCGCCGACCTCGCGGTGGTGCGGGAGGCGATGGACACGAACCTGTACGGCCCGTGGCGGACCGCACAGGCGTTTCTGCCGCTCCTGCGGGCGAGCGGCCGCGGCCGGATCGTGAACGTGTCCAGCGAAGCCGCGTCGCTGACGAACATGGGCGGCGGGACGCCCGCCTACACCGCCTCGAAGACGGCCCTGAACGCGCTGACCCGGATGCTCGCGGCCGAACTGCGCGGCGACCGCGTCCTCGTCAACGCGGTGTGCCCGGGGTGGGTCGCGACGGACATGGGCGGCCCGGGCGGGCGCCCCGTGGGCGACGGGGCGGCCGGCGTCGTGTGGGCGGCGACGCTGCCGGACGACGGGCCGACCGGGGGCTTCTTCCGCGACGGTCGGCCGTTGCCCTGGTGAGGACCCGCGGACCGCCGGGGGCGCCCCGGGCGTCGCACGGAGGCTGCGGAGCCGACAGCCCGTGCCGGCGCGTGAAGGGATTTCTCCCGGTTCGCTGGCATTACGCCGAAGATTTCAGCGGCCCCACATCCCGGCGCACGCCGGCGGCCACGCCGAATCAAGCCCGGCCCGCGATGAAGGGATTGCGGCGCCGCACCCGCGACACCGCCACGCCCCGGCCGGACCGCCGGGTTCGGGAGACCACATGAGTGCGCCCGCCCCTGAACTGGACCTCGCGCCGGCCTCCGCGCCGGCCTCCGCGACGAACGCCTTCAGTGCCTCCGGCACGGTAACGACCGTCCCCCCGGCGGTGGTTCCCGCAAATGCTCCCGCAAAGACGTCCGCGAAAACCTCCACGAAGACGACGGCGTCCGCCACCGCGCGGCCCGCCGTCCGCTACACCGTGGGCCTGGCCCGCGACGCCGCCGAGATCCGTGCCGCACAGCGCCTGCGCCACCGCGTCTTCGCCGAGGAGATGGGAGCCGACCTGCGCACCCCCGAACCCGGCCTGGACACCGACGGGTTCGACGCCTTCTGCGACCACCTCGTGGTCCGCGAGGAAGCGTCCGGCGAGGTCGTCGGGACGTACCGGCTCATGCCGCCGGAACGCGCCCGCGCCGCCGGAGGGCTCTACGCGGCCGGGGAGTTCGCGCTGCACCGGCACATCCCGCTGCACTCCGACCTCGTCGAGGTCGGCCGCTCGTGCGTGCACCCCGACCACCGAGAAGGAGCGGTCATCGGCCTTATGTGGGCCGGGATCGCCCGCTACCTGGCCGACACCGGGCACAACTGGCTCGCAGGCTGCTGCTCGGTGCCGCTCGACGACGGCGGCGCTCAGGCGGCGGACGTGCGGGCGGCGGTCCGGCGCAAATACCTCGCGCCGGAGGAATACCGCGTCACGCCCTACAGCCCTTGGGTCCCGGACGCCGCCCTGGAGTCCGCCGAGCGTCCGCGTACGCCGCTGCCGCCGCTCCTGCACGGCTACCTGCGCCTCGGCGCGTGGGTGTGCGGCGAGCCCGCCCACGACACCGACTTCGGCGCCGCCGACTTCTACGTGCTGCTGTCGCTGCGCCGCACCGACCCCCGCTACCTGCGCAGATTCCTGGCCATGGACTCCGCGTGAGAGCCCGGGCCCTGTCCACCGCGCCCGCGCCCCACGCCGTCCCCGCCGCAGCTGCGACCGCAGCAGCGCGTCGGGGCGGCGCGGGGCGCTCGCTGCCCGCGTCCGCGCCGGACGCCGCGCCGGCTCCCGAGCCTGATTCGAGGGCCGACTCGGAGCCCGGCCCCGCGCCCATTTTCGAGCCCGCTGCCGCCGGGGACCGTCGGCTTGCCCACGGCCCCACCTTCGGACACCCCGGCGCGGTCTCCGGATGGGTCCCGAACTCTCCCTGTACTCCGGAAAGTTGCATGCCGTCCGCGCAGCGTCCGGTGGGTCTGCCGCGCCGGATCGCACGCTGCGTGGCGTGGTCCCTTGTGACCCTCGTCGGCGTGGTGTCGTCCCCGGTCGTCGCCCGGCTCCGGCCCGGGCCGCGCGACCGGATGATCCGTGCCTGGGTGCGCGTGGCGGCCCGAAGCGTCGGCGTGCGGGTGCGTGTTCACCTTCCCGGGCACGAGATACCGAAGGAGCTCGGGAGTCAGCGGCCCGGGGACGCGGCGCCGCTTGCGGAGCCACCGCGGACATCGGCCCCTCAGCCGCCCGGCGAGCTCATCGTCGCGAACCATGTCTCCTGGCTCGACGTCGCAGTCCTGGCCGCTGTGCGGCCCGCTCGCATGGTCGCCAAGCGCGAGGTGGGCGAATGGCCCGTGGTGGGACGCTTCGTCCGCCTCGGCGGCACGTTGTTCGTCGCCCGCGACCGGCCGAGGGCGCTGCCCGGCGACGTCTCGGTGATCGCGGCGGCGTTGCGGTCGGGCGCGTCCGTCGCGGTGTTCCCGGAAGGCAGCTCGTGGTGCGGCGCTCGCCATGGCCCTTTCCGGCGCGCGGTGTTCCAAGCCGCCCTCGACGCCGGAGCGGTCGTACGGCCGGTCGCGATCACGTACCGCCACCGCGACGGCACTCCGGTCCGCAGTACGGCGTTCGTCGGCGACGACACCTTCGGAGCGTCGATCTGGCGCGTCGCGGGCGCGCGCGATGTGGTCGCCGAAGCCCGCGTACTGCCGGCGATCGGGCCGGGGACCCACCACGATCGCCGAACGCTGGCCGACGCAGCCGAAAAGGCGGTGGCAGCCGGGCGCGAACGCGGGATGAGGACCGCGTGATCCCGCCCGGTGGTGGACGCCTGCGGCCACCGGGCGGGTGTGCGGCCGTCTCCTGACCGCCGCCCACGAACAGCCCTGTGGTTCAGAGCCCCCTGGTCGCCGCCGACAACGTCTCCAGGGCGCGGGCGACGTCGGCGTCCGTCAGGTCCGCGCGGGCCGCCAGACGCAGTCGGGACAGACCGTCGGGCACCGACGGGGGACGGAAGCACCCCACGCGCACGCCCATCTCCGCACTGCGCCGGGCCGCCTCGAACGCCGATTCCGGCGCGCCGATGAGCACGGACGCCACCGCTCCCGCCGGCATCGTCGTGTCGAGGCCCAGGTCGCGGGCGCCGTCCGCGATCTGCCGCGCCCTGCGGCGCACCGTGTCGGCGAGTTCCGGCTCCTGGCGCAGGATGCGCAGGCTCTCCAGCGCCGCCGCGACGCTCACCGGCGCGAGCCCGGTGTCGAAGATGAACGGCCGTGCCGTGTCGATCAGGTGGTCCCGGACCCGCGTGGGGCCGACGACGGCCCCGCCCTGCGAGCCCATCGCCTTGGACAGCGTCACGGTCTGCACCACATGGTCGGCGCCGGCCAACCCCGCCTCGTGGACGGCCCCGCGGCCACCCGCACCGACCACGCCGAGCCCGTGCGCCTCATCCACGAGCAGGACCGCGTTGTGGCGCCGTACGACCGCCGACAGCTCCGCGAGAGGGGCCAGGTCGCCGTCGACCGAGAACACCGCGTCCACGACCACGAGCGCGCGTTCCTCGGTGCGGTTCGCCAGCACGTGGTCGACCGCCGCCACATCGCAGTGCGGCGTGATGGCCACGCGGGCCCGCGACAGGCGGCAGGAGTCGACGATCGACGCGTGGTTGATGGCGTCCGACACCACCAGGTCGCCGCGCCCGACCAGGGAGGTGATCGCGGCGATGTTGGCGAGGTAGCCGGACGAGAAGACGAGTGCGGCCTCGCACTCCAGATGCGCCGCGAGCAGGTCCTCAAGGTCGGCGTGCAACTGCGTCGAACCGGTCACCAGCCGCGACCCGGTCGACCCCGCACCCCACTCCCTGACCGCGTCGGCGGCGGCGCCGAGCACGCGCGGGTGGCGGGCCAGGCCCAGGTAGTCGTTTCCGGCCAGATCGAGGACGTGCGGCTCGTCGGCGGGACGGGGGCGCACCCGGCGCCGCAGCCCGGCCGCGATGCGTTCCTTCTCGTTGACGTCCAGCCAGTCGAGCGGATGTCCGCCCGACGCGGCGGGGGAAAAGTTCTCGGACACGACAACCTCCGACCGGCGACTACCGCCGGCCCACCCGGCACGCGCGGCTCGCAACAGCTTCTCACCCGACCGGCACGAGACATCGACGGGTGCCGCGTGGCGGGCAGGAACGGAGACGAGGACGGGCCGCCCGGCAAGGCCACCGCAGACTCCCGCCACCTGCCGCACCACGGAAACGAGGACGAGCCACGCCCGCCCGTTTGTTCGCTTTCTGCTTGCCCGCTCGCCTGCTTGTTTGCTCGCCCGCTCGCCTGCCTGCCCGCCCGGGCCGGAGGTCCCTTTTGGCTATCGGGTTACCCTCAAGGCTGTGCGCTCCATGAACAACCTTGTCCAAAACCACGGCGACCTGCTGCCGGCCGATCTTGAGTGGCTGCATCTGCTGGTCTCCGAGTGGCAGCTCCTCGCGGATCTGTCGTTCGCGGACCTGGTGTTGTGGGTGCCGACCAGTGACGGGCGCTATGTGGCGGTGGCGCAGATGCGTCCGAATACCGGTGCGACCTCGCATCAGGACGACCTGGTCGGCGACTTCGTGAAGCGCGGCGACCGGCCGATGCTCGATGCGGCGTACGGGGAGGGCCGCATCGTCCGCGAAGGCGACCCCGAATGGCGCGACGACGTGCCGGTGCGTGTGGAGGCGATTCCGGTACGCCGCGACGGCCGGGTCATCGGGGTCATCGCGCGCAACACCAACCTGCTGACCGCGCGCACTCCCAGCCGGCTCGAACTCACGTACCTGCAAAGTGCCGCTGACCTCGCGCAAATGATCGCGTCCGGTTTCTTCCCCTACAAGGGCGAGCAGGTCGACATGGACGCGTCGCCGCGTGTCGGCGACGGTCTGATCCGGCTCGATGCCGAAGGCCTCGTCCAATACGCGAGCCCGAACGCCCTGTCCGCCTACCACCGGCTCGGCCTGACCAGCGACCTCGTCGGCTGCCACCTGGGCCGTACGACCGCCGAGCTCGCCCCCACCGTCGGCCCCGTCGACGAGGCGATCTCCGCGGTCGCGAGCGGGTGGGCGCCTCGGGAGACCGAGGTGGAGACGAGGGCGGCGGTCGTACAACTGCGGGCGATCCCTCTCAAACCGCGCGGTGCTCGGATCGGTGCGATCGTGCTGTTGCGGGACGTGACAGAACTGCGGCGCCGCGAACGCGAGTTGATCACCAAGGACGCGACGATCCGGGAGATCCACCACCGGGTCAAGAACAACTTGCAGACGGTCGCGGCCCTTCTGCGTCTTCAGGCCCGGCGCATGGACGCTCCGCAGGCGCGCGCGGCGTTGGAGGAGGCCGTACGCCGGGTCGGCTCGATCGCGATCGTGCACGAGACGCTGTCGCAAACCCTCGACGAACGCGTCGACTTCGACGAGATCGCGGACCGTGTGCTGACGATGGTCACCGAGGTCTCCGCGTCGGCGTCGCGCGTACGGACCGCGCGGCACGGCAGTTTCGGCGAACTCGTCGCGGAAGTCGCCACGCCGCTCGCGATGGTGCTGACGGAGCTGCTGCAAAACGCGTTGGAACACGCCTTCCACACGCACTCGGGCAACCTGGAGATCACTGTGCGCCGCAGCGACGCGCGCCTGGTGATCACCGTCGCGGACGACGGTGCCGGCCTGCCCGCGGACTTCGATCCGCAGATCTCCGGCAACCTGGGGCTCCAGATCGTCCGCACCCTTGTGGGGAGCGAGCTCGGGGGGCGGTTCGACATGGCGGCCCGCGACGGCGGCGGCACCGTCGTCACCCTGGACATCCCCATCCAGCGGGGGCCGCGCGGCTGACCGGCGACGGAAACCGGACCGCGAAATCGCATCAAATCGATTGCCGAGACCCTGTCCGATGTCGGCGGCCTCCCGGCAAAACGGCAACGCCCCGGTTCCGGTCTCTGCGACCGTCCGGGGCGTTGCCGAGGTTCTGTTGGTGCCGTGGAGATCCGGAAGTGGGGGGGTCAGGCAGAGGCGCGAGCGCGGTTGCGTGCGGCACGGCGCTTGAGCGCGCGGCGCTCGTCTTCGCTCATCCCGCCCCAGACACCCGCGTCCTGGCCGGACTCAAGGGCCCACTGGAGGCACGCTTCCATCTCGGGGCAGCGACGGCACACGGCCTTCGCCTCCTCGATCTGCAGCAGCGCCGGACCGGTGTTACCGATCGGGAAGAACAGCTCCGGGTCTTCGTCACGGCAGGCGGCACGGTGGCGCCAGTCCATGCGGTCCAACTCCTCATAAGCGGGCGGGACTTGTGGCCCCGCCTAGTGTCGGCTTGTGAATGTGAACGCTTTCACGAATCCTCCAACAACGTAAGGGCCGACAATGTCGGTCCCCAGGTTTGGTGGTGGAGTCGGGCGGGGAGGATTGGCCTTTCGGGCTCGTCCGGCCCGCCACGTAGAGCCTGACAAACCTCAGCCGTCGACACAACCCCTCTGGCGAAGGATTTTTTGAATCGTCGGTGTCGGGTAGGTCACACCCCTACTTCCAAGGGGTGAACGCGCTTCTGCGTTCGACTGAAAGGCGCAGGCGCCCTTCCGCTCACACAATCACACGCAGTGCCCGGGGGACGCCCCGGAACGCGACGGTGAGATGTTCCCCCAGATGGTCGCCGTCCACCTGGAGCGACACGGGCTCGTCAGCCGTCAGTGTGAACGCCGCGCAGTCGTGCAGCGACACCACGTGACGTCCGTTCGGTGCCTTCCCCGAGGGGTCAAGCATGCGGCTGAGGTGTCGCAGCGTGGGCAATGTGGACATTTTGGTCAGCCCGAAAAGGTCCAGTGCGGTGTCGAACGAGGCGTCCGGACACGCATGGACCGGGCGGCTGCCCAGATACGTCCAAGGATTTGTGTTCTGGACTATGCCGAGGCATAGCCCCTCCACCGGTTCCTGACCCGGTACCTCCAGTGTGAGGGCACCCGACCGCCTCGTGCCACCGCTTCGGTAAAACCGGTGCAGCGCGGACCGCACATAAAGGCCCGGTGTCGACTTGTGCCCCTGCGCGCGGCGGTCCTCGACCCGCGCGATGACGTCGGCGTCGAAACCGAAACCGGCGCAGAACAAGAACCAGCGGTGGTCGGCCATCCCGAGCCCGATCCGGCGCTCGCGGCCGCCGCGCAGCGCGTCCAGGAGGACACCGGTCGCCTCGACGGGGTCGTTCGGCATACCCAGCGAGCGGGCGAAGACATTCGTGCTGCCGCCGGGGACCACGGCCACGGCCGGCAGATCGGGCGACGGACCGTCGGCGAGTATGCCGTTCGCAACCTCGTTGACCGTGCCGTCGCCGCCCAGCGCGATGACGACGTCGACGTTCTCCATCGCCGCGGCCCGCGCGAGTTCGACGGCGTGGCCCCGGTGGGTGGTGGTGGCGACATCGAGCTTGAGGTCACTGGCCAATGCGCGCGTGAGAACGTCCCGGGTCCGTTCGCTGGTGGTCGTCGCCTTGGGATTCACGACGAGGAGGGCGCGCATGTACGCCAGGGTAGTCGCGCTCCGTCGGCGAGCGTCCTCAAGTCCCCGGCCCCGGCAACCGCCGGGATGCCGACCGGAGCGGCGGGCACCTCGCACGGATCTGCCGGCGGGCCGTTGTCCGGAAGCCCCGCTGACCGCTCCTTGCCCGTTGGTCCTCCCGCCCGCTGCATCGATCTCGATTTGCGTCGGCTGCACGGCCGCGACGGGCCCGCTGCCCCGGCCGCCTCAGGATGTCGGTGCCGTCGGTTTCCCGGCCGGGACGCCTCGGAGCCACGGGCCACGGGCGCGAACGAAGGTGCGGCGATGTCGAGCCGCGCACCTCCGGCCGTGCCTGCGGAGGAGAGGTGTTCGTGGGGGTGCGGTGGCGGGCCGTCGCGAGCGGCGTTTGCCGAACCCGGGGCTTGTTCCTTTGTGCCGTCGTCGCCGGTCTACTCTCGTGGGGTGATGACTGACGCCGTTCCCGCACCCTCGGCCTTCGGGGCGCTCCGCTCCCTGCCCGTGAGTTTTCGGATCGCGACCGGCTTTGTCGCGGTGGAGACTGCCGTGGGTCTCGGTTTCTCCCTTTACATCCTCGGTGCGAGTGTTTTCGGTGATCCGTCCGATGAGGGCAAGGGCATCAGCGAAGGCATCTACCTGCTGCTCCTCGGACTCGGCATGCTCGCCACCACGGTCGGACTCGTGCGTGGCCGGCGTTGGAGCCGGTCGCCGGCGATCACGATCAACCTCGTCGTGCTCGGGATCGGTTACTGGATGATCAGCGGCAGCGGCCGTTGGGCATTCGGAATCCTCATCCTGGCCGTCGGCCTCGCGTCGATCGTCATCCTCGGGCGGCCGAGCCTCTATCAGGCCCTCGAAAAACTGCACGAAGAACGCGTCGCGCGCGAGCGCGGCGAGTGAGACGGCGGCGAGTGAGACGGCACCGAGCGAAACCGGCCGGTCACTGATCGGCACTGGCCGCACTGGTCCGCACTGGTCCGCGCTGGTCCGACTGGTTCAGGCTGGTTCGGACTGGTCGGCACTGCTCGTCGTGGCAGCGATGACAGCACGTCGAGGGGGGGGGGGGTG
>NZ_JBPKBI010000001.1:1107673-1108458 GCF_051388935.1 Yinghuangia sp. YIM S10712
CCGGCGTCACTCCTCGACCAGCAGCCGTTCGCGAAGCTGCGCGAGAGTGCGGGCGAGCAGCCGCGAGACGTGCATCTGCGAGATGCCGACCTCCTGGGCGATCTGCGACTGCGTCATGTTGCCGAAGAAGCGCAGCAGCAGGATGCGCTTTTCGCGCGGCGGCAGTTGCTCCAGCAGCGGCTTGAGCGACTCGCGGTACTCGACGCCCTCAAGTGCCTCGTCCTCCGACCCGAGCGTGTCCGCGACCGCGGGCGACTCGTCGTCGGTGTCCGGCACGTCCAGGGACAGCGTGCTGTACGCGTTCGCCGACTCCAGGCCCTCCAGGACCTCTTCCTCGGAGATGTTCAACTGCGCCGCGAGCTCGCCGACCGTCGGAGACCGTCCGTTGCGCTGGGACAGCTCCGCAGTCGCGGCCGTGAGCGAAAGCCGCAGCTCCTGGAGCCGCCGCGGCACCCGGACCGCCCAGCCCTTGTCGCGGAAGTGGCGCTTGATCTCGCCGACGATGGTCGGGGTGGCGTACGTCGAGAACTCGACGCCGCGCTCCGGATCGAACCGGTCGACGGACTTGATCAGGCCGATGGTCGCGACCTGGATCAGGTCGTCCAGCGGCTCACCGCGGTTGCGGAAGCGCCGGGCGAGGTGTTCGACCAGCGGAAGGTGCATCTCCACCAGCCGGTCGCGGATCACCCGGCGTGCGGGATCGTCCTTCTCCAGCCGGCCCAGGTCCGCGAACAGGCCTTTGGCGACCTCGCGGTCGTGGTGCGAGTGGCCGGAGCCCGGTCGGC
>NZ_JBPKBI010000001.1:1108605-1109608 GCF_051388935.1 Yinghuangia sp. YIM S10712
CACCCCCACGGTCTCCGGCACATCGGGTGCATCGGGTGCGTCGTCGTGCGACGTGGTGGTCTCGTCCGCCGTCACGCTCGTGTCACTGGCCATGTCCTCGGCCTCCCGGGGCCCGTCCTCCGGGGGTTCTCCGCCCCGGTGGTCGCTCGCGTGCTCGGTGCTCACGGTGCCCCCGGCCCGCCACCGCGCTTCTTGTGGAGGCTGATGCTCACGACGTCGTTCTCGTCCGCGGTCGCGTCGACCTCGCCGGCGAGAGCGGACAAGACGGTCCACGCGAACGTGTCGCGCGCGGGGGTGTGTCCGTCCGTCGTCGGCGCGGACACCGTGATCTCCAAGGCGTCGCCCACCAAGTGGAAGACGCACGACAGGACGCTGCCGGGAACAGCCTGCCCGAGCAGCATCGCGCACGCCTCGTCGACGGCGATGCGGAGATCTTCGATCTCGTCCAGGGTGAAGTCGAGCCGGGCCGCGAGGCCGGCCGTCGCGGTGCGAAGAACCGAGAGGTACGCCCCTGCGGCGGGCAGCCGGACCTCGACGAAGTCCTGCTGGCCGGCGCCGGTTTCGTCCGCCGTGTGTGCGGATCGCTGGGACACCCTCACCTCCAAGGTGCTGCGTAGGTGGCCACGCTGTGACCACGACCGATGACGGGGACCTGGTTGACGCTATCGCGCGGACCCCCGACCCGTCTCCGCCACCACTTCTCCTGGGAGAACAGTCGAGCTCTCCCTTGGCATCCCGCCCCGACCCGCAGGCTCGCCCCGACCTCGCAGGCCGGCCTGCGCATCGCCTACGCGCACGACAGCACATCACCGCATGTGAATTGGCGCGTACGCAGTGTACCCGGTTTGTACTTGACCGCACGGCGACAGACCCAAACGGGGGAATTTCCCCCCACGAGGGAACGCATGTTCGGGCCGCCGTGTCAAGCGACTGCCGGGCGGGAGGCCCGCGGAGGCAGGGGGCGGGTTGGCCGGTTGCCCGAAACGACGCCCGGTCCGCGGGG
>NZ_JBPKBI010000001.1:1109728-1131480 GCF_051388935.1 Yinghuangia sp. YIM S10712
GCCCCGGGCGGAGCCCCGCGGACCGGGCGTGCTGCCGTGCGCGTACCGCTGCGGCCCGGTGTCGGGTCAGGCGGCCTTCTTGGTCTCCCAGAAGATGGCGTCGATCTGGGCGATCAGGTCGAGCAGGGTCTGGCCGGTGGCCGGGTCGTTCGAACCCTTGGTGCCGCCCGCGCCCGCCGCCTTGATGGCGTCGTTGAACAGGGTGTGCAGGTTCGGGTACTTCTCGAAGTGCGGGGCCTTGAAGTAGTCGCTCCACAGCACCGACAGGTGGTGCTTGACCAGCTCGGAGCGCTGCTCCTTGATCTCGATCGCCCGGGCGCGGAACGCCGGGTCCTCGTTGGCCTGGTACTTCTCCTGGATCGCCTTGACCGACTCGGCCTCGATGCGGGCCTGCGCCGGGTCGTACACGCCGCAGGGGAGGTCGCAGTGCGCCTCGGCGGTCACGGTACGCGCGAACAGACGAGCGAACATGAGGGTCCTTTCTGTGATCGTCTTCCCACGGGGGACACTACTCCCGGGACCGCCGGTTTTCCCGGCCACCCCGGTTGCGTGGACGGAGTGTTCGGCGATCCGGCGGGCGCCGCACCGGGGGGTCGAAGGGGACGGAGAGGTGCATTGGCGGACATCCGGGACGCGCGCCGCCATCGGCTTCCCTGGGGCCTGGCCGAAGTCCGCGGGGGGTCGATGCTGCCCAACCTCGCCGACGGCGACAGGGTCCTGGTGCGCTACGGGGCGCGCGTCCGCCCGGGCGACGTCGTCCTGGCGCTGCGGCCGGACCGGCCCGGCGTCGGCATGGTCAAGCGCGCGGTGGAACACGTGGGCGGGGCTTGGCGGTTGCTCGGCGACAATCCGTACCGCAGCACCGACAGCCGGGAGTTCGGGTTGGTCCCGGACGCGCTGGTCCTGGGCAGGGTGCTCGCGGCGCGCGCGCCCGGCGCGCGGTCGTGGCTGCGGTGGCGCCGGGTGGGGGACGAGAATCCGTTCGAGAACTGAGGGCGCGTCAGGGCGTGCGCCGGGCGTACGGTCTCAGCCGCTCGCGCGGGCCTTGCGCCGGGCGCGATATTGCGCCACGTTCGCACGGGTCGAACACCGGTCCGAGCAGTAACGCCGCGACCTGTTCGCGGACGCGTCCACGAAGACGTTGCGGCACGGCGACGCCTCGCACACGCCCAAACGGTCGACACCGAGCGACGTCATCTGCACCGCGAGCCCCATCCCGGCCACCGCCGCGTACGACTCCGCCGCGCCCGACTGCTCGTCGGACAGGTGGATGTGCCACGGCTTGCCGTCGTGGCCGGTCACGCGCGGATGCACCGGATATTCGGCGAGCAGCCCGTTGAGCGTCGCGACGGCGTCCGCGGGCCGTCCCTCGACGGCGTCGGTGAAGACCGCACGCAAGCGGGCGCGCACGGCGCGCAGGCGGGGCACATCCGACTCGGTCACGCGCGAGGGCGGGCGGCCGACGGAGTGGAGCAGCCGCGCGATGTCGGCGGTCGTCCGCAACTCGTCGGTGCCGCGGCCGGGGGCTTCGGTGTTGACCAGCCGGACCGCGTGGTCGGCGTACGCGGCGAGTTCCACGACGGTCCGCCTTCCGGGTGATCGGGCGCTCGGATACCCGCCTCCGGCGGTCTCGGCGCGCCGGTCGCCTGCCGGGATCTGGCGTTGTCGCCGGACTTCCGGGCGATTCTGTGGCGGTGGTTACAGCCACCCTACTGTCCGTGGCACTAGCTTTGGCGGGCACGGGCGGAGCACGGACACCCACGGCAATCCACGGCTCGCGGGTGGCGCCGCCCCGACGGACCGCCGTTCGGGGGTTGTGGAAAGCTGGTTTCACGGGTGACCCCCGTACCCTCGTCGGATCGCGAGCGCGGACAGCAGCGCCGGCGCCTGCGAGGCAGGCAGCATCCAGCGGTGCTTTGTGTGCACCACCCCAGGACCGAACCCCTGTGGTGGTGGACGTCGCAATTGGAGCTGCACCACTTAATTACTGCATTGACAAAGGGGTCACTGTGGCAGCGGAGATCATCCCCACGGAGAGCACCACGCCGGACGACGTCGATCCGGCATTCGCCCTGCACCGGGGCGGCAAATTGGAGATCCGCTCGACGGTCCCGGTCCGGGACAAGGACGACTTGTCACTGGCCTACACGCCGGGTGTCGCCCGGGTGTGCACCGCGATCGCCGAGAACGCCGACCTGGTGAACGACTACACCTGGGTCTCCAACACAGTGGCGGTCGTCACCGACGGCACCGCCGTGCTCGGTCTGGGTGACATCGGCCCCAAGGCGTCCCTCCCGGTCATGGAGGGCAAGGCGCTGCTGTTCAAGCAGTTCGGCGGTGTGGACGCGGTCCCGATCGCGCTGGACTGCACGGACGTCGACGAGATCGTGGAAACCGTCGCGCGTCTCGCGCCGTCGTTCGGCGGCGTCAACCTTGAGGACATCTCGGCCCCGCGCTGCTTCGAGGTCGAGCGCAAGCTCCAGGAGCGCCTCGACATCCCCGTCTTCCACGACGACCAGCACGGCACCGCGATCGTCGCCCTCGCCGCCCTGCGCAACGCCGCCACGGTGACCGGGCGCGAGCTGAAGGACCTGCGCGCGGTCATCTCGGGCGCGGGCGCTGCCGGTATCGCGATCGCGAAGATCCTGCTGGAGGCCGGGATCGGCGACCTGTGCGTGGTCGACTCGCGCGGCATCGTGCACGAGGGCCGCGACGACCTGACGCCGGTCAAGCGCCTGATCGCCGAGCTGACCAACAAGGCGGGGCTCAAGGGCCCGATCGAGGAGGCACTGCGCGGCGCGGACGTGTTCCTCGGCGTCTCGGCCGGCAAGGTCCCCGAGGAGGTCGTCGCGACGATGGCGCCGAACGCGATCATCTTCGCGATGGCGAACCCGGACCCGGAGATCATGCCGGAGGTCGCGCTCAAGTACGCCGCGGTCGTGGCGACCGGCCGCAGCGACTACCCCAACCAGATCAACAACGTCCTGGCGTTCCCCGGCGTGTTCGCGGGCGCGCTGTCGGTCCGCGCGTCGCGGATCACCGAGGGCATGAAGGTCGCCGCGGCGGAGGCGCTCGCAGCCGTCGTCGCCGACGAACTGTCGCCTGACAAGATCATCCCGAGCCCGTTCGACGAGCGGGTGGCCCCGGCCGTGACCCTCGCGGTCGCCGAGGCGGCCCGGCGCGACGGTGTGGCCCGGCGCTGATTTCCTTGTGCGGTCGGAACGTGGTTTCCGGGGCGGAGCGGGAAACGAGCCGGCCCCGGAAACCCCGCTCCGACCTCGGACCCGCCCGCACGTCTCGATAAGGTCGCAGCCATGTTCGCCGTGAGTGCCGTACGCATCAGCCCTGACGATCCGCTGTCCGGTCTTGAGTCCGGGGAACGTCCGGACCCCGGCAGCGAGTCGCCGCTGCCGTCCGGGTGGACGACCGTCACGGTCAAGGCCGCGTCGCTGAACCACCACGACCTGTGGACCCTCAAGGGCGTCGGCATCACCGAAAATGAACTGCCGATGGTGCTGGGCTGCGACGGCGCCGGAATCGACGAGGACGGCAACGAGGTCGTTCTCCACTCGGTGATCGGCGGCCTCGGCACCGACGAGCCGCGTTCGATCCTCACCGAGAAGTACGACGGCACGTTCGCCGAAAAGGTCGCCGTGCCGCGCTGGAACCTGCTGCCCAAGCCGAAGGAGCTGTCCTTCGAGGAAGCCGCGTGCCTGCCCACGGCGTGGCTGACGGCGTACCGCATGCTGTTCACGAACTCCGGGGTGCGTCCCGGCGGAACGGTGCTCGTGCAGGGCGCGGGCGGCGGCGTCGCGACCGCGCTCGTGGCGCTCGGCAAGGCGGCCGGTTTCCGCATGTGGGTCACCAGCCGCGACGAGGCGAAGGGGGCCCGGGCCGTCGAGCTCGGCGCCGACCGGGCGTTCGCGTCCGGCGAGCGGCTGCCGGAGCGCGTCGACGCGGTCATGGAGACGGTCGGGGCCGCGACGTGGAGCCATTCGGTGCGCAGCCTCAAGCCGGGCGGCACGGTCGTGATCTCCGGGGCGACGAGTGGCCCGAATCCCTCGTCGGCGGAGCTGACCCGCATCTTCTTCCAGGAGATGCGCGTCGTCGGTTCGACGATGGGTGACCGGGACGAACTGGCCGGTCTGCTGAGCCTGTGTGCGAACAGCGGTGTGCGTCCGGCGATCGACACCGTGCTGCCGCTGGACCGCGCCCGCGAGGGCTTCGCGCGCATGGCCGAGGGCGAACTGTTCGGAAAGGTCGTCTTCACGGTCTGACCCGCGACGTACGGGCGCGCCGGCCGGGCGGGAGCACGCTCTACGCTTAGCCCGGACTCGTACGGAAGGACTGTGCATGTATCTGGGCCGTCGCCGCTTTCTGGCCCTCGGTGCGGGGGCCGGCCTCGCGGTCGCGGCGGGCGGGGTGCTCACCGGGTGCGGGCAGGACGAGCCGGTGCTGCGGACCGGCGGCACGCTGGTGGTCGGACTCCCGGCGTTTCCCGCGGCGCTCAACCCGGCGCACGGTGTCTCCGAGGAGACCCGGTGGGTGTCCGATCCCGTCGTCGAGACGCTGTACGCGTACCGCGACGACACCACGCTGGAGCCGGTGTTGGCGGCGGCGGATCCCCAGGTGTCGCCGGACGGTCTGGTCTGGACGATTCGGCTGCGTGCGGGGGTGACGTACGCCGACGGCGCCCCGTTCGACGCGCAGAGCGTCGCCGCGTGCCTGACCCGGCTCGCGTCGTCGGACACGGCCGGCGGGTGGGGCCCGTACCTCGCGGGGCGGATCGGCAAGGTGACCGCGGCCGACCCGCTGACCGTGCGCATAGAGCTGCCGAAGCCGTTCGGCATCCTGCGGCAGTTCCTCGCGAACCTTCCCATCCCGCACGCCTCTTCGCTCGGCGATCCGCAAGCCGTCGTCGGCACCGGCCCGTTCGCGGTTGAGGAGATCGTGCCGGGGCAGTCGGTGCGCCTTCGCCGCAACACCGAATACCGGGGCCCGCGACCGCCGTTGGACGCGATGGAGTTCCGCGTCGCGGCCCCGGCGACGACGCGGGTTGCCGAGCTCAAGGCCAAGCGGATCGGCATCGACCCCAGGCTTTCGGCGGACCAACTCAAGCCGCTGCAAAGGGTGAAGGACATGCAGGCGCACGCCGTGTCCGCACCGCTCGACCTGGTGACGGCGCTCAACATGCGCCGCGCGCCGTTCGACAACATCGCGGTACGGCGCGCGCTGGCCGCGGGCACGGCCCGCAAGCCCGTGCGCGACGTCGACTTCAAGGGCTTCGCGGTGATCGGCCAGGGCCCGGTCGGGCCCGCGACGGAGGGCTGGGACGTGGCGTACGCGCCATACCCGGAGATCGTCGACGGCGACCGGGTACGGGTGTTGCTCGGCGAGTCCGGCGTCACCGGCCCCATCGACTTCACCGTCCTGCTGAGCTCCGACGACGGCCTGCGCAAGCCCACCGAGACGCTGGCCCGCCAATGGGCCGACTTCGGACTGCGCGCACGGATCGACGAGGTGACCCCGCAGGTGTGGCAACAGCGGCGCCGGGCTGGGGAGTTCGACCTCGCGATGCAAATCCGGCGTCCCGCGTACGCCGTGGGGCGCACGGCGTTCGACATCCTGGCGCCGGCCGCGTCCACGCACCCGGACAACACCGGTTACCGCAACCAGGAGTTGGACCGCCTGCTGGAAGAGGCCTGGTCGGTCAACGAGGCGAGCCGCCGCGCGAAACTGTGCCGCCTGGCCAACGAGATCCTGGTCCGCGACGCTGTCATGATCCCGCCGGTGTATCCGCGCTTCCTGACCGGTCAGAGCCGGGGGGTCGAGTCGCTGAACGAGAAGCAAATGGCGCTGGGAAGGCTCGCGTTGGCCGAGTTGCACCTGCGCGGCTGACCCGCGCCCGGCTGGGGCCTCCGAGACATTGTGGGGCGCCACACGATTGTGATCGGGTGGCCGAGCACTCTCGTCCGGCGGATCGTCGTCGGCGAGGATGAACCGGTCCTGGAGCGGCGCCGCCGTCTTGCGGGACGACCAGGGCTTTCGGCGCGGATCCCGTGACGGTCGCGGGTGTGTCCGCACCGCGGGCCGTGGTCGCGGTGCCGGTGGGCGCATCCTCGGGCATGTCGCCGAAACGTTGCATCGACAAGATCTCCCGACCGGAGGTCTTCGGTGGCAGGCTATGCCCCCTGCACTGCGTCCCGTCCACGACCAGTGGAGGCATGATGCACGCTGCGCCATCCTCGTTCGGCACCGCGTCCGTGATATCCGACGGTGTGCACTCGGCGAACGGGTCCGCGCGGGCCGGTGCGCCCGGAGGCGGTGCGTCCGCGCCGCCACTGGGATTCGGGCTGCCGTCCGCTGATTCCACCGCCGTGCCTCCGCCTCGGTCGGCGCTTCCCGAGGGTCCGCCGAGCCAGTTGCTGCGCCGGGCCGCGCGGGTGTTGTTGGAGCGGCTGACGGAGCTCACCGACCGGCTCGTGACCGCGTTGTACGAGCAGGAGGCCGCGTACCGCGACGGCCCGGTCCCGCAGGACGAGGTCTGGCAGGGCTGCCACGAATCGCTGCGGAGCGCGCTGCTGATTTTGCTCGCGCGGCCCGGCGAGCGCGAACCGGGCCCGCAGACGTGGCGGTTGGGACGGCGGCGGGCGGAGCAGGGGCTGCCGCTGGACGCGCTGCTGCACGCCTACCGCATCGGCGGCGTGATCGTGTGGCAGGCGCTGGTCGAGACGACGATGGAGCACGAACCGCAGGCTGTCCCCGAGTTGGTCCACGCCGCGACGATGGTGTGGCACGTGGTCGACCATCATTCGACCGTCGTATCGGACGCGTACCGCAGTCTCGCCGCCGAGCTGACGAACCATCATCACGAGCGCACACGGGCCCTGTTGGACTCGCTGCTCGACGGTCGTGCGGACCCGGCCGACCTCGGTGCCGCGTCGGCGGTGCTCGACCTGCCCGAGGACGGCCGGTACGCGGTCGTCATGCTTCGGCACGCGCGTCCGGGCACCGGCCAGCACGACGGCCCTCGTCCGTCGGGTGCCGAGGGGACGCACCTGCTGTGGCGTTCGCGCGCCGACGCGGAGTTCGCCGTCGCGCTGCTGCACAAAGGGGTCAGCGCGCGGGACGCGTTGGCCGGGCTGGTCGACGCCCTGCATCTGTCCGGGAGTTCACGTGCCGGGATAGGGCTGGTGGTCGACGGCCTCGCGGATCTGGGACGGGCCCGCAAGATGGCCGAATTGGCCCTGCGCACCTGCTCGAACGACGGCGAAGTTGCGCGTCTGGACGAGCGGTTGCCGGCCGCGATGGTCGCGAGCCAGGCGGACTTGTCGAACGCGCTCGCGTCCCGCACGTTCGGGCCCGTCCTCGCGCTCGACCCGGGGGATCGCGACGTGTTGCTCGGCACGCTGGCGGCGTGGTTCGACGCGGGCGGCTCGGCGGCGCGCGCGGGCGCGCGGTTGTTCTGCCACCGCAACACCGTGCTCAACCGGCTGCGCAGGTTCGAGCAGTTGACCGGCCGCGACCTCGGGCTGCCGCGCGACCTCGTGGAACTCGGCCTCGCGCTGGACGCCTACCGCCTGACGGGCGCCTGACCTCGGTCGTACGCGCCTCCCCACGGCAACCAACGGTCCGTCGCCGGTGTGCGGGCGCACCGCGGAGCCGGTGCGGAGCCGGTGCGGAACCGGCTCGCGGGCCGGCGGAACCGGGGGCCGAACGGTGTCCGCCGCGGCTTCCCGGGCGCTGCCCCGGTTGTGGCCGTTCACAAGCCGGAGTCCCTGCCGACTGCCGGAATTGTGCGGCTGCACAGGCGCGCGGAGCCTCGGTTGGTCCGGTGCCACGTCATGTGTCGGGCGTATGGACGATCCGCATCGGCACATGTTGTGGTGTCCGTCACTTCGAGGCTGCGAGGGAAGGGAGGCCGAATGCCACGAGCGGAGCACGGACCTGCGCGGGGGGCGGACCCCGCGCCCGTGGGCCATGCCGGTGGGCGCGAGTCCGGCGGGGAGGATTCCCGACCTCGGTCCGCCGCCGACGGGGCCCTCGTCGTCGACCGGCTGCACGTCGCGTACGGCCGTTCCGTCCAGGCGCTGCGGGGCGTCAGCGTCACGGTGCCGGAGAGCGGCATCGTCACCGTGCTGGGGTCCAACGGCGCCGGCAAGAGCACGCTGCTGCGGGCGATCTCGGGAACGCTCTTTCTGCATCACGGTTCCATCGAAAGCGGCTCGGTCACCTACCGCGGCCGGAGGCTGGGCGGCCGCGACTCGGTTGCCGCCGTGCGTTCCGGGATCGTGCAAGTCCCGGAAGGCAGGCGGGTGTTCGCGGGCCTGTCGGTCGCGGAGAATCTCGCCGCCGGGTTGCTCGGCACGGGAGGCCGCCGTTCGCAGCGGGCCCGCGCCGCGCGCGAACGCGTCCTGGAGCTGTTCCCGGTGCTCGCCGAACGCGAGCGCCAGCACGCCGGGCTGTTGTCCGGCGGCGAGCAGCAGATGCTGGCCATGGGTCGCGCGTTGATGGCCGGGCCCCGGCTGCTGCTGCTCGACGAACCGTCCCTCGGGCTCGCCCCCAAGATGGTCGGCGTCATCGCGGGGGTGGTCCGCGAGATCGCCCGGCAGGGCACCGCCGTGCTGCTGGTCGAGCAGAACGCCGCGGTCGCCCTCGACCTGGCGGACACCGCGTACGTCCTGGACGTCGGCGAGGTCCGGCTCACCGGTGACGCGTCCGAGTTGGCGCGTACCGACGAGGTCCGCAGGTTGTACCTGGGGGTCGCCGACGAATCCGGCGAGCAGGCGGGCGAGCGCTCCGAGTCCGGTACGGACGCGGGGGAAGCGCTCGCCGCCGCGTCCACCGCCCGTCCCACGCTGCGGAGGTGGCGAGGTTGACCCGGACCGCACCGGAGGTCGTCTCCCCGGACGACGGATTCACCGTCCCGGAACTCGCCATCCGCGGCGTCACCGTGCGCTTCGCGGGCCTGGTGGCGCTGGATTCGGTGAGCTTCACCGTCGCACCCGGCAGCATCCACGCCGTCATCGGTCCCAACGGCGCCGGCAAGTCGACGTGCTTCAACGTGCTCTCGGGCGTCTACAAGGCCACCAGGGGCACCGTGGACATGGGCGGCGACGAGCTGACCAGGCTGCCGCCGCACAGGATCGCGCAGCTTGGCCTGGCCCGGACGTTCCAGAACATCGTGCTGACGCACGGCACGGTCGCCGACAACCTCATGCTCGGCCGGCACGTCCTGACCCGGTCCGGGTTCGTCGCCACCGCGCTGCACCTGCCCGGTGCCGTGCGCGAGCAGCGCCGGCACCGCGAACGCGCCCGGGAGATCGCCGAGTTCCTGGATCTCGGGGCGGTCTTCGACGCTCCCGTGACGCTGCTGCCGTACGGCGTCCGCAAGCGCGTCGAGATGGCCCGCGCGCTGTGCATGGAGCCGAAGATCCTGCTGCTCGACGAACCGGTCGCCGGCATGAACACCGCCGAGCGGGTCCGGACCGCGGACGCCATCGCGGCGGTGCGGGACAACCTGGGCATTTCGATCGTGCTCGTCGAGCACGACATGGGCATGATCATGCGCCTCGCCGACGAGGTGACGGTCCTCGACTTCGGCCGCCGCATCGTCTCCGGCCCTCCCGAGGAGGTGCGGAACAACCCCGAGGTGATCCGGGCCTATCTCGGCACCGGAGAGGACACGCCTGTGGACGCTTCCGTACTCGGCGGCTCCCCGGCCGCGCCCTCGCAGACCGCCGGCGGGACCCGACACGCACAGCGAGAGAACGAGGAGCGGCAGCAATGACCAAGTTCTCCGAGATAGCCCTGAACGGGCTCGCTCTCGGATCGGTGTACGCCCTCATCGCCCTGGGCTTCGTGGTGATCTTCAAGGCGTCGGGAGTGATGAACTTCGCCCACGGGTCGCTGCTGCTGCTCGGTGGATTCGTCATCGCCGAGCTGCACGACGAACTCGGCTTCGGCGGTGCGGTCCTGGTCGGCGTGGTGGTCACCGCGGCCGGGGCCGGGCTGATGGAACTGCTGTTCATCCGGGGGCTCGGCACGGTCGAGCTCCACGTGCTGACGATTTTGACCATCGGCATCGACATCTTGCTGACCACCGAACTGGTGCGCCGCATCGGCTCGGACACGATGTCGCTGGGCGACCCGTGGGGCAACGACTCGGTGCGGATCGGCGACGCGTACGTGGCCGAGGCCCGCATCGCGTCGATCGTCGTCGCGACGATCCTGATCGGCTTCTTCTTCGCGGCGTTCCGCTACACCGCGTGGGGCCTGTCGATGCGGGCCGCGTCCGAGGACCGCGAGGCGGCGGCGCTCATGGGCGTCAGCATGAAGCGGATCCAGTTGGTCGCGTGGTGCATCGCCGGCGCCCTCGCCGCGGTGGCGGCGGTCTTCCTGACCGCGGCACCGACATCGGGCCTGGACCGGACGACCGGCCAGATCGCGCTCAAGGCCTTCCCCGCCGCGGTGCTGGGCGGCATGGACTCCGCACCCGGAGCCCTGGTCGGCGCGCTGATGATCGGCCTGGCCGAGGCGCTCGCGGCCGGCTACCAGAGCGAGTTGGACGTGCTGGGCGGCGGCGTCTCGGGGATCGCGCCGTACATCGTCATGATCCTCATCCTGTTGTGGCGGCCGACGGGCCTGCTCGGATCGAAGGAACTGAGCCGTGTCTGAGACCCCTGTGGCGACCGCGGCACCCAAGGAGCGCAAGGCACCCGCCGACTCCGGCGGCCGTTCCGCGCACGCCGCGCTGCGTACGACGTTGCGGTGGAACAAACTGGCCGGCCTCGTCGCCGTCCTCGTACTGGCCGCACTGCCCTTCTACCTCACCGAATTCTGGTTGATCACCGGCCTGTTCGCGATGGCGGCGGTGCTGGGCGCGATCGGCCTCAACATCCTGTCCGGCAACGCGGGGCAGCTTTCGCTCGGGCACGCGTTCTTCCTCGCGGTCGGCGCGTACAGCTACATCGTGCTGTCGGGCGAGTCCGGCGTCATCGGCACGCACGAGACCGACGGCTTCGGCCTGCCGCCGCTGCTCGCCATGGCCGGCGCGGTGGTGGTCGCCGGACTGTTCGGGGGCGTCTTCAGCCCGATCGCCGGCCGCCTGCGCGGCATGTACCTCGGCATCGCGACGCTCGCGCTGGTGTTCATCGGCGAGCACGTGATGACCAACGCGCACAACATCACCGGCGGCCACAACGGGCGGCCGGCCGAGCCGATGTCGATCTTCGGCTTCTCGTTCTCCGACGGCGACCCGGACCTCGCGGTCCTGGGCGTGGAGTTCGACCGGTACGAGCGCCTCTGGTACTTCGGGCTCGTGCTGGTGGTCGGCGGCATCCTGGTGGCCCGCAACCTCCTGCGCGGCCGACCGGGCCGGGCGCTCGGCGCGGTCCGCGACAGCGAGATCGCCGCGGGCGTCATGGGAGTGCCGGTGGCGCGGTTCCGGTCGATGGCGTTCGTCGTGTCCTCGATGTACGCCGGGCTCGCCGGGGCGCTCCTCGCCCTGGTCTACGGCACCCTCGTGCCGGGTTCCTTCGGACTCCAGATGTCGATCGACTACCTCGCGATGATCGTCATCGGCGGGCTCGGATCCGTCGGCGGCGCGGTCGCGGGTGCGATCTTCGTGACCGTCCTGCCGCAATTGTTCAGCCACTACGCGGCCTCGCTGCCGCTCGTCGTCGAAGCAGGGGGCGACGGGATCGGCCCCACCGAGGCAGCGCGCTACCTGTACGGCGCGGTGATCATCCTCGTGCTGGTCTTCGCACCGGGGGGACTGGCCGGCATCGCCCGGCGGTGGTCCCTGGCACTTCGTTCCGCAAAGCGTCCCAGTTCACCTTCCGGTAAAACGCCGCCTCAAGGAGCCGTTTCGTGAAGATCGCGAAGATACGCACGGGCACCAGAGCCACCGCCGCGGTTCTCGCCGCACTGGCGCTGAGCATCACGGCTTGCAGCACCAAGAACGACGACGACGAGCCGGCCCAGAATGCGAGCGCGGGCACCGACGGCCTGAAGGTCGGCCAGGGGGTCACCGACACCGAGATCCACATCGGCGGTCTCACCGACCTGACCGGCCCGTACGGCATCCTCGGCAAGAGCACGACCAACGGCCAGAAACTCTACTTCGACCAGCTCAACGCGAAGGGCGGCGTCTGCGGCCGGCAGGTCGTCGTGGACGTCAAGGACCACGGCTACGACGTCCAGAAGGCCACCACGGCCTACAACGAGCTCTCCGGCAAGGTCGTCGGGTTCTCGCAGCTCATCGGGTCGGCGATCGTCAACCAGCTCGCCCCGGAGATCGAGAAGGCCGGCCTGCTCACGACGCCGCAGGCGTGGGCGTCCAACCTGCTGGGCAAGCAGGCGATCCAGGTGACGTCGAGCACGTACGACATCCAGATGGTCAACGGCGTCTGGAACCTCGTGCAGAGCATGGGCCTGAAGCCGGGTGACAAGGTCGGCCACATCTTCACCGAGGACGAGTTCGGCGAGAACAGCTCGGCGGGCGCCAAGTTCGCCGCGCAGGCCGCCGGCATCGAGGTCGTCGACCAGAAGGTCAAGCCCACCGACCGCGACATGACCGCTGCGGTGACCGCGCTGAAGTCGGCCGGTGTCAAGGCGATCCTCGTGGCCGCCAGCCCGACCCAGCTCGGCCCGATCATGGGTGTCAGCGAGGCGGCCAACTTCAAGGTGCCGGTCCTGACCCACACGGTCGGCTTCCACCAGAGCATGCTGGGCACGGCGGCCGGTCCCGCGATCGAATCCCGCCTCCAGATAGTCAGCGCGGTGCCGTCGCCGCAGGACAGCCAGCCCGTGCTCCAGCAGATGTCGGCCGATTACCAGGCCAAGTTCCCCGGTGAGGCGCCCGACCTCGGCGTGCTGTCCGGGTACACCAGCGCCGCGATCGTCACCGAGGCCATCAAGAAGGCCTGTGGGATGAAGGACCTGACGCCCGCCGGCATCGTCAAGGCGCACCGCAGCAACAGCCAGGTCGACTCGGGCTACGGCTTGACGCTCGACTTCTCGTCGCCGGCCAAGCCGCCGACCTACATGACCTACATGCTGAAGATCGACAAGACCAAGCCGAGTGGCGTGGCCACCGCGAGCCAGGCCTTCGAGGCGCCCAACGCGAAGTCGTTCCCGCTGCCGAAGACAGGCTGACCTCCGAGAGGGCGGACCGGAAGCATCCCGAGGGCCCGGCGGCACACCAGCCGCCGGGCCCTTCAGGGCCTGTATTGAGTTCTCCGTCGGATAGGCCACGGCGTCTGGTGCCGTGCATCGCAAGGCGCCGGATCCGAACTCGTATCGGTTCATACTTGGAGGATTCGGCAACGCGGCGAGGCGCGGTGCCAGGCGTCGTGGACCCGGCGGAGAACTCAATACAGGCCCTAAGCCTGGTCCGGCGTCATCCGGGGCGCAGGTGGACGACTCCGACCGGCCGGTGCGGCGCGGCCGAGTGCAGTTCGGTCGCGCGAATGTGGGCGAGCAGGCCGTGCGCGCCCGTCTCCTCCAACAGGCGCACGGTGTCGGCCGATTCGGTGGGCGCGAGCGAACGGGCGGCGCCGTCGTTGAGGAGCACGAGCGTGTGCACGCCGTCGTCCGGCGAACTGCCCCACACCGCGTTGGTCGCGACCGCCGGACGGGCGCCCGCGGCGTGCCGGGAACCGGCCGGGTCGACGACGGCACGCACGGAGGAGTCGCGGCGGACCAGGACCGTGCCGGGGCCCAGGACGAGGTGGTCCAGGCGGCCGTCGGCCAGGCGTACGGCCACCACCGAAGCGGTCGGTGTGCCGTGCAGCGCCAGGTCGCAGCGCCCGCCGTGCAGCGCCGCGGTCTCGGCGATCGCGTCCGCCAGGCAGTCGGACGCGGGCCGGTCCGGACGGTCGACCAGGCGCGTCAGCAGGTGCGCGCCGAGCCGCCGCAAATACCAGCCGGTGCCGTGCCCGCAGCCCTCGACCGCGACCCGGTGCGCGAAAGCGGTGGTCGTGACGACTGCCGCCTCCGGCGTCGCCAACGCGAAGACACGGTCGCGCGGCCGGGGAGCGTCATCGGCTCCCGAACCCGGATCCGTCACCACCTCGACATGCACGGTGATCAGTCTCAGGCAGCGACCGGCCTCGGGGCAGGCACACCGCGGGGTTTGGCTCGAAGGTGTCGGCGACCACGGTGAACGCCCGGCCACCGTGCGAGCCCGCGCGCTTCCGGCGGCCGAGCCCGCACCCCCGCGCGGCGGAGCCTTAGGCTGCCCGGCATGACCGATGCCGATAGCCGCCGCGCGATCAATGACGCCATCAACGCGCTCAAGCGGTTCGTCAACAGCAGGCAGTTGGATGCCGTGCACGCAGCCCGCTCCGGTGTGCCGCTGAACCTGGTCGCCATCGGGATCCTGTACCGAGTGATCCGGCACGGCCCCATCCGCCCGACGGAACTCGCGGGGCTCGCCGACATCCAGCCCGCGGCGCTGAGCCGGCAGATCAGGATTCTTGAGGAGATCGGCTTCATCGTCCGCGTCGGTGACGCCGAGGACGGACGCGTGTCGTTCGTGGAGGCGACCGAGGCCGGCCGTACCGCCCACGCGCGCTTCGCGGCGGCCAACGACGCCTTGCTGGCCGAGCACCTCAAGGATTGGACGGCGGAGGAACTGACCGCGCTCGCCGAGCAGATGCAGCGGCTTGTCGCGGACCTGCGCGGCGCCCGCCGCGAGACGTCGGCGAACCACCGTGCGGACGCGGCCGGTTCGTGAACCGGAACGCGGTGCCGCAGATCCGGTCATCGAACTCGGTTGCGTGCGTGCGCCCAGGCTCGTGAGCGCGGGCAGGCCAAGGCGGGGGAGGCCCGCCCCGGCCGGGCCTGCCCCTGAGTCCCGTACGACCATGACGGGACGCTAAGCATCCTGTACGGAAAGAGACCTGATCCTCCACTGCCCGATCACAAATGCCGGTTAATTTTACCTTCCGCAGCACAACCCTCGGGAAATTTGCCCGAGTTGTTGTGATTCGTCAGTCAACCGTCAAGCGACCACGCGATGTTCGCCATCAGTCACGGCGGACTCACAGCGCGGTCATGCGTCCACCGCTGACCACGAGCGTCTGACCGGTCACATATCGGGACGCCGGCCCGCACAGAAACACCGCACACGGCCCGATGTCCTCGACCGGATCGCCGACGCGGCCCATCGGAATCAGCGCCGTGATGCGCGCCTGCATCGTCGCGTCCAACCGCATCGCGTTGTCCAGCGCCGGCGTGACCGCGAGCGGCGCGAGCCCGTTGACACGGATCCCGTCCGCACCCCACTCGCGGGCCAGCGACTTCACGAAACCGCGCTGGGCGCCCTTCGCGGCGGCGTAGAACGACAGGTTCGCGCTGCCCTGCATCCCGGCCGGGGACGTCAGCAGCACATACGACCCGGACGTCTCACGCAGGTGCCGGTACGCCGCGCGCGCGATCGTGTAAGACGCCACCGAGGCGACCGCCGCGTGCTCGTCCCACAACTCCACCGGGGCGTTTTCGAGGTCAACCGGCTCGCTCGACCTGCGGCTGGTCGCGTTGTGCACCACCGCGTCGAGCCGTCCGAACCGCTTCACCGCCGCCGCGCAAGCGGCCTCGACCGCGTCGGCGGACGTCACGTCGCACACCTCGGCCGCGGCCACCCCGCCCGCCGCCGCGATCGCCGTGGCGACCTGCGCACCGGCACCGCGGCGCCGCGCGGTCACCACCACCGACGCCCCGGCCGCCCCGAGCGCCAGCGCGATCCCCTCGCCGACACCCGCCGCGGCGCCTGTGACCAACACGGTGCGGCCCGCCAACGGCCGGTCCGGCGACGCGTCCTGCCGCTTGCCCGGCAAATCCGTCACGGCATCATCAGAGCTCCCCCGTCGAGCGCGAACGTCGACCCCGTCAGGTGCCGCGCGCCCGGTGCGCACAGCAGGTGCACGACCTCGGCGACGGCCTCCGGCGTCATCGCCGCGGCGTCGAGCGGGGCCTCGCACCGGTCGACGTCCGTACCGCGCAGCGCCTCGGCCTCGGGGTCCATCGCGAACACCGAGGGCGCGACCAGGTGCACCGACACTCCGTCGGCCGCCCAGCGCCGAGCGGCCGACTTGGCCAGCGCGCGCAGTGCCTCCGACGCGGTCGCGAGCGCGACCACCCCCGCCCCGCCCTCGATCGCGACACTCGGCGCCACGAGCACAAAACGCCCGCGCGACGCGGTGAGCAGCGGGTACGCGGCCTGCAAAGCGGCCAGCCCGTCGCGCACCGGTTCTTCGGCGAGCCGGTCCCACTCGGCGGGAGACAGGTCGACCAGTGCGCGGGGTCGGGCCGAGCCAGGGGTGTAGGGCGCGTACACGACCACGTCCACGCCGGCGTCCGGACTGTGCGCACGGCCGGGCGCTTGGGTTCCGCGCACTGCCGCGCCCAGCCCACTTCCCGACGCCGCGACCACCACCGTCGTGCCGACCGCCCGCAGCGACGAGGCGACCGCACGGGCGACGGCGGACGTCCCGGCGACGACCGCGCGTGGTGGACGGTGTGTGCCGAGGGTGT
The DNA here is from genome assembly GCF_051388935.1 of Yinghuangia sp. YIM S10712. Taxonomy (NCBI): domain Bacteria; kingdom Bacillati; phylum Actinomycetota; class Actinomycetes; order Kitasatosporales; family Streptomycetaceae; genus Yinghuangia; species Yinghuangia sp. YIM S10712. The sequence goes on from NZ_JBPKBI010000001.1 coordinate 1,126,268, forward strand.
CGGCCACGGCGAATTCCCTTCCGCGTCGCCCCAAGCCCGGACGAGGCAGGGGAAGCACCTTGGGGGTGCGGCGAATCGGACAGCAGCTTTGCCCGCCCGCGACCGACTCGGGCACCGCGAAACGACAACCGGACCGCCTTGGCCCCAGACCGCGACCGCCCGCGACCGACTCGGGCACCGCGAAACGACAACCGGACCGCCCTGGCCCCAGACCGCGACGGCGTGAACTTCTCCGGGAACAGCAGTAGTTCGAATCGCGGAAGATGACAAGGTGCGCGGCCCGTCGGGCCGGAGCCGGTGTCGCGCCGGCCGTTGGCGCGACGCCCGGCGGCATGCCGATCCCCGGTACCCGGTCCCGCGGGACCGCCGCGCAGTGCGCCTCCGGCTGTCGGGGCGGCGCCGTAGCGTGGGCTCCAATCCCGCCGATTCGACCCGGCCGGCGGGTGGGGAGGCTCCTGTGGATGTCACGGCATATCTCGCGCTGCTCGACCGACTCGACGCGGGCGACGGCGCGTTGACCGACCGCCTCGGGGCGGAACTGCCCGAGCAGGTGCGTCGGCGGCGCGCCGAGTCCTCGCCACCCCAGCGCGCCCGCGCGGCCCGCAACCGGCGGTTGACCGGCGTGCACGTCGCCTGCCTGGTCGAGGGCGCCGGCCCGGCGGTCCGCGTTCTGCGGACGCTGCGCCGGATAGCCCCGCGCCAGGGCTGGGCGTACGCGGACGGCACACGCGGGCTGGCCGCGACGATCCGCACGCGGCTCGGCGCCGACCCGGCGGCGTGGGCCTTCGTGCAGCAACAACTCGCGTCGTACCCCGGCCTGTTGCCCGAGCTCGTCGAGGATGCGTGCCGCGCGGCCGAGGGCCGCGACGCGACCGGCGTGCCGCGCGTGCCGAGTGCGCTGCGCCGCGACATGCGCCAGTTGCTCATGCTGCTGGACGCCGACACGCTCGCCGCACTCCTTCCCCACCTGCACCGCAGCACCGTCGTCGACCTTGCCCGCTTCGGTGCCCCGCTGACGCCCGAGACGCTTGCGTGGGTCGTCGCGACGGCGACGCCGCGCGAGCGCGTGACGCTTGCGAAGGCCCGCTGGAGCCGTCCCGGACTGGCCGCCGCGCTGGCCGAGTTGGACGATAGTGAGGTCAACGCCGCGGTGTACCTCAATGTGCACACGTCGGTCGCGGTCCGGGCGCGCATCATGGCGGCGGCCGACCGCGTGCCGCTCCATCCGTCCGTCGTCGCGCGGGTGCGCACCGACAACCGCCGCGCGATGCGCTTCCCGGCGCTGTGGTCGGGTGATCCGCTGCTGGTCCGGGCCGCGCTCCTGCGCCGCGAGCAGACGGCCGGTTCGGTCGAGGAGTGCCTGCGCGTATGGGAGGAGGAGGGAATCGACTCGCTCGCCGCCATGTACCGGCCCCACACGGGCACGGACACACTCCCCGCGAGCCCGTTCCGGATGCCGCGCTACCGCTCCCTGCTGCTGGTCGCGGTGGCGGGCATCTGGCGGCGGCACGGCGTGGTCGAGGCGGCCAGGCTGGTCGACGAGCTCCCGGTGACGACGCAGCATCGGAAATCGCTCGGTGAGTGGTTCGCCGCCGACGACGGCCTGGAGCGGCTGACCGAGGAGATCGCGGAGAAGGGCGGCACACGCACACTCGTGAAGCGGTTGCGCCGCAGGTATCCGACGCGGCTGTGGCCGCTGATCGAGTGCCCCTGGGTCGACTGGGACCGGATAGCCCGCAGCGACAGGCGGTCTGCGTTGGCGGGCGCCGCGTGGGCGCAGCTCGCGTCCGTGCCCGGGTGTCCCGAGCGGGCGCTTCCGGAGGAGGCCGACGAGGACAGCGACGGCAGGGTCGGGGCGGGCCGGTGGCCGACGATGCGTGAGATCTCGGTGCCGCGCGAATGGACCGACGGGCGGTGGGCGTTCGCTGCTCCGGCCCGTCGAGGTGCCGCGATGCCGCTGGAGCACTTGTTCACCGCGGTGGCCCCTGCGGCGCAGGCGTTCAACTCGTACGGCTTTCTGGCTGAATTTGTCGCTGACGGTTCCGCGACATTGCGCTATGACGACCACATGCGCGCGCTTGTCGACCGACACCTTGGTACGTCGCTCGACGCCCGGGTTGTCGCGCTGCGCCTGCTCGGCGACTTCCCGGGGACCGCGGAGGAACTCCTGGAGACGGCCGCGGCGATGACCCTCGTGCCGACCTCGTGACCGGGGAGCTGTCCGCCGAGTCGCCTGACGGCCCGTCAGGGCGGTTGGACGGGCGCGCGGTGGCCGCCCCGCGCCACCAGCCGTTTGGCCGGGTCGCGGCCGGCCGTGGACGTTTGTGCCGCGAATCGCGTCGGTATTGCCCTGTTTCGTGGCGCAAAACCTAATAACGATTGCGCTCGAAAGGTGCTGTCGTACAAGCGAATCAATAGCATCCGCGTGCATGAGCACTTCGCCTGACGCAGCAGCACCCCTGCCCACGCGCAATCAGGGCCTACCCACCCGCGTGCCCGCGGCCCGGGCGGGTGGCAGGCACCGCAGACCAGAGGCACCCGAGATCCCCGAAGGGGCGCCCCCGCTCGTTCTCGCCGTCCCGGGGCCGGCGAACCCCGAACTCGACGATGTCGTCCGTGAGGTCGCGCTGTTGGCCCGGGCCGGCCGTCCCGGGCTCGACATCCGTCCTGCGCTGCTCGGCGACGGTGCGACCGACCTGTCCCTCGTGCTCGCCCCGGCGGCGTCCCCCGGTGCGTTCCCGCCGGTGGAGGAGGACGAGGCGGCCGAGGAGGACGAAGCCGCACCGGAGCCCGAGGTCGCGGACGAGGGCGACGCGGACGCTCCGCCCGCCGTCGTGGTGCCGCTGCTGATCGGCCCGCACCCGGGAGTCGCCGCACGTGTGCGCGCGACCGTCGAGGCGGCCGAGAGCCCGCTCGTGGTCACCGAGCCGCTGGGCCCGCACCCGTTGCTGGCCGAGGCCCTGCACGAGCGTCTTTCCGAGGCCGGGCTGGCCCGAGCCGACCGGGCGCGGCTGTTCACCGTCGTCACGGCCGCCGACGGCATCGTGCTGGCCACCACCGGCGGCCCCGAGGCCCTTCAGGCGGCCGACATCACCGGCGTGCTGCTCGCCGCCCGCCTCGCGCTCCCGGTCGTGACGGCGGACCTGGAGGTGCCCGGGGACGTCGCGCAGGCCGCCGACCGCCTCCGCGCGATGGGCGCCGAACGCCTGGCCCTCGCGCCGTACGTCCTGGGGCCCGACCTGCCGCCGGGCCTGGTGGCGTCGGCCGCCGCCGAAGCCGACTGCACCGCCGCGGAACCCATCGGCGCGCACGGAGCGGTCGCCCAACTGGTCCTCCGCGCCTACCTGGAGGCCGCCGGAATACGGGACTGAGCGAAACAGGAAGACGAAATCGAGCCAAGCTGAGACGCACCGAAGCCGCGACGGGAACACCCCGCCGGACAACCGAATCCCCGGGCAGGACACGACCCACCCCGGACCGCACCCACGCCGGCGAAGGGCGGGAGCCGCGAAGGCCCCGCCCTTCACGCATGCGAGGGCCTGCAACCAAGGCCCGCCGGGAGGCACGGGGACACCGCACCGACCCCGGAGGAGCCGCGAAGGCCCCGCTTTTCACGCATGCGGGGCCACGGACCGAGGCCCGCAGTCGTGGTCTCGGCCGGAGGGTCGCGACGACGCGGTCCGGCTGTCCGCCCGCCGTCCCCGCTCGTCCTCCGCCGCCTCACCCGAGCGGGGGTTACCCGCCGGTCCTGTGTGGCGGTCCGCACATAACGGCCCTCGGGCGTGCGATCTTGCAGGGAAAGTGCACTTATATGCCAATAATTTGGCGTGTCCCTGGAGATCGGGAGGACGATCCGTGTCGATCACTGACCTTTTTGGATCACCAGGGAGACGCGTCTTTGGATCACCAGGGAGACGCGTCGCGGTGATCGCGTCCGCGTGCGCCCTCCTGCTGGCGGGCTGCTCGGCCGGTTCGGACGACGACGGCAGGCCCGGCGCCGGCAAGCCCGGGCAGGCCGCTCCCGTCCCGGGCGCCGACGTGTCACGCTTCACCCTGGTCGCGACCGGCGACGTGCTCGCCTACCCGTCGATCATGGAGCAGGCCCGTACCGACGCCGGCGGCGACGGCTACGACTTCGGCGCGATCTTCGCGGGGGTGGCGCCCGTCGTGCGGGGCGCCGACGTGGCGCTGTGCCACATGGAGACCGTCTACGGCGAACCCGGTGGCCCGTTCACCGCCTACCCGCTCTTCAAGGGCCCGCCGCAGATCGCCCGCGCGCTCGCGGCCGCCGGGTACGACGGCTGCTCCACGGCGTCCAACCACACACTCGATGACGGCTTCGCCGGAATCGACCGCACGCTCGCGCAACTCGACTCGGTGGGCGTCAGGCACGCCGGTTCCGCGCGCAGCGCCGAGGAGGCCGCGACGCCGACGATCCTCGACGTCAAGGGCGTCAAGGTCGCGCATCTGTCGTGGACGTACGCGACCAACGGCATCCCTCTGCCCGAGGACAAACCGTGGGCGGTCAACGTCGTGGACGTGCCGCGCATCATCGCCGAGGCCCGCGCGGCACGGGCGGCCGGGGCGGAGGTGGTCGTGCTGAGCATGCACTGGGGCACCGAGTGGCAGCGCGAGCCCGACGCCGACCAACTCGCGTGGGCCCGGGAGTTGACCGCGTCGACCGACGACGGGCGCAAGGACGTGGACCTGATCCTCGGCACGCACAACCACGTCCCGCAGCCGTACGCGAAGGTCAACGGCACCTGGGTGGTCTACGGCATGGGCGACCAGATGGCAAACTTCCCCGGCCAGGACAAACTCGCGGGCAACTACAGCTCGATCGCCCGCTTCGGCTTCGTGCGCGGCGCGGACGGCGCGTGGACGGTCGACAAGGCCGAGTTCATGCCGCAGTACGCCGACCCCGGGCCGCCCTTCCGGATCGTCAACATCAACGCCGAGATCGCAGCGGGTTCTCCGCGCGGCGAGGCGTATGGCACGCCGTTGGAGGAGATCCGCGCGGCGGTGCTGTCGGAGGGCGCGGCACAGGACGGCCTGCTGGAGTCGACGGACGGCAGGTGAGGGACCGGCGAGGCGGCGGGCCGCGGAAACGACCCCGCAGACACGCTTCGTGGGCTTGCCGGTGCCCGATTCGGGACGAGCCTATGACGGAACCCCGGCCGTTTTCCGGCCGGGGTTCCGTCATTGCCCGGGGT
>NZ_JBPKBI010000001.1:1131568-1192082 GCF_051388935.1 Yinghuangia sp. YIM S10712
TTCCTTCATTGCCCGGGGTCTGTCGCGGCCGCGACCTCAGGCCACGCGTCGCAGGGCGGCCGTCACGCGCGACGTCGCGACGGACTTCGCGTACCGACGGCGGCGGGCGATTATCGCGAGCAGCGGGCCGTTGGTGGTGGGCGAGCCGAAGGCGGTCGTGGGGCGCGGGGCGGCAGCGGTGCGAGGGGTGGTCGCAGTGGTCATGGCGTTCTCGATTCGGCCGGTGACCGTTCCTGGGGGGAGCGGCGCTGACCTGTCCGAGACTAGGCGTACGCCCCGACATCGGGCGTCCGCCGCAGGTCGGCCATTTCCGGGCCTTCGACGGGGGGTCTTTCGGGCGCGCGGCTACTCCTTGAGAAGGAGAGCGGGGCTACTCCGACTCAGGGAGGACCCCGAGCTTGAACCCTCGCAGCGGTGCCGGTAAGTGTGGTCGCCGATGCGTTCGAACGCCTGGAACAGGGGAGTCCGCCATGTCGTTGGATCCGCGTACGCCGGTGCTCGTGGGGGTCGCCGCCCTACAGCAGCGGGTCGACGTGCCGGGCGGGGGCCAGGACGCGGTCCGGCTGATGGTGCGTGCGGCGGAGGCGGCGGGGCGCGACACCGGGGCGTCGGCCGAGGGCAAGATGCTCGCGGCTCTCGACCGCGTGCTGGTGCCGCGCGGCATGTGGGGCCCGGGTGACCCCGGCCGGGTGATCGCGCAGCGGTTCGGGGCCGGCGAGGCGCGCACGTTGGTCGCCGAACTCGGTGTGCTGCAACAGACGTTGCTGACACACGCGGAGACGCTGATCGCGGCGGGCGACGCCGATGTGGTGCTGGTGGCGGGTGCCGAAGCCGCGTACCGGGAGCGGCGGTTGCACGGGACGGGACGGCCCTCTCTCGTCCCGCCGCTGCCGTCCACACCGCCCGACCGTGTGCTCAGCCCGGTCGGCGACATCCTGCACCCGCTGGAGATCGAACGCGGACTCACGCTCCCCGTCCGGCAGTACGCCGCGCTGGAGACGGCGCTCCGGTTCGCCGAGGGCCTGTCGGTGGACGAACACGCCACCCGAGTCGCGCAGTTGTGGTCGCGCTTCTCCGACTGCGCGGTCGACAACCCTGATGCCTGGCAGCGGACTGCGGCGCCCCCGGAGGCGATTGCCGAAGTATCGCCGACGAACCCGATGATGGCCCGCCCCTACACGCGCGCCCACTGCTCGCGGGCGGGCGTCGACCAGGCCGCGGCGCTGCTCCTGTGTTCGGCGGAGGCCGCCGAGCGGTACGGCGTGCCCCGCGACCGCTGGGTGTTCCCGTGTGCCGCGGCCGAATCGAACCAGATGGTGCCGTTGGTCGCCCGCGCGCAGTTGCACCGGTCGCCGGGCTTTGCCGCGGTTGGGTCGTGGCTCGCGGCGTACACCAAGGTCGCGGCGGCGGACGCGACATACATCGACCTCTACAGCTGCTTCCCTTCCGCGGTGCGCGTCCAGATCGCCGAACTGGGGCTCGGGGACCGCGAGGACCTGACCGTGACCGGCGGAATGTCGTTCGCGGGCGGCCCCTTGAACAGCTACGCGCTGCACGCGACGGTCACGATGGCCAAGAGGTTGCGCGCCGGCGACCCGGCCGCGACCGGCCTGGTGACCTGTATCTCGGGCATGGTCACCAAGCAGGCCGGGGCGATGTGGTCCGCGACTCCGCCCGCGACGCCGTTCCACGGCGAGGACTTGTCGGCGCGAACCGCCGAAGCGGCGGTCGTCTGCGAAGTCACCGACGACTACCGGGGGTTGGGCGCGGTCGACGGATACACGGTGGTGCCGGGCGCCGAGCAACCGCCGTCCGTGGTCGCCGTCGTCGCGGTGCCCGGGGGCAGGCGTACCGTGGCCCGCACCTCGGCCCCGGACGTCGTGGCCGCGTTCTGTGACGGTGAGTGGGTGGGCAGGCATGTCCACGTCGACGGCGCGGAGTTGGCGTTGTAGAGGTCGCGACCGTCCGGCGGAGCCGTGATGTCGTCAAGAGGCGTCGGCTGGTTCGCCCGTAGGGGAGTCCGGTGCGGGCCCGGGGCCGACCTCGCGGACCAGGCGGTACCTCGGTGCGCCGCTCATGCGCGGCTCCGCCGTACCTGACAGACCGTCAAGCGCGGCATGGATGGCGGCCATCCGGCTCTCGGTGTCCGAAGTCTCCTCGAAATGACGGTAGTCCGCCTCGGTGGCCCAGCTCACGATGTTGTAGACGCGCGTCCCGTCGGTGCTCGCGAGGAACCGCGCCGAGCGGTACCCGGGGTAGAAGCGCACCCAGCGTTCCTGGATCGCCGCGAACGCCTCGACCAACTCGGTCTGTGTCGCGGCGCCGTCCACGGTGTAGTCGATGATCGAGTAGAAGCCGTTGTCGGCGGTCATGCCGAAGTCTCCTTGTGCGTAGGGGTGTGCGTCGGGGGGTTTCGAGGTCCGGCGGGGGTCACGGAACGAGCAGGACGACCTTGCCGCGCCCGTGGCCGATGGCGACCTCGCGCTGCGCGTCGGCGGCGCGGGCGAGCGGGTAGGTGCGGCGTACGTGCACCTTCAGGACGCCCCGCTCGTACAGTTCCGCGGCGGCGGCGAGGCGGGCGATGTGCCGCAGCGACCCGTCGGTGGTCCGAATGCCGCCTTCCGTCGCGCGGTGGTGGTCGACGAGCGTGATGACCCTTGCCGCGTCCGCGACTTCGAGGGCCGCGTCGAGACTCGCTCCGCCGGCGCCGTCGATCACCGCGTCGACCCGGTGGACGCCGTCGGGGAGCGCCGCTCGGATACGTTCGGCGGTCCCGTCACCGTACGCGACCGGGATCGCGCCGAGTTCGCGCAGGTAGTCGTGATTGTCGGGGCGGGCGGTCCCGATGACGGTGGCTCCGAGTTCGCGGGCGAGCTGCACCGCGATGGTGCCGACGTTGCCTGCCGCCGCATTGACCAGGACGACGTCGCCTTTGCCGACTCCCAGCATCTCCAAGGCGATCGAGGACGTCTGCGTACCGGAGTTGAGCCCACCCGCGACCTCCCAGGGCATTGCGGCGGGCTTCACCGCCACGTGCTCGACCGGCACGACGATGTGTTCGGCGTACGCGTTGAGTACCGAGAACCCCAGCACTTCGGCACCCACCCCGATCGCGGCGCCCAGCGGGTTCGCCGTGACGCCGTCGCCGACCGCGTCGACGACACCCGCGAACTCGTTGCCGGGGATGCGGGGGAACGGCACCGGCCCGGTCAGGTACGCCGGCACCCAGCCCTGCACGATCGAGATGTCGAACGGCTGCACACCCGCGGCCTTCACCCGCACGCGGACCTCGCCCGGGCCGGGCTCCGGCGTGCGGATGTCGGCCGGACGCAGGACCTCGGGGCCGCCGGGCTCGTGGAAGAGCGCTGCCTTGCTGGTGTTTCCCCTGATACGGGTGCCGTTGCCCATCGCGATCTCCTGCTTCGTTGCGTGGCGCGATTGCGCTGGTCACGAAGCTATGCGGAGGGCTTTGGGGGGCGAATCCGTAGAACTACCGTAGTTCCGGGAGGTCGAGCTTCACGAGCTCGCGGCGCGAGCTGACGCCCAGCTTCGGGTACGCCTTGTAGAGGTGGTATTCGACGGTTCGGCGGCTCAGGAACAGCCGCGTGGCGATCTCCTGGTTGCCGGCTCCGGTGGCGGCGAGGCGCACCACGTGGAGCTCCTGCGTCGTGAGGCTGTCGAGAGCGGACGCCGGGATGCGTGCCTCATGGCTGTCTCCCTCGCCGGCCGCGCGAAGCTCCGCGCGGGCCCGTGCGGCCCACGGAACCGCACCTAGGCGAGTGAACCGTGCTTCGGCTGACCGGAGTTGCCCCCGCGCGTCGACCCGTCGGCGGGCCCGGCGCAGCCATTCGCCGTACAGAAGTTCGGTACGCGCGAACTCGAACGGGCGGCCGGCTACCGCGTGGTGGTCCAACGCCGAGACGAACAGGTATTCCAAGACGGTCTCGTCGGCCCCCTTACGGTCGAAGTCCGGCAGGGCCCGGCAGCGTGCGGCCACGGCCTTGAGCCACGGGACCGGGGCCGCGTCGGCCCAGGCGAGGAACCGCTCCAGGGGCTTCGCCGCGCGTTCCGACCGGCCGGCGCGGACCGCCGCCTCGACCAGGTCGGGAATCGCGAAGACCGCGGGCGCAGCCCCGGGCGACTCGGGACCGTCGACGACCGCTTCAAGATGCGCCAGGGCTTCCTCGTGGTTCCCGAGACCGAGTTCCAGCAGGCCGAGCGCGGGACTCCCGGTCAGCTCGGGGTGTGCGTCCGTGATGGCGCGGCAGCGTTCGGCGTCTCCGGCGATTGCCGCGACGCGCAGTGCCACGGCGTGCAGGTCGGCGAGCACATGGGTCTGGCCGACGTCCGCGGCGAACGCGACAGCTTCGGCAACGGTCGCCTCCGCCTCGCGGTGTCTTCCCTGGCCGAGTCGGGCGTGCGCGAGCCCCGCGAGCACGTCGGGCAGGGCGCTCACGGTGCCGTACGCCCGGCACCGCGTCGACTCCGCCTCGCCGAGGTCGGCGGCGGCTTCGTCGTCACCGATGATGCGGGCGCAGTGCGCGGCGAACATGCGGATGATGAGGGAGGACGCGGGGGTGGTGCGTTCGTGGGCGATGAACTCGGTGAGCGACGACATCGCGGCGGCGCTGCCCGGCGTCGTGGCGTTGCCGGGCGTGCACGCGGTAGCGGGCGTGTATGCGGTACCGGGCGCCGTCGGGAACCGGCCGTCCGAGGAGGTTCCCAACCGGCCCTGGGCTCCGACGCGGCTCAGGGCGGCGAGGCCGCGGATCGCCGCACCCACCCGGGATCCCGGGACGCAGCGTCCCGCGAGCGCAGCCGCCCGCCCGAGGGCGGTTTCGTCGCCGGAGAACCACGCGTAACCCGCCGCGATGGCCAAAAGCGTGGCTGCGAGGCCGGTTTCGGGTGCGGCCGTGAACCCAGGGGCCCCGGTGTCCGCGCTCACCAGCCCTTCGGCTCCCGTGACCAGCAGGTTCGCCGCACGGCGAGGGTGTCCGCGGAAGTTCTCGGCGGTGCCGTCGATCATCGCCAACGCCGCCCGCAGCGCGGGATCGTCGGTCAACCCTGCGGCCGATGCGGAGAGTTCGGTCGCCCGGCCGGTGTCCCCGGCGACGATCGCGGTCTGCGCGGCGCGGGTCAGCAGTCTGGCGCGGTGGGCTTGTTCGGGGTGCAGGCGGGCTGCGAGCGCGTACGCCTCCGCGGGTCCTCCGCCCCGCACCCACGCGTTGTCGGCGGCCTGCTCCATCGCCGCCGACACGTCGGCGTCCGGACCCGTCGCGGCGAGCGCCCGATGCCAGGTCGCGGCCAACACGCTTGCGCCGCCAGTGCTTTCGGACGACGTGGAGAGCGCGTCGCCGAGTGCCCGGTGGGCGTTGACGCGGTCGGTGACCGACGCGTCCTGGTAGGCGGCGGAGCGGATCAGGGGGTGCCGGAAGGCGTACGAGGATCCTTCGACGACCAACACGCGTGCGCGTACGGCGGTGTCGAGGTCGGCCAGGTCGCATCCGAGACTCCGTGCGGCCGACATCAGCGTGCCGACGTCGCCGCTCCGATCGGCTGCCGCGACGACAAGCAACCTTGACGCGGTGTCCGGGAGTTCCGCGAGCCTTCGGCGAAAAGTCGCCGTCACCGCGGCGGAGGCCCGCAGGGCGGTCGGGGCGACGTCGGTGACGGCCGTCTCACCGAGCCCGGCCGCGAGTTCGCGCAAGGCGAGCGGGTTCCCGGCCGACTCCGCGACGACGCGGTCCCGGGCGCCGGGGCCGAGCGCGGGGGAGTGCGCCTCGACCACGGCACGTGCTTCGGCGGCGTCCAGCGCACCAGGCGTCAGCACGCGAATGCCGGGCAGCCCGGTCGCCGCGCCTTCCTCCTCGTCGCGCGCCGCGAAGACGACCGCCACGCGCTCCGCGGTGAGACGACGGGCGGCGAACGCGAGCGAGGCCGACGAGGGGCCGTCCAGCCACTGCGTGTCGTCGACGAGACACAGCACCGGTGTCTTCTCGGCGACTTCGCCCAGAAGCGTGAGCAGGCCGAGGCCGACGAGGAAACGAGTGTCCTCCGATGCCGGCAGCGCGAGCCCGAATGCTCCACGCAGCGCGTCGGCCTGGGGGCCGGGCAGTCGGGGAATTCGGTCGAGGACGGGGGCCAGCAGCATGTGCAGCGCGGTGAACGGCAGGCCTGCCTCGGACTCGATGCCGGTGGTACGCAGGATTCGAAAATCCTCCGCGCGTTCGCCCGCGGCCCGGAGCAGCGCGGTCTTGCCGATGCCGGGCGGGCCCGAGAACACGAGGGCCCCACCGTGTCCGTCACGAGCCGCGTCGATCAGGCCCCCGAGCGCGGTCAACTCGCGATCGCGTCCGAAAAGCATCGGTCGAGCGTAGCCTGCCGTGTGGCGCGGGCCGGCGCATGCCGACCGCGTGAGACGGACGCAGCGGCAGGCAGGTGGCGGCAAAGCGGGAGAAAAGGACCAACCCCAGGCCCTCTTCTCCCGCGCTCCATGATTCAACTTCCTTGACTGATACACAAGTTGCTGTCTGCATCGGTTCCCGTCCGCTGTCTGCATCGGTTCCTGTCCGCCGGGGCGGTTTCGACGCCCGTTCCGCCGCGCCGAAGCGCCGGTGGCGGTTCGCGTCGCCGGCCCACGGCACCGGCTTCCGCAGCCCGCGTACTCCGGTACGCGGGCGAATCGTTCCGGCCATCCGCGCTGTGTCCCCCGTCCGCGGGCTGGGTAGTTTCGCGGCATGCGCGACGAAACGGAGACGAGAGTGCCGTTCACCGCAGAACAGGCCAAGGACGCCCTGCACACCGCGTGCGCCGACGTCGGGCTCAAGTCCGCCGGTGCGGAGTTGGTGCGCCTCGGCGAGAACGCCGTTTTTCGGCTCGGGGATCCCGTGATCGTCCGCGTGGCGCGGCCGTCCACGGCGTTGAGCGAGGTCGCGCGCACGGCCGCCGTGGCCCGCTGGCTCGCGGACACCGGATATCCGGCCGCCCGTCTCGTTCCGGACATCGCGCAGCCCGTGGTCGTGGCGGGGTCGGCGGTGACTTTTTGGACCCGGGCGGCCGAGACCGACCGGTTCGCGAGCCCCGGCCAACTCGGCGAACTACTGTGCCGGCTGCACGCCTTGGAGGCGCCGCCGAGCCTGTCGCTGCCCATCACCGACGCGCTGGGCAGTGTGTTCCGGCGCCTGCCCCTGCTGCACGGGCTGTCCGCGGGCGACCGCGACTTCCTGCGCGATCGCGCGTACCGGCTCCAAGATCTCTACGACGACCTGGACTTCGCACTGCCGTTCGGCGTGATCCACGGTGACGCGCACGTCAAGAACGCCCTCAACGACCGGCACGGCCGGGCCCACTTGATCGACCTCGACGACGTCGCGGAAGGCCCCCGCGAGTGGGACCTCACCGTGACCTCGCTCTACGCCGACCGGTTCGGGTGGCACACGCGGGCCGAGTATGACGAATTCGCCCAGGCGTACGGCTTCGATGTCACCACATGGGACGGCTACCCGGTCCTGGCTGACATCCACGAGCTCATGATGGTCGCGTGGCTCGCCCAGACCGCCGTGCACAGCGCGGCGGCGGGTGAAGTGTCGCGGCGGATCGCCGACCTGCGGTCCGGCGCGGTCCGGCGAGCCTGGCGTCCCTTCTGAACGGCCGCCGGGACAATCCGGTTGCCGTCGGTCGCCGCAGCGTTCGATGATCAGGGCGGATCAGACCCTGCCGACCGCCCCGAACGGAGCACCGACGCCATGTCCGAAACCCTCGAAGTGATCGACGGCACCGCGGTATTGCTGTGCTCGACCGAGGGTGACGCGGTGCGCGGCGAACGCGACGCGAGCGACCTGATCGGCAACGCCTTCCACCTGGACGCCGCGTGGGTCGCGCTGCCGGTCGAACGCCTTGCCGACGACTTCTTCGAGCTGCGTACGCGCGTGGCGGGCGACATCACGCAGAAGTTCGTCAACTACCGCATCGGCCTCGCGGTGATCGGCGACATCACCGAACGCACCGCCGCGAGCGCCTCGCTGCGCGACTTCGTCCGGGAGGCCAACCAGGGACGGCATCTGTGGTTCCTGCCGGACCTGGACGCGCTGCGTACGCGACTGACCACGAAAGCGGGCGGTCACACTGCGTCGACCTGAAACGACGGACCGACCCGGCACGGCTTGATCTCGATCTCGCGCCACACGTCGCCGACGACATACGGTTCCTGCGCCAGCCACGCGTCCAGTTCCGCGCGCGACGCGTAGTCCACCACCAGCATCGACCCGATCATGCGGCCCTCGTCGTCGAGGATCGCCGTCCCGAAAAGGTGCCGGCCGGCCGCGGCCATCTCGTCCCCGAGCCTCAGGTGCGCCTCCCGCACCCGCAGTCGGCGGTCAAGCGCGCCGTCGTCCTTACCGTCGTACGCGATCACCAGGTACTGCACGGCCGTCCTCCGAGGCTGGGCTGCGATTGCGCGTACCAGTATGGAGCCGAACGCCTGTCCGTCCGGTTTTCCCGTCCACCGCGCGGTCGCACACACTGGAAGAGGGCCCCTGACCCGTCGAACCAGGAGGCGGCTGTGCATTCCACGGAAACGGCGATTGACCTCGGGCCCGTCCGGCTGCCTGGAGACCTCACCACACCCGACGACGCCATCGGGTTCGTGGTCTTCGCACACGGCAGCGGGAGCAGCAGGCACAGTCCGCGCAACCGTGCGGTTGCGTCCCGGCTGAACAGCGCCGGCCTGGCCACGGTGCTCTTCGACCTGCTGACACTCCACGAGGAGACCGACCGCGGCCGGGTCTTCGACATCCCGCTGCTGGCAGACCGGCTCCTCGGCGTCGTCGAATGGCTGCGCAAGCTGCCCCAGGTCGGCGACTGCCCCATCGGCTGTTTCGGCGCGAGCACGGGAGGGGGCGCGGCGCTGTGGGCCGCCGCGGAGCCGACGGCCGGCATCTCCGCGGTCGTCTCCCGCGGTGGCCGCCCCGACCTGGCCGCCGACCGCCTCCCCGCAGTGGAGGCTCCGACCCTGCTCATCGTCGGGGGAGACGACCGCCAGGTCCTCGAACTGAACCGCGCGGCACTCGACCGGCTGCGCTGCCCCAAGCGCCTCAGCGTCGTCCCCGGCGCGACACACCTGTTCGAGGAGCCGGGCGCCCTCGCGACGGTCGCGGACGAGGCCGCGGAGTGGTTCCTCGAACACTTCCGGGCGCCCGGCTGACGCGATCAGTCCACAGCGTTCGGCCGGTACGCCACTGCGTTCAGTTGGTACGCCACAGGGGGTAGCCGGTACGCCTTCCTCAGCCGACCACGGACTCCTCCGCCTGCGGTGTGCGGAGACGAGCCCAAATGCACTTGCCGTCCTCGGCGTACCGCGCGCCCCACTGCTCCGCCATCATCGCGACCAGTTGCAGGCCGCGACCGAACTCGTCGTCGAAGCTGGGGTGGCGCACGCGCGGAGTGGCCTCGGAGCCGTCGTAGACCTCGCACACCAGCACGCCGTTCAGGTACAGCAGCCGCAGCCGGATCACGCCCGCGTTGTCGTCCGCGACGTCCGCGCCGAGCCCGACGGCGTGGCGCACCGTGTTTCCGATGAGCTCGCTGACGATCAGCGTCGTCGCGTCCACGAGGTCCTGGAGCCGCCACGCGGCCAACTGCGCGGACGTGAGATCGCGCCCGCGCCCCGCCGACTCCGCCGCCCACGGCAGGTCCCACTGTGCGACGCGGTCGTGGGAGACACGGTCGATGCCGAGCACCAGCAGCGCCGCGTCGTCACGCCGTGTGTCGGACGGCAGCTCCGCCGTGACCACGTCGCACAGCCCCTCCAACCAGGCCGCGCGCTCGGTCCGCCGAACAGGCAGGGGCGCCTCCCCGGTGTGGCGGGAGATCGCATCCGTCAGGCGGGTCGTGTCGGGCGCCTCCGAACCCAGGAGGCCGTTGGTGTAGAAGACCAGGACGCTGTTTCGTTCGAGGGCGATCTCGGTGACCTCGGCGGGCACCTGAGCCAGGCCCAGTGGCGGACCAGCGGCCACGTCGAGCTGCCGGGGCTCCGCGCCGGGCGGCAGGGCGATCGGTGCGGGGTGGCCGGCGCTGGCCATCGTGCACAGGCCCGACGTGGCGTCGTAGACCGCGAACAGGCAGGTCGCGTACACCGCCGAGCCGTTCGTGCCCATGCCCAGACGGCCGACGACGTCGTTGAGGTGGGCCATGAGCTCGTCCACGGGCAGGTCCAAGGCGGCGACCGCGAGCACCGCGTGCCGGATGATGCCCATGGTGATGGCCTGTTCGAAGCCGTGGCCCAGTACGTCGCCGATGACGGCCAGAACACGCCCGCCCGGCAGGGGAACGACGTCGTACCAGTCGCCACCGACCTCCTGCCCCTTGGCGGTTCGGTACCGCGCGGCGGTCTGCACCGTGGACAGCTCGGGCAGGCCGCCCGGCAGAAGCTCCTGTTGGAGGCGCTCCGCGCGGTGCCGCGCCTCCTCGTACAGCCTGGCGTTCTCCACCGCCTGGGCGATCAGCGTGGCCAGGGTCGTCAGCAGTGCCGGGTCATCCGGTGCGAAACCGCCCGGCGACGCCCACCCGATGACACACGAGCCGATCGGACGCCCCCCGACGGTCAGCGGCAGCGCGGCCCACGAGCGTTTGCCGCCGAGTCGTGCCAGGGACAGCAGTTCGGGGCGCCGCCGCGCGGAGGCCTCGGTTGACGCGACAAACCGCGGCTGGGTGACAAGGACGAACTCCGACCGCGCGTACGGACTTTGCCGCAGGTGCTCCAGGAACTCGGCGGAGTAGCCCGTCTGTCCGAGCAACCGCGGACTCGGGCCGGTCAGGTCGTGCAGCAGCAGGCCCTGCGCCCCGAACAACGGCGGCAGATGCTCGGTGACCACCGTCACCACGTCGCCCGTCGCGAGCGCGCCGACCAGCGCGGCGTTGAACTCCGCGATCCTGCGTACGCGTTCGGCCGCCGCCCGCTCGGCACGACGCCGGTCGGTGATGTCCGCCAGCTGCACAGCCACGAAACCCTCGACCGCCACCGCCCTGACCAGGTGGAAGGCGTGCGCTCCCTGCGGATCACCCGGGGCCGCGGCCTCCAGCTCCGAGGTGGCCGCCGACCCCGGCGCCGCGCGCGCCCGCGCGAACAACTCGGGCAGGCCCTGGCCGCGCAGCCGGGGAACGGCCTCCCACAGGACGACGCCGTCGACTTCCACGCCCTCCACGGCCGCGAGTTCATGGGCCGCCTTGTTGGCCCACTGCACCCGGTCGTCGGCGGCCACCACGTGGATCGGGTCCGGGTGCGACTCCAGGAGGCCGACCAGCCAGTCCAGCTTGCCGCGCCGGGTCGTGACGTCCCACGCGGTGCCGAACATGCGTGTGGGTGCGCCCTGTTCGTCGTACTCGAAGGTGCCGCGCAGCTCCAGCCAGCTCACCCGGTCGTCGTCGCCGACCACCCGGTATTCGACGGCGTACTGGTCACCGGTCGAGAGCGAATACTCGATCGCCTCCTGGACGCCGGGGCGGTCGTCGGGGTGGATGCGTGCCATCCACGTCTCGATCCGCCGGTCCCAGCGGTCCGGGTCCAGCCCCGCCGCGCGCAGCAGCGCGTCCGTCGCACCGTCGATGTCGAGCAGTCCCGTCGCGAGGTCCCAACTCCACGTCCCCACCGCGACCTGCTGTATCACCTCCGTGCGCTCCGCCAGCGGCTCCTGCCACCACGGCGCCGTACCGCTGTGCCAGCGCCGGGCGTTGCGCAGGCGCAGGCCGACCAGCGCGGCGAGACGGACCAGGAACTCCAGCCGGTCCGGGGCCGGTTGCTCGCCGGCGAGCACCGACAGGACACCGACCGGGTATCCGTCGACGGTGATCGGCGCCGACGCCATGCCGACGCCTTCCCAGGCCGGCGGCAGCCCTTCGCCGACGACCGACTCCGGGAGCGCGTCCGACCAGGCCGCCCCCTCGTCCCGGAGCGCACGGTCGTACGCGGTGTCCCCGCCGCACGCCAGCAACTCCCACGGGCGGGCGATCCGCGTCGGCAGACCCGTCACCGCCGCAAGCCGCAACGTGTCCGCCTCACGCCCCTGCACATGCACGAGCCCCGCGAACCCGCCGACCGCGGCGAGCGCCTGCTGAACCGCGAGGCGCAGCACATCCGTTTCACTCAACCCCTCGGCATCGGCCAGCAGGCCCAGGCGCAAGGCATCCGAACGGCCCGCCGAGTCCGCGCCGCGCAACTCCCCTTCCTCCCGGGCCTCGGCCCCGCGGGATCCCGACGCGGCCCGAGGTGGTTCCGGCGGCAACGGGTGCGGCCGACCGCTCTCACCGGGACGCCCCGGGACTCCCGACCGCGCCCAGGGAGCGCCTTCGGGCGACTCCCCATCGGACGGCGCCGAATGGCCCCGCGGCTGCTCCTCCGGGCGGTCCGATGTGCGCGGACGCGAGCCGTGAAGGCCGCCCCACACGGCAGACCCTTCCCCCCCGCCGACAGGCCCCGTCCCGATACAGCCGTCGCCCGGCGACTGAGACCTTCCGTCCGACACGCCCTGCCTCCCAGAAACCCGTCCACACAGGGAATGGCCCACTGTCTGCCCGCAAAAACCGCAACCACGCTGCGAACAGCCCGCCCACACGCCCCCCGACGCGAACGAGCGACCACTCCCATCAACCGGCATTGCCACTCGTTCTACCAGCTCAACGCATCACTCGCCCCCAACTCCCGAGGAGCCCCCGCCCACGAGTGATCAGTCTCCGGCCCACCGCCTGACCTGCCGAGACAGAAAATCCCCAACAACTTGCACGCGGCCGGGGACCGGAAAACCCAACCCGCTCCGGCGCCTTCCCACGATCAGCCGTCAGCGCGGCGGTACCCACCCACCGCGCAGTGTCCCGCGCCGGTCCGATTCTTCCCGCGAGGAGCCGACCTCGCGCCGAAGAGCAACCCGCTGGACGCCTCAGCCTTCACGGTTCGAACTGGCTGACACCGTAAGAGAGTTGTACATCCACGCAGCCTTACGGACCTTTGCCGCCTTCGTCGGCCTCCAGGTGGCTTCCCCGTGGCAATGCGCCGCCGGTCATCGACTTCCGATCGCCGGAGCCCCAACAGCGGGACCAGAAGTGGGACGACGAGCGCACCAGGGCCCTGCTCGCCACGATGACGCTGAATCATCAGCTCGGCGTGGTCCTGACACTGCAAACCGGCAGGCCGACGGCTACGCCGCAACGCGCCGACCAGCGCGGCAGAATCGCCATCGCCGGCCACCAACCGTGCCATCTGCGCCCCGAGGTTCGGACGCCGCATCATCATCAACCGCCGGATCTCCCGGCAGCGGTGGCACACCAAGACTGTCGCTGCGCATGGCTCCCCCGTGAAGTCGCGCTTTCGGGGGACTCCAGCAACGGCCTCGATTGTTTCGATATGCGCAGGTCTCGGCCACGCCGAACGGGCAGACAGGCTTCAGCGAGCGCGCTGCACAATCAGCGACGGCGCGTCGAGGCATACCCGGCGCGGCCCGGCAAGGATCGCGCGGAGAGTCCGGATCACCCGCGCAGGATCGCTCCGCAACTGTCGCGGCAGCACGGACACCACCATCAACCCGGCAGCCTGCGTGCGCTGTGCCCGCTCCGCGGTGCGCAGCCGGTCGGCCCCGAACGCGTGATGCGTGGCGGAGTCCACCTCGACGGCCACCCCCTCCTCCTCCCACAACCCATCCGGCGAGCAGAGAAAGGCGCCGTCGGCCATATACACCCGCGGATTCCACAACGGCTCACGCAACTCCGACGCGAGTACCGCCCGCCGCAACTCACCCTCAGGCAACGACCTTACGCCCGCCCCCACTTCGTCGAGCACCGCGTCAAGCCGCCGCCGATTCCGCCGCGCGGCCTGCGCGCACTCGGCTCGCAGCGACTCCACATCACACAGCCGCCGCTGCACAGCGGCCAGCGCCGCCGACCGTGCGTGCTCCTCGTCGACGGCAGCGCGGCACGCGTCCACCACCGCCCGCGCGTACGGCGCCGTCGGGGGAACGCGCAGGCGCTGCGCTTCCGGCAGACGCGAGGTGCGCTCGTACCGCATGCCGGGCAAGCGTTCGACCTTGCTGGTGTGCGCGACGAGAACGTGGACATCGCGCGGGTAGCGAACGTGCGGAACGTTCGCGAGTTCCAACGCCGTGAAGCCCGTGACGAGCGCCCCCGGCCCCGCGTGCAGCACCGCGGCCATCGCGAGTTGGCGTCGGGAGGGCGCACCGCTGTCGACTATCACCACCTTGGGCGCGAGCCGTCGCCATTTCCCTTGCCGCACACGACGTAAGCGCACGTCATCCGCGATGCCGGCCCGCCGATGCTGCGCGATGGTGACCAGCCCACATTGTCGCGAGGCGATCAGCGCGAGCCATGCGGGATCGCGGTCGGGAGCGGGCGGCGACATGCGGACCATGAGCCAACGGTACGTTCGCGCCGCCCGGCGTCGTGCCGCCTGTCACTCGTGTGGGTGGGGGCCATGTTGACATCCGGAAATCCCGCGCCGGAAGCGGGATTACCAGATCTCAACGCCGCCCCCGGCGCGAACATAAGGTGACCGGCGGGAAGTTGGGGAGTTGGGGGAGACATGGACGCGGCGGTGGCGGCGCGGGTGGGGGCGGTGCTCGTCTCCGTGATGGGGAGGGTGCGGGCGCCTCGGGCGGGCGCGCACCTGGTGGAGGATCCCGCGCGGGTGGGCGGGCGGTCGCGGCGCGAGGAGGTCGTGGACGCGCGGGATTTGGCGCGCTTGGCGGAGGCGCTGACGCTGCGGCTGAGTGATGCCGAGGCGCGCTACGCGGGGCTTGAGCCGGCGGTGGGGGAGCGCGTTGTCGCCGAGGTGGCGGTGGTGCTCGGTGAGCGCGTGACGATGGACGACGTGCAGGCGGCGTACGGGGATGCGGGCCGGCTGCGGCGGTTGCTGAGTGAGCGGAATGCCCCGGCGGGGCGGGTGCCGTTGGGCGGGGACGCGGAGGAGTTGTACGACGCGCTGGTGGATGTGTGCTGCGCGCAGGTGGTGGAGCACTTCACGGGGCGGGAGTGGTATTCGGTCCGGACGTTGACGGAGGTTGCGCGGGGGATCGGGGACTTGCTCGACCGGGTGCCGGATGTGCGGGAGACCGATCGGCGGTTCGAGGAGCGGTACGCGAAGGGGCTGCGGGCGTCGCTCGACAAGGCGGAAGTCTTGGGCGTGGTGCAGATCGACCAGGCGAGTTCGTACACGTTGACGACGGCGTACGTGACGCTGGATGTGGAGGCGGTGGGGCCGGAGCGGGAGCGCGACGTGCTTATGCCGGACGGGAGTTCGATATGGGCGCGGGTGTCGGGCAACGGCTCGTTGGAGTCGGTGCTGGGGCGTTACCCGAAAGCGGTGTTGGAAGGACCGGCCGGGGCGGGGAAGACGAGCCTGCTGCGGCGGCTGGCCGTGCACATTATTGACGGGGATCTGCCCGCGCAGTTGCTGCAGGTGTGGAAGGGATGCGTTCCGTTCTTCGTGCGGGTACGGCGGTTGTTGCGGGATGGGGAGCTCCTGCTGCCGGACGTGGGGCAACTGGTGGCGGAGAGCGGGTCGATGCTCGGGAGCGCGCAGCCTGCGGGGTGGGCGGACCGGGTGCTTGAGGCCGGGCACGCGGTGGTGTTGGTGGATGGGCTGGACGAGCTGCCGCAGCATCATCACGATGCGGTGCTGGAGTGGTTGGACCAGTTGTGTCGGGATTATCCGCGTGCGAAGTACGTGCTGACGAGTCGGCCACGGGTGCTGACGGACGCGCAGCGGCGGGTGTTGGAGGGTGCCGGGTTCGCGTCGGCGACGTTGCAGCCGATGAACCGGGCGCAGGTGGGGGAGTTCATCGAGCGGTGGCACCGGACGCAGGGGCTGGACGCGGACGAGGAGACGCGAGAACGGCTGCGGGAGTTCGGGGAGGATCTCGGCCGGTTGCTCGATACGCGACGGGATTTGGCGAGGCTGGCGACGAACCCGTTGCTGTGTGCGCTGATTTGCGCACTACATGAGCGGACGGATCAGGCGTTGCCGGAGGGCCGGATCGGGCTGTACGGCGCGGCGATGACGATGATGCTGGGGAGTCGCGAGCAGGCGAGCAAGGTGCCGGCGGCGCGGCATTTGAGGTTGTCACCGACGCAGCAGGAGACGTTGCTCGGGGCGCTGGCGTGGTGGACGACGATGAATGGTCGTCGGGATATTCCGCGTCATGTGGCGGAGGATTGTGTTGCGGAGATCCTGCCGAGGTTTCGGTTCCCGGAGAGGGGTGATGGGGAGGGCCTGCCGACTGCGGCTGAGGTGTTGCGGCACTTGGAGCGGCGGAGTGGGTTGTTGCATGAACCGCAGGTGGATTTGCTGGAGTTCAATCACGCCAGTTTCCAGGACTATCTTGCGGCGGGGGCGGCGCTGCGGGGGCATCACGAGGGGCATCTGCTGAGTCGCATTGACGACCCGCGCTATCACGATGTTCTGATCATGGCTGTCGGACGTGGGGAAGACCGTCCTGATCAGCAGTATGAACTTCTGGAAGGCTTGATCAGTCGCGCTGAAGGGCTGCGGGACGGCAAAGGCGGTGACCGACGTGCGTGGCTGCTCGCGGCGGCCTGTATCGCGGATCTCGATGTTGTCGATCCGAGGCATGTGGGACGGATCCGCAAGGCGACCGGTGAACTGATCCCGCCGCGTAATCAATCAGACGCGGTGAATCTTGCCGCTGCGGGGGAGTTCGTGCTCGACCTGCTCGGTGACTTCGTCCGTCGCAAGGAACCGAGCCCGGAGGATGCCAGATGGATTGCCGCGACGGCAGCCACACTGGGTACCGACTCCGCGATCCCACTGCTGAGATCGTTGCGCCACCAGCTCGACGGTGCTGTACGTGCCGAAGTGGTTCATGCCTGGACCAGAGTTGCTGACGTCGACGGGTACTGGCATGAAGTGGTCCAGCACATGCGCATTGATGATGTCACCGTTTGGGTGCCCAAACTGGATTTGCTGCGTCGGTACGCCGAATTGCGAGAGCGGCTTACGTATTTCGCGCTACCGTCGGGCACCACTGAGGTCCCCGTGCGTGATTTGCTGGCGCTGCCGAATCTGACCGGACTCTACACAGTAGATGCGGTTTTTTTGGATTTGGAGCAATTGTCGATGCTGACCAACCTCACATCATTGACTGTTACGCAAGCACCGGTGTCGGATCTGCGGCCGTTGTCGCGGCTGACCAACCTCACCGATCTGATGCTTAAAAAAGCGAATGTGTCAGACGTGACGCCGCTGGCTGAGCTGACCGATCTCACCTTTTTGGTCCTCGACGGGACAACGGTGGCAGATGTGACGCCGTTGGCGGAACTGACGAACCTCACGCATCTGTCGCTCGGTGGCGCGGCTGTCTCCAATCTGGAGCCTTTGGCGGCGCTGGCCAATCTGAAATATCTGTACCTCGGCGGCACGAATGTGTCAGATGTAGCACCGTTGGCGGGACTGACTGAGCTCACCACTCTGGTTCTCGGCGGTACGAACGTCTCGGATCTGACGCCCTTGGCGGGCCTCTCGAAGCTCACCGAATTGTTTCTAAATCGCACGAAAGTCAGCGACTTGACGCCGCTGTCGGGCTTGGCCGATTTGGTCTTGCTAGACGTCGACGAAACCTCGGTTTCGGACTTCAGCCCGGTCGAGCACTTGAGCCGACTCCGCATCGTGAAGCCGGGTAGTCGGCGTGAGTAGTGCTTTATGAGACGTGCATGACGAAGGCCTGCCACGCGTCACGCGTGAAGCTGAGGACCGGCCCGGCCGGGCGCTTGGAGTCGCGGACAGGGGTGAGGGTGGGGAGGTTGGTGGCGACTTCGACGCACTCGTTGTTGCCACCGCTGTAAGTGCTCGTGCGCCACTCCGCGCCGGAGACGTCAGGTGTGTGGTGGCTGGTGTCTATCACGTCTATTGCTCCTCGGCCCTGCGCTGCATCAGGTCCCGGGACTCCACGGGCGGAAGGGCAGAGGTGCGTGCGGTGTCGAAGAGGCCCTGATAGCCGGCGACTTCGGCCTCCCGCTCGAACCACATTGAGCCGAACGGGTTGTCGGCGAGCACGACGTCCAATGCTCCAACCTCGGGGAAGCCGAGGATCACGTATGGGCCGAACATATTCGCATGGGCGCCGCGCGAGAACGGCAAGACCTGGATGGTTACGTTCGAAGATTCGGACATCCTGAGCAGGTGCTGCAGTTGAGCCTTCATGACTTCCGGGCCGCCGACTTGTTGGAGCGACACGGCCTCGGAGATGACGGCCCACAGTTGTAGGGGCTCGGGGTCGGTGAGCCGGGATTGCCGCGCCATCCGGACCTGAACGAACTGTTCCATCTCCTCGCCGCTCTGCCAGAGCTTTGATGCCCCCACGACGGCGCGGGCGTACTGCGGCGTCTGAAGCAGTCCCGGCACCAGTTGAGGCTGAAATTTCTTGATGGTCTTGGCTGTTGCTTCCGGCGTAATGAAGTCCCGGTAGGTGCCGCGCCCGACGCAAATATCGGTTGGTGAGCGCGGCACCTGCTGCCAACTTCGCGCAGCTTCGCCGCCTTGGCCTGGCGTGATCACGCGGTATCGGATGGCTTTGCGGGAGTCGGCGCTGCGGTGCACCCGCGACCACGCGCCGCCGTTGGATCCGCATCGCGACCCACGAACGTGCCTACGTCTACGCCGGTTCCGGCGCCCAAGGCGACATGGCGTTCCGCCGAGGCGACCTCGCCCACCCGTCGGGGCAGACTCCGCAGCCGTACGCCCGAGGCTTTCTCGGCGATTTGCGACAGCACGGCTTCCACTGGCCGCGCCGCCGCCGACCCCGGCCTACGCCGTAAGGCCCCGTAAGACCACGTAAGACCAAGACCCCGCACCAACGCCGTCAGCGACCGCCCTCCGGCATGGCGTCGAGCAGCAGGTCCCAGGTCGCTGCCGGAAGTTCGTGCCCGACGCCCTCCAACGTGAGGAGTTCGGTGCCGGGGATCTCCCGGGCCAGGGCCTGGCCGTTTCCGTACGGGAAGAAGGGGTCGTCGGTGCCGTGCACGACGAGGGTCGGCGCGGTGATGTCGCCGAGGCGCTCCCGCCAGCGTTTGCCCGCTCGGGCGAACGCCAAGTTGATCATGCTGGACTGCATGTCGGTCGTGCGGTCGACGATCCGAGTCACCTGCCGCCGTGCCTCTTGTTCGTCGAATCCGCGGGACCCCGCGAACACTCGTGCGCGCTCGACGCCGTAGCCGATCACGGACTCACGGTCGGACCAGTCCGGGCCCGGGGTCTTGAAAGAAGCCATCACCCGGTCCGAGTGCTCGGGCAGGTCCGGGTCCGCCCGGCCGGGAGCCGTCGGGCGGGTATTGATCAGCGTCAGCGCCGACACGCGATCCGGATGATCGAGAGCCGCGAGTTGGCAGATCCACCCGGCCACGGAGAACCCCACCAAATGCGCCCGCGGAAGCTCGAAGGAATCCATCAGCCCGACGAGGTCGGCGACCAGGTCGCGGAGTGAGTATTCGGGGGAGCCGGCGGGATAAGCGGTCGACCGTCCGGTGTCGCGGATGTCGTAGCGCACGACGAACCGGCCGGCGTCGGCCAGCCGGCCACAGAACGCGTCCTCCCAGAACAGCCCCGAGGTGTTCGGCAACAACACCGCAGGTCGCCCCCGGTCCCCGAAGGCGCTCACACACAACTCGACGTCACCGACACCCACCAGGCGCTCCGGCGAAGGACGAACGGACGACCGCATGACGACCCCTCTGTCGATTGCATGTCTTCAGAAGAGACCGACTCCGCCGCCGGAACTCATCGGTACGCGTCCGGCGGGGAACAGCAAACGGGATTTTCCGTCGAAACTACGCGTCGGTCCTCCGGTGCCCCAGCACATTCACCACCCGCCCGTCCGGGTCCTCGACGAAGAACCGTCGTACGCCCCAAGGCTCGTCCGTCAGCGGATGCACGATGCGGTGGCCGCGTGCGACGCAGGCGGCGTGGACCGCGTCGACGTCCTGCACCTCGATGCTCACGTCGGGCGCCACCGGTGCGGTGGCGTCGCCGGTGGTCAGGGCGATCTGGGCCGACGGGTTCGACTCGGATGCGAGCGACCTGACCCACCCGTGGTCCATCACCTCCACGAGTCCGATGAGCGCGTAGAAATCGCGCGCGGCGTCGGGATCCGTGGTGGTGAAGACGGGAACGACACGGTTGACCGTCACCTGCGAACTCCTTTTGTCAGTCGGACGCCGCTGCCACCGCGAGTTGGTCGAACGTACGCACCAGCACCGCCCGGCGCTCCGCCTTGTACTGCGGCGTGGGTTCCAGCCCGTCGATCGTGGCATCCCAGACGCCCAGGAACGCGGCCTT
Source organism: Yinghuangia sp. YIM S10712 (assembly GCF_051388935.1). Taxonomy (NCBI): domain Bacteria; kingdom Bacillati; phylum Actinomycetota; class Actinomycetes; order Kitasatosporales; family Streptomycetaceae; genus Yinghuangia; species Yinghuangia sp. YIM S10712. The sequence goes on from NZ_JBPKBI010000001.1 coordinate 1,151,916, forward strand.
CCACGTCTCGATCGTCGCGACGTCGGGCAGCACCGCGCCGACGAAGCCCTGTCGCGCGATGAGGTGCAGCAGTTCGAGATTGCACGGCACCGCGACGCCCCAGTACTCGTCCGGCTCGATCCGGACCGGGTCGCCCGCCATGGCCTCGGCCACCTCGGTGACGAGCCGGTCCACGACCATGGCGAGATGGTCGGCAGCGGTGTCGCTGTCGAAATTGCCCGCACCCCACGTGCCCATGCCGGGTCACTCCTCAGACAAACGCCGGTTGTCCCGCGCATCCAAACGCCTCGCACCGACAACGTGCCCGCACACGGTCGCCGGCGTACGCACCGCCCGCTATTGAGCGAAGGGGCCTGTCCCGGTTTCGGTACCATGCAATCGGCCCCCAGCGACGGGACATCACGCAGCGTGCCGGTCCGGTACCTGCCCGCATGTGCACAAGCTGTGGCTCCAGACACCCGCCCGCCACGGCACCGTCAGCGGTGTTCGCCGGAAAGTTGGAGCATTCCAGGATGACTCGACAGTTGATCACCAGCGCGCTTCCGTACATCAACGGGATCAAGCACCTGGGCAACCTGGTCGGGTCCATGCTCCCGGCGGACGTCTATGCCCGGTACCTGCGCCAGCGCGGGCAGGAGGTCCTCTACATCTGTGCGACCGACGAGCACGGTACGCCCGCCGAGCTCGCCGCGCAGGAGGCCGGGCTGCCGGTCGCGGAGTTCTGCGCGCAGCAGCACGACGCGCAGAAGGCGATCTACGAGGGCTTCGGGCTGGCGTTCGACTACTTCGGCCGCAGCTCCTCGTCGCAGAACCTCGAGATCACCCAGACCATCGCGCGCGAGCTGAAAGCCAACGGCTTCATCGAGGAGCGCGCGATCCGGCAGGTGTACTCGGTCGCCGACGGCCGGTTCCTGCCCGACCGCTACATCATCGGCACGTGCCCGCACTGCGGGTACGACAAGGCGCGCGGCGACCAGTGCGAGAACTGCACGCGCGTGCTCGACCCGACCGACCTGATCGAGCCGCGTTCGGCGATCAGCGGCAGCAGCGACCTTGAGGTGCGCGAGACCAAGCACCTGTTCCTCCTCCAGTCCAAGCTGGAGCGCGAAGTCGCCGCGTGGGTCGAGGAGCACGGCAAGGACTGGCCGGTCCTCGCCTCGTCGATCGCCCGCAAGTGGCTCACCGAAGGCCTCCAGGACCGCGCGATCACCCGCGACCTGGACTGGGGCGTGCCGGTGCCGGCCGACACGTGGCCCGAACTGGCCGCCGAGGGCAAGGTGTTCTACGTCTGGTTCGACGCGCCGATCGAATACATCGGCGCCACCAAGGAATGGTCCGACGCCGCACCCGAGGGCGAGGTCAGGGACTGGAAGTCGTGGTGGTATGACGTCGACGAGGCCGTCCGCTACACGGAGTTCATGGCCAAGGACAACGTCCCGTTCCACGCGGTGATGTTCCCGGCGACCCTCCTCGGTACCCGTGACAAGTGGAAGAAGGTCGACTTCCTCAAGGCCTTCAACTGGCTGAACTACTACGGCGGCAAGTTCTCCACCAGCCAGCGCCGCGGCGTGTTCACCGACGCCGCACTGGAGTTGCTGCCCGCGGACTACTGGCGCTACTTCCTGATGGCCCAGGCACCCGAGTCCGACGACACCAGCTTCACGTGGGAGTTGTTCACCGCGACGGTCAACAAGGACCTCGCCGACACCCTGGGCAACTTCGTCAACCGCGTGCTCTCCTTCTCCCGCAAGCGCTTCGGCGACGAGGTTCCCGCGGGGACCGAGGCCGGCGAGGCCGAACAGCGGTTGGGCGAGCAGATCGCCGAGCTGCTCGCGACGTACGAACAGCACTTGGACACCCTCCAGTTCCGCAAGGCCGCGCAGGCCCTGCGCGCACTGTGGAGCGCCGGCAACGTCTACCTTGAAGACAAGGCGCCCTGGCTCCAGATCAAGACCGACCCGGACGCCGCCGCCCTGACGCTGCGCACCGCGATGAACCTGATCCACCTGTACGCCGTGATCTCCGAGCCGTTCATCCCCTCCAGCGCCAAGTCCATGCGCGCCGCCTTCACCCTCGCCGACGACACCCGCACCTGGATCACCCCCGAGGAAGCCCGCACCCTGCCCTTCCTCCCCGCCGGCACCCCCTTCACCGTCCCCCCGGTCCTCTTCGCCAAGATCACCGACGAGGACCAGGCCGCCTACCGCGAACGCTTCGGCGGCGACGAGGCGGAGTAGCCTGCGCGACGACCGGCCTGTTCCCGGCGGATACCCGCCACGGGAACAGGCCGTTTTGTTGCACGCAACCAGCCCTTGGGGGCGGTTCGACACCCAGTCGTGCCCTTCACGCCCGTGGCTTTGAGGGTGCGGCCTGCCACGGCGATGATCTCCTCCCCGGCCGCCGCCGACCGACTCGGACCAACCCCGGACCACAAGACCGAGGCCGAGCCGTCCTTACCTGCGCCGTCTTTGCCTGTGCCGTTGACCAACTCGCCGCCTGCTCGCTCTTCCCGCAGTTTCGCCATCGCACGGCCACCGCCGCACCGCAGCCGTGGCCGTGTGCCCGCTTTTCGCCTCGGTGGCCTGGCAAACCGGCGAACCTCCCCACAGCCTGGGCGTACGACGCTGTCGACGCCCGCGAGGTACGCGCATCCCACCGCCCACAGTGCCTGAGCGCGGTCATTGCGAGCGCCCCCTGACCCTCGCCCACGTACCAGCGCTGCGTTCGCCCGTCTGCCTCAACTTCCGCGCGGTCCGCATCGACCCGCGTGTGCCACCCGCGCCGCCAACGCCCGAAGACATTCGCGGAGATGTGCACATACATGGAGCCATCGCGTTGTCGAGATCTGCAAATCCCCCACGGCACGCGGGCTTTGCACGTACCGACGGGTGGCGGTGAGCGGAGGCCGTGACGGATCCGCGAAGTTCACCCATCGGGCTGTGACGAGGTGCAACCAACCAGACCGGATGTCACGCTCAAGCTGCCAGACAGGCAATCCGCGCACGGTTCTCGGCGTTTCACTCAACGTCCACGAGCCTTTGACCGGCTCCGTGTTGGACTGATGCTCGCGGGCCTGGTTCGAACTAAGGAGCAGCATGCCGAACGATCGGCCCCAGCCTTTGGACGACATCATCGCGGAGTCGCGCCCGCCGCAAGGCGACGTACCCGCGGAGCTGAACAACCCTCGCAACTACCTCGTCTTCAGCCGCCTGCAGTCCGCTGCCGCGGTCGAGGATCCCGTCAGTGCCTTCACCGCGGACTCCGACGGAAACGTAGGGGTCAACGATCCCGAAACCGTACTGGGAATCACCGTCGGAGCCGTGGACCCGGTGACCCCGGAGGCCATCGAGGCCGAACTCGCACATAAGCGCTCAAAAGATAACAAAGTCGGTCGCGACAGTTCGTCGTACCTGCCGGATTGGGCCGCCAAGGCCGTCACGCCGCCGCTCGCTCCCGCCACTGGGCAGGACCGCATGGTGCGCCGCGACGGAACCCGGGTACGTCCGGAATGCGTGATCGATGTCGACAACCGTTCGCCGTACTACCCCAACAGTTGGCCGTTCTCGCTCGTCGGCAGACTCTTCGTTTGGTGGAACGCGGCCAGTCCGAACTGGACCAAGTCGGGTACGGCCGGTCTTCTCGGCACCCGCACGATCCTGACGGCCAGTCACATGGTGCCGTGGGGTTCGTCGAACTGGAAGGCGTTGTTCGTGCCGGCCTACTACAACGGCGCATCGCTCTTCGGTTCGTGGGCGGCGTCGTGGGTGACCAACGCCCAGGGATACAGCAACCACGCCCAAGGCGACGACATGGCCGTCATGCGTCTGGCCGCCCCACTTGGCGCCAACCTCGGCTTCTTCGGATTCCGCACATACACCAGTGCCTGGCAGGACAAAAGCGTCTGGACCCTCCCGGGCTACGCGGGAGACAAGGACGAAGCCGAACGGCCCTGGCTGCACCTGAACTTCCCGATCATCGACGACGACAACGACGGTGCCGGCGTCGAGTTGGAATACCGGGCTGACACCTCGGGCGGTGTGAGCGGTGGGCCGGTGTTCGCGTGGTTCAACGGGTCGCCTGACGTCGTCGGCACCCACTCTGGGTGCGAGGACAACGTCGGCGAACCGAAACAGAACGTCGCCGCCGGCGGCAACGCGTTGACCAACCTGCTGCACTGGGCGCGCAGCACGTGGCCGTAAGGCCCGGCCTGCCCACAAGCCTGACCACACAGTGTGCTTGAACAACGAAAAACCGTGTGTACGGTGAGCTCGGCCGTGAGCGCGTGTTCTCAGCCGAGCTCACCGCGTTGCCAGGCCCGGACCGGCACTGCGGCTTTCACCCCGGCCCCGTGCCAGGTCGTCGAGATGCACGAAGTATTACGTGCGCCGCCCCACCGCAGACGCCGACGACTGCCTCGCCTCAGTGCCGAACAGCGCTGTGTCCGCGCCCAGTTGCGATCCTGTCCAGAGCATTCGCGACTGGAAGAGGCCGTACGCGGGGACGCCGGCAATCGATGGCCTGAAACGCTCCCCGGAGCACACGGACGAGAGCCGGGCCGTACCGACCCGCACGTTCGACCGACGCCTCGCCACCGCACTGCGTGGTTGCCGCATAGCCCCCTGTATCCGGTCAAGGGATGATCAGTACTCTGTGATCATGGATGAGTTGCGGTGTACACACTGCTCAGGCACCGGCCTTGAGGTCGGTTTCATGGAGGAACAGTCGATTGTCGGCCACGTGCGGTGGGTCCCTGGCAAGTTGCAGAAGACCATCTTCGGAATAGCCTGGCGACTGGGGAAGCCGCGCTGGCGGATAGCGACGTACCGCTGTCCGTCCTGCGGCCACCTGGAGCTCTTCGCCAAGCAGAAGGACAGGCAGGGGATCCCGGAGCCTGAGCTCGTTCGCCAGCGGTGATCAGACCGTGTGGCCACGCCCCCAAGTCGGCGTGGCCACACAGCTCTTGGTGCCTCTCTCATCCACACACCGGCACCGCGAACAGCCCCGACGCGCACACTCCGCGCGCAGGCTCATGAAGTTCCGTTGTGCCAAATGTCAAGGGAGTTGCTGTCCGGCAGCCGACAGTGGACTGGCATCCCAGCGAACGCAGTGTCGGAAAGAGCCCCTACCACGACCCCAGACGCCGCTAGGATCGCGCTGATCAGGCGGCCCGCCGGGCTTTCACGCGCGCTCGCACGCGCGGGACATGCCCCCACCCGCACGCGTGTATTTCGTGCGGCGGGGGACCCGTGCATCTCGATCGCATCTCAGCGCATGCTTTGGCGGCGCGCCTGACGGATCCCGGCTACTTCGAGGCGTTGGCGGACAGGGCGCAGGCGCAGCACCCGAGGAACGCCCGTCCGACGGAGAGTCAGGTCAACGCCTGGCGTGATGGTTTGCCGATCGTGGTCGCGGACCTCCTCGCCATAGGCCGTGGTTCGGTCGAGTTGTTCATCGAGTATGAGCTGCCCGGTGCGGGCGTTGAAGCCGACATTCTGCTGTCGGGAAGGCACCCGGACACCGGCGAACCGTCTTACGTCGTCATCGAGCTCAAGCGCTGGACGCACGTGACAGCGGATCCTGCGCAGCCGCACCGCTGTTACCCCGGACTCGTTCCGGAGGGGAAGAGCAAGCCGAATCCGGTTCACCAAGTCCGGGACTACTGCGTGCAGTTGCTGTCACGTCACGAGGCTGTGGCAGGACACGGCGAGCGCCTGGCCGGCATTGCGTTCCTGCACGACGCCAAGATGGCGGACGTTCGCAGTCTCGCGCTTCTCCAGCCCAGCATGCACGGCCAACTGTTCACCGACGACACCCGCGACCGGCTCCGTGACGTCCTCGCGGCGCGCTTCGCGCCTGCGATGAGCGTCGCAGGCGAGCATGAGCGCAGTGCGGGAAATCTTTGGGAAGCCGTACGCCTGGGCGCACGGGTCGAGATCAGGCCGACGCTTCGCGCAGAACTGCACGGGCTGCGGCAGTTCCAACTGATCGGGAACCAAGGCGAGGCGTACCACGGAACGTTCGCCGCCGTCGACGCCAGGCACGCGACGGGCCGGAAGCAGGTGGTCATCGTCTCGGGTGGACCGGGCGCCGGGAAGTCGGCGATCGCCACGAGGCTGCTGCATGATCTGCGACAGGGGAACCTGGACGCCGAACTCGTGGTGCCGAGCTCCGCATACCGCAAGGTCGTTGCGAGCGAGGCGCCGCGTGGGACCAAGTATCTGATGCGTTCTCCAGGCGCCTATCAGGCAGCCGAGCCCGATTCGATCGATGTTCTGATCATCGACGAGGCACACAGGATTCAGCGCACCAGCGCCGGGATGTACGCGACGAATGCGGCTCGCGCTGCCGCACGTCCGCAGATAGAGGAACTCATCGACACGGCGAAGGTCTCCGTCTTCTTCCTCGACCGGCACCAGACGATCCGGCCCGGTGACGTCGGCTCGGTCGAGTTGATCAGGGACGCTGCACGGGCGTTGGGGGCACGCGTCGCGCCGGTTGTGGATTTGGACGGCGCCTTCCGGTGCGGCGGCAGCAAGAGATACCTGGACTGGGTGCACAGGCTGTTCGAACTGGAGCCGAACTCGATGGCGGCGACCTGGTCGGGGGATGGACTGATGGATGTGCGGACGGCCCAAGACATGTTTCAAATGGAGGCGTTCCTCAGGGACAAGGAAACCGAAGGAGACTGCGCGCGCATCGCCGCAGGGTACGCATGGCCGTGGCGCGAAGCCGACGCCGACGGTCACCTTCCCTTGGACATTGTTCTCGACGACGGATGGCGCCACCCGTGGAACGCGAGGTCGGAGACGACCCGGGACGGTATCCCGTCCCGGTCGTCTTGGGCCGTCGCGGACGGCGGATTCGGGCAGGTGGGATGCATCTACACAACGCAGGGCCTGGAGTACGACTGGGCGGGGGTCCTCATGGGCCTCGACCTCGTGCGGCGCGGCGACGCGTGGGTGTCGCAGCCGCAGAAGTCCTGTGATCGAGCCGTGAAACAAGGCTGGCGGACAGACGGAGGCGCGGCTTTCGATCGGTGCGTACGCAATACCTACAAGGTCTTGGCGACGCGAGGTATGCGTGGCGCGGTCTTCTATTCCGTCGACCCCGAAACCCAGGCGTATCTGGAACAGATGGTCAACGTCAGCTTGGCACGCGAGTACAGCAAGGGCCCTGAGGCGAAGCGCTTCGGGACACCCCGCCGACGCTGAAACGCTAGGGTTGGCGGCGACCGATTGCGGCCCGCCGGGCTTCCGGCCAACGGACATGCCCCCACCCGCACGAGCTACTTCGTGCTGTCTGGGGGACGTTCCGCGATGCTGCTCCGCATGTCCGCGCGAACACTGGCCGAGGAATGCGTTGCGGGGACGCTCGAGGCACGCCTCGGCGACCGCTACCGCTTCGTGTTCGGACGCGAAGCCGGAGCGAGCGAGCGAAGGTCCTGGGTCAACAGCCTCAAAGCGCTCGCCGACGTTCTGAACGACGCCGGGCTCGGAAGCGTCGAGGCGATGCTCGAATACCAGTTGCCGCTCACCAGCAAGCGCGCGGATGTGGTGCTCGCCGGCATACACCCGGCGACGGGCCGGCCCTCCTACGTCGTGGTCGAGCTCAAGCAGTGGAGCACGGCGAGCATGGTCCCCGACAATGACGAATTGTGCCTTGTCCCCACGTACGGTAACCATGCGCAGTTGCATCCCGTACGACAGGTTGCTGCGTATTGCGATTACCTCATCGACTTCACCCAGACACTTGCGGACCACGCAGATCGGCTCGTCGGAGTGGCGTACCTGCACAACGCGAAGCGTGCGGACGTCGTCGAATTGGCAACCACGGCAGTGGATATACCGGGCAATTGGATGTTCACCGCCGACGAACGCGGCGAGTTGCTCGATTTCCTCCGGAGCCGCCTGTCATCGACGAACGGGGCACAGGCGGCGGATCTGCTGCAGTCGAGCCGAGTTGCGCCGAGCCGTCAGTTGATGGCCGTCGCCGCGGATGAGGTGAAGAACCGCGAGCAGTTCGTCCTGCTCGACGAGCAGCGTGTCGCGCACGCGCTCGTCATGCGCGCGGTTGCGGTGTCCCGCGAGGCCGACAGCAAAGAGGTCATCGTTGTCACCGGCGGCCCCGGGTCGGGTAAAAGCGTCATCGCGCTTTCGCTCCTTGGAGAACTGGCTCGCCGCGGTCGCACCGCAGTCCACGCGACCGGCTCCAAGTCCTTTACGGTCACGCTCCGCAAGATCGTCGGACGAGGGTCGACGCGTACCCAGAAGCTCTTCCAGTACTTCAACAGCTTCACGCAAGCCGAGCGCAATGGCTTGGACGTCCTGATCTGCGACGAGGCACACCGTATCCGCGAGACAAGCAACAACCGCTTCACACCTGCGGCGAGGCGCAGCGGCAAGCGTCAGATCGAGGAGTTGATCGACGCTGCCCGCGTCCCGGTCTTCCTGTTGGACGAGCACCAGGTGGTCCGCCCGGGGGAGATGGGCACCGTGGCCGAAATCGACGCCGCAGCGCGCGTGAAAGGCTTGCGGGTACGGCACGTCGACCTCAATGCCCAGTTCCGCTGTGGTGGGAGCCGTGAGTACGAAGAATGGGTGCTGCGGCTTCTCGGCCTCGTCCCGGGAGGGCCTCTCCCATGGGGCGGCGCTGACAACTTCACCGTCGAAACAGCAGAGAGCCCCATGGAGTTGGAGCAGCGTCTGCGCGACCCGCTCGGTCGCGGTTACGGTGCCCGCATGACGGCCGGCTTCTGCTGGCCGTGGAGTGATCCGCGCCCGGATGCCACTCTCGTCGACGACGTGGTGATCGGCGACTGGCGGCGTCCGTGGAACGTCAAGGGCGACCGCTCGGTCGGCGACGCGCCCCCGTCGCAGCTTTGGGCCACGGATCCGGCAGGCTTCGGTCAGGTCGGCTGCATCTATACCGCCCAAGGCTTCGAATACGACTGGAACGGGGTCATCTTCGGCCCTGACCTCGTCTGGCGCACCGACCGCTGGGTGGCCGTCCGCGAGGCAAGCCGGGACACCGTGGTGGCCCGCGCCCCTCACGAGGAGTTCGAGGCGCTCATCCGCAACACCTACAAGGTCCTGCTCACCCGCGGCATGGTCGGCACGGTCCTCCACTCCACCGACGCGGAAACCCAGGCGATGCTGCGCGGCTTGATCCAGGACGGGGCGGTGACGCGACTCCGACGCACGCATGCCACAGCGGAACGCTGATCGAGCAGGCGAACGACACTGCCACGACCGGGCGTAGCGGGCATGTGCCCCCCTCCCGGTCGGGCGGTGTCGGTGATGCTCGGCACCTCAACTCATCGTTCAGACAAGTGACTTGAGAATCTGAATGCACTGGCCGAGTTCGCGCGTGGCCGTGTTGTCGTCGGATGCGGGGTGAAAGTGCGCGATCTGGTTGCGGATTCGGTTTGCCCGGCGCAGTTGGTGGACGAGCAACTGCCGGTCGATGTCCGGACGGTCCAGCAGCGACCAGTTCGCCGCGGCGTTCGTGCGATGCTTCGCCTGAGGATGCTGTTCATCGAGCAGCTTGATGTAGTCGCCGATCGTCAGTTCGCCGATTTTGCCGCGTGTCTCGGGTTTGTCGGCACCGAACGACTGCGCAATCGCGATGTTGTCCGCGGGAAGGACGCCGAGCCACTGGCGGATCAACGATTCGACGCGGCCCACCAGGAAGAACGGTTGCGCGGTGCTGCCGAAGTAGTGCGACAGATCGGCTGTCGTGACGATGCCCGCGACCACCGTGGCGTGTTCGGTGACCAGGGCGTGGCCGTACCGGCAGATGACGGGTATCTGCGCGAACAGATCGCTGTGGCCGGGGGCGCAGTGAGGGCCTTCGCTGTCGAGCGCGTTGAGGAGCGTCGGCTCCTTGTTCGCTGCGTACATCTCCGCAATGGATCGCCACGTGATCATCCCGTGGACGCGCCCGGCGGAGTCGATCACCGGTACTTGGGAGAATTCGCGGGCCTGCATCAGGTACTTGGCCTGCGCCAGGGTCGCCGACGGCGGAAGGCTTTCGATCCCCGCCGTCGCGGAGGGGATGTCCCGCAGTTTGAGGGTGTGCCGCGGCAGGGCAAGCTCGTCGGCCTCGCTGCCCGCCGTGCCGCCGCCGTTGAGGCTCTCGGTTGCCGGCCCGGTCAAGGAGCCGAGGTCGTCCGCTTTGAGGATCTGCACGGACGCGGAACGGCCGCAGAACCGGAAGTCAGGAAAGGTACCCAGTCCGGCATCGGTCAGGATTCGATCGATGTCTGAGACGGATTGGTCCGTCCTCCGCCGGTGGCCGCAGATCTCAAGGATCTGTACGAGCGTGACGTGCTGGCCGACAAGCGCCTTGAGCTGGTCTGCCGGTGACTGCGCCGGCTGCGGGCCAGGGCTACCGCTGACCGATTGTGTGGTCATGCGTCACACCGCCTTGTCGCGGTGCACGGTGCGCCTGCCCATGGCACCATCCACCAGTGCGAGGAGCTGCCGTGAGCGGTCGTCGTAGAACTTGTCGAAGTCGGCGGTGCGGAGCGCGCCCGGTTCGATCAAGTGCGTCGCCACCACGTCGTCGAACCATTCGCTGCGTGTGCCCGACTCGATGGCGAGGGATTGCAGATACGCCTCGGGGGACCCGGTCATCGAACGGGCGGCCCGCTGAGACAGCCACGTCTTGTTGACGATCGACTCGCCGCGCCTGTCTCCGGGGTGGTGCCTGGCAAGCCATGCCTTGGGGAAGATCTGCCGGATGTCCACCGCCATCTCCTGGAGGTGTTCGGGCCGCATCGCTTCCTCGGTGAAGTACCAGTCCACCGCGCCTTGTTGGGCGACCAGCGCAAAAATCCCCTTGTACGCGGCGCTGTTGCGGGTCCTGAGGGTGTCGAGGCGCTCTTCCAGGAAGACGGACTCGGTGATGGTGTCGGGGAGTTGGCCCTCTTCGTTGACCCATGCCACCAACTGTTCGACATCCCGCGTGTAGCGACTCTCCAACGCGCTGCCGTACATCTCGCCGAGGACGCCGCACCAGTACCAGCGCCGGATCCTCTGGGCCGTTTCCGGCTCGTCGGTACGGTCGCCGAGGATCGCGCGTACCGCCGCGAGCGGGACCAAGTTGGTCCGGTACGGCAGATCCGCCGGGTCGACGATGAACTCGCCGGCAAGGAACCGCCCGACCCACGAAAAGGCGTCCCGCACCACCGGGGAGAGTCGTTCGAAGTCGACCAAAGGCAGGCTGAGGAGATCCCGCCGCTTGCATGAGACGGCGGATCCCGTGCCGTGCTGCTTGCGCTCCCAGGTGAGGACGAGGCTCACCGCCTGGAGAAAGTCGCTGCTGCTCAGACCGTCGTCGATGCCTTTCTCGATGTTACCGAGAACCGGGAATTCGGAGGCCAATTGCTTTTTGATCTCGTGCCACGCGTCCGGCAGGCGGTAGTAGTCACCCTTTGCGGTTGTGTACGACTGGTCGCCGGCGTACGTCGCGGTGAGGAGTTCGAACACGTTGAGGGGAACGCCGCCGGTGTTGACGCGTTCGAAGACCGCGCACACGGCGTCCATCGAGGTCGTCGGGTCCAACCGGATCATGGGGACCTGAAAACCCTTGATCTTGTCGAGGATGACATTGAAGGGTCCCCAGATGCCCCAGTTCGCAGGATCCGCCGCCGTGAAGCGTTCCTGCCAGGCGTTGACCTTCTCCGGATCGAAGACGATGTGCAGAGGGAAGTGCCGAGCCGCGTACTCCTGTTCAGGAGTCGACAGATCCAGCACGACGGTACGCGCGAAGTCGGCCTTCAGCAGTTTGTCCGCGGGTACGGAGACGATCGCCTCGTCTCGATCGGCCGTCGGATCGACGGCCTTTTGCATGTCGATGTAGTACCAGCGTTCAAGGGGCCGGTTGCGGGCGTCGACGGTCTGCACCGGTCGGGCGAGGTACAAGGACTGGAAGAGCGACGTCAAACGCTGCTGCCCGTCGAGCAGCAGGTGAGCGGGAGTGACGCCGGCTGTGCCGTCGGCGCCGGTGAGAGGGCGGGACCGGAAAGGGCTGGAGCCCCCCGTCTCCAGCGTCATGATGACGCCGAGTGGGTACTCGAGCGTCACCGTCGCGATCAGCGCGCGAATGCGCTCGTCGTCCCATTTCCATTCGCGCTGGAAGTCGGGCAATTGAATTGCGCCGCTACCCACGTCCGTGAGGATCGGGCCGAGCTTCCGATTGTCGAGTGTCACCATGAGCATCCCCCGCTTGAACTCCGACGGGCCCTACCGTAGCCCGTCGTTACTGCTCGCCACAACGTGTTACGTCATCGCGGCCGTTCGCCCTACAAAGATGAGAATCGGACTTTCTCGCTCAACGACGCTGCGGCGGCGTCGAGATCGGCCAGGCGGGCGGCGAGGGTGGCTTCGGCGAGACGGGAGGGCAGGGCGGCGTTGAATTTCAGGCCGTTGAGTGCGCGTTTGTCCACTTCGGGCAGGCACAGGTGATCAGCCGCTGTGGAAGCGGCCTTCTGCCATTGCTCCGGAGTGAGGTCTTCGCGAAGCCGCACGAACGCGTCGGTCGGCCGTTGCAGCGGGTCGGCCAGGCCGCCGAGCGTGGCCGCCAGGGTCGCATTCGCCCGAAAGCCGGCCCAGGTCCACCAGCGCACGTTGGCGTCCCGGCCGCCGCGCACGATCACCGTGCCGTCGGGGTGCACCAAATCGGCGGCTTTGTCCCTGGCCTGCGCAAGCGCCGTCTCGGCGCGCCGTGTCAACGAGACCGGGGGCGTGCCACCGAGCAGCACCTCCCGGGCGGCACGCGACAGTTCGTACGACGCGCCGAGGGCCGCTCCGACCGCGTTCCATTTGGCCCGGCCGCCGCCGTCGACCGGCTCCACGAAGCAGCGGCGCCGCGACCAGTCGATGTAGGTCACCTGCCAGCTTCGGCCGGCCAACAGCAGCCGCCTTGGTCCGGCGACCTCCTCGGTCAGCAGCGCGGGATCCGTGGTCCCGATCTCGTGGCGACCGGCGAGCACAGTGAATTCCGGAGCCGCGGTGAAAACCGCCGTCAGGTCCATGAAGTGCCGGTATCCGAAGCGCTTTTCCGCCTCGGCGCCGATGAACAGCAGGCCGTCGTCCGTGTCGAGAAAACCCGCCTCCACCAAGTGGCGCACAATCGGCTCGGCCGAAGGACCGAACGGGCCGAGGCCGCCCCACCATTCCTGCCACAGCCGTTCACCCACCCGGTGTTCCTGCAGGCACAGGGCCAGAATCTGCTGCGCCACGATGTGCCGCGGCTCGGGCGGGGGGAGGACCGGCTCGACCCAACCGCGGCCCCAGAGCAGCAGCAGAGCCGCCGCGCCGATGAGGCTGTCGGTGTCCGTGGTCAGGAACAGGCAGTTGCGTTCGGTACCGGATCGCCGCCCGGTCCGGCCGATGCGCTGCAGGAACGAAGCGACGGTGCCCGGCGCGTCTATCTGGATCACACGGTCCAAGTCCCCGACGTCGATGCCGAGTTCGAGGGTGCTCGTCGAGACGATCACACAGTCGCGCGCTTCTGCGAACGCCTCCTCGGCGCGGCGTCGTTCGTCGGCGGATAGCGAGGCGTGCGAGAGGAACACCGTGACGCCTCGGGCTCGCAGCGCCGAGCCCAGTTCTTCCACCGCCCTGCGCGACTCGCAGAAGACGAGGCGCTTCTCCCCGCGGTGCAGGGCCGTGATCACCGTGGCGGCGTTGTCCAGCGAACCGACATAGTCGAGTTGCACGTTGCCGGGAGGCGGGAGCACGGGCGCCCCCACGCGCAGATCGCGTAGGTGAGGCGCGACCACCCGCGCCACACGTTGGTCGGCCTGGGACCCTTGCAGCCACTGCAGCAACTCGCCGGGATTGCCGACCGTGGCCGACAGACCGACGCGCTGCACCGGCCGGCCGGCCACGCGCTCCAGGCGTTCCAGCACCGCCAGCAGATGCCAGCCGCGGTCGTCGCCGGCGAAGGCGTGCACCTCGTCGATCACGATCGACCGCAGCCCCGCGAAAAACGCACGGTGGTCGACGTTCGCACTGACGAGCATGGCCTCCAGAGACTCCGGCGTGGTCAGCAGCACGTCCGGACGCTCACGCAGGATCCGTTTGCGCCGGGACTGGGACACGTCACCGTGCCACAGCGCCGTGGTACGTCCGAGCCAGCCCGCGTAGCGTTCCAACCGCGGCAGCAGGTTGTTCAGCAGAGCCTTCAGCGGACACACATACAGCAGCGATGTTCCCGACCAGTTCTCGTGTGCCATGCGTGACAGCAGCGGGAACACCGCTGCCTCGGTCTTCCCCCCGGCGGTCGGCGCGAGCAACACGGCGTCCGCGCCCTCCGACAGGGGCTGGATCGACTCTTCTTGCAGCGGCCGCAGCCCGGGCCATCCAAGGCTGTTGACGATGTGATGGACGAGTCCCCGGTGCAGCCGGTCCGCCGGATCCTCGGCCGCGGTCACGGCAGGTCCAACTCGACATCGTCGGCCCCGGCCGCCGCGTTGCGCTCCACATCGGTCATCTCTGCGGAGGCAACTGTCAGCGCGTAGTGCCGGCGCGGGTCGAAGTCGGCGAACTGGTCCACCCGGTCGAGCACATCACCGACGAGCTTCTTCAGGAACAACCGTGGGGCGACGCCGACTTTGCCGCCGAGGGCCCCGCCGACCGCCTCGGCGAGTTCGGCGACGTAGGCGTCGTCCACCACGGAGGTGACGCGCTGCGGACTCGTGCTGCCTTCCGCGTACAGGTCGCGGATGGTGCGCCCCAGGTCGACCAGTGCATCGGAGTCGAAGCCCGAGAGCCTGAGTTGCACGGCACGCGGGTTGTCGAACCTCGGGTCGGTGGTGAAGTCGGTGGCGAGCCGCTGCGCGAGCGGCGCGAGGCGCTGGACGCCCTGCTGACCGTCGAAGAAAGCCGGTGTTCCCGTGATGACCACATACAGGCCCGGGAAGCGCCCCGAGTGCACCTCGTCGATCAACTGCCGCAGCGCGTTGAGCGCCTTGTCGCGAGCGTCCGAACGCACCCGCTGCAGCGTCTCCACCTCGTCCAGCACCACGAACAGCCCCGCATGACCGCTGTCCCGCAGCACGGTGAGCAACCCCTGGAGGAAGCCCAGGGCCCCGAAGTGGTCGAGATCCCCGCGCACTCCGGCGGCCTTGCGCGCGGATGCGGCCACATGCGGTTGACCGCCCAACCACGCCATGATTGCCGCGGCCGTGCCTTCGTCGCCGGCTGCCGACGCGTTCCGATAGCCGCGCAACGCGGTCGCGAACGACGGGGCGTGCCGCGAGACTTCGGCGAGCCGCGCCTCCATGAGCCGTGACACCGCGCCGGTGAGGTCCTCCTCGGCCACCCCGTCGGCCAGCGCGTCCTCTTCCAAGGCGTAGAACCACGCGTCGACGACAGGACGCAGGGCGCTCGGTGCGAACCCGGTCGTGGCCAGGCGTTCGGTGAGCCGCCGGTAGACCGTCTCCAGCTTGTGCAGGGGGGTCTCGGTCTCGGAGACCTGGATCTCCGAGACCGCGAAGTTGCGCCGCTTGGCTCGCTCGCCGAGCCACCGGGTGAAGAACGTCTTGCCCGAGCCGTATTCGCCGCGCACCGCCTTGAACACCGAAGCCCCGGAGGCGACCGCGTCCAACTCCGCGTCCAGCGCGGGCTCGAACCGCTCCAACCCGGTGGCCAGCAGATCCAGGCCGGTTTCCGGTACGGCGCCGCGCCGCAGCGCGTCGATCACGTCGCGGCGCCGGGCAGGGCTGACCGACGTGCTGCCGGGCGCGGCAGGATGCCGACGATCAGTGCTCATCGGATCATTGTCCTCATCGCGCCAAGCCTGTCGTCTTGTGGTCGGGAACTGTTCGCGCCGATGCTGCAGCGGTGAAATCGCCGTGCCGACACCAAAGGCGTACCGACGCGGCGCAGGCCACACGACCGAGCCTCGTCGGAGGTTCTGCCCGACGTGTACGGGCTGCGCGGCGAGGCTCCCGGCTCATCCGCGCAATCCGAACTGCAGGCGCAGCAGTCCGACGTCCAGGCGCAGCGTCCGACCGTCGGGCAATGCTTCCAGCACTTGTTCGCCGTCGCGGTTGAGGAGTTGGCGGAGCACGGCCGCGAAGCTTTCGACGCTGCGTGTCGCGGGCCACTTGACCCGCTGCGCCAACGCGGTTGTCGGAAGCGTGCCGCCGGCATCCAGCAAGGCCAGCACCGCCTGCCGCACCCGATCCCGGTCAGGGCGCCGGGCGAGTAGTTGGACCTGTGCCTCGAAAGTCTCCGAGCGCAGCAGTTCGTCGACAAGAGCCTCGTGGGGGGCCGCCACAACCGGCTCCAGTAGCGCGCCGGTACCGGCGGCGGCGAGCGAGATCTCGAAAAGCGAATCGTGCGTTTGCGCGATCTCAGTCTGGAACCGTGTCTGCCTGGCCGCGGTCTTGGCAGGCGCGCTCGGCGCCGGCCGTGACGTACCCGCCGCTGTGGGGCCCGGCGATGCGCCGCCGCGTCCGTCCCGCAGGGAGAGCTGCCACCACTCGGGCTGCTGAGTGCCGAGTTCGCGCCACCCCTTGGGCGGGGTCGCACCGAACGGCAGGAAGGCCAGGATCGGCACGGCCACCTCGGCGGGTGAAACACCGCCGTGGTAGCCCGCCTTCTTTGACGTGTACCGGGAATCGCGGTCCCACAACGCGACAATCGAGTTTCGGTGCTCGGGCGCGACCACCCGGGCGCCCGCCAGTGCGATCTCGGTGTCTCCCGGTGGCCTGCCACCCGCGGGACGGTAGCGGTCCGCCGTGGTTCCCGGCGGCGCGTCGACCCTGCGGCCGTCGCGGTCCACCACGTGGCCGTGGTCGCTCGTGATGATCACGACGCGACCAAGCTGCGCCGCGTATTGGAGGAGTTGCGTCAGACCCGCGATCTCGGCGAGGTGCCACGAACCGTCGCCGATCTTCTGTTCCTTGGCCAGCCGGTCGTCTATGACGTTGAGAACGACCGCGACATGGGTCCCGTCGTCGTCGAGGGCCGCGAGCAACTCCGGGCCGAACGGCTCGGCGTCCTTGCCGCGCAGGTCGTCTTTGTGGAACACAGCGGCCTTGCGCGGGCCCCAGAACGGCTGGGCCGCGAACA
The DNA here is from genome assembly GCF_051388935.1 of Yinghuangia sp. YIM S10712. Taxonomy (NCBI): domain Bacteria; kingdom Bacillati; phylum Actinomycetota; class Actinomycetes; order Kitasatosporales; family Streptomycetaceae; genus Yinghuangia; species Yinghuangia sp. YIM S10712. Next base: position 1,169,003 of record NZ_JBPKBI010000001.1, read on the forward strand.
ACCGCTTTTCGTCGGCCTGTCCGCCGGTCATCAGGCGCCCGGCGAACAACGAGGTCCGCGACACCGCCGTGGTCGTCGGCAGGGCTGCGGCCATCGCGCGTCGGCGAGGGGGATCGGTGGCATCCGGCAGCGGATCGTATTCCGCCCAGTGCTCGCGCAGTTCCTCTCCCAGCTCGGCGGCGATGGCGGCGCTCATGCCGTCGATGACGATCAACAGCATGGCCCGCTTGGTGTCCGCGACCATCGGCTTGACCACCGTCGACAGGAAGGATTCGACGGTGACCATCGTGCCGGGACCGCGACCGTCCGCCGTCCAAGCCGCCAGTCCACGGGCGAAGTCCTCATCGATCACCCGGCGGCGTGCGCGCACATCACGCACGATCGACGCGTACGCCGAACGCAGCACGGGATCCGTGTCGCCGCCTGCCTCGATGTGCTCCAGCGCAAGATCGACCCACCCGTTTTCGGCGACGTGGGCGGCCACCGAAGCTGCGACGGTGTCGGCTCCGGCACCGGGGCCGCGGGCCGGCCAACGCACGAGCCGCTGCGCCATACGCACTCGCTCGATGCGTACGCGGCTCTCACGAGACGTGGCCAACCGGTGGTCGGCCAGAGCCGCCACCGCCGACGCAATGGGTTCCGGATCGCCTGAGGCCAAGGCCACGCCGACGGCCTCGAACCTGGCTTCCAGACCGGCAACGAGCAACGGACTGCGCCGCGCTGCCCCCTCGGCCCCGAACTGCCGTGCCAGCACGGCCGCCCGGTCCAACACGATGCCTGTCATACGGCGTGCCGCGGCCGCAGGTAGGTCGAACTCGTCGCCCCGAGACTGCCCTTGGGCGATTTCCGCAGCGACGAATTCTTCGCACGCGCTCCCGAACTTCGCCATCAAGGCGTCCAGTTCGCGGTCCCGGGCCGGGGGTTCCTCGCCCAGCCAACGCTCCGCTCGCCCGCGCGCCTGGTAGTCCTCACGCTCGGTGTCCTCGGCGGCGTGCACCCACAGCGCGGCGCAGACCAGGCCGAACGCCACCGCGTCGCTCCCGTGCTCGGCCGTCACCAGCGAGAAAAGGATCTTGCCGGTGTCGCCGCACTGGTCGGCTTCCCCGAGGAATCGTGCCAGCCCCTCGCGCTCCGGCGACCGGAGCGCGAGGAAGCGTTCGACACCGCCGCGGGCCGACGACCAGCGCAGAAGCGTGTGGACGTCGAGCCCGTCCCCATCGACGAGAACCGACTCGTCGTCGCCGTCGCGACCGGTGCGGCCGATGCCGAGCCTGCGCTTCGCGAGCGCGGACAGCGCGGTGTTCCGCGACAACATCCCGCCTGCCAACTGCGGCCAGTCCTTGCCTGTTTGTGCATCCGCCAGAGCCTCGGCGGCCCAGTTCTCGGTGAAGAGGCGGCGGTCGGTTTCGGTGGCGCCGAAAGCCTCACGCACCACATCCCACACGTTCACGCTGCTGACCCGCTGCCGGTGCACCTTGGCGAGCAGATCCGGCCCGAGCTCCGCCTCTTCGCGGTCGGTGAGCACGACCAGTATCTCCGGACCCTGTACCGAGCTCAGGTGACGCAGCACGTGTTCGTGGACGCCGAGGACCGACGGAGCGACCGTCACGCGCGCTCGTCCGTCGCTCCACGCGACTTCCTCCGGACCGTGCCACACCGGCTCGGCGCGCAGCAGGACGACGATGCGCCTGCCGGAGGGCACACCGGTCGTGGTCTTGGAGGCCAGATACTGCGTCACTGTCGCGGTGGACAGGCGCATCGCGCTGGTGGATGCCGTGATGCTCACCGACCGGGCCTCATTCCACGACTCGCCACGTGATCTCGACGGTCGCGTCCGGCTCCGCCGCTGCCAATTCCGCCAGCTCCGCCTGCAGTTCGGCAACAACCCTGGACGCGTTCGTGCGACTTCCGCCGGAGCGTTGCTTGGCACGCTGCGGCGGGACGGGGTGCGTGCTGCGCACCGGCGGGTTCGCGGTTTCGCCGGTCAGCTTGACGTCGTCAGGCGTGGCCGGGGTGCCGCGGTCCACGGCATCCCCCGGGGCCGGGACGGAGGTCCGTTGGTCCTCTGCTGTGGTTCCCCCGGGCGCAACCGTGGTGGCCGCGGCGGCTTCGGCCTGACTGCGCTCGATGACCTGCACGATCGACTTGCGTGCCTCCAACAGCGCTTCGACCAGGTTCGTCGTCCGCTGGTCGGCTTGCGCCGCGCCGCGCAGCGCTTCGAGCACGGCCCGGCCTTTGGCGCCGTAGCTCGGCGCGAGCTTGAGCATGTCCCATGCCGCGGTCGTCAAGGCGTAGACAACCTTCTCGGCCTGCATGATCGACGCCCCATAGCGGCTCGCGGTCTGCGGAGCGAGATCAAACCGGGCGAAGGCGGTGATGATCTGCCGCGCGGCCGCCGTCCCGCCGGCCGTACCGCGATCCAGGCCGATCAGCTCGTCGAGCAGGTCGCGTGAGCGGCGTGCGAGGGCGAGGCGGCCCGCCGGGTCGGCGCCGTCGAGCCCGAGCTCGTCCGCGTATGTCTCCAGCAGCGAGACCAGGTTGGTGACCTGTGCCTGGTGCTGACGTGCTTTCTGGATGATCTGCCGGGCGAACTGGTTCACCAGGCGCCCACGTCGCAGCTTCGGAGGCGCCTCACCGAAGATGTCCCAGAACCTGCGCCCGGCCTCCTCCCAGTCCGACTCTTCGGGCAGCGGTTGCGAGCGCAGCGCGAAGTGCGGCCGGATACCGGACAGTTCCGGAGCGGGGTCGAGTGCCGTCCCCGACTGCACCCACACCCGGTCATCGGTCTCGGCGAAGGCCGCGACAACCAGGTTGGCCATGAACGGTTCGAGGCCCATCGCCTCGGGCTTGTCGATCCACTCGGTGAGTTGGACGACGCTCAGATCACCGGGCCCCGCATGAGCGCGTGCCTCGCGAGCGAAATGCTCGCCCCAGTGCGGGGCCAGCGAGAAGTAGACCTCCTTCTGCTGACCGAGCTTGAGCGGCACGGCGATCCGCCGCATGATCGTGCGGTCCTTCGCGGGAATCTCGGTCTGCCGGTCGCCCGCCTCCGCGGCGGCTCGCACGTAGCCGAAAACCGTCTTGGCGTCGCTCGGTTTGACGGCGGTGCGGGTGTTGTCCGGGTCGAAGTCCGGGTGGCCGGGATATTGGTGTGCGAGCAGAGCCGCTGCCACATGCCGGATCGCGTCGCCGAGCGACTGGCCGACGGACACGCGCAGTTCGCCCACATCGGGGAGCGCCTCGAAGTGGTCGTCGAACGAGACGTCGACTTCGTTCGCCTGCTTGTCCGCGCAGCCGTAAGCCTGGCGGAAAGCGGTTTTGACGGTCTTGGTCAGCGCGTCGCGCTGGCTCTCCAGCAGAGCCCTGGCCCGTGCCCGGTTGTCCGCGTTGAGGTGGCCGGCGTAGACGGTGTCGAACCGCTGTGGATCGGACAGCGCGTAGTGCACGGTGACCAGCCGCTGGAAGTCCTGGTAGCGCGCCGCCGAGAGGTGGGTGGGGATCCACGCGACGGTCTGCGGACGGTTGGCGGAGTCCTCACGCAGGCCGCGGACGCGGACCACGTCGTCGACCGGGCCGTACTCCCCTTCGTCGAAGGGCAGATCGACAATCAGCCGCCACAGCCCCTCGTGGCCGGGGGAGAACTCGTGGTCGGGCATTTCGTCTCGGTCGGCGATGTTGCCGAACACAACCTCGGCGGTGCGGTTCGAGCCGCGCCACACGAACTTCAGCTCGTCGGACCCGAGTCGGTCGTGGAGTTCGAGGCCCAGTTCCTCGGCGAGCAGTCGGCGTGCAAACGAACGGCGGTTGGCCCGACTGTTGTTGACGTTGGCGTTGGCGATGACCGAGTCGACGTCCACGCCTGCCAGTTCCAGGCGTACGCCCGGATTGACCTCGGTGCCCAGCGTCTTGATCTCGGCGAACCGGGTGGCCCATTCGTCGACTTTGCCTTTGATGACCCCCACTTCGGCGCCTGGGATCGGGGACACGACCGAGCCGTGGTTGAGCGCGCCCAGCCGCCGGATCGTGAGGTCGCGCAAGGCCGGCACGCTGGGCGCGAGGGCGGACAGCAGCAGGGTGCACATCAGCCGGTTGTCGCCGGTGAAGCCCTTGCACCGGCCCAGCAGATGCGGGTCGGTGATGCTCGCGCGGTTGTGGCGGTAGCGGTCGATGTCCTCTTCGGTCACCTCGTACGTCGCCAGGAGGTACGGCCGCATCTTGGTGCGGTAGAGCTTGTCCGCGGCCTTGAACTCCTCGCGGAGCCGGTCCACGAACGGGCGGTCGCCGCCGTCCGCGATGACTTCGTAGAGGTCGCCGAGCGGCACGAGTTGGTCGACCGTGGCGTCGTCGCGGTGGGCGGCGAGCAGGAGACCCATGAGCTTGAGCCCGGTCCGCGAGCGCTGGAGCGCGGAGGAGATGTGGACGAGGGTGTCCATGAACGCGGGGGAGAAGGGGTAGGTCAGGCGGAACGACGCCTCGTCCGCGCCTGTCGTTCCCTCGTCGGACCCCAGCAGGACGTCCCAGACGTTCGGCCCGACGTTCCGGATTCTCTTGAAGGCATCCTCCAGCAAGGCGGCCGACTCGTCGTTCTTCGGGCGCAGGAGACGGGCGTTCGCGATCTGCGGGAGGTTGCGGTCCTCCAGCGTGATCTTGTCGAATCGGCCGGAGGCCAGGTTGAGGCTGTCCTGGATCGCGGTCTCGGCGGCTCCGGACACCTCTTCACCGACCAGTTCGCGCAGGTCGCGTTGCCGGGCGATGAACGACACGATCGGGATCGCACGACGCGAGTCGGCGCCCTCCACGAAATTGGTGATCTTGTCGGCCTCGCGCGAGACGAACTTCTGGTCGTGGATGCGGTTGGCGAGCCACAGGATCAGCTCGTCCATGAAGAGGATGAGGCCGTCGTAGCCGAGCGACTTGGCGTGATCGGCGATCACCGCGAGCCCGGCGTCGAGGGAGATGAAGCCGTGTTCCTCTTCGGCGGCGTGGCCGGTGAAACCGGGGAACCAGCTCGTGATCGCGTCGTGGACGAGCTTGGCGCGCAGTTCCGCCGGCGTCGTCGGGTCGACCAGATTGGGATTGCCCTTGCTGCCGTCGAACTCTTCGGCGGCGAGCGCGGTGTCAAGGAGAGACGGCGTCCAGGCGAATCCCTCGCCCCACTCGTCGTCGGCCGCGGCCGACTCGGCGTCCTCGGCGGAGACCAGCCCCTCGATGAACCGTTCGTCGCCGATCTTGGCGCGCAGGCTGCGGATGTCCTGGAAAAGCGCATCGGTCCGGTAGACCTGGGGGGTCGGCGCGTCCGCGTGCAGTGCCTTGACGTGCGCGACGTAGCCGCCGAGTACCCGCTGCTCCAGCGATTTCGCCCCGAGCATGTGGTACGGCACCAACAGGAAGCGCTTGCCCTCGTCCACCAGCCACGAGTGCTTGGTGAGGATCGGGTCGAGGTCACGTCGCGCCCGCGCTGAGGAGTCACCGCGGAGCAAAGCGTGGAGAACCGCCATGAAATGCGACTTGCCGGAACCAAAGGAACCGTGCAGATAGGCCGCTTTCGAGGTGTGCCCGTCGAGTGCGGCTTTGATCAGGCTCAGGGCTTCGTCGAAATTCTCCCGGAGACGGTCGGTGACGACGTAGTCCCGCAGCGCCCGAGCGGCGCCTTCCTCGGTGACCGCTTCCGCGAGCTTGAGTACGAAGTCGGACGTCGAGATCGACTGTTTGATGTCGAAGATCTCGCTGAGGAGGGGGGTCGTCGCTCCGGTCCGCGCCATGGAAATATCGCCTCTCCCACCCTGTTCGCCCGCGTCTGCCCGTACGTGCTCCCACCCAAGCCGTGCCGGTTGTCGGGCGGAGAGGTGCCGCGTCGCCGTGGAGAGATCCGCGCGCTGTCGCGGGGACGCGGGTTCCGCTCGCCGCCGCCCGGACGGTTGCGGTCGCCGTCGATCGTATCGGGCACGGACCGGGCGGTGTCGGTCCCCGACGAAATACTGATCGACGCGACCGGTCGAGCTGCACTCCCGCAACAGACCGGACACCGTGCCATGCGGGTGCTCAAAGCCAGCCGCGCATGACTGCCAATGGACTGGTCTCTTTCGTTTTTGAACGAATAAGATCGTGCGGCTGCGTGAGAGTTCCGTGGCTTCTGATCGGGGGATCGCTTTTGTATGCCCAACTTGCCCGGCTCAGGCGGTTGAACGGCGACTTCCCCCACATGCTGATGCGTCTCGGCCCGCGCCACGACGCCTTTTCCGAGGGAAGTATTCTTGAACTTCGTCATGACCAGACGATTGCGGCGCGTGGTGGTGGTTGCCTCCGTCGCCGCATCGGTGGCCGCGGGGGGCGCGGCCACAGCGGTTGCCTCCGACACCGGCCACGTCGGTTCCCCACTCTCCGTGCGCGGAACGGAACCGGCGGCAGCGCCTGCGACTCAGAACCTCGCCACCGTCCCCGAAGCGTCGGGGCAGTCCTCCACCACGACACCGCCCGCGGCGACGGCTGTCGTTCCTGAAGCGACCACGGCGAACACGGCGGAAGCGTCCACGACGTACGTGAGCCGCCCCGACCTCCCGCGCTTCAACGCGACGACGACGCAGCCGGGGACACCGCATCCCGGCGTGCTGTTCGGCGGGTACCTCGGGACGACCGGCAACGGAAACAGTTCCTCCGCCCTGGTCGTCTACGGCAACGACGGCGAGCCGGTTTGGATCAAGCCGCACGCCTCCAGCGGTGCCACGGCGACGCCGGTCAAGTACGGGAACACCGACGCCTTGGCCTATATCGTCGCCCCGGGCCGCTGGGAGATCATCAGCGGTGGCTACACGAAGATCGCCGAGGTAGCGGTCGAGACCGAAACGACGTCCTCCGGAGCGCACTTCGCGCTCTTCCCGAACAGCAACATCGCGGCGGTGAGCGGCACCCGGAGCGTCGTCGTCGACCTGACTCCGTACGGAGGTTCAGGTCCGGCGGTCGTCCGCTTCGGCACAGTCTCGACGGTGAACATTCAGACAGGCGAGGTCCTGTCCTCGTGGAGCAGCCTGACGCCCGGCGCGGAGGAGACCGGGCAGGGGGCGATCCCGGTCAGCGACACCTACCGGCAACGCCAGGGGAACCTGCTCGACTACCTCGGCATCAGCTCGATCGCGTTCGGCGACGCCCCGAACCGCATCCTGATCAGCGCCCGGGGCACGTCCGCGGTCTACGAGATCGACACGACGACCGGTGAGATCGTCTGGGCGCTCGGCGGCAAGCGACCCACTGTTCAGCTTCCCGACGGCACGCCCGCCCCGAACGACCCGTTCTCGGTCGGCGCCCACGAGGACGGTGCGCTCTACGTCGGCGACGCCGACCCCCAGACAGGGCGCGCCCGAGGGCTGGTCTACCGGACCGACGGCACCGCCCCGACCAGCCTGATCAAGCAGATCGCCCCGGACACGGCACCCGTGGTCCAAGCGAACTCGCGCGGTGCCTTCCAGCCGGTGTCCGGCGCCGTCCCGGTCGGCGGCACCTACGCGGGACTCCTTTCGTTGGACGGCTCCGTATTCGAGTACGACGCCGACGGTGCCCAGGTGTTCACCGCGACGGCACCCACCTCGCAGCGCACCGCCACCGTCCGCAGCGCCTGGGACGGCCGCCCGACGACGTCGCCCGACATCGCGGCGGAGGTGCAGGGCGGCAACCACGCGGTCGTATACGCCAGTTGGAACGGCTCCGACCAGGTCGCCCAGTGGCGCGTGCAGATCGGCGCCGACGGCGACAATCTGCGTGTCGTCACCACAGCGCCTCGCGCCGGCTTCGAGACGGCGCTGCCGATCGACTACATCGCCGCCGACCAGTACGTGCGCGTGGACGCCCTCGACGCCAACGGTTCCATCATCGGCACAGTGGATCGGCCGGGACTCCTGCCCATGGCCGAGGCGTACGTCCGAGCCGGCGGGGCCGAGACTCTGGGTGGCTACTGGGGGCGCAGTTCCTCCCCGGACAGGGCGTCCATCCAGTACGAGTACGGCTCGATCGAGTGGTCGCCGCGTACCGGAGCCCATCCGATCACCGGCGCGATCTACCGCTACTACAGCTCCGGGGGCGGCGGCGGGGCCGGCCTGCCGCTCACGGACGCCGTGGCGCTGCCCGACGGACGCGGAACCCAGCAGGAATTCGAACGAGGCAGCATCTACCACACCGCGGAAACCGGTGCGCACACGGTTTCCGATATTTTCCGGGACAAGTACCGCGCGATGGGCGCCGAGCGCGGCTCGCTGGGTTACCCGAAGACCGACCAGTTCACCGTTGGAAACCCAAGCACCCCCGAGCAACGTTTCGAAGGCGGTGTCCTGGTGTCGGGGGCTCCGGGCTGGAACGGCCCCGTCTATGCCCTCACCGGGGCGATCGGCGTCAAGTGGATTGCCATGGGTGGCCTCAGCAGTCCCATGGGGTTGCCGAAGAGCGACGTTCAGACGACGCCCGACAAGGTCGGCCGCTTCGTCCACTTCACCAACTTCTGGTCGGTCTACTGGACTCCGTCGACCGGAGCTCAGGCGCTCGACGACCCCATGGTCGGCAAGTGGAGCGCGAACGGGTGGGAACTCGGCTTCCTCGGCTACCCGGTGACCAGCGTCGCGACAACTCCGGACGGCGTGGGGCGGTACGCGCACTTCCAGGGCGGCTCGATCTACTGGACCAACGGCACCGGCGCGGCCATCGTGCGTGGATCGATCCGCGACAAGTGGGCCGCGAACGGCTGGGAGCTCGGTGTCCTGGGCTACCCGACCACCGACGAGACCGCTACTCCCGACGGAGTGGGTCGCTTCACCCACTTCCAGGGCGGCTCGATCTACTGGACGCCCAGCACCGGCGCGACGATCGTGCGCGGAGCGATCCGCGACAAGTGGGAGGCCACCGGCTGGGAACTCGGCGTCCTGGGCTACCCCACTACCGATGAGACCGGCACCCCGGACGGGGTGGGCCGTTTCAACCACTTCCAAGGCGGCTCGATCTACTGGACCCCGTCGACTTGGTCGCACGTGGTCCGCGGCGACATCAAGGCGACGTGGGCATCGCTCGGTTGGGAACTCGGCCGACTCGGCTATCCGACGACGGACGAGTACAGGCTCGCCAACGGCAACCAGCGGCAGGACTTCCAACACGGTTCCATCGTGTGGGACCACCTGACCAGGAAGACCACCGTCAGCTATTTCTGACGACCGTCGGGTCCGCGAATCCCTCTGCGTCGCGGGGGGATTCGCGGTCACCCGGGCCGGTCTCCGACTGCTTGGACCTTTGCCGGGCCATATTGCGCGTCGCGTCGTTCACCTTGGTGCAGAGTGCACTCAACTGGTTCGCGATCAGGCGAACTTCGTTCAGCCGAACAGTGCGGCCGTACTCGTCAGGCGACGCTCCGCGATGGGAGCGGCTACGCGGCAGTCAGGTGCGGACGCGGCAATCCGCTTTGGCGCGCGACTCATTGGGCGCAACAGCCTTTTCCGGTTGGTTGGCCGAAACACGCACCAAGCGGCTACGCTGTGTGTCTGCACGACAACAGAAAAGACCCCGGCGGTGCTACGAACACCCCGGGGCTCGGCACAAGAGAAAGCACTCTCTGATGCACGTCCAGCTTACCCGGGGCGAGCGCGGATACTCGACGCTCCGCGACGTCCTGCAAGACGACCGGATCAGCCTCGTCGCCCGGGGCCTCCTCGGCTACCTGCTCACCGTCCCCGACGCCGCGCACCTCAACGTGCGTACGCTCGCCGACAAGCATCTCGGCCTCGGACGCCGAGGCGTCGCGAAGGCCCTCGACGAACTGATCGAGGCGGGGTACTACCAGCGCCGTACCTTCCGCGACGACAAGACCGGCCACGTCCGGACCGTGACGTACGTCTTCGACGCTCCGCAGAGAACAGCAACTCCGGTTCCCGCGTCACCGGCTCCCGCACTGTCGGGCACCGGCGACGCGGCTCCCGGTGACACGGGAGAACTCCCCGTAGGGGAGTGGTGGGGAAAACAACGGGAAAATCCCACCCTCCCTCCCCAGGGAGCCGAGAACGCGCGGAAATCGAGCGAGAACAAATCCTCGCTGCCGCGCCGACGGAGGGAGGGCGGGGCACAGCCCGCAGACGCCGAAGACGATCAGCCGCAGCCGTCCGAAGAGTCCGAGGAGCCGGACGCATCGCAGGTCCCCGAGCTTCCGGAAGACCGCGAAGGACGTGCTGACGTCCTCGAACGCCTCGACCCCGGCACAGCATTGCTGGCCCGCCTCGGCCGTGTCGAACCCAAGCTCGCCCTCAGCGCCGCCGAGACTCGCGCCCTCGCCCCTCTCGCGCAGCGCTGGTTGGACACCGGCGTATCCGACCTGGAGACGCGCGCCCTGCTCACCCAGGGGTTGCCGCAGGTCGTCCACAGCCCCCGTGCGCTGCTGGCCAATCGCCTCACCCGCAAACTGCCGGCCCCGCGCAAGTCCCCCGACACCTACGCACGTCCCCTCGCCGAATGCGCCACCTGCCGCGACCCGCTGCCGCGCAATCAGCGAACGGGCATCTGCGCCCCCTGCTCCGGAGCAGTCGCACGAACCTCGTCGGCGAAGCCACAGCCGAAGGCGGTCGCCGAACGGGTCGCGGCCCTGCGCTCGGTCCTGACTTCGTGTCGCATGGGCGCGGTGGCCGCGACATAACCTCCGTTGTCGGCGGCTGCGCGCCTCCGACTGCTCGGGAGGAGTGCACGAGCGGGAAGTCCGGGGCTTCTCACGGGTACACCCTCGAATCTCGCGAAGCAGCAGACCACGCACACGCATGCGGGGCCGGGCCCCCTCGACGGAGGCCCGGCCCCGAGATCGAACTGATCGGTGGTCGACCTGGTGTGGGTCAGGAACTGATCGCTACGTGAGGTAGGTGCGCGTGGTGCCGTTCGAGGCGAACCAGATCACGTATCCGCCTTGGAAGTCGCTGCGGCGTTGCCCTGGCGCGGGGGTGTATTCGCCGTGCGTGGGATAGCCGAGCTGTCCGCGCTCCCAGCCCTGTGCGGCCCAGGTGTTGCGGATGCTGCCGTAGACCTCGTGGGCGCCTGTCTCCAAGGTCCAATAGATGGAGCCGTACTGGAAGTGCGTGTACCGGCCGCGTCCGTCCGGGGTGACCATCTCGTCCGTCACCGGGTAGCCGAGCGGGCTTCTCTCCCAGCCCATCGCGGCCCATCGGTCGCGGATGCTGCCGTGGATCTCGTGGGCGCCGGTTTCCGGTGTCCAGTAGATCGAGCCGCGCTGGAAGTGGGTGTACTTGCCTCGGCCGTCCGGAGCCGTCAGTTCATCGGTGACGGGGTAGCCGAGCGGGCCCTTTTCCCAACGGAGTTGGGCCCACTTGTCGCGGATGCCGCCGTGGATTTCGCGGGCACCGGTCTCGGGTGTCCAGTAGATGGAGCCGTGCTGGAAGTGCGTGTAGCGGCCTCGTCCGTCGGGAGTCGTCAGTTCGTCGGTGATCGGGTAGCCGAGCGGTCCCCTTTCCCATCCGAGTCGGGACCACTTGTCGCGGATGGCTCCCTTGACCAGGTGCACACCGGTGCCTTCGGTCCAGTAGAGCGATGTCCGCCCGTTGGTGAAATGGGCGTACCGGCCGGCGCCGTCCGGTGTGGCGTTCGTCCCGGTCGCAGGGAGGCCGAGCGGTCCGTACTCGGCGTCCTTGTCGAGGTAGCGGTCGAGGATCGGACCGCAGAGCTGTTTGCCGCCGAAGGTCATGCAGTGCGCCCAAGTCAGGGCGATGGGCTGGTAGGGGACATAGAACATGTAGCGCTTCGACCAACTGAAATTGCCGGACTTCTCGACGGCCGCGACAGAGATGGAGTTTGTGCCCCACGTGTCGGCAGGGAAGTTGAGCGTGGCGACGCCGTTGGTCGGTCGCGCGACGAGGCCGCTTTCACAGTTCATGTGGACGGGATACGTCGAGCTGTTGACCAAGACGCTGAAGCACTCGACCGACGATTCGCTGCCCGGCGCTGCCGCGATGCGGAAGGTTCCTGTGCCACCTTGCGAGACGCGGCTGGGTACCGATCCGGTCGGCAGGAAATCCGTCGACGTGATGGTCGGGGCTCCCGGGCCGGTCCGGTCGATGGTGAACGTGCAGCCGGACACCGGAGAGTAAAGGCCCTGGTTGCGGCCCTGGGCGGTCCAGCGGTAGGTGTGGCCGTCCTCCAACATACCGACGGCCATACTGATTTGGTCGACGTTGTTTCCGTTGAAGTACCGCCAGCCGTAGTCCGTGACGGGAGCGCCCTCGGCGGTGAGGTCCTGGAGCTTGAAGTTCCCTTCGAGCTTCTCGGTGAAGTCGCTCGGCACCCTGAACTCGGCCGACAACCGGACGCCGCCGAAGTTCGGGTCGGCCCAGCCGACGTAGCCGCAGAAGTCTCCGCTGCCGTTCTTCGCAACGGGATCGATGCTGAGCCGCGTGGGCGCGTTCGGGACCACGGGCTCATTGGCTTCCGCGGTGCCTGGGTCGGCCAGTCCCAAAGTGAGAGCGATGGCGCTGACTGCCACCCAGTTGAGACCGTTGAGTCTTGTGCGGAGAGTTTGGAGAACCCCCACGAATACCCCCCATGTATATGGGCACTTGGGCCCGTCATGTAAGGGATGAACATAGCGGGGCGGACTGTCGTGGCTGCTTTGAGGGGGCCCGTCGGTGCCGGTCATGAGCGGCGGCGCATCCGCCGTCTGACTTTCGGTTTCCAGTCAGTCGCGCCGACCTACCCGCTTGATGGCGAACTCGCCCACGATCCCGCCGACTTCGATGCGGATGCGGTCGCCGAGACGGTACAGGCGGAGGTGTACGGGCCTGGTCGGGCGTGGAGGTGCGGGACGGCGGCGGTGTCGGCGGAGGCCGGACAGGGCAAGTCGCGCGACGGCGAGTCGGTGGGTGATGCGGGCGCCGTCTCGGGCGCATTCCGGGCGGTTTGCGAAAGCAACTTTCCGAATGGGGGAGTTCGGTCATCGTGAGAAGCGGGGAAGGGCGCGGCGCGTCGAATCCGGATGTATCGCTTCTCCAGGCGGAGCAGTCGGCGGGAAAGTGAGTCGGAAACAGACCGCAGCGGCCCCCAACGACGAGCTGTACGTGTTGCTGCCCAATTTGTACGTGCTGCCGAGGCAAACCGCTCGTATGAGTTACCCATTTCGCTACGTGTTCGAATGATTACGCGCTTAGTGTGAGGTGGCTGGAAGTTGCCGGTGGCGGGAACGGTTTCCCGGTGCCGGTGGCACGGAACGCGCAACGGTGGGGCGGGTGTTGGCCATGGCGGTGACGGCGGGAAGCGGGACGGGGAGCGGCGGGAGCGGCCCGGCGAAGGGGAAGGCGACGAGCACGGCTCGGGCGAAGCGCAGTGAACGCAGGGACGACCTGCCGGGCGTCTGGGTCGCCTACGGGAAGTTGGTCCGGCTGTTCCGCGAGCGGGCGAAGCTGACGCGGCAGCAGTTGGCGGACGCGGTGGGGTACTCGGTGGAGCAGGTCGCGTCGGTGGAGCAGGGGAGGCGGCCGGCGAAGATCGCGTTCACGGAGGCGGCGGAGAAGGCGTTGGGTGCGCTGGGGGCGCTGGCTGTCTTGCAGGACGACGTGGACCTGGCGAAACTGCCGATGTTTTTCCAGGACATCGCACAGATCGAAATGGGGGCGTTGGCCAGGTTCTCGTTCGATCCCCTCCTGGTAGACGGACTGTTGCAGACCGAGGCGTACGCGCGAGCGGTATTTTCGGGACTTATGCCGCAACTGACCGACGACGAGATTGAGCAAAGCGTCGAAGGTCGCTTGGCGCGGCAGCGATTGCTCGGCCGAGAGACCGTTTTGGACCTGTCGTTCATCATCGGTGAAGCGGCGTTGACGAACGTCGTGGGTGACGAGGACGTGATGGCGGAACAGCTCCGCCACCTGCTCGCGGTTGGGCGGATGCGCAACGTGGGGATCCAGGTGATGCCCTCGCATCGTGGCTTCCACCCGGGGCTCAGCGGGGCATTCGTGCTGCTGGAGACGTTGGAGAACCGCCGGTACGCCTACGCCGAATCGCAGGGCCTTGGCCATGTCGTGAGTGACGCAAGAACCGTTAGCAGCCTCACGATGCGCTATGGCAAGCTACGCTCCCAGGCGTTGAACATCGACGAGTCCGCGCGACTCATTGAGAAGTTGATCGGAGACCGATGAACGCGGAGCAGGAAGTGCGTGGTCCCTGGTTCAAGAGCAGCTACAGCGGCCCTGAAGGGGGCAACTGTGTGGAGGTTGCTGCGGCCCCGAGAGCCATGTGCGTCCGCGACTCGAAGCTGCCGGACCTCGCCACCCTTACCTTCTCGGACGTTCAGTGGGCCGCCCTCACCAACTCTGTGCGCCACGGCGGCTGAACAGGGCATCATCACGATCTGCGGCTGGCTCGTTCGCCGAGGTGTCGGTCCTGCCGCTCTCGGTCCATACCGGGGACGAGAGCGGCAAGTCGACTGCGATCATGCCTTCTTCGTCCTGCGGGTGCGGGTCGCGGCAGGTGGACGCCACGCCCTCAGGTCGTCGTCGGTGAGGTGACGGTCGCCCTGCTGCGTCTTCCGGTAGCCATCAAAGAACGCCGCAGGCGAACCGCCGTACATCGGATCGAACTCGTTGTGCCACTGCGTAAGCCACGGCTGAAGCTCAAGCAGGCCGGCGAGGAGCGGAGTCATCTCTTCCGGCGTCAGCTCATCGTGGTTCGTGAAGTACGTGGCGAGCGCCTGCGCTTGCTCGCGGTGATCCCAACCGGCCCACCCGAACAGCTCCGGGACGCTCGGCATCGCGCCGGTGGTGTACGAGATGAACCGCTCCTTCGGCACGTCCAACTTCCCGCGAGCACGCCAGTATGAGGGCTTGAGGAAGTCAGCCGACGTGTACTTCGGCGGCACAGGGATCGAGTCCCGAATCCGCCGCTTCGTCGGCTCATCCTCGGCGGCGTCCTCTTGGCGCTGAAGGTCCCAGACGTGCTCCCAGTCCGCCCGCTTCTTCATCGCAGCGGGCTTGTACCGCAGCGCGGCGAGGAAGGGAACATGTTCCTCAGCGAGCAGGTTGGCGACCACAACCGCCAACTCCTTGCGCGGAGCCCACAGTTCCGCGACCGAGACGAAGTCCTCGTCCCGAGCCAGCAGGTCCACAAGCTGGTGACGAGTGCGGATCGTCGGCTGGTCGTTCTCGTCAAACCAGTAGTCCCGCGACTCGATCCGATCAAGGAGCCAGGCGCGTAGGGCCTTCTCCTGCATCGAGTCCCAGCCCTCGGTAGCCCAACGGCGCTTGTACTCAGGCCGCTCGATCATCCCGATGGCGCGGTTGGTCTCGATGGCATCAATCCGCTTCTGCACAACGGCCTTGTACGCGTCGGGCCAGTGCGCGGGGATTTCGGTTATTGGGTTCGCTCCGTGACGAGTGAACCACTCATCGGATGCGTCGCCATTTGCAATGCGGCGGGCTAGTACGATTTCGAAGGCGCGCTCTCCGAACGCGAGTCTGGGAACATCGATCTGAGGGAGGCTAAGATTTTCTGTGTGCAGCTGATACAGCGAGTAGACCTGCCAGTCCAGCTCTTCTTGTAGCGCCACCATCTGCGATCGAGTCGCGCTCCAGCGGGCATGAGATTCCTTCAGCTCCGCAGCGGTTGGTACATTTTGCAATGTCAGGGCCTGCGGAGTTGTTTTGATGATATCCCGGGCAAGGGAATCAAGAGATTCTGTTAGTGCCGTTGGGTGTGAAGCTGGGATCGGAAATTCTTCCAGTTTTGTGCCGGTGAGCTCGTAGTGGTTTTTCCAAGCCTCGCTTCCCATGGCAGAGTATCCGGCATCGACGCGCGCGCCACCGCCCTCGCCTTTGTTGTGGCTGACCATCTTGAGCCAGAAACATGCTGTTGAACTGTTCAGTAGCCCTAGAATGCGCAAATGGTCGTCTTCATTCGCTCCTTCCGGCAGTTTGATGATGGGTGCCGTGCGATTGAAAATCTTGCCACCCCGGTCCAGGGCGAAATGATTATGGGTCGCCACGAATGCAAATGTGATTGAGAGCGGGGCTCTAAAGCGATCTTTCAGGAAAAGAGCGTACTCGAACCATTTCAATCCGCGTGATACCTGAGATTTTCCGAAGTAGAGACGGTCGCGGAGGACCTTTCGATAGGGGTAAAGAAGTTTTTCTACTTCAAGCGGCGCTTCGGCGTGCATGGTTTCGCTCGAATATGGCCAAACCGAGAGGGTCGGATCGACAATTCCGTAGTCGCGGACCTCGGTTCCTTCAACGATGTAGCGCCGCTTATCCGGCGCGATACGCGCGCGACGAAGGTATCCCTCGCCTGTCATGTAAGCGCTGTCTTCGCCAGTGAGCGCACCCACACCGATTTCTGATGAGATATCTGCAAGCTTACTGGAGCTTGCATTCTCAAGTTGTGTAACCAACTCCAGGCCACCAGCGGTCAAAATCCAGGGTTGCTTACCAAAGTATTTGCCGCGTTCCAGGTCATCGACTGATACCCATTGACTGTATGATCCCGGTTTGTCAATCTGTGAAAGTATGGCTTGCCAAACCGCGCCTTGTCGAGCGTTTGCAGGTGTCGTTGGTTCGCCCTGAATGCCACGAACAGTTCTAATCCTTGCGCTTCGCGAACTTCCGGACCGTCGCTTCCCAACCAGGATTACCGTCGGCGTGCCATGCCCCGGAATGTAAGCTCCTGAGGTATCGATAACCTCAGTCAACTCCACCTTATGGGCGAAGAATTCTCCAATTAGCTTAGAGCCAAATTCTCTCTTTGTGAAGGAATTTGCAGTGATTTGACCAACCCTGCCATATCCGCAGTCGTCGACACTTCCGATTTTGGCCAGCCCAAAGAATCTTTCAGCAAAAGGGACTGATAGGGTATATTTTCCCGCACAGCTTGTGTAGATTTCACGGTACAACGAATTGAGCTTCTTGTCCTTGACGGTAATATACGGCGGATTCCCCACCACCACGTCATACCGCCCCGCCTCCAAAATCCCCTTGTGCCGCTCCTCGTGCAGATCCTCAGTCGCATACGAAAACGCCGCCAGCTCGTCCCCACTCGACTCACCAACCAGCGCCAACTCCATCTGCCGGTCCTGAATCAGCGAATCCCCCACGGCCAAATGCACCGGCCAGTCATACCGATTCGCCGCCTTCAGCGTCCGCAAATTCGCCGCAGCCATCGCCGCCATCAGCAACCGGAACCGTGCAATCGCCACCGCGAACGGGTTGATGTCCACCCCGTGCACAGCCTCCAACGCGATCCGAACCCGCTCGTGCCGGTCCTGCCCCGGGAACTTCTCGACCATCAGTTTCAGCATCCGCCGGAACGCGCCCAGCACGAAGTGCCCGGAGCCACACGTCGGGTCGATCATCTTCAACTGCGTGAACGACGCGCCCATCTCCCGCACCACCGGGTTCATCGTCCGGTCGAGGATGAACTCCTCCACGAACTCCGGTGTCTGCAACAGCGCATACGTCTTCCGCGCGGCCTCCGACAAGTCCTGGTACAGGTCACCCAGGAACCGCGTGTCCCACCCTTCCGTCCCGTCCTCGTTCAACGGGTCCGTGAAGTCGTGGACCAGCACCCCCGCTTCATCCCGCTCCCGCCAGAACTCCACCAGCCCCTTCGCGCCCTCGTGCGAAATCGGGATCTGGTACAGCGGGTTGTGCCGCCGGTCGAACATCAACCGCCCGGCCTCACCGGCCCCCAACTCCTCGAACGCCTTCTCCAGCCACCCGCGATACGACGGGTTCGCGTCCTCGTCGATGTACTCCCGGTACCGGGCCTCCGCCAGGGCCTGCCGCTCACCCTCCGGGCTCGCCAAATACGGCTCCGGGATCAGGCCGTTGTCCTCGCAGAACCGCACGAACACCGACCCCAGCACCCACGCCACCGCGACCTGCGTGATGCGCTCGTCGATCCACGAGTTCCACGTGGCCCCCGTACGCCCGAGCTTCTTCGCCCGGTCGTACTCCTCGCGCAGCCGTCCCGCCGCCTCACCGATCCGGACCTGGCCGATCCGGTCCTCGGTCATCGCCTCAAGCTTCGGTGCCAGCCACTCCAGCCAAGCCGGCGTCCCCTCCGGATCGGCCGCCACCGCCTTGCCGTGCTCCGTCCGCAGCGGTTTCACGACCGCCTCGCCATCGGCCATCTGCCTGCCGAGATCCGCCTCGACGGCCTTCACCTGCTTGATCAGGTCGGCCAACAGCGTTTTACGGTCGATCACTTGGCCACGTCTCCCATCGAAAACAACTCCGGCAATACTCGACGCCGAAACCGCCGCACTCAGCGCGCGGCCCCGACCCCCGTCGCGTCGGCGCGGTGGGCGTTGTTCACCCACGCGTCCGGCAGCTCTATCCACTCACCCAAACCGGCCTGATACGGCACGGCGGTCGTCCCCAACCTCGGCGGCCGGCCCGGGTCGCTCTGCGGACACAGCAGCCACAGTCGGCGTCCGCCACCACGTGCCAACTCCGCCAGCCGGTCCAGCACACCCATCGCGTCGTACCGTGCGAACGCGCCCGCATCAACGAGCAGCAGCGGTACGCCCGCCTGCGACAGCATCGCTGCCACGCGAGGCTCGACCGTACTCCAAGCAGTCCGCGCGTACTCGGCGAACTTCAAAGCCCCCCGCGTCCCCGGCTCGGCCGCGTCGGCTTTGAGGATCGTCGCCCACGTCGGCGCGGGACGCGGGTCGACCTCTTCGTGCAGGGCCTGGAGGAACATCTCCGTCACCGACACCTGTTCGGCGCGGAACCGTTCCGAGCGCAACTCGCCGATCGCGGCCATCGCATGCATCGTGCGTACGGTCAGTGCCCGGAAACCGTCCCGGCGCGCAGACGCCGCCAGGCGCTCCTCCGACTCGACCGCCGTGGCCAGTTGCGGGTCGTCCACATACCGGTGGGCCGTGCCGACCCCCGTCGCCTGCCTGGGCCTGCGCGAGGTCTGGAAATCGGAGGAACTGTCCAGGTCGCGCGGCACATACCGCAGCTCCCCGTCGCCCGCCCTCGGCGACAACTCCAGATCGAAGCCCGCCTCGCGCAGTTTCTGAGTGAGCGGGCCGCCGATGGGCAGGCCGTACGCGCCCTGGCTGTCGAGGAGTTCGGGGAAGCGTGCCCGCACCCGCTCGTGGATCTCCCGGGGGAGTAGCCCGGGTTGCTGTTCGGTCGCGACGCCGGGAATGATCCGTACCAGGCCGGCCTGCGTCAACCGCAGCGCGCGGACCAGCGGCAGCTTGCGCGGATAGATCTCCAGACGCGGTGTCGCCGCTGCCGTACGCGACGCCGCCGCCGCGAGGTCGACCATGCGCCGCTCGTCCCACTCCACCGCGGTGCTTGGCGGTGTCACGGCGCCGAGTTCACCGAGCACCGTGGCCGCGGTCGGCAGAGTCTCCAGCTTCGCCAGGCGGTCGGCGACCTTGCCGAGCCGCTGCGCGTAGTCGAGCAACCCCGGCGCGGACGGAGTCTCGGGTGCGTCGTCGTCCCGGACTTCGAGCGCGAGCAAACCCGCGGCCAGACCCTTGTCGTCCGCCTCACGATTGGGCGCGTGACGGAACTCCGCGTCGTCCGGCACCAGTTGCTCGACCTCAACAACGGCCCGCACCGCCGCCAGCGCGAGTGCGCGGCGTTGTTCGCGGCCCGGCAGCTCCGTGCCCCGGCGTACGGCGAGCGTGTCGGCGATCTCCGCCGCCGACGCCACGCGTCCGAAGTCGCGCAGCAGCTCGATGACTTCGCCGCGCAGCGCCTGAATCGCCGGATGCCGCTTCCAACGCGTGCGCTGAGCCTTCAGCAGTTGGGCCACACGTCCCGAGCTGAGCCCCAGCTCGTCGGCAACCGTCTTTTGGATCGGCCACGGCCCGCTCTCCGCGAGCTTCCCGGCGGCGTCGGGAAGGCGCAGCAGCCGCCGCACCATCTCGCACTCGTTGTGGTTGCCGCTGTCCTTCCTCAGCTCGGGCACCAACACCGTGGCCAAGGTGTCCAGACTGACCGAGCGCAGCACGTGCGCGGGCAGCGCGCCCGTACCGCCGCGCGCCACAACGGCGTTCGCCAGGCCTGCCTCGGCGGACGACAGGTCGTCCAGCTCCCGCCGCGCGGCCTTGCGGCCTTCCGGGGTGAGCGGTGCCGCGACCGGCAACGACAGCAGCTCACGCCACTGCTTGATCCGGGCGAGCACTTCCTTGCGGGTCTTGGCACCGAGTCCCGGAGCATTGACCAACTGCCGCTGGCTGTGGGCGAGCAGGTCGCCGACCGTGTTGACGCCGAGGGCGTAGACGAACGATTCTGCGGCCGGGCTGAGGCCGGCCGTGGAGAGCGGCGTGTCCGCAGTGACCCCCTGCGCGACGGCGTCGCGCTGCTGCTCCGCGGTGCCCTCTTCCGGCTCGTCGGGGATCCTCGTCAGAGACTCGGCTTCGACCGTCCCGGCGTTGGCGGCGTCCGGGGCCGCCGTGTCGGTCCGTGCCGAAGGCACGTGCACCGAGCGCCGGGACGAAGGCTTGGCCTCGTCCATCGCCAGGAAGACCCGCTTCCAGGCGTCGCGCATCGGCTTGAGGTCCTTGAACCGCTTTGCCGCGTCGCGGTGCAGGGCCACGCGGAAGAACGCGACCAGGCCGTCACGAACCGCCGGGTCGAACGCCTCGGCCGCGATCTTCGACGGGTACGGCTCCTCCTCGGGGTCGGTCTGCCGCGGAGAAACCCGACCGTCACCCCACACCGGCAACTCGCCCGAGGCCATCTCGTGGAGTGTCACCGCGAGCGCGTACCGCTCCGCGTGCGCGTCGTAGCTGGACCGCTCGGTCAACCGGCCGATGAACGGGTCGAGATAGCCCTCCGTGCCCGCGTCGGCGTCGGTCGCCGGGTGGCCGGCCAGCGAGAAGTCGATGAGAACAAGCTCGCGCGTGCGGTTCGGGCGGATGCGGATCGCGATGTTGTCCGGCTTGAGGTCGCGGTGCCACACGCCCTCGCCCTCGAGGAAGTCCACCGCGTTGAACAGGTAATCGCCGTACGCCTCAAGCTGGTCGACGGGGAGCCGTCCGCTGTCGCGTAGCTGCCGGGCGACCGTCTCCTCACGGCGTCGGTGCCGGCTCGGCGGCCCCGAAGTGTCGTGCGCCGAATCGCGTTCGTCGCCGACGTACTCCACGACCAGCGCGGTGCGGGTGCCGATCCGCTGCGGCTCGGGCTCGACCAGCCGGATGATGCCCGAGTGCGGGCGGAGTTGGGCCATGACCCGCGCCTCGCGCGCGAGGATGTCCGCGGCGCGGTCGGACGTGGCGACCTTGAGGACGGCGAGGGTCTTGCCGAAGGCGGTGCCGGGTGCGGCCTTGAGGTCGCGGACCAGGTAGGCACGGCTGGTGGAGCCCGTGCCGAGGCGGCGCCGCACCTCCCAGCGCCCGGCGAGGACCGAGCCTGCCACCGCGTCCAGCGGGTCCTGCTCGGGGACCGGGGCGGCGGCCGGAGCCGCCGGCTCGGCGGGAGCGGCGGGCTCGGTCAGCGAGTCCTCGACGACTTCCAGCATTTCGAGGAAGTCGTCGACCGAGTCGAGCCGGGCGTCCGTCTTGTACGCCGTCGCCGCTTGGATCAGTTCGTCGATGTCCGGCGACAGGCCGTCGACGATCGCGCTGGGCAGCAGGCTCTCGCCCTTCTCGAAGCGCGCCATCAGCTCGGCCTGGCTCGCCGCCGGAGGACGGCCGGTGACCAAGAGGTACGCCAGCACCCCGAGCCCGTAGACGTCGAGCTTGATCGGATCGGGCCGGGGAGCAGTCAACTCCGGTGCCAGGTAAGGATCGACCCCATCGGCCAGGTGTTCGCCGGCACGCGAGAACGCTGTCGGCGCGAGACGGTCGCGGCTGCCCGTCCCACTGTCTCCGGACACTCGCTCGACGGCGGTCTGCCAGTCGGAAACCTGCAGGTGCGGCGCGAGCCAGCGAGCCAGATCGCCATCCGCTCCGGCCGCGCGGGGGCGCGGGATCACGTGGACCGCACGGGCAGCCAGCGCGCGGTGGTAGACACGCTTGCCGTGCGCCGAGCGCATCGTCTCAGCGAGCTGCCGTACGAGCGCGACGCGGCTGAGCACGTCGAGTTTGTCGCCGTACTGGGCCAGATACTCGTCGAGCCGCAGCGTCTCGGGGTGGTAGTCGAAGATCAGCGCCGGTCCGGCCGAGTGACCGGACGCGTCGTACTGCTTGAGGTGCACGACGCCCGGATGCCGGAACCGCCGCAGAACCGCAGCCTCCCGCAGCGCGGCCCGGTCCACCGAAGCGCGCTGCCCGTCGTCCGAGCCGCGCTCGCGCAGGTATACGCGGATGCGCGCGGCTTCCGGCAGGTCGCTGTGGTGGGCCAGGTAGTCGGCCCACGTCGGTCCGGAGTCGAACGATTTGCGGGCCAGCCGGTAGGGCCCGACGTGGTGCTCGGCGTCGCTGCGCGCGATACCGATGCGTTCCAGCGCACCCGCGATCGTGCGTGACTTCGCCTGATCGATCCGGCGGCGCTCGTCACGAGGCGCGGCCTCCAGCATCGCGATGAGCCGACCGACCGTGTGCACCCCGTGTTGGTCGTGCGCGGGCAGCCGGACGCGGAGCGAATCGTCCGTGAAACAGACCGCCTCGCTCACCCACGTCCGGGCACCGTTCTGCGCGAGCAGCGACGCGAGTTCCTTGGCCTTCTTGTTGGCCAAGTGCAGGGGATTGCCGTGCGGGATCTGCCGGCCACCCGGCTGCGTCTGCAACCATGTGCCGTTGCGCGACTCGACCGATCCGTGCCAGTCCTTCAACTCGATCAGGTGAACGCCGTTGGGGGCGATGACCAGCAGATCGACCTCGCGCACATGGCCGCTGAGCGCCGTGAAGGTGAAGTTCGACCAGGCCCGCCACGGGTTCGCGTCCCGCAGCCGCTTGCGGATCTCCTCCAGCCCTCGGCGCTCGTGCAGGAATTCCGAGTCGGTGACGGTCACCCACCTGCCGTCCCGCATGCGGCTCCCCACTCCGTCTCGACCCTTGCCCCGGACCGCCCAACCGGCCCACACCCCGCCCCCGATGCTAACGGCCGACCGGACGTGCGCGGGGCGCCTATGCGTATCGGACGAGGGGCCCGGGGGGGGGGGGGGG